>JBFMEV010000012.1:0-71389 GCA_040752335.1 Chloroflexota bacterium
GCCCACGCCGCTTCCGCCGCTCGCGCTGCTCGCGCGGCCACGCAGCCGTTCGCGAGGACTACAGTTCAGCCATGAAGGGCGATCGAGTCGAGGCCGTCGTCGACACCGGGCAGGGGACCCAGACGTTCCAGATCGCGGCCACGAAGGCGGGCCGGCGGATCGAGGTCGTCACGAGCCGCGGCGTCGTGGAGGTTCGCGAGGTCACCCGCTCCGGCACGCCGGTGAGGACCGGGCGCTTCATGGCCAACCGGCTGATCGCCCTCGTGGAGCACCCGGCCGCCGACGAGCGCGGCCGGGTCGAGATCTCCACCCGCCATCGGATCCAGCCCCGGACCTGATCCGGGCTGGTGGCGGCCCGTCGGGCGCGGTGGCGGCCGGTCGGGCGCGGCGTCGGGCGCGGCGGCGGCCCGTCGGGCGCGGCGGCGGCCCGTCGGGCGCGGTGGCGGCCCGTCAGGCGCGGTGGCGGCCCGTCAGGCGCGGTGGCGGCCCGTCAGGGTGGCCTCCTTGCCTCGGTCGCCGCCGAATATCGGCTGCAGCGATGCATCTCGGCCTGAACCAGCGCTTCCTCGCCCCGTATTGGCCCCCGTAGTCCTTGGCGTGGAATCCTTGCCCCCGGGGCCCTTCGGACCGCACCGTAGGCTCGGCCCACGCTCCGCGGCCGCCATATGCCCGGCCTGGGAGGCCCTGGATCCCGCACTGGATTACGGGCAACGATGTACGGCGGAGACTGGCTGGCGCCTCCCGGTTGGCGCTACCCGGGACGGCGGAGACTGGCCGGCGCCTCCCGGTTGGCGCTACCCGGGACGGCGGAGACTGGCCGGCGCCTCCCGGTTGGCGCTACCCGGGACGGCGGAGACTGGCCGGCGCCTCCCGGGCGCTGGCGCGATCAGGCGGGCGTGGTGGCCATCGGCCGGCCGGTCTCGACGAGTGTCTTGAGGCCGGACACGATGTAGACGATCCCGCCGGTGAACTCGCCGGCCGTCTTCGAGCCCTCGACGAGCCCGGAGGTGGTCACGGTCAGCTTCGTCGCGTCGCCGTCGGCTTCGAGGAGCCAGGCCATCTCGACCGGGCCCTCGGCCTCGAGGTCGGGATCCCAGCGGGCGTGGAACGACATCGTGAGGCGGTTCGGCGGGTCGACCTCGAGGACCTTCCCGTCGGCCGCGATCGTGCCGTCCGGATAGGCGTAGCTGAGGGGAGCGCCGGCCTCCCAGGTGGAGTCGACGCGGGTGCCGAAGTAGTACCTGGCGGTCTCGTCGCCGTCGGTGATGGCGCGCCAAACCCGATCGGGCGGGGCCTGGATGTAGACGGAGTAGACGTGGTCGAACGTGGACACGGGTGCCTCCAGGTGTCGCTTCATCGCGGACAGCGCGCCGACGACGGGCTCGGCGTACTTGCTGATCCAGCGGTCGTGGATGAGCCGAATCGGGACCGGGTTCAGGAAGTGCCGCTTCTCCCGGCCCTCGCGCCGGGTCGTGACGAGCGCTGCCGCCTCCAGGACGCCCAGGTGCCGCATCACCCCGAACCGCGTCATCCCCGGCAAGTACGCGCACAGCTCGCCGAGCGTCTGGCCATCGCGCTCGAAGAGCCGGTCCAGCAGGAGCCGGCGGCTCGGGTCGCTCAGCGCCCGGAAGACCGGGAACATCGGATCGACCGTCACGCCCGGGACAATATGTGACTGGATAGTCACATGTCAAGTGGCGTGCCAGCCGAGCCGCCGCGTGTTGCGATCAGCCGCCCGTCTCGACCGGCATGCCGGCGGCCGTCCAGTCAGCCATGCCGCCGTCGAGCGAGGTGACGGCCGGGAAGCCGGCCGAGAGCAGGATGTCGCGGCCCTGGGCGCTGCGGTTCCCGGACCGGCAGACGACCACGATCGAGAGATCCCGTGGAAGCTCGCCGATCCGGGTTGCCAGCTCGCCGAGCGGGATGAGCGTGGCTCCGGGGATGTGCCCGGCGGCCCACTCGTCTGGCTCGCGGACATCCAGGACGAAGGCGCCGTCGTCGCGGAGCGCGGCGGCCTGGGCGACGGTCACCGTCGCCGCGAGGCGGTTGGTCGGCACGGTCGCGACGGGGCTCGACGTGGGCGCCGGTGAGCACCCGACGAGGGTCGGCGCGAGGACGAGGGCGACGGCGAGAACGGCCAGGATCGAGGTGCGGGCGCGGGACATCACGAACTCCAGGCTGGTTGCTGAGACGTGACCCAAGGGTCGCGGCCCGAGCCGCCCCCGCGACAGGGCCGACCGGCACGGAATCGGGAGGTCGAAACGTGACGCGATCTGGCAGCGCCATCGGCGATCATGGCCCGGTGGACCCGATCCCGCCCGAGGCCCTCCTCGCCGAGTACCCGGGCCCGATGCGGGACATCGGGGAGTGGCTGCGGGCGGTCGTCCATCGCGCCATCCCCGAGGCCATCGAGCGCGTCCGCCCCGGCTGGCGGCTCATCGGCTATGACCTGCCGGTGGGGCCCCGGCGGACGGTCTATTTCGCGATGATCTGGGCCGAGCCGGTCCACGTCCACCTCGGCTTCGAGCAGGGCGTCCTCATGGATGACCCCCGCGGCGTCCTCGAGGGCCGCGGGATCACGAAGCAGGTTCGCTGGGTGACCCTGACCCCCGACGCGATGGTCGACGAGGCCGTCCTCGCCGAGCTCCTCCACGAAGCGGCCCGCGTGGCCTCGATGTCGCGGGGCGAGCGGGTCGCCCGGGCGATGGCGCTCGACGAGCGTCGCGAGCGTTGATCCGCACCTGACCGCGGCCGGAGGTCGCGCTGCAGAGAACAGCCGAAAAAGGCGCCCCTGCTATCGTCAGCGCATGGATGGCGGGAGGATTCAGCCCGTGTCGAGCCCCGATCGGGGACCCGATCCGATCGCGGTGACCTGGCTCGGGCGAGTCGCCTACCGCGAGGCGTGGGCCCTCCAGAAGCGGCTCGTCGCGGCGCGCGCGGCCGGCGACATCCCCGATACCCTCCTGGTCCTCGAGCACGACGCCGTCCTGACCCTCGGCAAGAACGCGGAGGATGGGCACGTGCTCGCCACGCCCAAGGAGCTCCGGCGTCGCGGCATCGAGGTCCTCCGCGTGGAGCGCGGCGGCGAAGTGACCTACCACGGCCCGGGCCAGCTCGTGGCCTACCCGATCCTCCGCCTGGGCGAGCGGGGGCTCCTCGTCCGACCCCTGGTCCGGGCGCTCGAGGAGGCGATGATCGAGACATGCGCCGCGTTCGGGGTCAGCGCGACCCGGCGCGACGGCCACCCCGGCTGCTGGGTCATGGAGGAGGGTCGTCCGGCGCGAAAGATCGGGGCCCTCGGGATCCGGATCGAGCGCGGCGTCAGCTACCACGGCATCGCCCTGAACGTCGACCCGGATCTCCGCGACTTCGAGCTCATCGATCCGTGCGGCATGCCCGGCCTCGTCTCGACCTCCATCGCCGAGGAGCTCGGCCGGACCGCCGAGCCGCCATCGACCGAGGCCGTTCGCCGCACCGCGGACGTCTTCGCGACGGCCTTCGCGGCCGCCCTCGGGTCATCGATCGCCTGGCGGGCGCTCGACGAGATCGGAGCGGGGTTCGGTGCGCCGGCGCCGGAGGGCGTCCCGGTCGGCAGCGGGGCCGCCTGACGTGGCCGCCGGGCTGTTCGAGCTGCGCAGGGACCCGATCACCGGCTGGTGGGTCGCGACCGTCGTGGATCGGGCCTTCCATCGGGACCGCTTCGCCTTCCCGGCCGAGCAGATCGAGGACGCCGGCGATTGCCAGAACTGCCGGCTGCCGGAGGGCGACGGGGTCCGCCTCCGCGTCCTCAAGGACTACGCCTTCCACGTCGTGGGGTCGGAGGAGGAGGCCCGCGAGCTCGACGGCCAGTTCGCCCAGGTCGCGCTGTCGAGCGCCCGGGCCGCCGGCAGCTGGCGGACGGTCGTGGCCCCGCCCGGCGAGCACAGAGCCCTCCACCAGGTCGGCTCGGCGATCGTCGAGGCCATGGTCACGAGCGCCCGCGACGCGGTCTCCGCCGCCGGCGAGGCCGACCAGACGGACTATCTCCAGGTGGTCCAGAACTGGGGTTCCCAGTCGGGCGCCCGGACGAATCATCTGTGTCTCGAGTTCTACGACCTGCCCCAGATCCCGCACCGAATCGCCGAGGAGCTGGGCGGCGCCGCGAGGTTCGTGATCCGGGAAGGGGAGTGCCCGTACTGCCGGCTCGTGCGCGACGCCTCGCGCGCCCGGGAGCGGCTCGTCTGGGAGGACGCCGACAGCGTCGCGGTGGCGCCGTGGGCATCTCGCTCGCCGTTCGAGCTGTGGATCGTCCCGCGCCGCCACGAGGCCGACTTCGGACGGGCGACGGCGGCCGACGTCCGGGCGACGGGCGCGGCCCTCCGCAACGTCCTGGGCACGCTGGCCCGGACGCTCGACGGGCCGCCCTACAACCTGATCCTCCACACGGCGCCGCTCCGCGAGCGGGTGGACGCCACCTATCACTGGCATTGGGAGGTCCACCCGCGGCTGCGGAGCATCGCCGGCCTGGAGCTCGGGACGGGCCTGCCGGTCAACCCGGTCTCGCCCGAGGACGCCGTCGAGGAGCTCCTGGCCCAGGCTGCCGGCGCCGTGGAGGCGAGCGGTTGAGGCCGGCGCGTCACATCGGGGCTGGGTGCCTCGTCCCTCGGCACGGTGGCGCGCGACACCTTTGCTCCGCGCCGACGCCTGTCACGGAAGGACCTGGATGCTCGGCAGCAGCGAGCCGGGGGGCTTCGCGGTCGCGAACAGCGCCTTCGAGCGCACGATCGGCGGCAGCCCAATGGTCCGCACCCCGATGACGGGCACCTGGGACCGCGAGGGCGCCGGGGCATTCGTCGAGACCCTGTTCGCGAAGCATCACGCCGAGATCTATGCCTACCTGGTCCGGATGCTTCGCGACCCGGAGCTCGCGGCCGACCTGACCCAGGACGCGTTCGTGAAGGCCTACCGTGCCTACGACACCCTCGAGAAGGGTGAGAACGCCCGGGCCTGGCTGTACCAGATCGCCCATCGCGTTGCCCTCGACGACCTCCGTCGGCGCAAGATCGTCCGATTCCTGCCGTTCACCGGCGAGTCGAAGGGCTCCTCGCCCTCGGCCGAACGGATGGCGATGGACCTGCGGCTGTCCGGTCCGCTCGAGCGGGCGATGGCCCGGATTCCCGAGCGCCAGCGGGCCGCGCTCCTGCTGGCCGAGGTCCACGACCTCACCGGTCTCGAGCTCGCCGCGGCCCTCGGGATCAGCCACGTCGCCGCCCGGGCCCTCCTGACGCGGGCCCGCCAGAGCCTGCGCGAGGCGCTCGCCGCGGAAAAGACAGCCGAGGCCAGCGCCGAGGCGGAGCGCGACGCCGCCTTCGCCCGCGGCCAGGGGGGCGGCCGATGACCCTGCCCTTCCGCCGCCGCCACAACGACGCCGAGGCCTCCCACGAGCGGGCCCGATCGATCATCGCCACCGGCTTCCTCGAGCCGACAGACCCGGCCGACGATGCCTGGCTGGAGGCGCACCTCGCGGGCTGTGCCGACTGCCTCGCCGAGCTGCGCGGCTTCGCCGACGACCGCGATCTCCTCCGGGGCCTGCGATCGACGCTCCCCGAGCCGCCCCGCGACCTGTGGGCGCGGACGGCCGCCTCGATCGAGCGCGAAGCGGGCCGTCACGATCGGGCGGGGCAGCCCCGCCAACCCGGGCGCGCCGGTCGCGGCGGGCCGCGGATCCTGAGGATGCCGATCGGGGTGCTCTCCGGCGTCGTCGTCGTGCTCGTCGTCGTTGCCACGTCGTTCTTTCCGAGGGGCGGCCCGCTTCCGATCGGCCCGACTCCGCCCCGCGGATCGGACGTCGGGGTGGGGACGCCGGGGCCCGAGGCCACGCCGCTGGCGGTCACCGCGCGGGGCCTGAGCTGGGTCGAGGGGCGCAGCGACGGGACATTCCAGCTCGTCTTCGCCGACGTCAGCGAGGTCTGTGTCTCCAGCCCCGAGGCCTGTGCCCCGATCGATGGGGCCGGCGCCACCCGCCTGGAGCTCGAGGCCGAGCCCGAATCGATGCTCCTGGCGCCGGACAGCCAGCAGCTGGTCGTCGTCACGAAGGCGGCGCCGAGCGGCGCGGGCGGCAACGAGGTCATCGTCGTGCCGGTC
This sequence comes from Chloroflexota bacterium, assembly GCA_040752335.1. Taxonomy (GTDB): domain Bacteria; phylum Chloroflexota; class Limnocylindria; order Limnocylindrales; family CSP1-4; genus UBA5189. The sequence continues at coordinate 6,124 of JBFMEV010000012.1, forward strand.
ATGACGCCCACACCGAGCCGCGACCCGGAGGCGACGCCTACCCCGACGCCCACGCCCACCCTCACCCCGGAGCCAACCCCGATTCCTGAGCCGACGCCGACGCTCGGCCCGGATGAGACCGCGGGGCCGACGCCACCGCCGACGCCGGACCCGTCGGGCAGCCGTTCGATCCTGTCCGACGTGGTCGTTGTCGGCGAGGCGGCCTACTCCGAGGACGGCCAGTGGCTGGCCTTCGCGGCCCGGCCCGCCGACGGCTCGAGCGGGCCCGACCTGTACCTGTGGCACGTGGGCATCGATGACGCCGCGACCGCGGTGACCTCCGACCACCGGACCTTCTTCGCCGGCTGGCTCGGCAACCGGATCCTCGCCAGCCGCGTCGAGACGGCCGACGAGGGGCCGACCGAGTCGCCGACCGAGTCGCCGGACGCATCGGGCGACCCAGCTGCGGCCCCGACCGTAAGCCCGGCGGCCACGCGTTCGCCGAAGCCCGACAAGACGCCGAAGCCGGGCCGGACCGCGAGCCCCGGGGCAGGCCAGAGCGGCTCGCCCGACGCATCGCCGGACGCGACGCCCGGGCCCGCCGAGGACCATCCGGTGTCGTTCCTCCTCGACCCGTCGACTTCGCCCGCGACCGTCGTCGTGCTCGCCGGCCAAGACATCTGGCGGCCGGTCGTCAACACGGAATCCGGAACGATCGTGTACTGGGCGGGCACGCTCGTGGCCGACGAGGCTGGCACGGGCTGGGAGCTGGGCACGGGCCGTCTCGTGATCGACGGCTGGGTGGACCCGGCGGTGCCGCCCGCCGTCAGCCCGGACCCCGGTGCCTCGGCCGGCGGGTCAGGGGACCTGGCCACGAGCCCGCCGCCGAGCGCGACCTCGACCGCGTCGATCGACCCCCTACCCAGCCCCGTGCCCACCCCGCCGCCGGGCCCTGCCGGCACCCCGGTGGATCTCGCCGCGGGCCCCGTGACCGACTTCGACGTCCGCTTCGACCCCACCGGGACGCGCCTGGCTGTCTGGATCCGCGATCCGGAGAACCCCGGCCTGGGCACCCTCCGGCTCGTGGTCATCGATCCCCGGGACGGGCTCATCGATCCGGCCCTGGACCCGCTTCCGGCAACCACGGCGCTGCGCGGCTTCTCCATCGGCGAGGGCCGCGTCGCCTGGGTCACGCCGCCCGGCCAGGACGGCAACGCCAGCCACGTCCACGTCCTGGCCTGGACCGGCGACGAGTTCGGCCAGGTCCGGAGCATCGCGGCGGATCGCCTGTTCGTCGTTCGCTGAGCCATCGCCGCCCGCTCGGGGGGCACGGGCGCGGCTTCCGCGATACCGCGCGATGCCGTATCGTCGCCCGATGCGACCCAGCAGGACGGTCGCGATCGCGGTGCTCACCGCCGCGCTCGCGCTCGGCGGGCTGCCGGGCCTCGCGGGCTCCCGCCAACCGAGCCGCGAGCAGCCCATCGACGCGGCCTCGTTCCGGGACGTCATCCTCGCGGCGGCCGGCGACCGATCGATCGGGACGATCTCGGCGCCCGACTCGGCGAGCGCCGCGGCCGGCGTCCTCGGTCCGGGCGACCGGCTGGCAGATTCGCCGCCCGCCCCAGGGGCAGCGCCGGTCGATCGGCCGGCCATGACGGTCCCGACCGTCCCGGCGGCATGGGAATGGAAGGCGCCCCGCTACACCCTCAGCGGCTACGCGACGTTCTACGACAACGGGACCACGGCGATGCGCCTGCCGCGCGGCACGGTCGTAGTGATCTGCGGCAACGCCGCCTGCATCGAGCGGGTCGTCAACGACTACGGCCCGATCAAGCAGGAGCGGATCGTGGACCTCTACCGGCCCGACTTCTTCAGGATCTGCGGCTGCGGCTGGTGGGCCGGCACGACCTGGGTGACCGTCCGGGTCTACTGATCGGGCCCATTGATCGGGTAGACTCGGCGTCGACCTTCGCGACCGGCCACGAGAGCCGGCAACGGGCCCCGTGAGGCCGGAAGGAGAGGAGCAGCCAGTGCCACGTCGCAGCCGCGCGACGGCCCAGCCGGCGGGATACCGTCGGCGGAGGTGGCGCTCGTGAGCGGGCGCCGGATCATGACCGCGGAGGAGATCCGTCGGGCGGTCATCCGCATCTCCCACGAGATCGTCGAGAAGCACGCCGGCACGGACGGCCTGGTCCTCGTCGGCATCCAGCGCCGCGGCGTCCCGATCGCTCGCCGCCTGGCCGAGGCAATCCGGGAGCACGAGAGCGCCACGCTCCAGGTTGGCGCCCTCGACATCACGTTCTACCGCGACGACCTTTCGATGCTCGCCCAGCAGCCGGTCGTCAAGGGCACCGACCTGCCCTTCGACGTCACCGGCACGACGGTCGTCCTCGTCGACGACGTGCTCTACACCGGCCGGACCATCCGGGCCGCGATGGACGCCCTCATGGAGTACGGACGCCCCACCGCGATCCGCCTCGCGGTCCTCGTCGATCGCGGCCATCGCGAGCTGCCGATCCGGGCCGATCACGTCGGCAAGAACGTGCCGACCTCGCGCGAGGAGCTCGTCCGGGTCCGGATTGCCGAGATCGACGGCGAGGACGCGGTCGACATCGATCGCGCGCTCAGCCCGGCCGCGGTCCCGCTGCCGGTCCAGTGACGATGGTCGACCCGGCGCTGGCCGCGCCGGACCAGGTCGCCGAGGTACCGGACCCCCTCGCGGCCGGTGGCGATGCGGCTGACAACGCGGCTCCGGCCGGGCAGTGGCGGCACCGCCACCTCCTCGACGTCGACGTCCTGACCGCCGAGGAGCTCGATCTCGTCATCCATACCGCCACGACGATGACCGAGATCCTGGCCCGCCCGATCCCGAAGGTCCCGGCCCTCCGCGGCTGGGGCGTGACGAACCTGTTCTACGAGGCCTCCACCCGGACGCGGGTCAGCTTCGAGGTCGCCGCCAAGAACCTGTCGGCCGACATCGTCAACGTGACGGCCTCGGCCTCGTCGGTCACGAAGGGCGAATCGCTCGTCGACACGATCCGGACGCTCGAGGCCCTGGGGGCCCGGATCCTCGTGATCCGCCACGCCATGTCGGGCGCGCCCTGGCTTGCCGCCGAGACCTTCGGGGGCAGCGTCATCAACGCCGGCGACGGCTGGCATGCCCACCCGACCCAGGCCCTGCTCGATCTGTACACGATGCGGACGCACCTCCCGGGAGGTTCCGTGGCCGGCCGGAAGATCGTCATCCTTGGTGACGTCCTCCACTCGCGGGTCGCCCGGAGCAACCTCTGGGCGCTGACCGCGGCCGGGGCCGACGTCTGGGTCTGCGGCCCGGCGACCCTCCTCCGCGGCTTCGAGGCCTGGGCGGCGGCCGGGGTCGGCGGCTCCCGGCCGTTCACGGCGACGTCGGACCTCGACGCGGCGCTGCGGGATGCTGATGTCGTCATGGCCCTCCGGATCCAACGGGAGCGGATGGCCTCGGGCCTGCTGCCATCATTGCGGGAGTACGCGGCCCGGTTCGGGCTGACGCGGGCCCGCCTCGCCGCCGCGAAGCCGGATGCGCTGGTGATGCACCCGGGCCCGATGAACGAGGGCGTCGAGATCGCTCCGGACGTCGCCGCGGGGACACAGTCCGTCATCACAGACCAGGTCGCGAACGGGGTGGCGATCCGGATGGCCATCCTCTACCTCCTGGCCGGGGCACGGGACTCGGGGGCACGCGAATGACGCTCGAGGTCCACGCGCCCACGTCGGTGGGCGCCCGGCTCGTCGACCTCGAGATCAGCCGGGCCTGGCTCGTGGATCCCGCGAGTGGCCGGGAAGGCCCGGGCGAGATCGTCGTCAGCGACGGGGTCCTCCAGGCGGTCACCTGGCTCGAGGGCGCCGAAGCCGACGGCATCGATGCCTCCGGGGTCATCGTGGCGCCCGGCTTCATCGATCTCCACGCCCACCTCCGCGAACCCGGCAACGAAGACGCCGAGACGGTCGCGTCGGGGTTGGCCGCGGCGGCCCATGGCGGCTTCACGACCGTGTGCGCGATGCCGAACACCACGCCGGCCCTCGACGAGCCGAGCGTCCTCGCGCGGATCCGGGACGCGGCCTCGGCCTCGGGCTCGCCGGTCACGCTGCTCGCGCACGGGGCCGTCTCCTCGGGACGGAGAGGGGAGCAGCTGGCGGCGCTCGGCGAGCTGGCCGATGCCGGCGTCGTGGGGTTCTCCGATGACGGCGCGCCGGTCCGCTCGGCATCGCTGTTCCGGAACGCCCTGGCGTACGCGGGGATGCTCGGCCTGCCGATCGTCGACCATCCCGAGGACGCGACGCTCACCGAGGGCGCCGAGGCGAACGAGGGCTTGATCGCCACGGTCCTCGGCCTGCGTGGTTGGCCGCGGGCCGCCGAGGCGGATGCCGTGGCCCGCGACCTGGCGATCCTGGCCGACGTCGTGGGCGAGGTCCCCGGCGCGCGTCTCCACCTGACTCATCTCTCGACGGCCGCGTCCCTCGCCCACGTGCGACTCGCCAAGGCCGCCGGGCTGCCCGTCACGTGCGACGTGACGCCACACCACCTCGCCCTCACCGAGGAGTGGCTGGCCGGGGCGCGCCGCTGGGGCTGGGATGCCCTGGATGACGATGGCGATGCCCGCGATCCCTGGCGCGACGGGACGATCTCCGCCCTGCCCTTCGATCCTTCGCTGCGGGTCAACCCGCCGCTCCGCTCGGCGGTCGATGCCGCGGCCTGCCTGGCCGCCCTCGCCGACGGCACGGTCGACGCGATCGCCACGGATCACGCCCCTCACGCCGAGGTTGACAAGGCCGTGGAGTTCGGGCTGGCCGCCAACGGGATCAGCGGCATCGAGACGGCCCTGGGCATCACCCTCGCGGCCGTCGACGCCGGTCGGCTGTCGCTGGCGACCGCGATCGCGGCCCTCACGACCGGGCCGGCCCGAGTCCTCGGTGATCGCGGACCTGGCACGCGAGGACTCGTCGAAGGCGAGTCCGCCAATATCGTGGTCTTCGACCGCTCGGCAACCTGGCGGGTCGAGGCCGACGCCCTCGCCTCGAACGGCAAGAACTCACCGATCCTCGGCCGCGACCTCCCGGGTCGGGTGCTCCTGACCGTCGCCGGTGGCCGGATCGCCTACGAAGCGCCGGACGCCTGATCGGGACTCCAGGTCACGGCAGTTCGCTCGCCTGCGGCATCGGGAAGGCGCTCCAGACGAGCTCTCCGGTCGCGTCGGCGACGATGAAGCTGCCGACCTGGTTGGAGCCCGACTCGACTGCGCGGATGTACCACACGAGGTCGAGTCCGTTCGGATCGACGTCAGTCGTCGGGTCGAGGCCTGCGACGTCACGCTCCTCGAGCAGGGTCACCGACTGGATCGACGCGGCTGCGGCGATGCTTCGCCGAACGACCTGCTCCACGGCCGCAATGTCCCGGGTCGGCACCGGCACGTTCGTTCCATTGCTGCTTCCTGCTCGAGCGCCTCGTGCCTCGCCGTCATGCCACGCGATCCGATCGACAACGAAGAGGGAGATACACGCATACCTCCCGAGGTGCGAGCAGGTGACATGCAGCGGATCGTCGAAGTGCCCGACGAGAATCACCGGCTGCGGCGTCTGGCGCTCGGCCAGGAACTCGCTTCCCCAGAACGGCGAGAAGAACGGCGCCAGGGCAGCTCCCGATGGTGGTGACTTGGCATCGATGCTCTGGGGGATGTCCGTCAGGAGCTCCTGACCGGCGTGGCAATAGCGCTCAAGTGGGCTCCACGCCTCGATCGGCGGCGGGCAGGATATCGTGATCGAGACTGATTCGGCGTACCAGCCGCCGATCGCGACCCCGATCCCGTGGGCCTCGCCGGCATCGCGGCGGCGGAGGGTCTCTTCAACGGTCCACACGGGGATGCCGTCGATGTCAGCCGGGAAGACCGCGTCATACGCCGCGCCGTCGACCCAGGCCACCTGGTCGACGACGAAGCGTCTGGCGCACACTTCGGGGCTGTCGATCAGGCAGCGGTCGGCGCGTGGGTCGTTGAAATGGCCGACGAAGACGACCGCGTTTGGTGTGGAAGCGCCCTTGGTCGGCAGCGGGTACACCCAGCTCCGGTCGACGTCCTCGAAGACCGGGTTGAACGCCGGTCCGGTCGGCGGACTGTCCGAACCGGATGTCCCCGTACGGTGAATCAGTGACTCGGGGTTCGCCATCAGCCAGGTGAACGCGATCGTGCAGTCACCCTCGAGCGGTCGCACCGGGTCGCCGGGCATGGCCAGGCAGCGCATCGCCCCTGGATGCCGGAACCAGCCCGCGACAGCGATCTCGGTGGCGTCACCTCGATCGCGCACCTCGATCGCCTCGGGCACGGTCAGGACCTCGACCCCGAAGATCGCTGCCGGGAATGCGGCGGTCGGTGTCCCGGCCAGGGTCGAGGTCGGCGATCCTGCCGCTGACACGCTCGCGGCCGGCGAGGCGGCCGGGAGGCCATTCGAGACCAGGACTCCCACGGCGATGACCACGACAGCGACGGCGGCGACGGCGCCCGCGCCGGCCCCGGACGAGCGAAGCCATCCCAGCCCGGCCCCGCGAGGCCGCGCTCTCGAGGCCGCAGCCTCGGCGAGTCGATCCTCGAGGTCGCGGGGCGCGGTCACGTCGAAGGCCTCTCGAAAGGCCGCCGCGAGTCGGTCATCGTCCCAGGGCTCCTTCCCCGTCCCGGTGCCCGTCACCGGCCGTCCTCACGGGCCAGCGCCGTTTCGAGCGCCCGGCGGGCCGCATACAGGCGCGACTTCACGGTTCCGACCGGGACCTCGAGGATCGCCGCGATCTCGTCGAGCCCCCGGCCCTCGAGGTGGTGGAGGGCGAGGAGGGCCCGCTGGTCGGCGTCGAGGTAACCCAGAGCGGCGGCGAGGCGCGAGCCGTCCGACGGCATCGGTCGGGCCTCGATCGACGCGGTCGACACGAACGCCTCATCGGGGATCTCGCGGACCCGCCGTCGGCGCCGCCCGCGGACCGCCATTCGGGCCGTGTTGACCACGATCCGGTGGAGCCAGGCGTCGAACCGGACGACATCACGGAGATGCGGGAGCTGCCGCCAGGCGGCCACGAAGCTGTCCTGGACGATGTCGGCGGCGTCGGCGTCGTCGCCGGCGATCGCGAGCGCGAGTCGGTACACGGCATCCATCCGGCTTCGAACGATCGCGGCGAGGGCCTCCGCGTCGCCCCGCCGAGCTTGCTCGATGAGGGTCAGTTCGGCGGGTTCGATGGGCTGCTCCCGTCCGTTCTGTCTACCTGATGCCGCTCGAGGGCCGTTGGTTCACGGGTTCTCGACGCCGTCGGCCCAGGCGACTACGGTGACGACGAGGCGCTCGCGGCAGAGTGGCTGATCCTCGGGCCGGCAGCCGGCGGCCCGGGCGTCGTTGAAGTGGCCGATGAAGACGACGGGCGTCGGCACGGCGTCGCCCGTGGCGGGCAGCGGCCGTGCCCAGCTCGTGTCGGGGCCGTCGAACACGGGGTGGATCGCCGGGCTCGTGGGCGAGCTCCCGCTCATGCCGTTCGGGTCGATCCGGAGGATGGACTCGGATTCGGACATCAACCAGGTCATCTCGATCGAGCAGTCGCCATTCAGGATGGCGACGACCGGTGGCTCCGGCGCCGGACAGGGGATCGGCAGCGACCCCTGGTACCAGCCCGAGACGGCGACGTCGGTGTCGGCCTCCAGGCGCTGCACCTCGATGGCGTCGGCGATCGAGATGACATCGAGGCCATTGGCGGAAGCGGGGAACTCGGAGTCCGTCGACCGGTCGGGCGATCGCATCTGGCTGGTCAGGAAGAGCGCCGCGGCGAGGGCTGCCAGGAGGATCCAGGCCACGCTGACCGGCACTCGGTCGCCGTCGTCGCTCACCGACGGAGGATCACCCCGCGAACCGGTCCTCGGCAAGGGCCATCCGGCGGCTACGATGACCGGTGATGGCCGCCAAGCCGCAGCTGAATCGCGACTACGAGCGCCGGCCCTACTGGTGGGCGACGATGCCGCCGCTCCACGACCGCGGGGGCCGGCAGCTGCCAGACACCGTCGACGTCGCAATCGTCGGCGGCGGCTACACGGGCGTTGCGGCGGCCCGCAAGCTCGCCCTCCAGGGGGCGAAGGCCGTCCTCCTCGAGGCCGACACCCTCGGCTGGGGGGCTTCGAGCCGCAACGGCGGGATCTGCCATCCTGGGTTCAAGTGGGGTCCCCGGACGCTGGAGAAGCGGTACGGACCGACGCTCGCCCGGGCGTTGTACCGCGAGACCCTCGAGGCGCTCGAGCTGGTCTTCGGGCTCATCCGCGACAACGACATCGATGCCGAGCTCCGCCCGGCGGGCTGGCTGGAGCTGGCCTGGGCGCCCAGCCACTTCGAGGACTTCGCCGCCGAGGCGGCCTCGCTCGAGGACTTCGGGGTCCACAGCCGGGTCGTCGAGAAGGACCGGCTCCGCGAGGAGATCGGGACACCGATGTACCACGGCGGCCTGGCGACCGAACCCGGAGGCGTCCTCCACCCGGCGAAGTGGTTCGCGGGGCTCCTGGGGCTGGCCGAGCGGGCGGGCGCGGACCTCCACGAGCGGACGGCGGTTCGCTCGATCCGGCGCCAGGCCGACGGCCGCTTCGTCGTCGAGACCGCTCGGGGCGCGATCCTGGCCCGCGACGTCCTCGTCGCAACGAACGGCTACACGGACGGTGCCGCGCCGTCGGTCCGACGGCGAATCGTCCCGATCGGGAGCTACATCATCGCCACCGAGCCGCTCCCGGGGGATCTCGCCCACGAGCTCTCACCCACCGGCCGGGCCTACTTCGACACCAAGAACTTCCTGTCGTACTGGCACGTCTCGGCCGATCGCCGGCTCATCTTCGGTGGCCGGGTCAGCTTCATCCCGACGACGGTCGACCGGACGGCCCGGCTGCTGTTCGGACGGATGCTCGACATCCACCCCCAGGTCGCCGGCTACCGGGTCGAGTACTCGTGGGGCGGCAAGGTCGCGATGACCCTCGACCGGATGCCCCACATCGGCCGGCTCGGCGGCGTCATGCACGCGGTCGGCTACTCGGGGACCGGTGTCCTGATGTCGACGTACCTCGGAACGCGGGCGGCGGAGTGGCTGGGCGGCGGAGAACCGCCGGCCCTGGCCAAGCTGCCGTTCCGCCTCGTCCCCGCCCCGTACGAGGGCCGGCCGTGGTTCCTGCCGGTCATCGGCGAGCTGTTCCGGTGGCAGGACCGGCTGGCCGTCCGCGGCGTGGCGAACCCAGATGCGTCCCTCGGGGGATCGGAACGGACAGCCGGTCGCTGATCGGGCCGGCCCTGGCGGCCGGGCTGTGGCTCGGTCTCGCCGTCCCGGCGCCCGGCCTTGCTGCCGACCCGACGGCAAGTCCGCAACCCACGCCGCTCCCGCCCACCTGCGCCGAGCGCTACCCGGCCGAGGGGCCGGGCGGGGTCGACCTCATGCTCGGCTGCGTCGTCAACGAGCTCGTCGGTTACGCCACCGGCCTGGAGCCGTCGGATGCCCCGGCGCGGCTGTCGGCGTACGCCTGGCCGATCGCGCTCGCGATCGTGGCCGTGGTCGCGGTCGCGGTGGCCGTCCGGGCGATCCAGCGACGGGCCGCCAGGCGGTTGGCACCGGCGGCACCGGTGGCGTGGCGGTCATGTCCGGCCTGCCACTCGGTCACGCCTGCCGATCGACCGACCTGCTATCGCTGCGGCCGGCCACTCGACCCCGCGACGACCGAGCTCCGAACGGATGCCGAGCCGCCCGCCCCGCAATCGTTCGGCCGGAGGTACAACGGCCGGCCCCGAAAGGATCAGCCCGGCTAGGGCTGGCTATCCGGCGCCGAGCTCCCGGAGGTGCTCGAGCAATCGGTCGACGTCGGCAGTCGTCGCCTGGGTGTTGAGCATGCCAGCCCGGAGCCAGGTGCCGCCCCGGAGCCGCGTCGTCGACAGCCAGCCGTCACCGGATGCTTCGAGACCCGCCTGGATCCGGTCCTGGAGGGCATCCAGGTCGTGGCCCTCGGCCGCTGCCGGCGGCCGGTAGCGGAAGCAGACGACCGACAGCGGTGGCACGGCCGGGAGCGCCTCGAAGTCGGGGGCATCGGCGACGCGGCCGGCGAGATGGGCGGCGAGATCGAGGTTGGCCGCGACGAGCCGCCCGAGCCCGGCCGTCCCGAGATGCTTCCAGGACAGCCACAGCTTCAGCGCCCGCCACCGGCGGGTGCCCTCGAAGCCCAGCTTCCAGAAGTTCAGCTGGCCGGCCTCGTCCGAGTGCCCGTCGTCGCCGGTCGACGGCATCGGTGCGTGGCCGCTGCGGTAATACTCCGGCCGGCGGCTGCCGAAGACCGCCTCCAAGTCGGCGCCGCGGCGGACCATCAGGCCACCGATGTCGTAGGCCTGGAAGAACCACTTGTGGGGATCGACGGTCACCGAGTCCGCTCGCTCCAGGGCCGGCACACGGGCGGCCTCACGGTCGGAGAGGCGAACCGCCGCCCCGTACGCCGCGTCGACGTGGAGCCACAGGCCCGCGCGCTCGGCGACGTCGGCGAGCTCGTCGACGGCATCGACGGACCCGGTGTTCGTGGCCCCGGCCACGGCCGAGATCGCGATCGGTGCGAGGCCGGCCGCCCGGTCATCGGCGATGGCGGCCGCGACGTCGGTCCCCCGGAGCCGGAAGTCGTCATCGGCCTTGACGAGGACAAGGCACTCGGGCGGGAAGCCCAGCTCGTCGATCGCCCGCCCGATCGAGAAGTGGGTCTGGTCGGAGGTGTAGATCCGGAGGGCCTCCAGATCCCGGCCGCGGGGCGGCCGATCCAGGCCGAGGAGTCGCGGCGCGTGGACGTCGCGGGCGAGCGCCATCGCGATGAAGTTGGCCATGACGCCGCCCGAGGTGAGAAGCCCGAAGCTGCCCCGCCCGTAGCCGATGAGGTCGCACAGCCAGCGGACGACCTCCTCCTCGACGAACGCGGCGACCGGCCCGGCGTGCCAGACGTCGACGCCCTGCTGGGTGATCTGGGACAGGATCTCGCCGGCGATCGAGGCGACGAGCGGCGGCGGGGTGAAGTAGCCGTACGAGCGCGGATGCCAGGCGCTGACGGTGTGGGGCGCGATGCGTGTCGAGAACTCATCGAGGATCGCGGCCAGGGGCGTGGGATCCCGGGGTGCCGGGCCCGGCCCGCCGGCCGACCCGAAGTACTCGGCCCGCAGGTCGGCGTAGCCGGCCGGGCTGCCCATCGCCCGGACGAGGGCGTGGTCGTAGAGATAGTCGAGAGCGGCCTCCCAGGTCGCCGCGCCGGCGGCCCGAAGCGCCTCGCGCGAGGTCGCCTCGTCGCGGACGCCGAGGAGCTCTGGCTCCGGGTGCCAGGCGAACGCATCGAGCGGGGGCAAGCGGGGCGTCTCAGGCTGAGGTCGAGCCGGCATCGACGGGATCGTACGGGACCGGACGGGATGCCAACCGGCCGCGCGACCCGTCCCTCAGCTCATGAGGCGCGATAGAGCAGCCAGGCGTCCCGCATACGCTGCCCCTGACCGACCGTGAACTCGGTGTAGCAGTCGTCGTAGGAATAGTCCATGTAGTTGTGGATCGGGTCGAGGCCCGGCGCCGGGCAGGTGTCCTTGTCCAGCGGGCAGCCCGACGTCGGCGTCTTCTCGGCCGGGGTGTCCTCGACGAAGTCGCCCTCCTTGTTGCAGCCGTTGTAGAACGTGTGCTCGAGGTTGAGCCAGTGGCCAACCTCGTGGGTCAGCGTCTCGCCCTCGTCATACCGATCGAGGTACTGGTCGGACACGTGGGGGAAGCTCGCCCAATCGAGGATGATCCCGTCGAGGTAGGCCTGGTTGGAATCGGTGATCGATGGCAGGTAGGCCCAGCCGAGGTAGGTGCCGGCCGTGTTGGTGTAGACGTTGAGGGTGTCGTCACCGCCGACCTTGAGCGCCTTCTTGATGGCCTTCTCAACGCCGCCGCCCTGCATCCTGAACCACTTGCCGTTGTCGGTGTAGTCATAGCCGGCGAGCTCGAAGGAGAAACCGGTGTCGGCACCGCCCTCACGACCCCCGTAGGTCGTGTTCAAGACACGGACCTGGGCTCGCAGGTCGTTGAGCGACAGGTAGCCGAGGTCGCCGTCCGTGATCACGTGGAACCAGACCGGGACGGTCACCGACAGGTCGGCCGGCGCGGCCCCGATCGCGGACGTCGGCATGGGGTCGGCGACCTGGCCCGTGTCGCGTTCGCGGATGACGCCGCTGCTATCGGCGATGCCGCCGCGGGCGGCGATCCCGCCGTCGGCGCACGCGTCCGCGGCGACCCTCCAAGCCGACACGCTCGCGGCGCGGCCGGCCGAGACGGTGCTCGCGGCGAGCATTACGGTGAACGACGCCGCCGCGGCGAGCGTCAGAGCGCGGCGCAGGATGGTCATCGGTCGCTCCTTCACCTCGGGTAGGCCCGTTGGCTGGCCCCGTCAACCAGGTGCGCAGCCGACTCTAGTGTCGCGATTCGTTGATCGCCCGATCCTTGCGGACGGCCTTGGCGAGGATCTCGTCGGCGGTCTTGGTCCACACGAACGGGGTCGAGCCGGTGTTCCAGTTGGCGGTGAACGTATCGATCATCGCGATGAGCTCCTTGACCGATCCGAAGCTGCCCCGCCGGATGGCCTGGCGAGTGAGCACACTGAACCACGTCTCGACCTGGTTGAGCCACGACGCCGAGGTCGGGGTGAAGTGGAAGGTGATCCGCGGATGACGTTCGAGCCAGGCCCGAACATCGGGCGTCTTGTGGGTCGAGACGTTGTCGAGGACGACGTGCAGCTCCTGATCCGGATACACCCGGTCGAGCCGCCGCAGGAACGCCAGGAAGTCGGCACCGGTGTGGCGCGCCCGAGCCTCCTGGGTGACCGTGCCCGTGGCGATCTCGAGCGCGGCGAACAGGCTGGTCGTCCCGTTGCGCACGTAGTCGTGGGTCCGCCGCTCGATCGAGCCAGAGCGGAGCGGCAACATCGGCTGGGTCCGGTCGAGCGCCTGGATCTGGGTCTTCTCGTCGACCGACAGGACGATCGCCCGTTCGGGCGGGTCGAGATACAGCCCGACGACGTCGCGGACCTTGGCCTCGAGCTGCGGGTCGGTGCTGAACTTGAACGTCTCGGTGCGGTGCGGCTTGAGACCCGCCTCGGCCCAGATCCGCTGGACGGTCGTGATCGACATGCCAACCCGCAGCGCGATCCGGCGGGCGCTCCAGTGGGTCGTTCCGTCCGGCGGTGGCTCGAGGGTCAGGGCGATGACCCGATCGCGGTCGGCCCGCGTATAGGTCGGGGTTCGTCCAGGCCGCGGGGCGTCGTGCAGGCCGGCAAGCCGATCGACCTCGAACCGGCGCCGCCACAGCAGCACCGTCATGAGGTTGACGCCGAGCTCGGCGGCGATCCGCTTGTTCGCGATGCCGTCGGCGGCACGGACGACGATCTGGGCCCGCTGAGCGAGCCGCTGCTCGCTCGTCCGGGCGCGGACCAAGCGGTCAAGCACCGCTCGTTCGGATGGGCTAACGACCAACTGGGGCGCGGGTGGATGGGCCATGCGATGCATCGTAGCTGCGATCATCACAATGGTCTAGTCATTTCCGTGCTGGAACACTAGCGCAGCGTCCGCTCCGTGACGACCCGGCCCAGCGGATCGCTCGCAGGCATACTCCGAGCCACCGCAGCCGCTGACGACGAGGAGGGCCCGTGGACGAGCGTCGGACCATCGTGTTCTTCCCGGAGGGCGCCTTCGGGCCGACCAACAACTGCGTCGGCATCGGGCGGGTCCTCCAGGAGCGCGGGCATCGGGTCGTGTTCATCGTGGAGGAGTCGTTCGCCGGCAACCTCCAGGCCCAGGGCTTCGAGGAGCGCCTCATGCGCCTGGGGCCGCCGCCCGAGACGCCCGAGGTTCCCGGCCAGTTCTGGATCGACTTCATCCGGGACACCGCGCCGGTCTTCCGCAAGCCCACCATCGAGCAGCTCGGCGAATTCATCGCGCCCACCTGGCAGGCCCTCATCGACGGCTCGAAGTACGTCGACGAACGGCTCCGGGCGATCTTCGACGAGCTCGACCCGGACGTCATCGTCGAGGACAACGTCGTCGGCTTCGCCGCCATGCCCGCGTCCGGCCGCCCGTGGGTCCGGATCGTGTCGTGCAACCCGGCCGAGCTCAAGGACGTGGCCATCCCGCCGTTCTCGTCGGGCTACCCGGCGGCCGATCGGGCGGCCTGGCCGGCGTTCCTCGAGGAGGTCGAGCGGACCCACCGCGAGATGTGGGCCGACTTCGACGCCTTCGCCCGTGAGCGTGGCGCGCCGGGCCTGGCGTGGACCGCGCTGGGACCCGATCTCATCTGGGAATCCCCGTGGCTCAACCTCTACTCCTACCCGGCCGAGGCCGACTACGCCCGCGACCGGCCGCTCGGGGCGACCTGGCATCGCCTCGATTCGACCGTCCGCGCGGCGAGCGAGGCCTGGGTGCTCCCGGACAGCCTGCGGAGCGACGGGGGCGGCGACGGCGCCCTCGTCTACCTCTCGCTCGGCAGCCTGGGCTCGGCCGACGTGGGGCTCATGCAGCGGCTCGTCGACGTCATGGGCGGGACCCGCCACCGGGTCATCGTGTCGAAGGGCCCGCTGGCCGACCAGATCAGCCTCCATGACAACATGACCGGTGCCGGCTTCCTGCCCCAGCCCGCCATCCTGCCCCAGGTCGACCTTGTCATCACCCACGGCGGCAACAACACCGTGACCGAGGCTTTTCACCACGGGAAGCCGATGATCGTCCTGCCGCTGTTCTGGGACCAGGTCGACAACGCCCAGCGGGTCCACGAGCTCGGGTTCGGGGTTCGCCTCTCGACCTACGGCTTCGAGGACGGCGAGCTGACCGGCGCCGTCGATCGGCTGGTCGGCGACGCCGGGCTGCGCGACCGCCTTGCGACGATGTCGGCGCGGGTCCGGAGCACGAGCGGGACGGCCCGGGCAGCGGAGCTCATCGACCGGGTCGCGCGGACCGGCGAACCCGTCCCCCGCGCCTGACCGCCGGGCCCCCTGCGGGGTCGAGCTCATCCGGACCTCGGCGACCTCGGGCTGTCTGTGCACCGCCCCTTCGCCCAACGCCGAGCGATTTCTGCTGGCACCGGCAATTGCACAGCATCGAGGCCGATACGGCTCGAGCTGCGCAGGTCGGTCCCGCTGGGCAACGTGACGCAACGCACGGCGGACCTCCGGTCGCACGATGCGGCACTTGCCGGCGCGCCGATACCATTCCCGCCGTGACCGAGCCGGGCCAGGAGCCCTCCCCGATCAGGGACGTCGACTACAAGGGCGCGCCCCTCGACGCCGACCGCGGCCCCGGCCTGGGCTGCTTCTGGACGCAGCTCGTCGTCCTCGCGATCCTCGTCGTGCTCACGCCCCTGAGCGTGGCCTGGAATTGGCCGTTCCCGGTCAGCGCGGGGCTCCTCATCGCCGTCCTGCTGCTCCTCCTCCTCGCGGGCCAGACCGTGATCTTCCTGCTCCGACTCGTTGCCGCGGATCGGCGGGCGGCCGGCCGCCGACGGCCACTCGGCTCCAGCACGCCGACGGTCGGCGAGCTTGAGGATCGGGCGACGGCCGACGACCGGCCGGCCGAGCCCGGCATGCGAGAATAGCCGCCGGCGCCGCAAGGTTCGCCGCCCGCCCCGTCCCCAGGAGGTTCCGCGCTCCGTGCCCGTGCTCGCGACCTACTTCTCAGTCCGCCGCGGCCGCGATCCCTTCTTCAAGTTCTACATGAAGACGCTCTTTCCGCGGCAGGCCCGGCAGTACGAGGAGAGATACGGGATCCGGTTCCTCGGCTGGTACAACGTCGCCCACGGCTGGGACTTCGACAACGTCATCCTGCTGGAGCTGCCCGATTACGCGACCCTCGACAAGCTCGAGCGGGACGAGGAGCTCAGGGCCTTCGCCCACCGGGCAGGGGAGTGGGTCTTCGCCCGCCACCACTCGATGTTCCTCCGGGAGCGGATGGGCCCGGACCTGGACTACCACGGATAGGAGGACGCCATGGATCGCCAGCGCAACGACCTCCTCGCCGAGATGGCCCGCGACGCCGCCCTGGAGCGCTCCGACTTCCTCGTCCGCGCGGGCGAGCAGCTGGAACGGTTCCTGCGCGACCAGGCGGACCGGATCCGCGAGCTCGGGGGTCTGACCCTCATCGACGACGACCCCGACTACCTCGCGATTGCCCCCGACGGCACGTTCCGCAGCCGCAGCCGGGTCTTCGACGAGGCCACCGGCCAGTGGCAGTCGGATACCGAAATCATCGAGACCGGCGGCGAGCTGGTCGAGCTCTACAACCCGGCCGACGTCTTCGGGGCCTTCGCCGACGCCGCCCGCGACGGCGTCTGGGCGGAGGGCGGCGACGGCGGCACCGGGGAAGACGAGGACGAGGACGCTGCGGGCGCCGGGGTGGAGCGGTTCGGTGCCCCGATCCCGGGGGCCGATCCCTACGCGGCGGCCGCCGACCAGTGGGCGGCCGGCCAGCCCGAGGTCCTCCAGGCGGACACCCAGGACGAGGCCGCGGCCGCTCTCTACGAGCTGGCCCTCGACTTCCAGGAGCGCAGCCAGCGCTCGGAGGCCGGGCTCCTGGAGCAGTTCGAAAACGCCTCGGCCGCCCTCATGAGCCGGGTCGGCACGGTCGTCATCGTCGACGATCTCGACGAGCATCTCGAGCTTGCCGGCCCGGGCTTCCGGGGCCAGGTCATCCCCGAGGGCGAGAGCCGCTGGACCGACCTCCGGGGGCCGGAGGACGTCGTTCGCTTCTACGACCCCACCGATGTCTTCGGTGATCTCGCCGACGCCATCGCCGACGCCTTCCCGGGCGTCGTCCCCGACGCCGAGGGCGAGGAGGGCGACGAGGACGGGGGCGAGGACGAGGGTGGCGACGACGACGACGACGGCGACGACGACGGCGACGACGACGGCGACGACGACGGCGACGATAACGGCGGCGAGGACGGCGCCGACCGTGGTGACGGCCGGTCGTGAGGCGCCGGTGACCGACGCCGTCCCCGCCGACTGACATGCGGCTGGTCGGTGCCGAGCTCATCGAGAGCCGGGAGATCCTGCCCGGCCAGTGGCTCCAGGCGTATCACGCCCCGGCCCTCGCGACCGGTTCGCGGGCCGGCCAGTTCGTCCACGTCCGGACCGGCGATCTCTCGGGCCTCGTCCTGCGCCGCCCGTTCTCGATCAACACCGCCGACGGGGCGACCGGCACGATCACGATCCACTTCCGGACGATCGGCCGGGGGACCGAGTGGTTCACCCGCCTCAGGCCGGGTGACACGATCGACATGCTCGGGCCGCTGGGCCGGCCGTTCGAGGTCGACGCGCGGAGCCGGCACCTCCTCCTCGTCGCCGGCGGCCTGGGCATGGCCGGCGTCCGCTACCTCGCCGACGAGGCGATTCGCGACGGTCGCCGGGTGACGCTGCTGTTCGGGGCGGCGAGCGCCCGCGACGTCTACCCCACCTCGCTCCTGCCCGACGAGATCGAGTACGTCGTCGCGACCGACGACGGGACGATGGGCCATCACGGCTTCGTCACCGAGCTCGTCGCCGACTACGAGGCCTGGGCCGACCAGGCCTTCGCCTGTGGTCCGGAGCCGATGCTCCGAGCCCTGGCGCGCCTCGCGGCGACCCGCCGCGGCCGGCTCGGGGTCGCGAAGCTTGGTCGCAAGCGCGGTGCCGGGAAGTCGATCCCGCAGGGCTCGCCCGCGGCGCGCCGGAAGGCCTTCCTCCAGGTCTCGATGGAGCAGCGCATGGGCTGCGCGGTGGGGGCCTGCCTGGGCTGCGTCGTGATGACCACCTCGGGCACGCCCCAGCGGGTCTGCCGGGAAGGCCCGGTCTTCGCGTCCGAGGAGATCGACTGGGACGGCGGCTGGGGCAGATGAAGGCGAAGCGGCGGGTCGTGACCGCTTCGGGCGCCCCGGCGCCGCCGCGCCGGGCGCCCACGGTCCGGAAGCGGAAGACCGCCTTCGAGCCGGTCCGGGCAAGGCCCTCGGCCGACGCGGCCGCGAGGTCGTCGCCCGCCGCCGTCGATGCCGTCGGCGCGGTCGACGCCGTCGAGGCCGGCGCGGTCGGCGCGGTCGATCTCTCGGTCGAGCTGGGCCGGGGGCTCGTCCTGCCGAACCCGATCCTCGCGGCCTCGGGGACCTTCGGCTACGGCATCGAGTACGGCGATGTCGTCGATGTCGACCGCCTCGGGGCGATCTGCTGCAAGGGCACGACCCTCAAGCCCCGGATCGGCAACCCGACGCCGCGGGTGACCGAGACGCCGGGCGGGATGCTGAACTCGATCGGCCTCCAGAACCCCGGCGTCGATGCCGTCATCGAGAAGTACGCCGCGACCTGGGCCGGCTGGAAGGTGCCGGTCATCGTCAACGTCGCCGGTGAGTCGGTCGGTGACTACGTCGAGGTAACGAGGCGGCTCGACGGCGTGCCGGGGATCGCCGGCATCGAGCTCAACATCTCGTGCCCGAATGTCGGCCGGGGCGGCCTCCAGTTCGCGATCGATGCCGACGCCGCCGGCCAGGTCACCGCCGCCGTCCGCCGGGCGACCGACCTGCCGCTGCTCGTGAAGCTGTCGCCGAACGTCGCCGACGTCCGGCCGATCGCCCGGGCCATCGCCGACGCCGGGGCCGACGCTCTCACGGCCGTGAACACGCTGTCCGGGATTGCCGTGGCGGCGAGCCGGGATCGGCCGCTCCTCGGCAACGTCTACGGCGGCCTCTCCGGCCCGGCGATCAAGCCGGTCGCGCTCCGGATCGTCTACGAGGTCTGCCAGGTCGTGCGAATCCCGGTCGTGGCGATCGGCGGCGTGACCGAGCTGGCCGACGTCCTCGACTTCCTGGCGGTGGGCGCCGTCGCGGTCCAGGTCGGGACCGCGATCTTCGCCGACCCGACGCTGCCGGTCCGCCTCGTCGACGAGCTGGCCGCAGCCTGTCGCGCCCGCGGCATCGACTCGTACCGGCCGCTCATCGGCACGGCCCTGCCGAGGAAGGCCGGAGCACCGTCGGCGAAAGGGGTCGAGTACCGGCCCTGATCGGCCGGGTCGGCGGGCGGCGGCCGCGACGGAACCGCGGCATGATGGGGCGCGTCCCCACCACAGCCGGCCCGTGTGACCGGCGCCGGCACCGCGATGGACTGGAGCGACGCACGATGAAGTCGTCGATCGGCATCTCCCGGGGCACCCTCCCACGGCTGGCCGCGCTGCTCGCGGTCCTGATCCTCGTCATCGGTTGCGGAGGGAGCGCAGCGGGGCCGATCCTCAGCCCGATCGGCGATGCCGCGGGCGACGGCTCGGGCGTGCTCCCCGGGAGCACCGCCGCACCCGTGGAGGAATCCGCAGGCGGAGGTGAAAACGGCGATCGCACCTACGACGCCGCCCGGCCGGAGCTCCTGGTCATCAAGACCGGCAGCCTCCAGCTCCAGGTGAAGGCGGTCGACGTCGCCGTCGCGGCGGCCGAGTCGAGGATCACAGCCCTCGGCGGCTACGTCAGCGGGTCGGAGCAGTATGGCGAGGGCGACGAGGTCTTCGCCACGATCACCTACCGCATCCCGGCCGAGCAATGGGGCGCCGCCATCAAGGCCCTTCGCGAGCTGGCGATCAAGGTCGTGACCGAGCGGACCTCCACCGAGGACGTGACCGGCCAGGTCGTCGATCTCCGGGCCAGGATCGCGAACCTCCAGGCGACCGAGAAGGCGCTCCAGGCGATCATGACCCAGGCGACGAAGATCTCCGACGTCCTGGAGGTCCAGGCCGAGCTGACCAAGGTCCGGGGCGAGATCGAATCGGCCACGGCCCAGCGTCAGCACCTCGAGGAACAGGCCGCCTACTCGACCCTGTCGGTGACCTTCGGGCTGGAGCCCGAGGCGGCCGTCACGGTGGCCCAGGACAAGTTCGATCCCGGGGCCGAGGTGGACCGGGCGACGGCCAACCTCGTCGAGATCCTCCAGGGCCTCGCGACCGCCGGGATCTGGTTCGGGATCGTGTGGCTGCCGATCCTCATCGGCCTGGCGATCATCGGCTCGGTCGTCTGGCTGGTCCTCCGGCGGCGCCTGCCGGGCCGGGCCGCGGACGGCTGGACCGGCCCCGGCGGCCCACCGGCAACACCGCCCGAGCCGTCGGCCCCGACCCCGACCTGAGAGCGGGCCCGGCGCGCGGCCCGGGTCGCCACCTGCCGACACCGCCCCGGCCGCGGACCGGGGGCGTGGCCCGTACACTCAGGCCTCGATGACCACGCTCAAGCCGACCCTCGAGCTCCAGGCCCGGGCCGCGATCGCGAGCCGGACCGAGGCCCTGTTCCGGCGTTCCGGGGCTCTCCGCGAGGGGCACTTCCTGCTCAAGAGCGGCCGCCACTCGGATGCCTACCTCGAGAAGTTCGCGGTCCTGTCCGACCCCGCCGCCACGAGCGAGCTGTGCGCCTTCTGGGCGGCCCGGCACCGCGATCCGGATGGCTCGCCGCGGGTCGACCTCGTCGCCGGCCCCACCACCGGCGGAGTCATCCTGGCCTTCGAGACCGGCCGCCAGCTGGGCACGCCGGCGATCTTCGCCGAGGAGGTCAAGTCCGCCGGCGGCACAGCCCGCCGGGAGTTCCGGCGGGGCTTCCGGATCGAGACCGGGCAGCGGGTCCTCCTCGTCGACGACATCCTGACGACCGGCGGCTCGCTCGTGGCGATGCTGCCGGCAGTCGAGGCCATGGGCGGTGAGATCGTGGAGTGCGCGGTCGTCGTCGACCGGTCCGGTGGCACCGCGTCGCTGACCTCGCCGACGAGCGGCCGCCACTATGCCCTTCGGGCCCTGTGGTCGCTGGATCTCCCGACCTACGAACCGGGCCCCGCGACCTGCCCGCGCTGCGCCGACGGCACGCCGCTCCACGCCCCGGGCAGCACTGGGGCGGCATCCTGACCCTGATGCCGGCCCGCCGACTGGTCGCGGTGGCGGCGGCCGTCGGGCTCACCGCGATGGTCGCCGCGGTGGCCCTCGGACCGCGTGCCGGCACCGCGACCGGCGTGGTGGTCTCGGTCGAGTCGACCTCGCTGACGACCGTGACCGCGTTCACGATCCGGGAGGCGGACGGACGGACCCGGCGCTTCCTGGTGGAGGCCCTCGAGAACGCCGTCGAGTTCCCGCCGGGCCACCTCGTGGAGCACATCGCCTCGGGCGTGCCGGTCGTGGTCAGCTATCGCGAGGCCGACGGGGGCGCGATCGCGATCCGGATCGTCGACGGCCCGACGCCGGGCCGGACGGGGGCCCCGATCCCTACCTGACAGCCTCGATGGCGGCGCTGAGCTCAGCATCGACGATGACCCCTTCGAACGACCCGGTCACGATCCCTTCGCCGTCGACGACGAAGACCCACGGCTCGGACAGCAGGCCCCACTCGACGGTCGATGGCGCGGCCGTGAGGGTCGGCGGATCGACCGAGGTGTCGAGCTTGGGCTGCAGGCTCCCGTCGCGGAGCTCCATGACATACGGCTCGACGTTGATGAAGGTAACGTCGGGGAAGTCGGCGGCGACGGCCTTGACCCGCTCGAGGGTGGGCCCGCACTGGGCCGAGGCGCAGAACTTCGGCGTCGCGAAGACGAGGACGAACGGGTCGTGGGCCGCCAGCGCGTCCTTCACCGAGGTCTCGTAGAACGCCGGGTCGGGCTTCGCGTCGGTCGAGATCCGGGCGAGATCCCCGCCGACGGACGCCGCGGTCGGCGTGTCCGAGGCCGGCGCCGGGTCGCCGACCCTGACGACCGGAGAGGACGTCGCCACCTGGAACCGCATCCGGACCCTCTCAGGCGCCGCGTCGTTGAGCTGGGTCGTGAACTCGGCGCCCCAGTCGCCGGCCTCCGGGAAGGTCACGTTCGCGACGTAGAAGCCGCGCTCGTTCTCGATGCCCCAGACGAACGTGCCGTCGACCGTCTGGGTCGGCGTTGCGCCATCCCGCCCGAGGTCGTAGAGCGCCACCGAGACCGTTCGGTCGGGGCTGGCCACCGTCCGATCGTCCTCGCCGAGGAAGGTGAACAGGAGGCGGTTCTGGCCGCAGGTCAGGCTGCCGCTGCTGTTCACGAGGGCCGGGAAGACCGTGGGCGCCTGGGGTGCCGAGGTCCAGCCTTCCTGGTTCGGGGGCGGCGCCGGCGCCGCGACGCACGCGCCGGGATCGGGGCTGGCCGACGGGCCGAGGCTCGGCGACGGCGTGGCGGAGCCGGCGCAGGCGGCGAGGGTCATGGCGGCGAAAGTGAGGGCGGCGCCCAGGCGGGCCGCGGGCCCGGGCACCGCGGCGACGGATCGAGATGGCATCGGCCAGAGGGTAGCCGGGCGGGCCGTTCCTCGCTGCCGGGTCGGCGGCCTAGAATGAGCGCCGCCATTCCGCCGGTCCCAGCGCCCGGCGGCGCGCCGCCTGGCCCGTCGCGCCCACCACCGAGGAGCCCGTTGACCCGATTCCAGCGCCTCGCCGCCGCCACCGTTGCGACGACGTTCCTGCTCGTCACGATCGGCGTGCTCGTCCGGGCGACCGATTCGGGATTGGCCTGCCCGCACTGGCCGGGCTGCTTCGAAGGCCAGTTCCTGCCCGGCCTCGACGCCGGCTACCAGGTCTGGCTCGAGTGGATCCACCGGACGATCGCCGCCGTCATCGGCTTCCTGATCATCGGGCTGGCCGCGCTGGCGGTCCTCGACCATCGCGATCGGGCCTCGATCCTGTGGCCGTCGCTTGCCGCCGTCGGGCTCGTCGGCTTCCAGGCCTGGCTCGGCCGGGAGACGGTCCGGCTCGGCAACAGCGGCGAGAGTGTGACCTCCCACCTGGCGGCCGCGATGGCCCTTATGGGCATCCTCGTGTTCCTGCTCGTCCGGGCGTCCCATCCTGCCCGGATTCCCGCCCACGGCGGCAGCCAGCGGTTCACCCTCCTGGCCGCCTTCGCCGCCGCCGCGACGTTCGTCCTGCTGCTCTTCGGCTCCAACGTCACCGCCCGCAACGCCGGCCTGGTGTTCCTGGACTGGCCGCTGATGTCGGGCGGCCTGTACCCGTTCGACCCGTCCCTGCCGAGTGATGTGGCGGCCCTCTACGCCACGCATGCCCTCCACCGCTACGTCGCCGGGGTGGTCCTGCTGGTCCTGCTGGCGCTCGCGGTCGCGGCCTGGCGGACCCAGCGATCCCGGCCCGGGCTCCGGACCATGGCCGTCGGCCTGTTCGCGCTCTACCTGGTCCAGGTCGTGGTCGGCGGGCTCCAGGTCCTGACCCTCCTGTCGGACTGGAGCCAGACCCTCCACCTCGCCCTCGGGGCGCTGCTGTGGGGCGGGACGGTGGCCCTCGCGGTGGCGAGCTACTACGCGGCCCGGGCTGAGCCCGTGGGTGCCGCCGGCGCAGCGGTCGGCGGCGCTCCGGGTGCCGGGGCAGAGGGCGGCCCGGAATCGGAGACGGTCGATGGGCCGGCCGTGCCGACAACGGGCGACACGATCCGGGCCTACATCGCCCTGACAAAGCCGCGGATCATCGAGCTCCTGCTCGTGACGACCGTGCCGGCGATGGTCCTCGCGACCCGCGACGTGCCCGGCATCCAGCCGATGGACTGGCTCCGCCTGACTCTGTGGACGCTGGTCTGCGGGACCCTCGCCGCCGGTGCCGCCAACGCCATCAACCAGTACCTGGACCGGGACATCGACGAGCGCATGGTCAGGACCCGGCGCCGGCCCCTGCCGTCCCACGCCGTCTCGCCCGACCGGGCGATGGTCTTCGGCATCGTCCTCGGCGCGATCTCGGTCGCCCTGATGGCTGCGTTCGTGAACCTCGTGGCGGCCTTCCTGACGCTCCTCGCGATCGCCTTCTACGTCGTCGTCTACACGATCATGCTCAAGCGAAGCACGCCCCAGAACATCGTCATCGGTGGGGCCGCCGGCGCGCTCCCGCCGGTCATCGGCTGGGCGGCCGTGACGGGCGGCGTGGGCCTGCCGGCGCTGATGCTGTTCCTGCTCGTGTTCTACTGGACGCCACCTCACTTCTGGGCCCTCGCCCTGCGCATCCGGACGGACTACGCGACGGCCGGCGTCCCGATGCTGCCGGTCGTCCGCGGGATCGCCGAAACGAGCCGCCAGATCGCCCTGTACACGGCCCTGCTCGTGGCCATCTCGCTCGTCTTCGCGGTCGTCGCCCAGATGGGCCTCGTCTACCTCGCCGCCGCGGTCATCCTGGGTACGGGCTTCCTGTGGCGCGCGTTCCGGCTGTGGCGCGAGGGTTCGGCCCCGGAGGCATCCACCGCCCAGGCGATCCGGCTGTACCGCTACTCGATCACCTACCTGACGCTGCTCTTCGTCGCGGTCGCTCTCGACGCCCTGCCGATCCTCTGATCTGGCCGCAGGGTACGCCGCGGCCGCCCGCAGGGTCCGCCGCGGCGGCGCACCGCGTCCCGCCATGGAACTACCGAGGCCCGGCCGGCGTCCCGCCGCCATGGATGACGGTGCCGGCTCTCGAGCCCCGTCGGCCGGCGTCCCAAGGTTGAGCGAGGAGGAAGCGTCCATGGCCCCGTCCCGACCCGTCCGCGTGATCGGCGCGAGTCACGTGGGCCGCGTTGTCCGCGTCGCCACGGCCGGCGTTGCCGTCCTCGTCGCGCTGCTGGCGCCGGGCGCGGCCTCGGCGTCGTGCCTCCCGCCGGTCGCCGGCGAGGCCCCGTGGGCCTCGGCCGACGTCGTCTTCCTCGGCACGGTCACAAGCCTGGCCAACAACGATCGCTGGGCGACCGTCCACGTCGAGGAGGTCTGGGTCGGGCCCGACCAGCCGGTCGACGTCGTCGTCCGCGGCGGGCCGGAGGGCAATACCGCGACGTCGGTCGACCGGACCTACCTCCTCGGCGCGCGCTACGTTTTCGGTGTGACCGTCGTCGACGGCCAGCTCCAGGACAACGCCTGCTCGGGCACGACCCTGGCCGAGGCGGTCGACCTCGCGGCGATGCGGCCGGCCGACGTTCGGCCCCCGACGGGTGGCGGCAGCGACACCGTCGGCGCCGGCGGCGGGTTCGACCTCGGCGGCCTGGCCGGGCCCGTGCTCCTCGTCTCGGTCGTGGGTGGCCTCCTCCTGGCCACGGTCCTCGTTGCCCGGCGCCGGGAGTCCTGACCTCCGCGTCAGGCCGCCCGATCGACGTCGGCCAGGAGCGCGCCGCGGTCAGGCGCCCCGCTCGAGGTCGGCCAGGAGCGGCGCGGCGGTGAGCGGCCCGCCGAGGAAGTCGAGCAGGATGTCGCGCGGTGTCCGGGCCCCGGCGAAGCGCAGGAGCCGCTCGGAGACGAAGGCGTACCAGCCGGGATCGCCGGTGGCCCAGTCGCCGCGGAGCTCTCGGATCCGCGCCCTCACGGCGGCTACCACGATGGCCCCGAGTGCGTAGTTGGCGAGGTAGCCCGGTCCGTCGATGAGCTGGCCACGGTGGGCCCACCACGACCACTCCGGGTGACCCACGACCCCGAGCTGGCCCTCGGCGAGCTCCGCCCAGACGTTGTTCGGAGCCCGGTCCGGGTGGCGGTGGAGCTCGAGCTCGAAGAGCGTCCAGCAGGCGTCGAACATCACCCCGGCGTAACGCGCGGCGACCGATTCGCGGCTCGAGACCGTGGCCCCGAGATGGCGGGCCAGGAAGGCCGGTTCGTGGACGGTCCAGCCCACGACGTCGGCCGCCGCCTCGACGAACGCGGTCTGGTCGGCCGGCCATGAGAAGAGCGCCGGCCGGGCCCGGAGGGCAGCGTAGTGGAGGGCGTGGCCGCTCTCGTGGAGCAGCTCCTCGAGGTTGCCGAGCCCGCCCTGGGTGTAGGTCGCGAAGATCCACGGTCGGGCCGGCCGCCACCGCCCGCCGCCGAACCGGGCGATGGTGAAGGCCACGGTGAAGGCCGTCGGGATGATCGGCCGTCCGTCACGCGGGACGAGGTCGTAGGCGATCCCGAGGTCGGCCGGGTCGGCCCCGATCTCGGCGAGATGGGCATCGTTGATCGGGCGGAGGCGGGGCAGGCTGATCTCGGGGTCCAGGCGGCGGGCCAGCCCGCCGGTGACGTAGCGGACGTCCCATGGCTCCACCGGTCCGGGCGGCATCGCCGCTTCGCGGAACGCGGCGAGGACGCGGCGGAGGGTCGGCTCGATGGTCGCCGGGTCCAGCCCCAGGGCGGCCGCGTTCGCGGCGATCGGGGAGCCGTCGCGGCGCCAGCGCTCCGCCGAGGCTCTGAGCAGGCGGCGGTACGGACCGTCCGGGTCCTCCGGACCACCCGGCCCGTCGAGGACTGCCCAGCCCGGGGCCATCGCCAGGAAGAGCCGTCGCCTGTTCGCCGGGTCCGGCTCACGCCCCAGTCGCGCGGCCACGGCCAGGCGGTCCAGGTGCTCCCCGTCGACGCGGAGGTCGGCCATCGCGGCGCCCCAGGCCTCGAAGGTGGATCGACGGAGCCTGGCGATCTCCGGCTCGTCCCCATCGTCGGCCGGTGGCGAATCCGCGAACCGCAGCCCGTCGAGCGGCTCCGGCCAGGCGTCGAGGTCCGGCAGGCTGGCCCGGACGTTGGCCAGGGCGTCGGCGTCGGCGGCAGCCAGACGCTCGACATCGATCGCCGCGATCCGCTCGCCGAGGGCCCGGCGCGCCCCGATGAGGGCGTCGGCAAATCCAGCGTCGGCCAGCCCCGCGTCGGTCAACCCAGCCTCCGCCAGGTCAACCCCGGCGCCTGGCGCGGGTTCGACGGGGGCGCCCCGATGATGGCCCACCATCCAGGCGCCCCAGGCGTCCTGGTAGGTGGCGTACGCGGCCTCGAGCGCCTCGAACGCCGGATCATGGGTCCAGCGGACCGGCGCCACGCCGATCGGCCGGGGCTCCGCCTCATGCACGCCCGCATCGTAGGCCGCCGCTCGTCGCCGGTGGCCGACACGGGTGGGGTCAGGGGGCGCGCGCTTCCGATCGAGGAGGCCGATGGCGCGGGCTGTCCCGGCCGCCTGATCGGCGCCACCGACCCCCGTGACACCACGCGGGTCACGCGCGCTGGCACACTCCGCGGATGGACCTCCACTTTCTCGGTGGCGCCACGACCGTCACCGGTTCGCGGTTCCTGCTCACGACCGCGCGGGCCCGCGTCCTCGTCGACTGCGGGATGTTTCAGGGCAGCCCCAACGAGTCGATCCGGAACCGGATCCCGCTGGGCTTCGATCCCACGACCGTCAACGCAATCCTCCTGACCCACGCCCACCTCGACCACTGCGGGCTCCTCCCGATCGCCGTTAGCGAGGGCTACCAGGGCCCGATCCTGGCGACCTCGGCGACCGCCGAGCTGGCGTCGCTCGTCCTGCTCGACAGCGGCCGGCTCCACGAGGAGTTCGCCAAGCGCCAGTCGCGCTGGGAGGCCCGCAATCCCGAGAAGGCGATCGTCGAGGACCGCGAGGACGCCGTCGAGTACGTCGAGGCGCTCGAGGAGGCGCAGCGAAACCACGAGGGACCCGCCACCGATGGCACCGACCGTGGCCCCGGGGACCCCTTCCCGGATCTCGGGCGGCTCGTCTTCGCCGTCGGCTCGGTGACCACGGGCGAGCATGTCGAGACGACCATCGAGCCGGCCGGCGACTGGGTTCCCCGCGAGCCGGGCGCCGACCCGGAGGCGGAGCTTCGGGCTCAGCGGCCCGAGCTGATCATCGACCTCGACGCCCCGCTCTACACCGAGCAGCAGGCGGCGGCCGTGATGCCGCTGTTCCGGACCGTCCGCTACGACCGCGAGGTCGAGGTCGCCCCGGGCGTCCACGCCACGTTCCTCGACGCCGGCCACATCCTGGGCTCGGCGATCATCCGGCTCCGCGTCCGGGAGACGGACGCCGGCCCGGAGCGGACGGTCGTCTTCTCCGGCGACCTCGGTCGGCCCCACGCCCCGATCCTGCGGGACCCCGCCGTCCTGACCGAGGCCGACTACGTCGTCGTCGAATCGACCTACGGCGGGCGCGAGCACGAGCCCGCGGAGGCGGCCCTCCGGACGCTCGCCGAGGCGGTCCGCGAGGTCGATCGGGCCGGTGGCGTCCTCCTCGTCCCGTCGTTCGCGATCGGGCGGACCCAGGAGCTCGTCTTCGAGCTCGATCGGCTCATCGATGCCGGTGAGATCCCGACGCTGCCGCTCTACCTCGACTCGCCGATGGCCTCGAAGGCCTCCGACATCTACCGCCGCCACCCGGAGATGTACGACGAGGAGACCGCCGCGCTCCTCGCCTCGGGCGACACGCCCCTGGACTACCCCGACCAGCGGGTCACCAACGACGTCCGCCAGTCGAAGGCGATCGCCCGCTCACCCCGGCCGTACATGATCATCGCCTCGAACGGGATGCTCACCGGCGGCCGCGTCGTGGCCCACCTCCGGGAGCTCATCGACGATCCCAGGGCCACCCTCCTGTTCGTCGGCTACCAGGGCCAGGGCACGCTCGGGGCCCACCTCCAGGCCGGCGCCGAGACGGTCAAGCTCGACGGCCAGGTCCGCCGCGTCCGCTGCACGATCCGCTCGATCAGCGGGTTCTCGGCCCACGCGGACGAGACGGAGCTCCTCGCCTGGCTCGGCCGCTTCGGCGAGGGGCGTCGCCGCGGCGAGCCCGGCTACCCGCGGAAGGTCTTCCTCGTCCACGGCGACCCGGATGCGCAACTGGCCCTGGAGCCCAAGGTCCGGGACCTCGGCTTCGAGGCCCACGTCCCGATCTGGCACGAACAGGTGTCGCTCGATTGACCCCAGCTGTCGTCCCGGCCGCCCTCATCGTCGGTCGTTGCGCGGGGCGTACCAGGCATCCGGACCACGGTCGGTCGCTGCGCCGGGTGTACCGAGCGCCGCCCTGGGCCGGCGCCCCCCGCGCAGCTCGGGCGTCGGTGCCGCCGAACGGTCGGATCCGCCTCAGCGGATCGGCGGCTCGATCGTGATCGGCTCGCCCCAGCGCGAGAACTCGATCGTGGTCGTCCCAGCGAAATCGAGCTCCTGCTCCCCGATCGCCCCGGCGGCCTCGATCGCGAGCTCGAGGCCGACCGGCACGCCCGCTGGTGTCAGGACGAGGACCTGCCCGGTGATCTGGCCGGTCATCCCGCTCTCGCGCATCGAGCCCGTCTCATAGGGCATCGGCGTGGTCGAGCGGAACCGGAGGTTGCCGGCCTCGTCCCGGCCTTCGAATTCGAGGTCCACACGCGGCGCGACGTAGCGCCAGACATCGACGATGTCCTCCGGGCCGAGGGCCGCCGGATCGGTCTCGGTCCAATCGCCGTCATCGACCTTGATCCAGGCGCGGTCGCCCACGAGCACCAGCTCGAACTCGACCTGCGACCCGAGGCCGCCGGCCGATGCGGCCCCGGCGAAGGCGGTGCCGGCGACGTCGAGGTCGTACTCGGCGGTGATGAAGGGGACACCGCCGGTCTCGAGCGTCGCCTCCTGCCGAAGGTGGAACGACAGCGCCTCGGGCTCGGCCACGGTCGCGAAGAAGGCGTCCAGGGCGGCCTCCGCCCCTGCGTCCGGCGCGGCCGGCGTGGCGGTCCCAGGTGGTGCGGAATCGGTGGCCGCCGGCGTGGGGGATGCCGTCGCGGGGGCCGGGCTGGGCGAGGCCGTCTGGCCGCAGCCGGCCAGGACGACCATGGTCGCGGCCAGGACGGCTGCCGCGGTGGCGAGGCGCCGGTGGTCCGTTGGGCGCTGTCGGCGATTCATCTGGCGACTCCAGCTCCGATGTTCAGCCGGCGGGCTTTCGAGGGCGGGTCCGGGCCGCGATCCGCTCGAGGGCCCCGGTCCAGCCCGGATCGAACGGCTGGCCCGGCTTGTCCAGGTCGACGACGACGGGAGCGTGATCCGACGGCGTGGGCGGGCCCTTGCGGGCCTGGCGATCGATCTCCGCCCAGATGACCCGGTCGGCGACCGGTCGGGTGGCGTACAGGAGGTCAATCCGCATGCCCTCGTTGCGATGGAACATCCCGGCCCGGTAATCCCACCACGAGAAGCGGCCGGGGGCGGTGTTCACCGTGCGGTAGGTGTCCAACAGGCCCCACTCGCGGAGCCGGGCCAGGGCCTCTCGCTCGGGCCCCGAGACGTGAGTCCCGCCGTGCGCCGCGACTGGATCCCAGACGTCCTCGTCGGCCGGAGTCACGTTGTAGTCACCGGCCAGGAGGAGCGGCTCGGCAGGGGAGCGGGTCTCGGCGAGCCAGCGGTCCAGTCGCCGGTACCAGCGAAGCTTGCCCTCGTAGAAGGGCGACCCCACGACGCGGCCGTTCGGGGCGTAGAGGGCCACGACCCGGATCCCGCCGCAGACCGCCGAAAGCATCCGGGCCTCGTCGAGGGGGTTGAAATCCTCCTCCTGGAGCCCGACCGCGCCGGGTCCGCTGTCCCGGACCGGCCCGTCGCCAAAGTTCATGACGACATCCTCGGCCCCGAGGCCCCGGCGGACCGCGATCGCGACGCCGTTCCAGCGGCCCTCGCCGTGGTGGACGAGGTCGTAGCCGTGCATCCCGAATGGCATCACCGGGGCCTCGGCGTCGGTGAGCTTCGTCTCCTGCATCAGGAGGACGTCCGGCCGGACCCGCTCGAGCCACAGCTCCACGGCCTCCATCCGGGCCTTCAGCGAGTTGACGTTCCAGGTCGCGATCCGCATCGCTGTCTCCCCCGTCGCCGGCCGGTCCTTCGCCCGCGCTCAGTAGCGCCGACCGCGCTGGCGGGCCAGGTCGAAGGTGGCCGTGTCGGCGATGGCCATGACCGCCATCGTCCCGGCCTGGACGGGGTCGGAGACGACGAGATCGACCGCGCCGGTGATCGAGCCGACCATGTTCAACGAGATGATCGGGATGCCCTGGTCGCGGAGCTCCCGGGCGGCGGTCGAGATCTCGCCGCCCATGATCGAGCCCGCCAGGACGAGGAGGCGGGCGCGCGGCAGGTCGGCAACCGCCCGGACGGCGGCGGCGATGTCCTTCTCGCCGACGAGGGCAATCGTGTCGACCGAGATCCGCTCGCCGCGGAGGTTGTGCCGGTCGGCCTCGCTGACGGCGCCGAGGGCCACCTGGGCCACCTGGGCCCCGGCGCCGATGACGATGACCCGCTTGCCGAAGACGCGGTCGAGGGCTCGGGTCAACCGATGGGCCCGGACGCCCGGCGTCGCCTCGATCGACCGGACGAGCGGCTCTTCGTCGAGCAGCTCGACCTCGATCTCGAGCTCGACACCGGCCGGCGCAGCGTCGTCTATCGGCGCCAGTCGACGGACCGTCGAGAGGGTTCGCAGGATGCCGCCGGCGTCCGCGACTCGGGCGAGCAGGGCGGGGATCGCCGCGGGCCCGTCGTCGAGCGCAACGTGGACCGCGACGGTCGGGGGCAACGACTGGCGGCGGGTCATCGGGGGTTCATCGGCGACTCAGGGGCGCTCGATCGGCTCGACGGCGGTCAGCGGCCGCGGACGTCGGCGACGCTCATCGTGTGGGGATCCAGCCCCCCCGACGCGTCGTGTTCCTCGAAGGAGAGACCGAGGCCCTCGAAAGCGGCCCGGGTCGCGGCCGCGTCCGAGGTCGTGAGCATGAGCGCGCCGTCGGTGTCCTCGGCCACCCCGACGATGCCGGTGATGTTCACGCCGCGCTCAGCGAGGGCCGTCGCCACGCGGGCGAGCGAGCCGGGCCTGTCGTCGAGCTGGACCGTGAACCAGACCGTCACCGGGCACCTCCTGTGTGTCCACGATGGTACCGGACCGCTACCCTTCGGCCGATGCCGCTGCCCACCGTCGCCCGCCTCGTCCTCGAGTCCGGGAACCCGGCCGCTGCGTGAGTCCCGCCCCGGGCCCCGGGCCACTCATCCAGGTCTTCGGTCGAGAGGACTCGCCGGAGACCCGGGCCGCCCTGCGGTTCTTCAAGGAGCGGCGCCTCGCGATCCACTTCGTCGACCTCCGCCGGAAGCCGATCGCGGCCGGCGAGCTTCGACGCTTCGTGGAGCGGCTGGGTGCCACGGCTCTCGCGGACACCGCCGGCCGAGCCTGGACCGAGGCCGGCCTGGGCTACCTCCGGATGACCCCGGACGAGCTTGCGGAGCGGATCCTCAGGGACCCGCGCCTCCTGCGATTGCCGCTCGTCCGGGTCGGCAACGGGTTCGCGGCCGGCCGCGACGAGGCGGCCTGGCGGCGGCTCCTGGCCGGGGCCGGCTGACCGGGGTAGCCGCTGTCGAGCCATGCCGCCCGGCGACACGGATCGGCAGGGTGTGCCGTGGGGCGGTCGATCTCGACCGATCGGACGGTTTCGGCGAGACGAACCAGGTCTCTGGTCTGCGGGAAGCTGCCGGTTCTTTTCCCGTGTGCCGCGGGGCGACCGAAGTCGACGCCCGGGTGCGGTCGGCATGTCCGACCTGGTCGAGATCAACCGTGGCGCGGCACAGACTCGTGGGCCGTGCGTCAGCGGCGGGGAACCTCGCGGAGCGCGACGAGGCTGCCGACACCCATCGTTGCCAGCCCGATCACGACCCACGTCGGGTCGCCGATCATGAAGCTGCGGCCGGCGGTCAGGATGCCGGCGCCCTGGAGGGTCCAGACGAGACCGGCGAGGACGAGCGCCACGGCCAGGACCAGGCGCAGCCGGGAGCGCCGGGCCGGCGAGGATGGCGGGGCCCCGGTGTCGCCGTCGGTCATGGGCGTAGGATGCACCTCGTCCCAGGCCAGCGGTATCGGAGGTCAACGTGTCCGGTCGCGACGATCCCGGTGACTCGAGCCTCGACCACCGCGGCGAGCCGATCAGCGACCACCGCCGCAGCGGCCGCCTGACGATCGGGCCGCGCGCGGCGGCGAAGATGGCCGGCGGCCCGCGGATGACCGAGGACCGCAAGCTCCTGGAGCCGACGGAACGTCCGGCCTTCCTCAACACGGACCCCTGGCGCGCGCTCCGGATCCTCGCCGAGTTCGTCGAGGGCTTCGATGCCCTGGCCACGATCGGGCCGGCGATCACGATCTTCGGCTCGGCCCGGATCGGGCGCGAGTCGCCGCTGTACGAGCAGACCCGGGAGATCGCCCGCCGCCTCGCCCGGGAGGGCTACGCCATCATCACCGGCGGCGGGCCGGGGCTCATGGAGGCGGCCAACCGCGGCGCCCAGGAAGGCGGCGGGATGTCCGTCGGCTGCAACATCGAGCTGCCCCACGAGCAGGACCTCAACGAGTACGTCGACCTGGGGGTCGCCTTCCGCTACTTCTTCGCCCGCAAGACGATGTTCGTGAAGTACGCCGACGGCTTCGTGATCATGCCCGGCGGCTTCGGCACCATGGATGAGCTGTTCGAGGCGGTCACCCTCATCCAGACCGGCAAGATCGAGCACTTCCCGATCATCCTCGTCGGGTCGGCGTTCTTCGGCGGCCTGCTGGACTGGATCCAGGCGCGCCTCGTCGGCGACGGCATGATCGACGCCGCCGACCTCGACCTCGTCGTGGTGACCGACGACCCGGACGAGGTCGTCGAGATCATGAAGCGCGCCTCCCGCCGACGTGCCCACGAGCAGCCGGCCTGAGCCGACACCGGGGTGCCTTGGCACGGGCGGTGTCGCGGCGGCGCTCCGGTGCGTTCTGGTCGGGCGGACGACCGGCGTATGCCGCGGGTTCCAAACGGCTGCCGCTGATCGTCGACATCGCGCACCTCGACCGCGGCGTCAGGGGACCGGCAGGGAGGCCTCGATCGCCCCATCCACGACGCGGACCGGGTAGTACCGGAGTCGCCGGACACGGGTCAGGCGACGCGCCTCCGCCTTGGGCCCCGGCGGATCGACCTTCGGCTCGCCGCCGGACGGGCTCCAGGTCGAGTGGTAGACGCCGTCCGGATCGAGGCCCCCGGTCGTCGGCATCCGGACCGGGTCGCCCGAGCACAGGTCGAACCGGCCCTGGTGAAGCGGGCAGGCCACGACGCAGCCGGCGAGCTCGCCGATCGACAGTGGCGCCGACATATGGGGGCAGCGGTCGTCGGTGACGACGACGCCGGCCGGGGTGTGGGCGATCAGCAGGTCGAGGTCCCCGTGGGTGACCCGGCGCATCGAGCCCGGCGGGAGCGTCGCCGCATCGAGGAGCACGGTCCATGAACCGCTCGCGGCACCCGGTGCGGTGAGCGAGGACGGGAACGGCGCGATCGCTGCCGAGGGGTTCGCCTTCACAGGCTCGGGATCGTAACGCAGGAACGCCGACGGCCCGCCCGAGGAACCAGGACAGGCCGCCGGCGCGAAGAGGAGCGAGGGGGTGAGGCCGGTCAGTCCGCGACAGGCATTGGCGCGGGGCGCTCCACGAGGGCGCCGGTACCGTCGCCGGCCACGGCCGAGGCAGGTGCCGGACCCATCGTCCGACGGAGCGGCAGCTCCCGCATGAACGTGGCGGCGAGGAAGGCGAGGACCGTCGCCACCACGCCGATCCAGAAGGTTTCCGCGATGGCCAGGCTCATCGAGCTGTTGAAGGCCAGGTCGAACTGCGGGATGAAGGGCTCGAGGAAGGCCCGGAACGGCTCCGGCGCCTGGCTCGCCACGACCGTGCCGAAGCTCTGGCCGACGCCGGTCAGGTCGTTGAGGTTGACGTTGCCGCCGGCCAGCTGCTGGAAGCCCGCCTCGACCATCGGCCGCGCCTCGGCCGGCAGGCTGGCCACCAGGGACGTCTTCACCGGCTCGAGCTGGCCGGGGAGCTGGTCGGTGAGCGCCTGGCCGAACCAGGTGCCGGCGATCGCCAGCCCGACCGATCCGCCGATCTGCCGGAAGAACGTCAGGTTGCTCGTCGCGACGCCGAGCTTGGCGAACGGCACCGCGTTCTGGACGATGATCGTGAAGACCGACAGCGTCGGGCCGATGCCCAGGCCGGCGATGAACATCCAGACGAAGAGGGCCGGGTACGAGGTATCCGCCCGGAGCTGGGTCATCAGGGTGATTCCCGTCACCATCAACCCCAGCCCGGCCAGGACGATGGCCTTGTACCGGCCCGTGCGGGAGACGAGCGCGCCGGCCACGATCGAGCTGCCGATGAGGCCGATGAGCATCGGAAAGATGAGGTAGCCCGACGCGGTCGCGGTCTCCTGCCGGACCACCTGGAACCAGCGCGGCAGGAAGATGATCGCGCCGAAGAAGCCGAAGCTGACGAAGAACGTCGAGAGGATCGACGAGACGTAGGTCCGGTTCCGCCACAGGTCGAGCGGCACGATCGGCTCCTTCGCCCGGGCCTCGACGAGGACGAAGATCGCGCTCAGGCCGAGGCCGATGGCGATGAAGCCGCCGACGACGAGGTCCTCCCAGTCGCCCGAACCCTTGTTGGTCAGGCCGACGAGGAGGAAGCCGATGGCCACGGTGAAGACGAGGGCCCCCAGATAGTCGAGGCTCTGCGACGGGCCGGTCCGCCGGATCGTGGGCAGGAGCTTCCAGATGACCGCCAGGCTGACGATTCCGATCGGCAGGTTGACGAAGAAGATCCAGTGCCAGCCGACGTTGTCGGTGAGGAAGCCGCCAAGGCCCGGTCCGATGAGGAACGAGATCCCGAAGACCGCCCCGAACAGCCCCTGGTACTTGCCACGCTCGGCGGGCGTGAAGAGGTCGCCGATGACGGCCAGGGCGATCGGGAAGAGAGCCCCGGCCCCCAGGCCCTGGATGCCCCGAAAGGCGATCAGCTGCCACATCTCCTGGCTCAGCCCGGACAGGACCGAGCCGACCAGGAAGAGCCCGATCCCGATCATGAGCATCGGGCGCCGCCCGTAGAGGTCGGAGAGCTTGCCGTAGAACGGCACGGTGATCGTGCTCGTCAGGAGGTAGATCGTCACGACCCAGGTGTACAGGTCGTTGCCGCCGAGGTCGGTCACGATCCGCGGCAGGGCCGTCCCGACGATCGTCTGGTCGAGGGCGACGAGGAACAGCCCGAGGAGGACCGCGCCGAGGATCTCGAGCTTCTGGCGCTGGCTGAGACCGAGCGCCGGGTCTTCCTCGAGCGACGGCGCGGTGGCCTCGTTCTCGGCGGGGGACGCTTCCATGGGGGTCAGGACCTTCCTTCCGTCTTGAGTGTGCGAGCCTGGTCGTGGCCGGCCCCGAAGTCCGGCCCGAGCTCAGCGACGACCGCGCCGCGCAGGTCGTCCAGGGCAGACGCCAGGCGCTCGAGCTGCGTCGCGTCGAGATGGCTGAGGATCGCCCCGAGACCATCCTGCCTGATGGCCTCCACGGCATCGAGGGCGTCGAGACCGCCTGCGGCGATCCGGACGAGGACGACCCGCCGGTCGTCCGGGACGCGGACGCGCTCGACGAGACCACGCTCCTCCATCCG
The DNA here is from genome assembly GCA_040752335.1 of Chloroflexota bacterium. GTDB lineage: Bacteria > Chloroflexota > Limnocylindria > Limnocylindrales > CSP1-4 > UBA5189. Next base: position 42,350 of record JBFMEV010000012.1, read on the forward strand.
GTCGACGATCCCCGTCGCGTTGCTCAAGGACACGTCCATGAGCTCGGCCAGGCCGCTCATCGAGAGGGTGCCGTGGTGCTGGAGCAGCCACATCACGTGCAGGTGGGTCATGCTCACGCCTGCCTTCACGAGCCGGCCGGTGCCGGCGCAGCGGAATCCCGCGATCATGTCGTGGATGGCGGCCGCGATCCGCCGCGCGGGCGTCTCGTCCGCCTCGGGCGGGGTCGTCGGGAGTGCGGCGTCGATGCCAATAGTTCGCATGTAGTGAATAATCTACCTATTGGCAATCATTCAGTCAACCGCGAGGAATCGCCGGGACGAGTCGGGAGGGATCCATGCGCTTCGCGCTCATGATCGAGGCCCAGCAGGGCCTCTCCTACGCCGACCAGCTGGCGCTCGTCAGGCGGGCGGAGGCCGCCGGCTTCGAGGCCTTCTTCCGGAGCGACCACTACGCCAGCTTCCCGGGCCCCGCGGACAATCCCACGACCGATGCCTGGACGGTCCTCGCCGGCCTCGCCCGCGAGACCGAGCGCATCACCCTCGGCGTGCTCGTCAGCCCGGTGACATTCCGTCACCCGGGCAACTTCGTGAAGGTCGTCACGACCGTCGACGAGATGAGCGGCGGGCGGATCGAGGTCGGCGTCGGGGCGGGCTGGAACGACGACGACCATCGGCCCCTGGGCCTCGAGTTCCCAGAGATCGGCGAGCGGGCCGACCTCATGGAAGACCAGCTGGCCCTCCTCCACGGCCTGTGGACCGAGCCCGACGGTTGGTCGTACGAGGGCCACCGCGTCCGGGTGGACGGCGGATTCCTGCGGCCCAGGCCGGTCGACGTCCCGGGCCGCCCGCGAACCGCCGACGGCAGGGTCCGGCCGCGGATCCTCGTCGGCGGCGAGGGCTCGCGGCGCGGGTTCCGGATCGCGGCACGCTATGCCGACGAGTTCAACCTGACCTCGTCGTCCCCGGACCGGGCGGCCGGCAAGTTCGCCGAGCTGGATGCGGCCTGCCGGGCCGCCGGCCGGGAGCCGGCCTCGCTCACGCACTCGGCGATGGTCGGGACGATGCTCGGCGCGACCGGCGCCGAGATCGAACGCCGGCGGGAGGCCCTCCTGGCCGCCCTCGGGTTCCAGGCCGACGGCGGCTCCGCCTGGTACGAGGCCCGCAAGGGCCGATGGATCCTGGGCATGCCCGACGAGGCCCGGGCCACGGTCCGCCGCTTCGCGGACGCCGGCGTGGAGCGGATCATGCTCCAGGACTTCCTGCCCTGGGACCTCGACATGGTCGACCTCATGGGCGCCGAGCTCATCGGCAAGGTCTAGCTGGCCGGGCGAGCACCTGGCCCAAGCCGCGGCTGAAGCGCCACTCCGTCGTGAGGCGGAGCGTCGCGCCCGGCCCGAGGAGGTGGAGGCCGCCCGGCTCGCCCCCCAACAGGCGCCCGAGGCCCTGCGGCAGGTGGGTCTGGGGCTCGATCGCGACGGCCTCGAGGTTGGTCGGGCTGGCCAGCGCCACGCAGCGGCCGGCCTCCGACCGGAGCGAGATCTCCGCCCGGAGCCCCAGCTTTGGCCAGTGCAGCTCCGCGATCGGATCGTCGAGGTCCGTCCAGGCCGCGTCGAGGCCGTCGGGGACGGGCCGGAGCCGTCGCAGGTCGAGGTCGCCGGTGACGGGCTGCAGCACCGCCCTGGGATCGCGGTTGGAAGGCACGACCCGCCTGCCCGCCAGGCGGACCTCGAGCGGGCGGCGGAACCAGGGATGGATGCCCAGCCCACCCGGCATCGGCTCGTCCGCGAGGTTCGTGAGCGAGAGCGCGATGTGCAGGGAGGCATCGTGGATCGTGATCCGCTGGGCCACCCTGTAGAACCACGGCCAGCCCCCACCGCCTCCTTGAACTACGAGCGAGCCATCGGTGGCACGGTCCCACGGCACGTCGACGACCTGGCCGTGGAGGGCCCACCCGTCACCGAACGACTCGGGCACCTGGACGATCCGATCGCCAACCGCCGTCGCGACCATCGGCAGGCGGTTGCACCAGGGGGCCATCGTGTAGGCGCCCCAGCCAATCGGGTCCTCCAGGTGGACCTCGAGGCGCTCCGGCGTCCGGATGATGTCCTGCCCGAAGGCCCGAAGGCGATGAATCCGGGCGCCGAACCAGGGCAGCAGCTCGACCTCGAGCGGCCCGTCGGCGATCCGCAGGACGTCCTCGGCCATCAGCCGGCCAGGGTCATCGCGCGATCGGGACGGAGCAGGAACGGCGGCAGGTAGGCGGGGATGTTCGAGAGCGGCAGGACGTCGGGGTGGAGCTCGATGCCGAGGGCCTCGCCCATGAAGGCCCGGCGGGCCTGGATGCGCGACCACATCGCCGGGTACGCGGCGGCCAGGCTCGAACGCAGGGCGCCGTCGGCCAGGGCGATCCCGTCCTCGATGTTCGCCGTGAAATGGGGCCCGCCCGTCGCCGGGATGATGTCGACCTGCATGACCATCCCCGAGCGGAGCTCGATCGTGCCCCCGGGGGCGACCGGCGAGTTGACCCACTCGTCGAGGTGGAGCTGGTGGCCCGGGTTGAGGAAGATCCCGAAGAAGGGGTCGCCGAGCCGGCGATCGATGATCGCCTGCAGCTCCCCTCCACGGACCCCGACCCGGAGCGCCCCGTACCACTCGGCGACGGCCTCGAAGTAAGGCGCGACGAGCTTCTCGACGTAGTCCCCGATCTCGGCCGGCAGCTCCGCGGCGTCCTCGACGACGAAGCCCGCCCGGCAGTTGAGCGCCCCCCAGATCCCGAAGGCGACGGTCAGCGGGTCGCCTCGCTCGATGACCCGGTCGCCGGGGCTCAGGAGCCCGTAGCGGGCCCGGGGGCCGGCGGTGAGCATGAGATGGCAGGACAGGGGGGCGCCGCTCCACTCGAGGAGCCCCACGGCCTCCCGTTCGCGAAGCCCGGGCCGCAGCCCCCACAGGAGGTTCCGGACGCCGGTCGACGTCTCGCCCGCGGCATGCTCGAAGGCCGCGATCTGCTCCGGCTCGTTGATGACGCGCAGCCCATCGGCGGCATCGATGAGGAGATCGGTGGCGTTCTCCACTGCCCCGGAGCTTCCGACGATGGAGCGGAGGGCGTCGATGAGGAAGGCCGGGGCGGCGTGCCAGGCTGGATCGGGACCCGTCTTCCAGCCGACGACCCCGATCCGGCCGCCCGTATCCACGCCGGCTTCGCGGAGGATCGCCTCGAGCGGCCTCGACCGATCCCGCGGCTGGCTCGGCAGGCTCAGCTCCTGGAAGAGGACGGCCTCGACCGGCAGCGGCGCGACCCGGGCCAGGCCGATGCACTCGTTGCCGGCCAGGAGGATCGGCCGCCCGGGGCCGCCGACGATGCAGATCGCCTCCTCGAACCGGGGGTCGAAGCCGGTGAGCCAGGCGAGGTTCGCGCTGTGCTCGCGATCCGCGTAGACGACGAGCCGGTCGTAGCCGCGCGCCGCGGCCCGCTCCAGGAGCCGTTCGAGGCGGGCCGGATAGATCGACGCCGGCAGGGCGGGCGCGGCCTCGGAGCGGCCGAAGTCCGGCAGGTCGACGGATTCGAGCCGAGCTCGGTGCATGGCGGTCAATCCTCGGGGCGCGTCGCGCGCACGGGATCCACGCCGCGCCCAACGATCCAGATGCTGCCCGATTCGAGCCGCTGCCAGGGACCGACCTCGCCGTCCGGCCAGGTGACCCTCAGCTCCGCGGCGTTCGCCGGACCGAGCCCCACGTGCATCGGCCCGAGCTGGCCCCCGGCGTGTCCGCCGCCGATCGTGACCTCGCGTTCGACGACGAGGTCGCCGATCGCGATCTCGACCCACGCCCCGATCGCGCTACGGTTCGGGCCGGGTTGGCGGAGCTCGAACGCGGTCCAGCGGCCCATGATCGCGGGGGCCACGGCCGTGCCCAACCCGACGTTCCGCCATACGATTGACTCGGCTCCGTAGTTCATGAGCACGAGGTCGAGGAGTCCGTCCGTGTTGAGGTCGACGAGCGCGGCGCCACGGCCCCGCTCGTAGGTGACGATCCCGGCCTCGAGAGCGCCCTCGATGAAGGTCCCATCGGGCTGACCGAGGAAGAGGTTGCTCGGATCGCGCATGGCGTGGGTCGCCTGCTGCCCGACATTGCCCTTCGAGACGAACAGGTCGAGGAAGCCATCGTCGTTGACGTCGGCGAACTCGGGGTGCCAGGCGGTCGAGGGCAGGCCGTCGCCGCCGGCGTACGGCTGGGTCGCGGTCACGCCCCGTCGCAGGGCGATGTCCCGGAAGGTCGGCCTCGACGGTCCCGCGGTGAGGGTCTGGAGCTTGTTGTCGCCCTGGCTCGTGAGGTACACCTCCGGGTAGCCGTCGCCGGTCAGGTCCTGGCTGGCGATGCCCATGCCCCAGATCTGCATCGAGACCCAGCCGTCGTCGGCGGTGTAGAGCCGGGGTGGTTCGCCCGCGGCGATCCGCCACAGCTGGTCCATCCCGTCGCGGTAGTACTGGCGGTCGTTCGTGACCCGGAGGTCGCGCCGGCCCGAGCGATCCCAGTCGCTGAACAGCACGGACAGGCTGCAGAAGCCGGGCGCGAGCGTGAGAGGCGAGTCGTAACCGCTCCCGGACGGTCTGACGAGGGCGTTGGCATCGCAATCGAATGTCTGCTCGCCGGCCGCGTCGAACGTCAGGTAACGCCCAAAAGCAAGCGTCGGGAGGCCCGCCTCGTCCTCCCACGTCGCGCTGAAGGCGGTGATCTGGCCGCCGACGGCGGCCAGTCCGAGCCCGGCGGTGACATCCTCAAAGGCGCAGTCGCCGCGGCCCCGGAGGAGGACCGGATCCCCTGTCCGGAGGACGACGAGGTCGGCGATTCCGTCGCCCTCGAGGTCGATGGGGTAGGCACCGTTGACACGGTCGAGGTCCGTGGCGTCGCCCTGCAGGTGCTCGAATCGGAGCTCGCCGCCGACCCCCGAGACGTTCCGATACAGCGCCGCCGGGGCCGCGCCGCCAGCGAGGTAGAGGTCCGGCCGGACGTCGCCGTCGCAGTCGAGCACCGCCACCCCACCGCCGACCTGGTACTCGGATGGGCCGTCGTAGCGATGAGCGATCCCCGACGAGATCGTTTCGTCGACGTACCGCGGGGCGCCGGCAGCGATGGTCGGCGTGGCGGTCCGAAGGAGGAGTGCGCCTGCCGCGCCGGCAGCCCCGATGACGCCGACCGCAGCGATCACGACGGTGAGCTGCCGCCCGCGGATCACGGCTGGGTCATTGGACCGCGCTGCCGTCGTAGAAGTGCTGAGCCATGGCCCACGCGTCCTTGCCGCACCGCGACCCGATGATCCGGCCATTGAAGTCGTCGGCCGAGATGTGGATGCCGCCCCACAGCCGCGACTGGCCCGCCTGGTCGGCGGCGTCGAAGTAGGTTGCCCACTCCAGGCGGATGTCGGTCGTGGGGCCGAGCTCGAACTTGAGCGATCCGGCCGGAATGGTGTAGCCGCTCACCCCGCCGGGGAAGTATTCACTGCCGGTGAATGAGCTGAGCACCTCCGCGCCGGCCCGGCTGAACGTGCTGTGGCCGGAGATGTACCCCTGGAAGGCGGGCGTGACGAAGGTCGAGAGCTGGTACGGCACCCAGTCGACGGCGAGGATCCAGCCGACCCCGCCGACCTGCGTCTCCGGGTCCTCGGGGTTGCCCCTCCAGGCCCGGATCGCGATCTCGCCCTCGTGGCCGGCGAGCCCGGCATGGCGCTCGCCGGCCGCCGAGCTCGTCGCCGTGACGACCTCGATCAGGCCGGGGACGAGCGGCAGTCCGTCGGGGTCATACGCCGGCCCGGCCGGGTCGCTCGACTGGCCGAGGCCGCCCATGTACCGGATCATCGAGATCGGCCGGACCGAGTCGTAGTAGCCCTTCAGGCCCCAGGCGGCAATTGCCGCATCGTGGACCGCGCCGTTCAGGGCGAGGTAGAGCTTGACGTCCCATTCGAGGCGGCCCACCCGCATCCCGCTGCCGCCGATCCGGAGGTCCGGATCGAGCTCGTCCGAGACGAGATTCGCAAGGACGTTCCAGTGGCCCGGCGGGGTCTCCGACCTCGGGCCGTCGGCCCAGAACTCTGCCATCACCCGGCCGAAGTCACCTTCGTTGACGAGGTCGGGCGGGTACGGCTGGCCGGTCACCGGGTTGACCGGGTGCCCGCGGCCGTCGTTCGCGCCGAGCGAGTTGGCCCCGAGTGACCCCGGCGAGATGTCGATGATCTCGCCGTTTGCGGGATCCAGGCGGCTGCTGTCGCGGATCACCTCGACCGCCTGGTCCTTGTACGCCTGGTCTGTCGCGGTTCCGAGCATCGGTGGCGGGCCAGGATCGATCGGAACCCCCGTCGCCCCGCCGTCGGGGATCGCAAAGCTCGTCACGTGGCCCCAGTGCGGCCCGACCGCCTGCTGCACGCCGTTCGTCACCGGGATCCCGTTCTGGGAGATCATGTGCTCGATCTGGAGTGGCTGCCAGCGATTCGGGTCGATCATCGTCGCCCCGGGCTCGTTGACCACGAGCGGTGGGTTGACCGGGGCGTAGTCCGGGGACGCGTAGCCGTCGGCCTGGTTCGAGCCGTCGCCGCCGGCGGTGTTGAGGATCGTCTTCGCGATCCGGTTCCCGATCGCGGCCGGGCTGTCGCCCACGACCGTGTCGACCGCCAGGTCGTAGCACAGCGAATCCATGACGTCGGCGAACTCGGAGAGTGACTCCTCGCCCCCCACGGCCTTGATGAAGCGGGCCGTGAGGACCCGATAGGCGGCGTAGCTGATGGCCTCGTCGCGGGCCGCCTCGATGTCGCCGGCGGTGTGCTTCTCGTGGACGAAGACGCCGTCGGCGGTGGCGTCGTAGCTGGCCCAGGCGTCCCACATCGCCGCCGAGAGGTGGTACAGGTTCCGGGCGTGGACCGGTGGGTTCGGCAGGGCCCGCCGGATCGCGTCGAGGAGCGCCTCGTCCCAGCGCCGGGCGACGGACCACTCCGGATGCTCTGTCGCTGCGGTCGCGGCACACGCGGTGGGCTTCGATTCCCAGGGCCGGACGACGACGGCCAAGGTCGTGGCACCCACGATCGCCACCGCCGCGACGGCGATGGCCATGATCCGCGCCTTGCCCCGTGGCATGTCGCCCGTCCTCCTCGCTGCCGAGTCGCCGAGTCTAGATCGCCAGGACCGCTTCGCGGGTGTCGGCCGCGAACAGCCGGTCGATCACCCGGAGGTTCGCGACCGCGTCGGCCGGCGGGACCGGCGTGGGCGTCCCGTCGAGGATCGCCGCGGCGAACCGCGAGGCCTCGACCGCATACGGATCGGCGGTGTCAAAGGTGAGCCGCTCCGTGGCCGGATCGACCGGCGGGTCCCCGCCGTGGGTGACGTAGACGTGGGTCGGCCGGTCGGGCGGGATGTTGAAGGGGATCCCGACCGAGATTCGGCCCTCGGTCCCGTAGACGTGGACCCGCTGGTCGTCCTCGGCCCGGATGGTGCAGGTGAACGTGGCGGTCCCGCCGCCGGCGAACTCGAGGAGGCCGCTCGTCAGGACATCGACGCCGGTCGCCGGGTCACGCACGATCGAAGCCTCGACACGGGTCGGCTCGGACCCGAACAGCAGGCGCGACAGGTTGACGTTGTAGCAGCCGATGTCGAAGAGGGCACCGCCGCCGGCGTCGCGGATGTTCCGGATGTTGGTCGCATCGTCGTTGTAGTACGAGAACCAGCTCTGGACGGCCAGGAGGCGACCGATCCGCCCCGACCGCACGAGGTCGAGCACCGCGACCCACGAGGGGTGGAGGCGATACATGAAGGCCTCCATGAGCCGGACCCCGGCAGCCTCGGCCGCGGCGATCATCCGCTCCGCGTCGGCGGCGGACATCGCCAGTGGCTTCTCGCACAGGATGTGCTTGCCGGCCCGGGCCGCGGCGATCGCCCACTCGGCGTGGAGGTGGTTGGGGAGCGGGATGTAGACGGCATCGACCTCCGGGTCGGCGAGGAGGGCCTCGTACGAGCCGTGGACCCTGGGGATCCCGGCCCCCGCGGCGGCCTCTCGCGCGCGGGCAAGATCCCGCGAGGCGATTGCCGTGATCCGGCAGCGTTCGGCCTTCCGGATGCCCGGGATGACCTTGGTCCGTGCGATGTCGGCGGTCGAGAGGATGCCCCAGCGCAGCTCGGTCGCAGTCATCGGGGCGGTCTCAGCCCCACGACGTCTCGGTCACCGGCCGGAATGCGACCTCCAGGATCCGGTGGGTCCGGGGCCGCGTCACGACGAAGAGGACGGCCTCGGCGACGTCCTCGGGCCGCATCATCCCGGCCAGCTGGGGCATGTCCGGGGTCCGGCCGTGGCCCATCGCGAAGTCGGTCGCGACCCCGCCCGGGCAGACGTTGGTGCAGCGGACGCCGCGCTCCCGGAGCTCGTGGTCGAGGGCCGCGGTGAAGCCGACCTGGGCGAACTTCGAGGCGCAGTAGACGGCCTCGTACGGCAGGCCCCGGCGACCGGCCTCCGACGCAATCGTCACGAGATCGGCGGCGTCGCTTCGGAGCAGGTGGGGGAGGGCCGCCCGGACGGCGTAGATGGCCCCCCGAACGTTGACGTTGATCATCTCCTCGATGTCCTCGACCGGGAGGTCGAGGAACGGGCCGTAGGCGCCGACGCCGGCGTTCACCACGAGGATGTCCAGGCCGCCGAAGCGGTCGACGGTCGCCCCGACCATGGCCTCGAGCGACGCCGGGTCACGGACGTCGCAGGCGCGGGCAAACGCGCCCTCGATGCCGCCGTCGTCGCCGCTGCGCGAGGCCAGGGCGACCCGCGCTCCAGCCGCCGCCAGGACCCGGCCCGTGGCGGCGCCGATGCCGCGGCTGGCGCCGGTGATGAGGACGGCGCGGTCCTGCAGTGGGGTCATGGCACGGTTCCCTCGGGCTGGCGGGGTATGGCTGACGGGTGAGCGAGCCGGCACCGGTTGAGATCGCGTCTTGACAGTGCCCGCTCCCATCGACGAGCCTAGCACAGGCAATTTGCAAGAGAGGAACACAAACCGGTGCGATTGGGACGCGACGAGGTCGGACAGCGGAGCGAAACGGTCCGGCGAGCGAACCTCAGCGCAATCGTCCGCGAGCTGCACCTGCGTGGCCCCTTGTCCCGGTCGGAGCTTGTCGCGCGGACCGGGCTCACCCGGAGCGCCATCCGGGCCCTGATCGGCGAGCTCGTCGCCGGCGAGCTCGTGCTGGAGGAGCCGGCGGTGCCGAGCGGGACCCCGGGCCGGCCCTCGCCGGTCGTCCGCCTCGCCGCCGACCGCCTGGTGGTGCTGGCCCTCGAGATCGCCGTCGACTCGCTCGCCGTGGCCATCGTCGGCGCCGGTGGCGTCGTCCTCGAGCATCGCCGGGTCGACCGGCCGCGCGGCCACTTCAGCCTCGACGAGATCGTGGCCGACCTGGTCGAGCTCGCCGCCGACGTCCGAAGCCGCCGGCCGGCCGGGGAGGTGCCCCTGCGGGTCGCAGTCGCGGTGGCCGGCCTCGTCAGCCGGTCTGACGGCCTGGTCCGGTTCGCGCCGAACCTCGGCTGGGTGGACGTGCCGCTCGGGGCGCGGCTGGCCGATGCGCTGGCCCTGCCGGTCGAGGTGGTGATCGGCAACGAGTCCGACCTGGGTGCCCTGGCCGAGCTTCGACGAGGGGCGGCCCGCGGCGCCGACGACGCCCTCTACATCCATGGCGAGGTCGGCGTCGGCGGCGGGATCATCGTTGCCGGCCGGCCCCTCGACGGGGTCGGCGGCTACGGCGGCGAGATCGGCCACATGCCCGTCAATCCGGCCGGCCGGGCCTGCCGCTGCGGCTCGTCCGGATGTTGGGAGACAGAGGTCGGTGAGGGCGCACTCCTGGCCCGCGCCGGCTACCCGCTCGATGGCGGCCGGACCGCCGTGAACGCCGTCCTGGCGGACGCCGCCGCCGGCCGCGCGGAGGCGCTGGCGGCGATCGAGGCGACGGGGACCTGGCTGGGCCGCGGCCTGGCCGGGCTGGTCAACATCCTCAATCCGCGCCGGGTCGTCCTCGGCGGCCTGTTCGCGCGGATCTATCCCTTCGTCGACGATGTCGTGGCCCGCGGCCTCGACAGGTTCGCCCTCGTGGCACCCCGGCAGCTCGTGTCGGTCGTGCCGTCGACGCTCGGCGTCGATGCGCCGCTGCTCGGCGCCGCCGAGATGGCCTTCGAGCCGCTCATCGTCGATCCGGCCGCGTGGCTGGCGCCGCGCGGTGCGCTCGTCACCCTGGCGAGCGCATGATCGCCGTTCGCTCCGCGGGGCCAACCCGCCCGCAGCGGCCCGCGGCCGAGGAGCGAGCCACTGTCCCGGGAGCCGCAGCAGCCGTTGAGGAGGGTGCTAGCCTACGAGAGTTCGCCAAGGTAGGACGACGAACGTGCTGAGGAGGAGAGAACACTGATGATTCTGCGCAGGGTAGCGGTCCTGACCGCGGTGGCCGCGATGGTCGTCGCGGCGTGCGGGACCACCGGGTCACCGGCGCCGAGTGGCGCCACCGCCGACTGCACGGTCGGCGTGTCCTGGAACAACTTCCAGCAGCCCCGCTGGGCGGCGCACGACGAGCCCAACCTGAAGAAGACCGTCGAGGATGGCGGCGGCAAGTACATCAGCGCCGACGCCAACCTCAGCGCAGAGCAGCAGTTGACCGACGTCGACACGCTGATCTCGAACGGCGCGGATGTCCTCATCCTGCTCGCGCAGGACAACAAGGCCATCCTGCCGGCGCTCCAGAAGGCCAAGGATGCGGACGTCCCCGTCATCGCCTACGACCGCCTCATCGAGGATGCCAGCATCCTCTACATCACGTTCGATAACGTGCTCGTCGGCAAGGCCGAGGCCGAGGCCATCCTGGCCAAGGTCCCGACCGGGAACTACGTCCTGATCAAGGGCGACCCCGGCGATCCGAACGCCTCGACGTTCCTGCCCCAGGGCTGGGATGAGGCCGGCCTCGCGGACAAGGTCGCTTCGGGCGACATCACCATCCTGAACGGGCCCGACGGGACGTTCACGGACGCCTGGAAGACCGAGAAGGCCCAGCAGAACATGGAAGCGATCATCGACAAGGCCGTCGCCGACGGCAACACGATCGATGCCATCCTGGCCGAGAACGACAGCACGGCGCTCGGCGTCGTGGGCGCCCTCACGGCCAAGAGCTACGGCTTCCCGCCCCTGAGTGGCCAGGACGGCGATCCCGCCAACCTGAACAACGTCGCCCTGGGCAAGCAGTACGTGGACGTCTTCAAGAACGCCAACGAGCTGGGCAAGACCGCCGGCGCGGCCGCGCTCGAGCTGTGCAAGGGGACCGCGATGGCCAGCCTGACGCTGCCCAGCGGCCTCATCGACCCGGGCGTCGCCCCGGTCGCCGGCCTCTCTGCCAAGCCGTTCACGACACCGGACGGGACCTCTGTCCAGTCCTTCATCCTGCAGCCGACGCCGCTCACCGCGGAGAACCTGCAGGTCGCGATCGATGCTGGCCAGATCACCAAGGAGGACCTCTGCAAGGGTGTCGACCCCGCGACGGGGCCGGCGGCGTGCAAGTAGCGGTCATCCGACCGCGTAACCAGCCATAGGCTCCTGCGCCCCCGGGGTCCTCCCGGGGGCGCAGGCCATGAGTCCAGGGCCAGGAGGGCCGCCGTGACGAACGTGGCCGACGCGACACCGGTATCCGGTCAGGTTCAGCCTCCCGCCCGAGTGTCCGTTCGCGGACTCATCGCCCAGACGGAGATTGATCTCCGTCTGTTCGGCATGCTCGTCGCCCTCGGAGCCATCCTGCTGACCTTCAACATCCTGAGCGAGGGCGACCTCTTCCAGCCGACCAACATGGTCACGATGGCGGTCCAGGCGTCGGGCATAGCGATCATCGCCACGGGCATGGTCCTGGTCATCGTGTCGCGCAACATCGACCTGTCTGTCGGCTCGCTGGTCGGCGTCATCGCCATGACCTACGCCCTGCTGATGACCGACTGGTTGCCCGCGCTGGGGATGGGCGCCGACTTCCCGTTCCGCTGGGCCATCGCCCTCGGCCTCGGCGTCGGCCTCGGAGCGCTCGTGGGCGGGCTCCAGGGGTACATCATCGCCTACGTCGGCGTGCCGTCGTTCATCGTCACACTGGGCGGGCTGCTCTCCATCCGCGGCGCCATCTGGTATCTCTCGAATGGCGCCGCCGTCTCGGGGCTGGACCCGAGCTTCCAGCTCATCGGTGGCGGGGCCCAGGGATCGATCGGTGGCACCCTCACCTGGGCCCTCGGCCTCGTGGGCTGCCTCGCGATCGTCGCGCTTCTCATCAACGGCCGGCGCCAGCGGCGGCGATTCGGCTTCCCCGTGAGACCGATGTGGGCGGAGGGCCTGATCGGCGTGGTCGGCTGCGCGGCGGTGCTCGGCGTTGCCGCGTTCGCCAATGCCAACCTCTGGCCCCAGGGTCTCGCCAACCGGATCGCCGCCGAACAGAACTGGGGTCCGGCGCCCGCAGACGGCTGGATGATCCCGACCGGGTTCCCCAACCCGATCATGCTGCTGATCGGCGTGACCCTGGTGATGACCTTCATGGCCAATCGCCGGCGGTTCGGGCGGTACGTGTACGCCTACGGCGGCAATCCCGATGCGGCGGAGCTGGCGGGCATCAACACCCGCTGGACGATCCTCAAGACCTACGTCCTGATGGGCATCCTGTGCGCCCTCGCGGCCGCGATCGCGTCGGCCCGGCTGAACGGGTCCACGCTCGACGTCGGCCTGAGCTACGAGCTGTACGTCATCGCCGCCGCAGTGGTCGGCGGCACCTCGTTCGCCGGCGGCATCGGGACGATCCCGGGGGCCGTGCTCGGGGCGTTCGTCATGCAGTCGCTGGCCTACGGGCTCAGCTTCATCGGCGTCAACTCGCCCGGCCAGAACGTGGTGGCCGGAATCGTGCTGATCCTCGCGGTCGGCTTCGACACGTTCAACCGCCGGCGCGGTTCATGAGCGGCAGGGAGGACTGATCCGTGACTGTCGCGGAGCGAGCGCCGCTCGTCGAGATGCGCAACATCAACGTCGCCTTCGGTGGCGTTCACGCGGTGCACGACGTGACCATCGACCTCTATGCGGGCGAGGTCATCGGCCTCGTCGGCGGCAACGGAGCCGGCAAGTCGACGCTGATGCGCGCGCTGTCTGGCGCCCATCCGGCTGACACCGGCGAGATCCTCGTCGATAGCAAGCCGGTGACCATCCGCAATCCGCGCGACGCCAAGGCCTACAACATCGAGACCATCTACCAGACCCTGGCCCTCGCCGACAACATCGACGCGCCCGGAAACCTGTTCCTGGGCCGCGAGAAGACGACCCGCCTGGGCAGCATGGACGACTCGGCGATGGAGTCCGAGACGCGCAAGGTCATGGGCCGCCTCAATCCCAACTTCACGCGCTTCAAGATGCCCGTGAAGTCCCTGTCGGGCGGCCAGCGCCAGGCGGTCGCGATCGCGCGCGCCGTCTACTTCAACGCCCGCATCCTGATCATGGACGAGCCCACTGCAGCGCTCGGTCCGGCCGAGACGGCGCAGGTTCGAAACCTCGTGCGCCAGCTCAAGGACGAGGGCATCGGGATCTTCCTCATCAGCCACGACATCCACGACGTCTTCGACCTGTCCGACCGGATCAGCGTCATGTACCACGGCGAGATCGTCGACACCGTCAGGAAGTCGAATGTCACGCCGGATGACGTCCTCGGCATGATCATCCTCGGCAAGAAGCCCGGCGAGGTCAGCGAGAAGGAGCTCGCCGAGCTCGAGCTGCGCACCCAGTGACCGCTCGGCCGTCCAGACGGGCGGCCGGACGTTCAGCCGCGGCGAAACGTGGGGGCGAGGGCCGGATACAGCTCCCGGTACGCCGCGTGGCCCGCGGCGTAGGCGCTTCGCGCAGGCCCCGGCGAGGCCGCCGGGCTCGTCCGGACGAGTGACGCCGCGGCCGACGTCACGTCGTGATACCAGCCCGCGCCGGTTGCCGCGAGGACGGCCGCGCCGAAGGCCGCGCCCTCCTTCGTGGACGTCGTCACGAGCTCGGTATCGAGGACGTCGGCGAGGATCTGGCACCACAGCTCGCTGGCCAGCCCGCCACCCGACGCGCGGATCTGGGCCGGCCGGGCCATTCCCGCCCCGAGCATGAGGTCGAGGCCGTCGCGCAGGCCAAAGGCGACCCCCTCGAGGACGGCCCGCGTGAGGTGGCGTCGGTCGTGCTGGACGGTGAGGCCCACGAAGGCGCCCCTGGCGAATGGATCGGGGTACGGGCTCCGTTCACCGGTCAGGTAGGGCAGGAAGAAGAGGCCGTCGGCCGCGGCCTCGACCTCCGCCGCCGGCGCGACGAGCTCGCCGAACCCCTCGCCCGGCGCGAGCGCGTCGCGGAACCAGCGCAGGCTGCCCGCGGCAGAGAGCATCACCGACATGAGGTGCCAGCGTTCCGGCACCGCGTGACAGAAGGCATGGACCCGGCCGTGCGCCTCGTGGATGGGAGCGTGCGTCGCCGCGAAGACCACGCCGGACGTCCCGAGCGAGAGGGCCACCACGCCCTCGGAGACGGCACCGACCCCGACCCCGTTCGCCGATTGGTCGCCACCACCCGCGACGACGGGCGTGCCGGCCCCGAGTCCCGTGGCCGCGGCCGCGGCCGGCGTCAGGCGCCCGGTGACCTCGGGGCCCTCATGGGTGGGCGGGAACCAGGCCGGGTCGAGCTCGAGGGCGGCAAGGACCTCACCCGACCAGGTCCGGGCGGCGAGGTCGAACAGGATCGTGCCCGAGCCGTCGGCCGTGTCCATCGCGTACTCGCCGGTGAGGCGGAGCCGGAGGTAGTCCTTGGGCAGGAGGACGTGGGCGAGGTCGGCCCAGGTCGCCGGCTCATGGCGCCGCACCCACAGGAGCTTGGGCGCGGTGAAGCCGGTGATCGCGTCGTTGCCGGTGACCTCGATGAGACGCTCTGCGCCCACCGCCCGCCGCATCTCGTCGCATTCCGCCGCGGTCCGCTGGTCGTTCCAGAGGATCGCCGGCCGGAGGACCTCCCCGGCCGCGTCGAGGAGGACCGCGCCGTGCATCTGGCCGGTCAGCCCGATGGCCTCGACGTCTGTGCCCTGCGCCCCGGCGCCTGCGAGCGCCCGGCCGATGGCCGTCACCGCCCCGTCCCACCAGAGGGCCGGATCCTGCTCGCTCCAGAGCGGCCTCGGCGTCTCGTAGCCGTACTCGGCGACGCCGATGCCGCCGACGGCTCCGTTGGCGTCGACGAGGACGGCCTTCGTCGCTGTCGTCGAGACGTCGATACCGAGGACGAGGCCCATGGCGTCAGCGATCGGCCGAGGTCGGACTCGTCAGCGCCCCGGGCCGCCCTCGCCGCCGTCGATCGCCCAGATCTCGCGGTTGACGAGGTTCTCCAGGAGCTCCTGCCGGCCCGAGACCGGCGTCGGGTCGATCTCGCCCGTCAGGACCCGACCGGCGAGCATCTCGAAGAGGGCGCCGCCCGCCAGGATCGAGCGCCCGAGCTCGCCGTCCCAACCGGCGTAGCGGGCCGCCCGGAGCCGATCGATCTCCCCCCGCTCGATCATCCCGGCCGCCGCGAGGAGCGCCCGGGCGAGGGTGTCGATGCCGCCGATATGGGCGTGGACGAGGTCGGTCCGATCGACGCTCTGGCGGCGCAGCTTGGCATCGAAGTTGAAGCCGCCGGTCGTGAAGCCGCCGGAGCGGACGATCTCGTAGAGGGCGAGCGAGAGCTCGTCGACCGAGTTCGGGAACTGGTCGGTGTCCCAGCCGTTCTGGTAGTCGCCCCGGTTGGCATCGATGCTGCCGAAGATGCCGAGGGCGATGGCCTGGGCGACCTCGTGGTGGAAGCTGTGGCCGGCGAGCGTGGCGTGGTTGGCCTCCAGGTTGACCCGGTACTCCTTCTCCAGCCCGTGCCGGGCGAGGAAGCCGTAGACGGTCGCCGCGTCGTAGTCGTACTGATGCTTGGTGGGCTCCTGGGGCTTGGGCTCGATGAGGAGGCTGCCCTTGAAGCCGATCCGGTGCTTGTGCTCCGCGACCATCGCCAGGAAGCGGCCAAGCTGGCGCTCTTCGCGGGCGAGATCGGTGTTGAGGAGGGTCTCGTAGCCTTCGCGGCCGCCCCACAGGACGTAGTTCTCGCCGCCCAGGCGGTGGGTGGCCTCGAGCATGACCTTGACCTGGGCCGCCGCGTAGGCGAAGACCTCCGGGTCCGGGTTCGTCGCGGCGCCGGCCGCGTAGCGCGGGTGGCTGAAGAGGTTGGCCGTGCCCCACAGGAGGCGGACGCCCGTTCGGGCCATGTGAGCCTGGGCGTCATCGAGGATGGCGTGGAGGTTCGCGGTCGCCTCGGCGAACGTCGCGCCCGCCGGGGCGATGTCCCGGTCGTGGAAGCAGAAATAGGGGACGCCGAGCTTCTCGAAGAGCTCGAAGGCGGCGTCGAGCTTGGCCCGGGCAGCCAGCATCGGCTCCAGGCGCGGGTCGAGCCACGGCCGGTCGAAGGTTCCCGCGCCGAAGACGTCGGAGCCGGGCCAGTTGAACGAGTGCCAGTAGCAGACCGCGATCCGGAGGTGGTCGGCCATCCGCTTGCCGAGGACGAGCCGATCGGGCTGGTAGACCTTGTAGCTGAGCGGATCATCCGACCCGAGGCCGCCGAACGGGATCGGACCGGAAACGGCCGGGAAGAATGGTTGGTTCATGTCAGGACCTCCACGACCGGCACGCGGGGCATCGTGCCGGGGCCTTGGCAGACCGAGTCCGCCGAGCGTAGCACACATTTGTGCGACACCAGCACAAAACTGGTCCGGGGTCGGGTAACGATCATCCTCCGGCTCACCAGCCCATCATGTACGGCTCACCAGCCGATCATCTGCGGCTCACCAGCCGATCACGCCCTGATCATCCGCCGGTCGGTCGGCCGGGATCATTCGGCCGCCTCGGCGGCCGCGAGGTAGCGTGGCTCGTCACGGCGGATGGGGTCCGGGTCGACGCCGCGGACGATGGCCATTCGCTCGGTCAACAGCTGGAGCGGAACGGTCGTGGCCAGGAGGGCCGCCACGGATCCCGGCAGGGCCGGAGCATCGGGGACGGTGATGCGGCCGGCCGGCGTGAGCGCCGGGTCCACGGCGTCGGACACGACCTCGGCGAGGATCGCCCCGACCGGCAGGTCGAGCTCCCGGGCCGCCCGGAGGACCCCCAGCGCGCGGGCCGTCCGGGGCCCTCGGGCGGCGCGATCGGCGAGGACGAGGAGGAGCCCCGTCCGTCCGTCGATCCCGGCGAGGTGGCCGTGGAGGAGCGTCTCGAGGTCGCGCATCGCGGCCGGGAGGTGGACGCCCTCCTCGATCTTGAGGGTCAGCTCGCGGGCGGCGGTCCGGTCCGCGCCCGAGCCAATGACGACGAGCCGGTCGATGCCGGCGAGCCCGGCGGCGAGCCCGTCCGCCGCGGCCTCGCTCGCCGGGCTCAGGCCCTCGGCGATGAGGCCGGCCGCGATCTCGGGGTCCGGGCCCGACCCGGACAGGTGTCCGCCCACCGCGGCGGCGGCGAGGATTGGAGAGAGGTAGCCGACCGTGTGGCACCAGCTCTGGTCGAGCTCGTCGGTCGTCACCGCGATGTCCGCGAGCGCCGCAGCCGGCGAGGCGGTGCTGACGGTGACGACGGCGGTCGTCGACCCGGCCGACCTCGCCGCATCGAGGGCCCGGTTCGTGGCCCACGTGGCACCCTCGTGGCTGATCGCGATGATGAGGCCGCCGGGGCCGGGCTGGGCGGACTCGAGCGAGGCCTCGAAGGCCTGGACCGCGACCGGGGCGCCACCCGCGCCGAGCGCGGCCGGCAGGCCGGCGGCCCGGGCCGCCTCGCGGAGGATCTCGGCCGTCGCCAGGGCGCCGTGCTCGCTCGTGCCGCAGCCGACGACGAGGATCGGCCGGCCGGCCGCCGCCGCGGCCCTGACCGCCGCCGCGAGCCTGGCCGCCGGGCTGTCGGGCCGGCCGAGCCGGGCGAGGAGCCGGCGGGCGAGGCCCGGCTCGGCCCGGATCATGTCGGTCATGTGGTACGGGGGCCCGGCCCGCCGCGACGGCATGTCGGTGCTGGCCCACGGTTGGGACGGGCCGGGAAGGGGTGCATCGGGATCGAAGGCGGTCATCACCGGAGGATAGCCGTCCTCACGGCCGCCCCATGGCGACGCGCCCACGCTCGCCGGTGCCCGTTCGCCCCCGGCGACGGGTCATCTGGATTTGTGGCCCGGGTCCGACGGGGGCATGCTTGGGCGCGATGGAGGGTTCGGGTCGTTCGACGTCCGGTGGCGAGCGGCTCGCCAAGCCGTCCGAGCGCTCTGTCCGAGCCGCCACCGCACCACCGATGGACCGGGGTCCCGCGGCGCCCTGGCTTCGCTTCGTGGCCGTGGCGATCGGATCGGGCATCGCGTTCTGGGCGATCTACGGGGCGTTCGTGCTCACGGAGGCCGGCCAGCGATCCGAGAACCTGGCGTTGCTCGGCGCGGTGCTTCGGAGCGAGGCCGACCGGGAGGCGTCGCTCGGCCGCCTGTCCTTGATCAGCGTCGTGTCGTTCGGGATCGCGACCGTCCTCGTCTTTCTCGCGGCGACGATCCGTGGGAGGTCGCGATTGGGGCTGCTCGCGGTCGCCGTCATGGCGGGCGCGATCGTGGCGGCGGAGATCCTCAAGGAGCTCCTGCCTCGACCGGCCCTCGTCGAGGGACCGGCGTGGATTCTGCGGAACGACTTCCCGAGCGGGACGTCCACGATCGCGGCCGGGATCGGCGTGGCGATGCTCCTCGTCAGCCCCGACCGGCTCCGCTGGCTCGCCCTGCCCCCCGCGGCCCTGACCGCCGCGCTCATCGGCCAGGCAACCCAGGTCGCCGGATGGCACCGCCTGAGCGGTGCGGTCGGCGGCACGTTCCTCGTCGTGGCGATCGCAGCAGCCGGCCTCGCGATCCTTGCCAGGGCCGGGCTCGTCGGCCGCTCGACCCACGGGCGAGTCAGCTCGCGCGTCCGGGGCCTGGTGATCGGTCTCGGGTCGATCCTCATCCTGGTCGGCGCCGTGGTCCTCGCCGTCTTCCTGGCCTTCCCCCTCCTCCGTGCGCCGGAGGGCGCGAGCAGCGCCTTCCTCCACACCGTCTTCGACGCGGTCGGCTCCGGCGCCACGGTCCTCGTCATCGTTGCCTTTGCCGTTGTGATCGAGCCGTATGCCCTCGGGGTCAGGGACGAACGAGCGGATCAGTCGCGCCGATCGCCGGTCCCGCCGATCCGGCCGATCCGTCCGGGCGGCCCGTAGCGGAACCAGGCCCGGCCGACGAGGAGCTCCACCGGGACCGGTCCAAACCGGGTCGAGTCGATCGGCGGCCCAAAGCCCGCCGCCGCGGCGACCGAGGGCGCGGCGTCGGCCGTCAGCCAGGCCTCGTCCGGCCCGAGGACCAGGTAGCCGCCGGCGAACGGGATCCGCGCACCCGCCCGCCCGGCGACCCGCTTCAGAGCCAGCTCACCGGTATCGGGCTCGTGGAAGAGGACGATCGAGCCCGGCCGCGGCCAGCGTCGGACCGTCGGGTCCACCAGCAGCCAGTCGCCCGGTGCGATCCCCGGCAGCATCGATCCTTCCTCGACGCGGGCCCGCCAGGGCCCGCGGGGCACGCCGCGGAGCCAGCCCATCGCGGCGTTGACCGCTGCGCTCGCTCGTTCACGCACCTCGAAGTGCGCTCGCTCGTGTGCTCGCGGCCGCCTTGCGCTGGGCTCGGCTGTCCGCCGCGCGAGCCTCAGCCTGGGCGTCCCGCCACACGCGTCTTTGCCGGACCGCCGGTGGCCTTCCAGGCGGCGTCCACGTCATCGACGAGCTCGAGCAGCCGCTTCGCGTCGGCGAGGTCGACCGAGGCCTTGACCTTGGAGACCTGCTTGTTGGCCTGCCAGAACAGGTCGTGGAGGTTCGGTACGGCGTCGAGGTGCTCGGGCTTGAAGTAGTCGTGCCACAGGACGTCCAGGTGGTGCTTCACGAGGTCGGCCTGGCGCTCCTTGATGGCGATGGCCCGGGCGCGGAAGGTGGCGTCCTCGTTGGCCGCGTACTTCTCGACGATTCGGTAGCAGGACTCGGCCTCGATCCGGGCCTGCTCGGGGTCGTACACCCCGCACGGCAGGTCGCAATGGGCGCGGGCGGTCGTCCGGGGGGCCAGCAGCCTGGCCAGCGTGCGCATCGGGGACATGGGACTCCTTCGGTCGCTCATGCGGTCGCTCGATCTGACCCGCTGAGTGTCCGGAGGTGGGCCGGGGCTGTCAAACGCCGGCCCGGCGGGCCCCAGGCAAAGCCGCCGTCAGCGCGCGACCGCGTTCCGGACCGCGACGAGGACCGCGTCCGACACCACCGCGGAGCTGCCGGCCACGACGGCCCGCCAGGGCTCGATCCGGCCGATGTGCCAGTCGACGTCTTGGGGGAGGTCGGTGGGTCGGGTCAACAGGATCGGCGCGCCCTGGGCGCCGGCGGCCGCGGCCGAGGCCAGGGCATCGGGGAAGTTACGGCCGGTTGTGACGTAGACCACGGGTACGCCCGGCGCGAAGGTCGCGGCAACTGCGGCCGAGGTCACGTAGCGGTCCGGCCCGGCGATCCGGTTGATGGTCGCGGTCGGGAGGGCGGCGGTGATCGACGCCACGACTGCGTCACCCACCACGCTGGGCCCGCCGACGATGACGACTCGCTGTGGGGCCAGGCGAACGAGCTCCGCGAGGGTCACCGCCGGAACGACCGCGTCGCGGACAAGGAGGATTGGCCCGCCGTCGCGCGCCGCCGCGGGCGCCGCCGAGACGGCGTCGGCGAAGCCGAGGCCGGACACGACGTAGGCGATCGGAGCGCCGGTCGGGTAGGTCGCCGCCGAGATCGCGGCCGCGGTGGCGAAGCGGTCGGGACCGGCGATCCGGGCCGCTCCGCCCGTCGCGAGGGCCTGGAGTGCGGCAAGGACCGGGTCGGAGACCGCGGCGGGGCCACCGACCACCACGATCCGGGTTGGATTCAACCGCTGCAGCTCGGCAGCCGTGGCCGCCGGGATCGCGGACCGCGAGACGAGCAGGACCGGGGCACGGGCCGCCCCGGCCACCGCGGCTGCGGCGAGGGCGTCGGGGAAGTCGGCGCCGGTCGCGACGTAGGCGACATCGATGCCCGGGGCGAAGGCATCGCGCGAGATGGCCGCGGCCGTGGCGTAGCGGTCCGGTCCGGCCAGCCTGAGCGTCCCGAACGAGGCGACGATCGCGTCCCAGTAGCCGGGAACGCCGCGGTCGTAGCCGAGAGTCCAGATCCCGACCCCCGCGAGGCCCCGCCTCGCGGCGAGGTCGTACTTGGCCCGGAGGGTCACCGGATCGTCGAAGTAGGTCTGGGTCCAGGTCCCGGCCGCGTCGCGGATCGCGAACCACTTCGCGCCCTCGGCGGTGTCGTGGTTGATGACCGTCCCGGCCGGGATCGTGGCGAGGTCGTCGCTCGGGATGAAGACCCCGGCCGAGCTCGTCGTCGGGGCCCGGAGCTCGCCACTCGTCGTGTGCCACGATCGCCCGTAGTACGGCAGGCCGAGGAGAATGCGGTCGGAGGGGACCCCCTTCGAGGCGTACAGGTCCAGCGTCCAGGTCAGGCTCTTTCCGCCGTCGGTGCGGGCGATCGGCGAGATGCTGCCGGCCGGGCTGGTGCCCGACGTCCGGTAGCTGTAGCCCATGATGAAGACACGGTCGGCGCCGTTCGCGAGCGCCTGGACGGCCATCCCGGCGCCAGACAGTGAGCCGTTCGTGGCGACCGAGACACGGGCGTCCGGGTTCCACGAGCGCAGCTTCGTCCGGAGCTGGCCGACGAACGCGCCGTACGCGGCGAAATCGACGTTCTCCAGCATCTCGACGTCGAGGTTCACGCCGTCGAGGCCCTCGGCCTGGACGAGGTCCGAGATCGCCGTCACGGCGGTCGCCATGGCGGTCGGGTTGCCGAAGAAGGCGGAGTTCTTATCCAGCCCGAAGGAGGTGATCGTCAGATCCACGCGCACCCCGGCGGCGTGGGCATGGTCGACGATCGCCGCGGCGGTCGAGCCCGTCACGGGGCCGTAGCCCGTGCCCGACGTCGAGATCGCGCCGCTCGACGTCAGGCCGACCGAGAAGAGGGCGATGTCGGTGAGGAGGTCGTAGCGGAGGTACGCGTCAGTCCCCGAGTTGATCTCCCAGTACGGCAGGTAGCCGTAGACCTCGCCCGAAAGGCGGTGCGCGAAGCGGGAGGCCGGCAGGGGCGCGGCGGCCGGTGCGGCTGCCGCCGGCGAGACGGCGGCGCCCCGGGAGGTCGCCGTCGCGACGTCGGCGCGCAGCCCGACCAGCCCCACGACCAACGGCGCGATGAGGAGTGCGACGAGGAGCCGAGTCCGGTGGGGCGAGTGGCGCGGCGCGTCGGCAGGCGTCGGATGCACGAGCCCATCCCCCGGTGCGTTTTGGCGACAGGGATACCGTACGTCCGGACCGCGCCTGGTCCAACCCGCCCAAGGGTCTCGGGTGGCCCGGCCCGATGGTCCTCCCGGGACTCATGAACGAGCCAGCCTGATCGGGGCGGTGGCGCGAGACGCCGCGACCCGACGAGGTGCCCGCCGAATCCCGTCGGCAACACGCGCGGCCATCACGGGCTACCGAATGAGCGGGTTGACGATCCCGAGGACCCGACCCGAAACGGGTGCCAGCCCGACCGATAGCGAGGGCTCGATCGGGCCACCCGGGGCCGACGGCCCGAAGGTGAACGTCACGAGCTGGACGAAGTCCTCGCCGGTACAGTCGAGCTGGGGCGGAACCTCGTCCCGGGGACAGCCCTGGAGCTCCACGGTCACCGCGATGACGCCGCGGTCGAGCTGCGCCGGGGCCTCCTCGCGAAGGACCCCCAGGGTGATCGCCACGAGGTCGTCGCAGGGCAGCGCGCCGGGGATGACGACGCGGGCGCCGCCGCATGACGGGGCGGGCAGGGACAGCCCGCTCGGCGAGGGGCTGCCGAGCGCCGCACAGCCTGCCACGAGCCAGGCCGCGGCGACCAGCGGGAGGCCGGTCAGGGGGCGGCGGGTCCGCGCTCGTCCATGCATGCGCGCCTGACGTCTCCCTGCCGGCGGTGGTTCCGTCGTCCGATCCGCCGGTATCATCCTCCCGATGACGGACCGCGGGTTGCCCCTCGTCGACGGCGCGCCGGCGTGTCCGTTCGTGGCCTTCGAGGACGATCGCGACGCCCGTGCGACGTCACCCGACCACCGTCACCGCTGCTACGCGGAGGTGCGCCCGGCGCCGCGCGCCCTGGCCCACCAGGAGGCCTACTGCCTGTCCTCGGCGTTCCCCGTCTGCCCGACCTTCCAGGACTGGGCCCGCCGCGAGGCGGCCCAAGCCCGGGCCGCGACGCAGGACGCGAGCTCCGGGTCCGTGGACGATCGACTCGTCGCTCCTGCGACACCCGACGTGGCGCCCCTCGATCCGATGGCCGGCCAGGCCGACTCGAGCCAGCGCAACCCGCCTCGCAACTGGGCCGCTCCGCCGCCCTGGCTGAGCTCCCGCGATGCCGCGCCCGACGATGGCGACGAGCCTGACGTGGAGATTCAGCCGCCGATCCGGGGTGGCGGGCTTGCCGGCTCCTTCGCCGACCGGCTCGCCGGTGGGACCGGCGGCCGGGTCCAGCCCGCTCCGGGCGAGCATCTGTCGGCGCCGGTCGAGCGCTCGGTGGACGACGCCGGCGCCGCCGACGACGGCTGGGGGGAAGGCCCGGGGCGGATGGCCCAGCCGCGCCCACGGCGCCCCGGCCGCGACGATCGAGCCGCAGGCGCCCCGGCGCTGCCCGGCCCGTCGTGGGAGCGTCCGCGACGCCTGGAGGCCTACCCGACGCTCAAGACGCGCCTCGGGCTGCCGTCGGTCCACCTGCCGCCGCTCCTCGTCGGCGTCGCGGCGCTGGTGCTCGGCGCCATCGCCCTGTTCTTCCTGCCACTGCTGCTCGGCGTCGGCAACGACCCGGGCGCGGGCGGGGCGACCGCGACCCCCGGCCTGTCCGCGTTGCCGTCCGGCACGCCGGCCGCGCCCACACCGACGCCCGCCCCGACCCAACTGATCTACACGGTCCAGGAAGGCGACACGATGACGATCATCGCGGACCGCTTCGGGGTCCCGCTCGCGGCCCTCATCGAGGCCAACCGCGAGACGATCCCGAACCCGGACATCCTCCAGATCGGCCAGCAGGTCGTCATCCCGGCCGCGGCGCCGACGACCCTGCCCGGGGTCACGCCGACGCCGACGCCCGCAACCTGACGCCTGCCGCCTGACGCCCGCAAACCCAACGCGCCGCCGCTACGGCGGCGCTCCCGCCGCGCTACCGCGGTGCGAGGTTGATCGAGGTGATCTTGCCGGCCTCGACCCGGAATGACGCGTCGAGATGCTGCGAGAGCGCGCCCGGTCGGACGGTCAGGAGGTCGGCCTGCCAGGTGATCCCGAGGTCCCGGATCTCACCCGGGATCATCTTCAGCCCCGTCTCGGCCCGCAGGAACCAGCCCCCGACCTGCTCCACGCCGCGCAGCGTCCGGGCGTTGTCGCCGACGTGGATCCGCATCTCCACCCGCTCGTCCATGAGCGCCACGGCGCCCGCCCGATCGCCCTCGTTGAGGAGCTCGAAGAAGGTCTCCATCGTGTCGACTGCACCCATGCTGGGAAGTGTACGGGCGCGCCGGCACGCCGGTCAGAAGCCGCCGCCGGCACCCCCGCCACCGCCGCCACCACCGCCGCCGAAGCCACCGCCACCACCGGAACCGGACGAGCTCGCGGCGTTTCCGATCGTCCCCATCGCGGCCATCATCCCGCCGATGCTGGGGACCCCTGAGCTCGACAAGATTCCGCCCCCGCTGCCGCCGGCGCCGCTGGCGAGGCTGGCCCCGTCACCGCCGCGGTACCACAGCGGGAAGTAACCGGTCGCGATGCCGCGCTCGCGGCTGTCGTCCATCGTCCGGGCAAGGACGTCCTCGACCTGGCCGGAGAGGCCGAGGGCCGACGCCCAGACGACCGCCTGGTCGGGCGTCTCAAGCCACGACAGGCCGGCGTCCCGGACGACCTGGTCCATCGAGCGGGCCTGCTCCATCGTCTTCGACAGGGTTCGTCGGTAGGCGAGGAGCCAGGCCTTCTGCATCGCCCCGGCCATCGTCCGGGCCGGCATCCAGCCGGCGATGACGAGGGTGACGATCCCGACCACGATGAGCACGACCCCGACGAGGGTGAGCCCGCTCATCGGGATCGTCAGGCCGGCCCAGACCAGGGCGCCTCCGGCCACGCCCTCGATGACGCCGCGGATCCGCCACCGGGCGACGACCGTGGATGGCCGCTCGTGGAACCATTTGTTTCGGACGGCCGCGTCCTCCACTCGTCGCTCGAAGATCGGGATGTCCTCGGCCAGCTTCGAGAGGTCGTCGGGCTCGATCGAGTCGCCGGTCGCCATCGAGCCGAGGCGGGTCTCGAGGTAGTCCTCGGCCGGCCCGAGCGGCCGGCGCTCGGCCAGCTGCAGGCGCGACCGGGCGATCTCCAGGCGCTGGGTCTCGTTGGCACCGGGGCTACGGGCGGCCTCGTCACCGGTCAGGTCGGCCGTGGCGGCCGTCATCGCCTTCTCGCCGAGGTCGATCGTCAGCTTCCGGCCGATGCCGAGAAGGCCGTGCTCCTCGCGGAAGGCGACCCGGCCCCGGCTCGCCAGGTCGAGCAGCGCGGTCGTCAGCGTTCGCCGTGTGACGCCACCGTCCATGACCATCGTCGCGGCGGCCGGCGTCATCCCGGTGGGCGGCGCCGGGACGAGCACGGACTCGGAGTCGGTGTACTCGGGGTCGCGACCGAAGCGGAGCCAGTGGAAGACTGCCCAGCCGAGGAGGCCCATGAGCGCCGCCGCGCCTCCCACGAGGCCGACCACCGCATTCGCCTGGCGGGCCAGCTCGAGCGAGCGCGAGTGCTCGGTCGTGGCCGCGGCATCAATCTTCCTGATGGCCGCCAGGATCGCACCGTCGAGGTCCGCTGCCTGGAGCCGCGGCAGCATGTCATCCTCGAAGATGGCCTGGCGCTCGT
Organism: Chloroflexota bacterium; assembly: GCA_040752335.1. Taxonomy (GTDB): domain Bacteria; phylum Chloroflexota; class Limnocylindria; order Limnocylindrales; family CSP1-4; genus UBA5189. The sequence goes on from JBFMEV010000012.1 coordinate 68,407, forward strand.
CGTCGGTCAGGAAGGCGGACCTGAAGCCGGAGCCGGCGTAGAGCTGAACCTGGCCGTGGATGAGCGACGGGTCGAGATCGAAGAGGATCACAAGGCCGTCATCGAAGCCCTTCCGGCCGACGCCCCACTGCTCGAGCAGGGCCCGGGCGTTGTCGAGCGTCTGGCTCTCGGTCGTCCGGAACGGCCAGACCTGGGTGTAGACGACGACCTCGGCCCCGGTCCGGGCCTCGATCGTGTCGATGGTGGTCTCGACCTCGTCGATCGTCGCCGGTCGGAGAACGCCGGCCAGGTCGTAGACGGCACGGTTGAACTCGGGCTCCGGAAACGGTGGCCCGGGGTCGGCGGCTGCCCCGGCGGCGGTGCCCGCGAGGAGGAGGACGCCGGCCGCGGCGGCGGCGCGGGCGAGGCGGGCCAGGTCCAACGTCAGACGACGACCTTGCGACTGGTGTTCACCATGCCGAGCACGGTGGCCACGATGCTGATGACGATCGAGCCCAGGAGGGCGCCGATGAACGCGTCGGCGGTGAGGTCGGGCGGGAAGCCGCCGATCGAGAAGCCCAGGCTCAGCTGGTCGGAGACGAAGGCGACGAGGAGCAACAGCAGGGCGTTCAGGACCAGCGAGAAGAGGCCGAGCGAGACGAGCGTGATCGGGAAGGACAGGGCTTTCAGGATCGGCTTCACGTACGAGTTCACGAGGGCCAGGATGAGGGCGACGGCGAGCAGCTTCCACCAGTTGTCGCCCAGGGTCGACAGGTCCTTGGCCGCCGGAAACGCGATCTGCGGCACGATCTGGATGGCGGCCCAGACGCCGACGGCGTTGATCAGGACCTTGACCAGGAGATCGATCACGGCGTTGCCTCCCGAGGTTCGACGCGGGCCAACCCGGCCCGGACCCGCCGATCATCGCAGATGCGCGCCGGGGCGCGCCGCCGTCAGCGGAGCAGGAAGCCCGTCCCGAGCGGATCGAGGGGATCGAGCTCAAACGCGTGGTGGCCGGTCCGGAAGGCCGAGCCCTCGACCTCGGTGACAATCGACGGCCGGCCATCGATCCGCGGCCCGTCGCCGACGACCCGGGCGTGGAAGACCGAATCGACGATCGAGCGATGGCGGAGGATGGCGCCCCGGGCCAGTGGCCCGTCGGCCGTTGCCGTGTCCAGGAGAGCCAGGCGGGCCGACGTCCCGCTGCCGCAGGGCGAGCGATCGACCTCGCCGTCGGCGAAGACGGTCACGTTCCGCTGGACCAGGTCCGCGCCAGTCTCATCCGGCTCGGGCTGCCAGAAGGTGATCCCGTAGATGCCGGCCAGCTCTGGCTCCACGGGGTGGCGCGGGTCGAGGTCGGCGTCGAGGGCCGGTCGGAGCTCGCGCTGGAGGGCGATGAGGGCCGGCAGGCTGTTCCGGTCGACCCGCAGACCGAGCGCACCGACCTCGACCGAGCCGTAGAAGGCGCCGCCGAAGGCGACATCGACCCTGATCGGGCCCCGCGTCGTGGGGACCTCGACCGCCCGGGCCAGGACGAACGACGGGACGTTCAGGAAGGCGACCGCGGCGACCCGGCCGGCCTCGAGCCGGGCTCGGCAGGCAAGCCGCCCCGACGGCACGTCGACGGTCACGGGGACCTCGCCGGCGCCCGCGGGCACGGCCACCCGGCCTTCGTCGATGGCCCAGGTCACGAGCGCGATCGTGCCGTGGCCGCAGGCCGTCGAGTAACCCTCGTTGTGGAAGAAGACGACGCCGAGGTCGGCGCCCTCGTCGTCGGGCGGGGTGACGAAGGCCCCGTACATGTCGGCGTGGCCGCGGGGCTCGTCGATGACGAGGTGACGGATTGCGTCGACGTGGTCGCGCGCCCAGCGGCGACGCTCCAGGACCGTCCGGCCCACGAGCGTCGGGGCACCTTCCACGACGATCCGGAACGGCTCCCCGCCGGTGTGGTAGTCGACCGTCCGGACCGTCGGGATCGCCGTCACGGCCGGTCGAGGACGGCTTCGAGTCGGGCCTTCACGGCGGGCCATTCCTCGATCACCACGCTGTAGTAGGCCGAATGGCGGAGCGTCCCGCCGGGCACGACCATGTGGTTCCGGAAGATGCCTTCGAACCTCGCCCCGATGCCCAGCAGCGCAGCGCGGGAGGCCTCGTTCCGGGAGTCGGTCTTGAACTCGACGCGGTTCGCACCCAGGTCCTCGAAGGCGTGGCTCAGCTGGAGGAGCTTGGCCTCGCGGTTGATGCCGGTGCGCTGGAAGGCCCGCCCAACCCAGGTCCAGCCGATCTCGAGGCGCCGATGCTCCGGCACGATCGAGAGGAAGCGGCTGCTGCCGATCGCCCGGCCCGACGCGAGGTCGATCGTCGCGAACGGCAGCTCCGTCCCGGCGGCCGCGTTGGCGAGGGCCGTGTCGAGCCAGCGCCGGAGGCCGTCGAGGTCGGCCGGCCGGGCGATCGTCCAGCGCCAGATTGCGGGGTCGAAGGCGACCGCCGCGAGATCGTCGAGGTGCCGCTCGGCGAGCGGCTCCAGGCGGACGCGCCGGCCGGCCAGGACGACCGGCCGGATCCACGGCGGCGGCGCCGGCTCGTGCCGGGCGATCATGCGCCCGACACTCCCCGACCGCCGCGACGCCCAGGCCGGGGCGACCCCAGCGCCCTCCGGATCGCCTCGACCCGGTAGCCGGCCTCCCGGGCGGCCGCGAGGAGCCGTTGTTCGATGGCCGCTGCGGAGCGGCGGCCGGTGGGCGAGGGGTCGGCGATCGCGGCCAGCGCCGCCGTGGTGGCAGCCAGGGCATCCCAGCCGTCGGCCTCGACAAACTCGGCGCCTTCCCAGGCGTGGTGGCCGACCACCGCTCGCAGCTCGGGATCCGCCAGCCAGGCATCGACGAGGCCGGCCGCACGGGCGTCGGCGCCGGTCCGCCGGGGGGAGACTTCCGCGGGCAGCGGCAGACCCACGAGGAACCGGGCCCGACCGGCCGCGGCGCGAGCCGACCCATCGTCGAGGCCG
>JBFMEV010000013.1:0-66489 GCA_040752335.1 Chloroflexota bacterium
CGCCGGCCCCCTGTCGTAAGCGGTTGCGTTCGTGCCGCGGAGCAGCACGGATTCCCTTAGAGCAGCGGGATGAGCATCGTCGCGCGGTACAGCCTCGGGGCGAGGCCGCCGTAGCTGGCACCGCCGATTCCGTCGTCGGGGGAGGTGTCGACGTCGTCGTCTTCGGTGCCGCAGATGTCGGCCTCGGTGACGCCGAGGAGATCGAGGTGCGGCGGGACCACGGTGATCGTGTTGAGCACCTCACCCGGGTCGACCTCGTCGTCGTCGTCCAGGTCGATCCAGACCTCTGTCTCCTCGAGCGTGTCGGTGATGTCATCGCAACCGATGACGATGAGCCGGAAGGCCCGGACGTTGACGAACGGATCGACGATCTCGAGATCGAGGATGTCCGGGTCGGCGTCGAGCGAATGGCTCCCAGCCGACACCGCGTCGGTACTCCCGATGTGGTAGCCGGCCGGCGCCGCGGTCTCGCGGACGGTGTAGGTGCCGAGGATCAGGCCCGTCATGAGGAACTCGCCGTCGGCGGGATCCTCATCGGCGGCCTCGCCCGCGCCCGGGGTCGTGTCGTTGTCGAGAACCGAGACACAGATATCCGGGACCTCGTCGACGAGCGTCTCCGGGAAGTTCGAGGTGTCGAGCGTCTCGGTTCGGCAGACCTCGAAGGTCGCCCCGCCGAGCGGGTCGTCGTTTCCGTCGACCTTGTGCCAGACGAGGGTGCCTGACAGGTAGATCTTGACGGCGGCGTCGCTGTTGCCGCCGGTGCCGTCCGTCTCGCGATCGACGGTGATGCTGCCAACGGACACGGTGACCGCGGCATGAGCGTTGAATGTGCCTGCGACGTTGCTGTTGATGATCACCAGGCAGGTGCCATCCGCGGCCGTCCCGTCGGTGCAGTCACTGTCATCGACGGTGCCGGGGGTGCCGTCACCGCCGGGCCACGTGATCGTGACGATCTCGCCGGCGGCGTCGGCCCAGCCGGTGCCGTCGTTCTCGGCCACGTAGACCGTGAACGTGTGGGCCTCGGTGATGCCATTCGTGTCGTCCGGGTTGATCGTGATGTAGGCGTCGACGTAGGTCTTGGTGGCGTCGCCACTGTTATTGCCGGTGTCGTCGGTTTCGCGGACGAGGCTGAGGCCACCGACTCCGACGCTGACCGCGGCGTGGACGTCGAAGACGCCCGCGACGGCACTGTTTACGACGACGTAGCAAATGCCGCCATCGTGGGTGGAGGCGCAGTCGGTGGCGACGACGGTGCCGGGGGCACCGTTCGGGAAGGTGATGGTCACGGCCTCGTTGTCGGCGCCGACGAACCCGCCGCCGTCATTCTCGGCCACGTAGACCGTGAACGTGTGGGCGTCGTTGATCTCGTTCGTGTCGTCGGCCTCGATCGTGATGTAGGCGTCGACATAGGTCTTCGTCGCGTCGCCGCTGTTGGGCGCCACGCCGTCGGTCTCGCGCGCGAGCGAGAGGCCGCCGACCTGGACGTTGGAGGCGGCGTGAACGTCGAAGACGCCCGCGACATCCGAGTTGATCGCGACATAGCAGATGCCACCGTCGTGGGTCGCCGCGCAGTCGCTGTCGTCGACGGTGCCGGGGGCACCGTTCGGCCACGTGATCGTGACGGCCTCGCCGTCCGCGCCCACGGGGCCCGAGCCGGAGCCGTCGTCCTCGTAGACGGTGACGGTGAACGTGTGGCCGACGCCCACCTCGTTCGTGTCGTCGGCTTCGATCGTGATGGAGGCGTCGACGTAGACCTTCGTCGCATCCCCGCTGTTGTTACCGGCGCCGTCGGTCTCGCGCGCGAGGCTAAGGCCACCGACGCCGACGCTGACCGCGGCGTGGATGTCGAAGGTGCCCGCGACCACCGAGTTGACGGTCACGTAGCAGATGCCGCCGTCGTGAGTCGAGGCGCAGTCGCTGTCGTCGAACGTACCCGGCGCGCCCGACGGCCAGGTGATCGTGACGGCCTCTCCGTCAGCACCCACGAAGCCACTGCCGTCGCCGGCATCCTCGTAGACCGTGACCGTGAAGGTGTGCGCGTCGTTGACCTCGTTCGTGTCATCGGATTCGACGGTGATGTACGCGTCGACGTACGTCTTGACCGCGTCACCGCTGTTGGAGCCCTGGCCGTCGGTCTCACGGGTGAAGATGGTTCCACCCAGGTCGACATCGACTGTCGCGTGTCCGGTGATCGTTCCGGCCACGTCCGAGTGGAAGATGATCGTGCACTGCCCGCTGGCGTCGAGGTCATCCTCGACACTTCCCGGATCGTCGACGCATGTCCCGCCATCGACGACGATGTCGCTGTCGGTGATCCCGTCCGCGCCGGTCAGGGTGTACTCAACATCGCCAACCGTCGCGGGGCCCGAACCAGAGCCGATGAGCTGGTCGACATCGACGGTGAACGTGTGCTGCTCACCGACCTCGTTCGTCTCGGTTGGCGTGATCGAGATGTCGACGTCGCAGAAATTCAGATCGCCAAGCGTGAAGTCCTTCAGCGTCGCATCGAGCGACGAGGACGAGCGGGTCTCGGCCAGGAACGAGCCGAAGCAGGGCGGCGGCGTCCCGGCAGTCGCGGCGAAGATGTCGGTCAGGTTGACGCCGCCCTCGACGAACTGGTCAGGATCGACCTCATTTGCCGTGTCGGGCGTCGGCGGACCCGGCTTGGTTTTGTCCTCCATCGCCCACGGCGTCACGAAGCTGTTCGTGTCGTTGATCGTCGCGCAGAGGTCGTTCTCGGGGGAGGTCTGGTCGCCGGTCAGCGAGTCCTCGCACGCGCCTCCTGCGCCGAGGAGGTCGAATGTCCCAGCACTCGTCCCGGCCCCAGCGGTGTACTTGAACAGCTGGACAGTCGCATCCGAGCCGCCGCCGGTGAAGTTGGCAAGGACGAGAATGTCGCCCGTCTGCTTCGAGCCCTCGAACTTGCCGGTCGCCTCGTTGCAGGTCACATCGTCCTGGAACAGCCACAGGCCGATGAACGCGTCGCCGCTGTTGTCGTAGCGCTCGACGCCGAAATAGAAGAGCTGGTCGTCGGCGGTGTCGCCGTCGCCGGTCGCGGCGTCGCCGGTCACGGCAATGCCGTAGGCGTTGACGAGGTCGGTCTTGTCGGTCGGGTTGGCGACCGAGGTACAGCCCCAGACCTCGGAGCCGCCGGTGCCATCGATTGCCTGGTCATCCTTGTTGGACGGTTCGTGGTAGCTGGGATCGGGCCCGGATGCGCCGGGTACGAAGTCGTCGAGGACCCCCGTAGTGTCGAGCGCTCCGGCCGGCAGGTTGCCGGCGACCTCGTCACCGTTGGCGTCGAAGATGGACTCCCAGTCGCGCGGGTCGCCGGCGCCAGAGTCGTCGAAGATGTTGCCGTCGAGCTCCATCGGGCCGGTCGCGTCATGGACGGCGAACGTCGAGCCGACGGCGAGGGCGACCAGGAGGCCGACTCCTGAAAGCGCGAGGACCCAGCGCGACTTCGCGCGGGGGTGCGATGGCCTGAGTGTCACGATGGTTCCCCTCCATAGAACGCGGGGTTGAGGCGGGCTTGCGGTCGGAGGGTTGGGGTCCGATGGCGGGCACGCCGAGACGGATCGGTGGGACGCTGAAGCCGGGTCTGCCCCCTCGCAGACCCGAGGGTCAGGGCACGCGCGCTCGACCTCCCCTCCCCCGGATGGCGCAGCGTCCGGAGCCGGCTCAACCCCCGCGGGAGCTCGCTCCGTGACGATGCAACTTCACGACGCCTCGACCCCCGCCAGGTCCCCTGCCGAGCGCCGTGAGGGCCGCACTCTGCGCCCGGCGACCCACGGATGCAAGACCTGTTGCGTCATCAGTCGTGTCCGCTGCACGACACCGCGGTGCATCGATGCACCGTCCGAGATCAGGGCCGAGCCAGCGCCCAGATCTCGCTGCTCGCCGTCGCCCCGTCCGTGCCGCCGAACACGAGGATCCGTGCTCGAGCGGCGTCAAAGATCAGCGTCGCGGCCCAGCGGGCGTCCGGGCCGGTCCCGATCGCCTCGAGCGGCTCGAAGGAAGGGCCATTGCCCGTAACCCGGACGAGGTCCGCGAGCGGGCGGCCGTCGCCATCTCGCCCGCCGAAGATGACGACATCGTCGCCGACCGCCACCGCGGCGACCAGGTTCCGGTCGGCCGGGAGCGGGTTGCCGAGCGACTCCCAGCCGGTCCGACCCTCGCCGCTTGCGAGGGGCGTGAGCGCCCAAAGGTCGCCGAGGGCGGGGTCACCGTTGGTCTGGCCGCCGTAGAGCGCGAGCCGGACGTCGGCGGTCCACCAGCAGACGTGGAGGCAGCGCCGAACGGGCAGGGCGTCCGACGGGGTCTCGTCGGCCCAGCGCTGGAGCTCGAAGTCGTAGGCCCGCGTGTCGTCGAAGCGGGTGCCGTTCTCGGTGAACCCGTGCGAGATCCAGAGACGGCCGTCCGGGCTGACCGCGGAGCAACTGCCGTAGCGCGGGACGGGCGCGTCGCCGGCGGCGGGCAGCTCCGTCCAGGCGCCGGTCGCGGGGTCGAAGAGCCACAGGTCGCCGAAGAAGGTGGAGCCTGCCTGGCCGCCGAAGACGGCGAGCCCCAGACCGTCGATCCAGGCGGCCTCGTGGCCGAAGCGGGCCGCCGGTGCCGGACCGGCCGGGGCGAGTCGCTGCCACGAATCGGCCGCCAGGTTGTAGGCCCACAGGTCACCGTGAACGGTCGAGCCATCTCGCCCGCCAAAGAGGTACGCCGTCCCGCCGGCCTCGTCGACGGTCCAGGTGTGGTCCTCGCGCCCGGCCGGTGCATCGCCGCCCGGCGTGAGGCTCGTCCACGCGAGCGGGCCATCCAGCGGACCGGCGGTCGGCGCGGCGGTCGGCGAGGCAGGGGGCTCCGACGGACTCGCCGTCACGGCCGCCGAGGGTGACGGCGAGGCGGAAGCGCTCGTTGCGGTCGGCGTCGGCGAGGCGCCGCTGCCGCAGCCGGCAACGACCACCATGGCGGCGACGCGGGCGAGGACGCGGAGGGCTCGCATCGAGGGAGATCGTACGGCGTCGCCGATGACCGGACCGTGACGCCTCGCGGCCCAGGCGCCGGGGACCGCCCCGGATCATGCCGGCGGGGTCGCCTCCTGGAGCGTCTCGATCGCGCCGACGGCTCCGGCGTGCGGCGACTCTCAGCGCCGCGGCCCCCTCAGGCGCATCGCGATGATCCTCCCGGCGCGCGGGTCGATCCAGGCGATTCCGGGCTCGATCGGTGGCGCGGCTCCCTCGGCGAGCGCCCTCGCCCAGCGCTCGGACGAGCCGGGAAACCTGGCTCGGATGATCTCCGGGTAGGCCGCGACGAGGCGGCGGTTCGCGGCCGTGTCGACGAGCAGCCAGCAGGGGGCGATCCGGTACGGCGCGCCGTCCGCGCCCGAGAACTCGACCACCGCTTCGGTCTCGGTGACCTTGCGGTCGGTCGCTCGGGTGGCCGCGCCGACGTCGTCGAGACGGTTCCAGATCTCGATGAGGACGAGGGTTCGGATGGCGTCGTCGCGGAGGCCGACGTCGGTCGACCGGGCGGGATCCGCAGGGCGGGTCGGGAGCTCGAAGCCGCCGATACGCCCATGCGACCGGGCCAGCCGCAGCACGAGCTCCTGCGCGGCGAGGTGACCCGCGTCACGAGGCTCCGTTTGCTCGATGTCGCGCGAGAAGCCGACCGCGAGCGGCCGCCCAAGCGCCGCCCCGATCCGCGCCCACGTCTCGAGCGGTGCGGTCGCACCCTCGCCGCGCTCGATCTCTGCATACCGTGGCCGGCTGATCCCGATCACGTCGGCGAGGCGTTGCTGCGTCAGCCGACGGCGACGGCGGGTGGCTCGTGCTTCGCGACCGAGCGTCGCCGCGATCGCCGCGGAGAGCGCGTCGCCGTGGAGCGCGGCGTTGGACCGCCTGTGGGTGGCCATGATGGTGCCAGCATCACATCCGGCCCTTGGCTGGCGATTAAGCTGGGAGTTGCAGCCCGAGGAGGCCGCATATCGCGGCCGGAGGCGCCTGGTGATGCTGCCAGCATCACGGCTCGACACAGGCTGACCCGCGCGGAGGTTATGTGCCGTCGAACGCCAGATTTGCTGGTGGGAGCATCACGGGCGGGCCGAGGGTCGGGGTGAACGGGCCGGCCCGAGGTCGAGATGGGCAGGTCGGCGCGAGGGTCGGGTGGCACGGGCGGGTCGAAGGCTGGGGTGGCACTGGCGGGTCGAGGGTCGGGGCGGGCCGGCCGAGGGTCGGGGCGGCGAGAGGGTTGAGGGTCGCGCGCCCGCCCCCCGCGTCAGGCCATGACCGCGAGCGAGCCCAGCCGCTCCGTGAGACGGAGGTTCTCGCGGTAGTCGATCGGGACCTCGACCAACGCCGGCCCGTCGACCTCGAGCGCGCGTATCAGGATCGGATACAGCTCGTCGGCCGCGGACGGCCGGAATCCGGCGATCCCGAAGGAGCGGGCGTAGTCGACGAGGTCGGGGTTGCCGAACTCGACCGCGAAGGGGTGCCCGAACTCGTTGCGCTGCTTCCAGTCGATGAGCCCGTAGCCGTCGTCGCGCCAGACCACGACGACGACATTGGCCCCGATCCGCTTCGCCGTCTCGAGCTCCTGCGAGTTCATGAGGAAGCCGCCATCGCCGCACAGGGCAACGACCCGGCGGTCGGGATGGACGAGCTTGGCGGCGATCGCCCCGGGCAGCGAGATGCCCATCGCCGCGAAGCCGTTCGAGATGATGACGGTGTTCGGCTCGTAGGCCTGGTACAGCCGCGCAACCCAGATCTTGTGGGCCCCAACGTCCGAGACGACGATGTCCGACGGCGCGAGGGCCCGCCGGAGCTCGTAGATCGCCCGCTGCGGCTTGATCGGGTACCCCGAATCGGAGACGCAGACGGCGAGGTCCTCGAGGAGCGAGGTCCGGAGGTCGGCGTTGACGAGGACCTCCTTCGTCGCGTGCCGGGCGCTCGCGTCACGCCCGCCGATCCCCTGCGGCAGCACGGCATCCAGAAGGCACCGGAGGGCGCCATCGATGTCGCCGACGAGCTCCACCTCCGGCTGGTACGCGGCGTCGACCTCGGCCGGCTGGGTGTCGATGTGGATGATCCGCTTCGAACCGTCGGCGTTCCAGCGCGACGGCGCGTACTCCACCAGGTCGTAGCCGACGCAGACGACGAGGTCGGCCCGGTCGAAGCCGGTCAGGACGTGGTCGCGGGCCTGGAGCCCGACGGCCATGAGCGAGAGATGCGACCGATCGTCGATCGCGCCCTTGCCCATGAACGTCACCGCGACCGGGACGTGGAGACCCTTGGCGAGGGCCCGCAGCGCGTCCGAGGCGCCCCGCCGCAGGACGCCGTTGCCGGCCAGGATCAGCGGCCGATTGCTGGCCGCGAGGAGACGGGCCGCGTGGTCGATGGCCTCGTCGGTGGGCTCGGGGAAGTAGGCCCGGCCCGGGGTCAGGGGGCGGATCGTTGCGCCTGCCTCGAGCGGCGCTGCGGCGATGTCCTCGGGCAGCTCGATGTGGGTCGGGCCGGGCTTCGAAAGCGTCGCGACTCGGAAGGCCTTGCGGACGATCTCGGGGATGGCGTCGACCCGCTCGACCCGGGTATTCCACTTCGTGACCGGCTGGAACATCCGGACGATGTCGACGACCTGGTGGGCCTCCTTGTGCAGCACCTCCGAGCCGGCCTGGCCGGTGATCGCGACCATCGGGGCGCGGTCGAGGTAGGCGTCGGCGATGCCGGTGACGAGGTTCGTTGCCCCCGGTCCGAGGGTCGCCATCGCCACGGCCGCCCGGCCGGTGAGCCGGCCGTGGACGTCGGCCATGAACGCGGCGCCCTGCTCGTGGCGGGTCGTGATGTGGCGGACCCGGTCGGTGTGGGAGAGCGCCTCGAGGACGTCCATCGTCTCCTCGCCGGGGACCGAGAAGACGTAGTCGACCCCCTCTGCCTCCAGGCAGTCGACGAGGAGATCGGCGGCGGTGCGCGGGGCGCCGGGTCTGGCCATGGGGCGGATTATCCGCGCGCACGGCACGACGAGTACGAACGGTCCAAGCCGGGGCCGGCACGTCCGGGTGCTTGAGCCTGGGGCGTCCCGGGCCGCTGACCTGGACGCGGCGCCATGAATCGGGAGAGCCGGCTCGCGGCCGGCTCTCCCGAGGTGTTGACGACTCGGCTGAGCCTCAGCCGTTGCTCTGGTTGCCCGGATGGCCCTCGTACCCGGAGTTGCCACCGCCCCCGCCGTTGCTCTGATTGCCCGGCTGCCCCTCGTAGCCGTTGTTGCCGGCCAGTGCCGTGCCGGCCGCGCCCAGCGTCATGAGCGCCGCGAACAGGGCCGCCAGGATCCGTCGCCGCATTCCCCACCTCCCGACCGCGTCCCCGCGGTCACCTGCGCATCGGCCCCGGCGTGGGCCGGAGTATAGGCGCGCGCGCCCGGGTAAACCAGCGATTCCCGTGCCGGGTTTCGCGACATCCGGCCCGGCGGTCGGGGCCATTGGACACTGCGGCCCCGCTCGTTCACCTCCTAGCCTCTGGGCTACGTTCCGACCGCGGTGTTCAGGGCGCCCTGGCTGGGCGACATCGTCGAGCCGCCCATCGGGGGAGGGCCACGAGGAGGCCTTCCATGCTCAGCCGTCGGCGATTCCTGAAGGCGGCAGCAGCCGTCGGCGCCGTCGTTGCCGCCCCCTGGACGCTCATGACCCGGGCCAGCGCGACGCGCGCCGCATCGCGCGTCCTGGCGGTCCCGCTGGATCCCACGTCCGTTCCCAAGTACCAGGCGCCGCTCGTCGTCCCGCCGGCGATGCCGCGAACGAGCGTGATCGGCGGACCCTCCCCGATCGACTACTACGAGATCGCCGTCCGCCAGTTCAGCCAGCAGATCCTGCCCCCCGGCCAGCCTGAGACGACCGTTTGGAGCTATGGCTCGGCCAACGACCCGACGACGTTCAACTACCCGTCGTTCACCGTCGAGGCGGACTGGCGCCGGCCGGTCAGGGTCAAGTGGATCAACGACCTCGTCGACGCGAGCGGGCACTTCCTGCCCCACCTCCTGCCCGTCGACCAGACGCTCCACTGGGCCAACCCGGCCGGCGGTGAGTCCGGACGAGACGGCCACGGCACGAGCCAGGAGCCGTACGCGGGGCCGGTTCCGATCGTCACCCACGTCCACGGCGCCCATGCCCCCGACTGGGCGGACGGCTACCCCGAGGCCTGGTACCTGCCGGCCGCCAAGGACATCCCGGCCGGCTACGCGACGGTCGGGAGCTGGTACGAGCATCACCGGGCCAGCTCCGGCCTGACCTGGGAGCCGGGCAGCGCCACGTTCGAATACCCCAACGACCAGCGCCCCACGACGCTCTGGTACCACGACCACTCGCTGGGCATGACCCGGGCCAACGTGTACGCCGGCCCGGCCGGCTTCTTCCTCCTCCGGGGAGGTCCGGACGACGTGGTCGTCGATCGGCGAAGCGGCGCTCCGGGCGTCCTGCCCGGGCCGGCCCCGGCGCTCGACGACGCGCCGGGCATGACCTACTTCGAGATCCCCATCGCCATCCAGGACCGCTCCTTCAACGCCGACGGGTCGCTCTTCTACCCCGACAACCGCGCCTTCTTCGACGGCCTCGGCGTGGACGAGCCGGAAGGCGGCGCGCCGCCCCCGGTCCTCCGGATCCCGTTCCACCCCGACGAGGCTTGCGACGGCCAGATGAGCGACGTCGCGCCGATCTGGAACCCCGAGTTCTTCGGCAACACCATCGTGGTCAACGGCCGGACCTGGCCGTTCCTCGAGGTCCAGCGACGCCGCTACCGGCTCCGGCTGTTGAACGGCTGCGATTCCCGGTTCCTCATCCTGGCCTTCGATTCCCCGAAGGTCGCGGTCTGGCAGATCGGCACCGAGGGCGGCTTCCTGCCGAAGCCGCTCGACATCCGGCGGACGGCCCGGGGCCGCCTCCTTCTCGGTCCCGCCGAGCGCGCCGACGTCATCGTCGACTTCCGCTCCATCCCGGCCGGGACCTCGGTCCGGCTCCTCAACCTCGGTCCCGACGAGCCCTTCGGGGGCGGCGAGCCCGACGAGGCCTTCGAGCGCGCCGATCCGGCGACCACCGGCCAGGTCATGGAGTTCCGGGTCCACAAGACGGTGGGGCCCGATCCCACGACGCCGCCCCGGTTCCTCCGCCTGCCGGCGATCCCGGAGGTGGGCCCGTCCGAGGTGAGCCGACCGCTCTCGCTCGACGAGGAGGTCTCGGAGACCGTCCGCGTCGTCCTCGACGACGATGGCAACGTCGTCGTGGCCTGCGGCGACCCCGAGGCCGAGGCCTTCGGGCCGGTGGCCGCCCTGCTCGGGACGCTCGACACGGCGACGGGCACAGCTCGCCCGATGACGTGGATGGAGCCGACCACCGACAACCCGCAGCTCGGGGCCACTGAGACGTGGGAGTTCCACAACTTCACCGCGGACGCCCATCCGATCCACATCCACGAGGTCCAGTTCCGGGTTGTGAACCGCGAGACCCTCGTCACCGATGAGGAGGGGATGGCCATCCAGCCGGCCGTGCTCGTCGGCGATCCGCGGTCGCCCGAGGCCTGGGAGGCGGGCTACAAGGACACCGTCATCGCCTACCCCGGCGAGGTGACCCGGGTCCAGGCCACGTTCGATCTCCCGGGTCGCTACGTCTGGCACTGCCACATCCTCGAGCACGAGGACAACGAGATGATGCGGCCGTACGACGTGGTCGAGTAGGCGATCGGTCAGGCGCTCGACGGCCCGGGCTGCGCGAGGACGACGAGGGCATCCACGGCGACGGCGCCGTCCTCGCCAGCGATGACCGGGTTGAGGTCGATCTCGACGATCTCCGGATCATCGGCGATGAGCTGTGAGAGCGCGGCCACGACCTCGCCGGCGGCCGCCCGATGGACCCGCGGGCCGCCACGGAACCCGTCAAGCAGGCGCGCCCCGCGCAGCCGGGCGAGGCGCTCCGTGGCCGCCGCGGCGGAGATCGGGGCGAGTGCCACGACCACGTCGTCGAGCGCCTCGGCCAGGACGCCGCCGAGGCCGACGACGACCAGCGGCCCGACCTGGGGATCGCGCCGCGCCCCGACGATGAGCTCGACGCCGCGCGGCGCCATCGGCTGGACGAGGAGGCCGCGAACACCCGCGTCGCCGCTGCGCCGCCCTGCCTGGAGCAATCCGGCCGCCGCGGCCCGGATGGCGACCTCGTCGTCGAGGAGGAGGACGACGCCGCCAACCTCGGACTTGTGAGCCAGGCCTGGCGCGTCGAGCTTCAGGGCCACCGCGCGACCAAGCTCGCGCCAGGCGGCGACGGCTGCCTCCGGATCGGTGGCCGTCGTGGTCACGATCGTCGGCACACCCGCCGCGGCGAGCCGCTCGAGGCTCTCGCGCTCGGGCAGGGCCCGGGCGAACGGCTGCCCCTCGCCGACGGCAGGGGCCGACGCGGGTGCCAGGTCCCAGGCGTATGGCGTCCGATCTGCGGCGAGGACCGGCCAGGTCGGGCGTCGCGGGCCACCGGCCACGCGACCGGCCCGGGACGCTTCCCACCAGGCCGTCGACCGTAGCGCCGCGACCGCCTCTCCGGCACCGCGCAGGACCGGCGGCCGCCCGCCGGCCGGCCAGGCGTCGAGCGCCGCGAGGACCTCGGGCGGCGGCTCGCCCGACGTCAGCGACACGACGACCGGCAGAATCGAGGGTCGCTCCACCGTCGCCGCGAGGAGCGGTGCCAGCGTCTCGAGGTTTGTCTCGAGCTCGGAGGCCTGCGAGCGGTAGGCGAAATCGTGGACGAGGCCAAGGACGTCGTACGCGCCGGAGCCGGCGAGGGCCCGGAACACGGCCTCGTAGGCGGCCGGCGCGTCGTTGGCGCCCCACGGATCGAGCGGGTTGGCCACGAAGCCCATCGTGGGCAGGGCCTCGAGGATCGAGGCCCGGGCGTCGTCGGGGATCGGCGGCAAGGGCAGCCCGGCCGCGTCGGCCAGGTCGGCGACGAGCGAGGCCTCGCCGGTCGAGACGGTCACGAGCCCGGTCCGGCCGCGACCAACCCGGCGGCGCGTCCGCCGGGTGCCGTCGATGAGCTCGGCCGTCTCGAGGAGCTCGTCGAGGTCACGGCAGCGGATGATCCCGGCGGCCTCGAAGGCCGCGTCCATCGCCCGATCCTCGCCGACGAGGTTGCCCGAGTGGGCGATCGCGGCCGCCTCGGCCATCGCCGACCGGCCGACCTTCACGAGGGCGATCGGTTTCCCCATCTCCAACGCCCGGTCGGCCAGGGCGAGGAACCGCTCGGGCCGCTTGAGACCCTCGACGAAGAGGGCGATGCCGTGGGTCTCGGGATCGTCGAGCGACCAGGCGAGGTGGTCGCACAGGTCGAGGACCGCCTCGGCGCCGCAGCTCACGACGCGGCTGTAGCCCGTTCGCGCCCCGGACATGAGGAAGGCGTTGGCGACCGATCCCGACTGGGCGATCGCGGCGATCCCGCCGCGCGGGAGGTGGGGCGAGAGCTCGTCGATGTAGACCGCGGTGTTCGTGGTGAAGTCGGCGACCCCCATGCAGTTGGGCCCGAGGACGGCCATCCCGTGGCGGACCGCGACCTCCCGCACGGCGACCTGCATCGCGGCGGCCGCCGGCCCGCCCTCGACGACGCCGCCGCCGGGGATCACGAGGGCCCGGACCCCGAGGGCGCCCGCCTCGTCGGCGATGTCCGCGGCCCGGAGCGGGTTGACCGCCACGACGACGAGCTCGGGGATCTCGGGCAGGTCGGCGAGGGACGGGTGGCAGCGCGTGCCCCAGGCCTCGGACCGCGACGGGTTCACGAACCAGCAACGGGCCGGGCTGCCGAGGGCCAGGAGGTTGTCGCGGACGAGCGGCGCGATCGACGACCGGGGCGACGCTCCCACGACGGCAACGGAGCGTGGCGCGTACAGCGTCCGGAGGTCCGGCCCGGGTTCGGCCGTCACCCGACGACCCGGTCCACCCCGCGCTTCTCGAGCGCCCGGGCGATGATCAGCCGCTGGATCTCCGAGGTCCCCTCCCAGATCCGGTCTACCCGGAGCTCGCGGAAGAATCGCTCGGCCGCCGTCTCGCGCAGGTAACCCCGGCCGCCGAAGACCTGGACCACCCGATCGGCACACCGGAAGGCGGCCTCCGAGGCAAAGAGCTTGGCGATCGAGGCCCTGGCGTGGACGAGCTTGGGATCGCCGCCGGCATCGGCCAGCCTCGCGCACGCGCGCGTGAGCAGCCTCGACGCGGCGGCGTCGGCGGCCGAATCGGCGAGCGGAAAGCTGACCCCCTGGAAGTCATAGATCCGCTGGCCGAACTGGACCCGGTCGGTGGCAAACGCGACCGCCTCCGTCAGGAGCCGCTCCATCGCCCCGGTGCAGCGGGCACCGATGTGGATCCGCTCCTCGACGAACCACTCGTTGGTGAGGTCATCGGCCTCGCCGACCTCGCCGATGATCGCGTCCGGGCGGACCCGGACGCCCTCGAGGACGAACCGCGGATGGCGGTCGGCGAAGGTGTGCATGTGGTCCGGGTCGGCGACCTTCCGGAGCCCCGGCGCGTCGTAGTCGACGATGAACAGCGTCGGCAGGCGACGCTCGCCGTCGACGACGTTGACGTGGACGATCATGAAGTCGGTGTCGTCGGTCCCGGTCACGAACCACTTCTCGCCGTCGAGGACGTACTCGCCGGTCGTCGTGTCCCGCCGGGCCGTGGCCACGATCGAGCGGGCGTCCGAGCCGGCACCCGGCTCGGTGATCGCGTAGCTGCCGCTCCGCTCGCCCCGCAGCGACGGCTCGAGGTAGCGTCGCCGCTGGGCCGGCGTGCCGTGCTTCAGGACCTCGTAGCCGCCCGGAACGAACGACCAGAGGCCACCGGTAGAAGCACCGAACTGCTCGTGGACGAGGACCTGCTCGAGGACTGTCCAGCCCTGGCCGCCGACCTCGCGCGGCAGGGAGCCGCCGTGGAGCCGGGCCTCGATCGCCGCCCGCCGGATCTCATTCCCCCAGTCGCGCGGCATTCGACCGCCGGCCAGCTCGAACTCGACCTCGCGGGGCCGGAGGATGTCGCGGACGAAGGTCCGCGCCCGGGCCTGGAGCTCGCGCTGGGCCCGAGTCAGGTCGTCGGCGGCGGCCATCCCGACCGCATCAATCGGAGCGTTCGGATCGGACATCGCGCCCAGTCTGGCGCATCGATGCCGACGTCGGCTGGCGCGGCCCGCGCCGCGCGACCGGCCCGCGCCCGCCGACCGGCTGGCGCTACGCCGCACCGCCCTGCACCGCCCTACACCGCGCGACCGCGGAGCGCGCGACCGCGGAGCTGGGGGCATCCGCCGCTCAGGGCGTGTAGGTGACCTGGACCTCGACCCCGTCGAGCGAGTAGTCGCGCGCGGTGCTGTTCGAGACGTCTGAGATCCGGACCCGGAAGTTGGCATCGGAGAGCTGCGCCGGGGTCCAGGCCCGGCCCCACAGGAAGCTCGGCCCGCCGAGGCTGTAGCCGGTCGGTGCCGTCGCGGTGAGCGTGACCGAGCTCGCGGGCGTCCAGTTCGAGCCGCCATTCCATGACAGCCGGGCGCACACGAGGTTGGTTCCGAAGATCGTGTTGATGCCGACGGTGACCCGAACCTCGATCCCCAGGATTGCCGTCGCCGAGGCCGGCACGCCCAGCCCGAAATCGCTGAAGCGGTGCTTGTCCTTGCCCGAGCCGTTGCACAGGGTCCCGGTCCCGGTGCCCGAGTTCGTGTCGGTCGCGAGCGCACCGTCGACGACGCAGCCGTCCGCCGGGTTGCCCTCGTAGCCGTCACCATCGCCACCGGCGTCGGCCGCCTGGGTGGCGCAGGCATGGAAGCCGGTGACGCCCATCAGGACGTCGGCGCTGACGGGGCCGGCGACGCCGCTCTCCCAGCTCGCGACATACGTCTTGACCCGGTACCAGTAGGTGCCGTCCGTTGCCGGGATGTCGACCAAACCGATGGCCGTGACCGGCGTCGCGGTGCCGACGAGGGCGTACGTCCCGCCGCTCGACGTCGCCCGCTCGACCGCATAGCCCGAGGCATAGGCGTCGCCGGACGGAGTCCAGGTGAGCGCAGCGGTCGCACCGCCGACGACTCCCAGGCCCGACGGCGGTTCGAGAATGTCGGCATCGAGCACGGCGGTCGCCGCCTCGACGTCGTTGAAGAGGGCGCTGGAGCTCGTGGCGGCGGGCTTCGCGGCCAGGGCAGTCACGGCGACCAGGAGTGCCGCCCCAAGCGTGGCGGCGGTGATCGAGCGAGGCCGACGTCCGGCGGCCACGTCAGGCCCGTCCCGGGACGGAGGTCGTGCTGGTCGAGCGGCGGCGTGTGGCCCCAACCGCGGGGTCGTCGAGCAGCAAGACGATCGCCAGCAGCACCCCGGCGAACCCACCGGTGAGCAGCAGCCCGCTCTCCGTCGAGAGGATCGCGATGATGTAACCGATGCCGGAGATCGTCACGACGACCCGGCCGATGACCGCGCTCTTCGGGACCAGGACCGGGTCGGGCGCCGGATTGGCGTCGCCCTTCGTCTCGAGCCATAGCCCGTCGGCTCGCTCGACGAGCCGGCTGATCCGGTGGGTGAAGACGGCCTGCTCGGGCCCGACTCGCATCGAGACGACCTCGCCGACCTGCAGGGCCGCGGGAACGACGGGCTCGACGACGATCGCCGAGCCCTGGTGGATGGCCGGCTCCATCGACGGGCCGGCCACGACGAACGTGGTTCGGCCGGTGAGCGGCACGCCACGGGCCAGGACGAGGGCAGCCACCACGACCAGGGCCATCGTCAGGAAGGCCAGGTCGACGAACCGTCGGAACGCGCGGATGGGTTTCGCCAGGACGACGCGCGACGTCATGGACAGTCCCCCGAGCGGCTTTGAAGTCGGTCGCCCGGCCCGGGCGGGCCGGGCGACCGGGGTGCAGCCGCTGCGTTTACGGGTTGTTGGCGGTCTGCTCCGCGGCGAAGGTGAAGGTCGCCGTCGTGGCCGCACCCTGGAAGGCGTCGCCGGTGGCGAGCGGCAGCGACCAGGCGAAGCACAGGTCCTCGCTCGCCGCGCCGGCCAGCGTCCGGTCGCCCGCCTGAGCGCCCTGGGCCGGGTTGCCGAACGCGGCCGAGCCGAGCGCCGCCGCGCCGTAGAGCGGCCCGCCGGCCCCCGGGCACGTGCCGGCGGTGATCGTCAGCTCCAGCTGCGCCGCGAGGCCCAGGCCGTCGGCGTTCGTGGCCGAGGTCGTCAGCGCGTAGCGGAGCGTGCCCGTTCCGCCGTTCGCGACGGTGACGGTCTGGCTGCCGCTGTCGCCCGGGTAGATGCCGGTGGCGGTGAAGACGGTGGCCGGGGCCGCGGTCAGGTCGACCGTGCCGGAGCTGAAGGCCGCCGTGGCATTCGCCGAGTCCGTGAAGATCGCAAGGGTCGAGGTGCCCGCTCCAACGGACAGCGCCGCGCTCGCGGCGAGGAGCAGGATGAGTCCGGCGCGCCGAGCCCGGCGTCGCCGAGGTGCCGTGGTGTCCACGCGATTACCTCCCGGGAATCCGGGCACTGGATCCCGCTAGCCAATGTGGTCGGTGGTTCCCCCCACCGATCGACGCACGATGGCCGTATGGGACTCGCGAGGAGCCACACGCGCGCTCTGGTGCAAATGCTTGCAAGGCGCGGTGCGCCCGGGCAATGGCCCTTCCGGGTTGAATCACCCGGTACCTTCGTCCGGTCGGGGCGTCCCCTCCGCCCCACCCGGGGCTACCCGGGCTGGGCCAGGACCATGATCCGGAGCTCGGTCATGTCCTCGATCGCCCAGCGCAGGCCCTCCCGGCCAAGGCCGGAGTCCTTGACCCCGCCGTAGGGCATGTGGTCGATCCGGTAGGTCGGGATGTCGTTGACGATGACGCCCCCGACCTCGAGCTCCGAGAAGGCCCGCCAGGCGTGACCGAGGTCGTTCGTGAAGACCCCCGTCTGGAGACCGAAGAAGCTGTCGTTGACCCCCCCGATCGCGGCCCCGAAGTCGGCGAAGGGAAAGACGACGACGACCGGGGCGAAGGCCTCGTTGGAGCAGACCTGGGCCGTGACCGGGACGTTCTCGAGGACGGTCGGCGGGAAGAACGTCCCGTCCGCCCGGCCGCCGGCGAGGACCCGCCCACCGAGCTCGACCGCCTCGTCGACCCAGCGCCCGGTCCGGGCCGCCGCGGCGGCGTCGACCATCGGCCCGAGGTCGGTCGCCGGATCGAGGGGATCGCCGAGCTTGAGGGCCGCCACGCCGGCCAGGAACCGCTCCATGAACGCGTCCCGGATGGCCTCGTGGACGAACAGTCGCTGGACGCTGATGCAGACCTGGCCGGCATAGGTGAAGGCGCCGATGAGGATTCGCTTCACGGCCCAGTCGAGGTCGGCCGACTCGTCGACGATGACCCCGGCGTTGCCGCCGAGCTCGAGGACGACCTTCTTCTTGCCGGCCCGCTCCTTCATCCGCCAGCCGACCGACGGCGATCCCGTGAATGTCAGGAGCTTGAAACGCTCGTCGGCGACCATCCGGTCGCCGAGCTCGCGGCTCATCGGCAGGATCGAGACCGACCCCTCGGGGACACCGGCCGCGTCGATGATCTCGGCGACGGTCAGCATCGTGAGCGGGTCCTTGGACGGCGGCTTGAGGACGACCGAGCAGCCGGCGGCGATCGCCGGGGCGACCTTGTGGGCGGCAAGATTCAGAGGGAAGTTGAAGGGACTGATGCCGGCCACCGGCCCGGCCGGGAAGCGCCGGGTGATCCCGACCCGGTTCTTGGAGGCGACGTTGAGATCGAGGGGGATGACCTCGCCGACCATCCGCTCGGCTTCCTCGGCGCCCAGCCGGAAGGTGAGGACCGCCCGGTCGACCTCCACGAGCGCGTCGCGGATGGGCTTGCCGGCTTCCAGGCTGATGATCCGGCCCAGCTCCTCGCGCCGGGTCTTGATCCCGGCGCTGATCTCACGCAGGATCCGGCCCCGCTCGTAGGCCGGCAGGGTCCGGGTGACCTCGAACGCCCGGACCGCGGCCCCGACCGCCTCCTCGTACTGCTCGGGCGTCGCGTGGTACGTGGCGCCGGCCGGGCTGGCCGGGTCGGCCGGGTTCGAGATCGGCAGGAGATCGCCCGATTCCACCCACCGGCCGGCGAGATAGATCGGGTGGGGCTTGGCGGCGGTCAGGGTCATGGCGGCTTCGGGCTCCGGAGGCGGGCGGATGGTCGCCGCCATCGTACCGCGGGCTATCCTTCGGGGTGCCCGAGCGTTCCCGGGGCAGCAGGAGGATCCTCCGATGTGGGCCGAGTTCAAGGCGTTCCTGCTCAAGACCAGCGCCCTGGCGCTGGCGATCGGCGTCATCATCGGCGCCGCGCTCGGCGGTGTTGTCAGCTCGCTCGTCGACGACGTGATCATGCCGCCGATCGGGAAGGTCCTCGGGAACGTGGACTTCTCCGGCCTCGTCATCGACCTCGGCGACGGCGTCGCCATCCGCTACGGCGCGTTCATCAACACCGTCATCTCGTTCGTGATCGTGGCCTTCGTCGTGTGGCGCCTCTCGACGATGTTCATCCGCGAGGAGGCCGCCGCGCCGGCGCCCGAGATGAAGACGTGCCCCTACTGCCAGGAGCTCGTCCCGGTCGCGGCGACGAAGTGCCGGGCCTGCACCAGCGCCATCGACGCCGAGTCGCCGCGGCGAGGTCGCGCGCGATGCCCTTGCCAGGCCTCGTGACGCTCCCATCGTCAGCAGGGCCTCGAAGGTCCCGGGCCGGGCGGCGGTAGGGATCGGACACCTGGCCGGCCGTGATTCGCTGCGTCAGGCCGCTCAGGCTCCCGGGGCCTGCCGGTAGCTACCGAGGACGCGGACCATCGTCGTGGCCGCCCGGAGGTCGTCGAGCGCAGCGGCGCAGTTCGAGTCGCTCGCGGCGGCATCGAGGTCGGCCCAGAAGACGTACTCCCAGGCCGCGGTCCGGCTGGGACGTGACTCGAGCGCCGAGAGGTTGACGCCCCGGTCCGCGAAGGCGCGAAGGGCGCGCAGGAGCGTGCCCGGCTCGTTGCGGACGGCGAAGACGAGCGTCGTTCGATGTGGGGCTCCCGGGTCGGCAATGACCTCGGGTGCGGCGCCGGGCGGCGCCGCGACCAGGAACCGGGTCCGGTTGTCGGCCGCGCCCTGGATGTCGTCGGCCAGGATCTCGAGGTCGAAGAGCCCGGCCGCCCGGGGCGAGAGGACGGCCGCCGCGCCGCGTTCGCCGCTGGCATGGATGAGCCTGCCGGCGCCGGCGGTGTTGTAGGTCGTGAGGGTCGTCCATGGCCGCGTCCGGAGGAACGCCTCGGCCTGGCCCAGCGCCTGGATATGGGAGTACACCCGCCGGATCTCGTCGAGCGTCTGGCCGGGCAGCGCCGCGAGACACAGCCGGACCGGGACGACGACCTCGCCCACCACCGCGAGGTCGTGCTCGAGGAGCAGGTCGTAGGTCTCGCGGACAGTCCCGTTCAGGAGGTTCTCGATCGGCAGGACCCCGGCGTCGGCTCGCTCGGCCGCGACCGCGTCGAAGACATCGCGGAACGACCCGACGGCCAGCCGTTCGACGTCGCCGAACGCGGCGAGCACGGCATCTTCGGCAAACGCGCCCGGCTCGCCGGCATAGGCGACGGGGCGCGTGGGACCGCCGCCCACGCTAGCGCTCGAACCAGGCGGTCGTGTCGTGCTTGGCCTTGTCCCGGTCGAACTCCGCGCGCTGCCGGGGGGTCGGCCTGGGTCGGCGCTTGGGGGCCGCGGCGGTCTCAGCGGCGCCGGCCCAGTGGGCCTCGTGGAGCATCTTGTTGAGGGCCTCGACGTAGGCCTCGATCGAGGCCGCGATGATGTTCGTGCTGGTCGAGGCGCCCGAGTATTCGCCCTCGCCGCGCGGGCCCTCGGCGTTGGCCGGCGGCAGGATCGTGACCGTGACCAGGCCCTCCGCCCCCGGGCCCTCGCCGAGCGAGCGGACGACGAAGCCGACGAGCCGGGGGTGGCCGGCGAGGACCTCGGCGAGCGCCTTGTCCACGGCCCGGAAGAGGGCGTCCACGGCGCCGTTGCCCGACGCCGAGGCCTGCCAGTGGTGGTCGCCGGCCTCGATGACCACGGCGCCGCGGCTCTTGGCGTTGCTGCCGGACGTGACCGTCCAGCGGGCCAGGTGGAGCGCGTCCTGCTGGGGCATCGGGCTACCTCCCGGGGGTGACCGTGGTGAAGTGGCGCTCGTCGCGCCGCCGGAGCTCGGCCCCGGACTTCCAGATCGCGTACTCCAGGCTGTCGGCGAGGGCCGTCGCGGAGGCCGCGATGATGTTCGTGTCGGAGCCCATGGTGGACCACTCGCGCGCGCCGTCCGCGGATTCGATCGTCACCCGGGTGCGGGCGCCGGTGGCGGCGTCGGAATCGAGGATCCGGACCTTGTAGTCGTAGAGGTGGACGGCGTCGAGGACCGGGTAGAAGGCCCGGAGCGCTTTCCGAAGCGCCGCGTCCAGGGCGTTCACCGGGCCATTGCCGTCGGCCGCGGTGTGGAGGACCTCGCCGTCGACCTCGACCTTGACGGTCGCCTCGGCCCGGAGGTCGCGGCCGTCGCGCTGCTCGACGAGGCAGGTGTAGTCGATGATCCTGAACGGCGGCGTATAGCCAGCCCCCTGCCGTCGGATGAGGAGCTCGAAGCTGGCCTCGGCGCCCTCGAAGCTGAGGCCCTCGTGCTCGAGCTGCTTGATGAGCGCCGAGAGCTGCCTGGGATCGATGCCCTCGAGGTCGGCCCCCAGCTGGCCGGCCCGGATCGCGGTGTTGGCCTTGCCGCCGAGCTCCGACACCACGAGCCGGCCCTCGTTGCCGATCGCGCCCGGGTCCACGTGCTGGTAGCTCCGCTCGACCTTGGCCACGGCCGCGCCGTGGACCCCGCCCTTATGGGCGAAGGCCGATCGCCCGACGTAGGGCTGCCAGTCGTTGGGCGCGAGGTTGGCGATCTCGGCGACGGAGCGTGACAGCTCAGTCAGGCGGCGAAGGTCACCGCCGCCGGCCGGCACCAGGGCGAGGTCGGTCTTTAGCGCCAGGTTGGCCAGGATCGAAATCATGTTGGCGTTGCCGCAGCGCTCGCCGTAGCCGTTGATCGTGGCCTGGACGTGGCGGACACCGGCCTGGACCGCGGCGATCGAGTTCGCGACCGCGAGCTCGGCGTCGTTGTGGGTGTGGATGCCCCAGGTCACGGCCGGGGCCCGGCCCGCGGCCGCCTCGGCGTCGAGGGCCGCCCGGGTCGCGGCCAGGACCTCGAGCAACTGCCCGGTGAGGGTCCCGCCGTTCGTGTCGCACAGGACGAGCGTCCCGGCACCGGCGTCGCGGGCCGCCCGGAGCGTCGCCAGCGCGTACTCGGGGTCGGCGGCGTAGCCGTCGAAGAAGTGCTCGGCGTCGTAGACCAGCTCGCGGCCCCGCTCCACGACGAACCGGACGCTGTCGGCGACCATGTCGAGGTTCTCGGCCCGGGTCGCGCCCAGGACCTCCGTGACGTGGAGCAGCCAGCTCTTGCCGAAGATCGTCACGACCGGGGTCTCGGCCCGGACGAGCTCCTGGAGGTTCGGGTCACCCTCGGCCCGGTTCGAGCGGTGGCGAGTGGAGCCGAACGCCGCCAGCCGGGCGGTCTGCCAGGTCATCGACCGGGCGGCCCGGAAGAACTCGATGTCCTTGGGGTTGGAGCCCGGCCAGCCGCCCTCGATGACGGGCATCCCGTACTCGTCGAGCATCCGGGCGACCCGGAGCTTGTCGGCCAGCGACAGCGTGACGTTCTCGCCCTGGGTCCCGTCCCGGAGCGTCGTGTCGTACAGGACGACCGCGGCGTCGGTCGCCCGAAGGGCGGGCTCCGTCATGGCAGCCCCGGGAGGGTGTCCGTGGCGACCAGGGTCGCGGCCACCTCGGCCGGCGCGGCCGCCTTGGCCGAGCCATCCGAGCCATCCGGCGGGTGGCGTGAGGCGACCCCGCCGAGTCGCTCGATGACCGCGTCGGCCATGCCGGTCGTGCCCACCACCCGGAGACCGCCGGCATCGGTGGCGGGCGGGACGAGGTCACGGGTCCGGTAGCCGTCGTCGAGTGAGGCCCCGACGGCGGCCTCGATGGCCCCGGCCGCAGCCTCCTGCCCGAGCGACCAGCGCAGGAGCATCGCCGCCGACAGGATCGTCCCGAGCGGGTTGGCCAGGTCGCGGCCGGCGATGTCCGGCGCCGAGCCGTGAATCGGCTCGTACAGCCCGAACCGGCCGTGGGCCGTGCGGCGCTCCCCGAGCGACGCCGAGGGCAGCATCCCCAGGCTGCCGGCCAGGACCGCCGCCTCGTCCGAGAGGATGTCCCCGAACAGGTTCTCGGTGACGAGGACGTCGAACGCCGCCGGCTGCTTGACCAG
This sequence comes from Chloroflexota bacterium, assembly GCA_040752335.1. GTDB lineage: Bacteria > Chloroflexota > Limnocylindria > Limnocylindrales > CSP1-4 > UBA5189. The sequence continues at coordinate 22,365 of JBFMEV010000013.1, forward strand.
GAGCATGGCGCACGAATCGACGAGCTGGTGGCCGACCTCCACCTCTGGAACGCGGGCCCGCTCCTCCTCGACGACCTTGCGCCACAGCCGCGACGTCGCCAGGACGTTGGCCTTGTCGACGCTCGTGAGCTTCCCACGCCGGCCGCGGGCGAGCTCGAAGGCCAGCCGGACGACGCGCCGGATCTCGGCCTCCGTGTACCACAGGGTGTCGACGGCGACGCGCCCGTCGGCGGTCCGCCGCTCCTCGGATGGCCGGCCGAAGTACAGCCCCGAGGTCAGCTCCCGGACGATCAGCAGGTCGACGCCGTCGAGGAGCTCGGGCCGGAGCGGCGACGACGGCACGAGGGCCGGGTGGACCCGGACCGGTCGGAGATTGGCGAACAGCTCCAGGCCGCCGCGAAGGGCGAACAGCGCCTGTTCCGGCCGGACCGCGGCGTTGGGGTCGTCCCAGCGCGGCCCGCCGACCGCACCGAGGAGGATCGCGTCGGTGGCGGCCGCCGCCTCGATGTCATCGGCCCGGATGGCGACGCCGTACGTATCGATGCCGATCCCGCCGGCCGTCACCTCGAGCCACTCGAAGCCGAACCCGTGAGCCTCGGCTGCCGCCGCCAGGACCCGGCGCGCCGCGCCGACGACCTCCGGCCCCACGCCGTCGCCGGCGATGACGGCGATGCTGTAGGTCGGGAGTGGCCCGCTGCTCATGGCAGCTGCTCCGCCGTCCGCTGGGCGACGAACGCCGGCGAGGCCGGCCCGATCTCGGCGCCCCGGAGCTTGTTGACCCCCACGAGGTAAGCCTCGAGCGAGGCCTCGATGATGTTGGTGCTCAAGCCGTGGCCCGAGACCACGAGCGCTCCGGGGCCCACGTCCGAGGACCGCCGGCAGCGGACCAGGACCCGGCCCTGGGCATCCTCGCCGCCGGACACGGCCTTGATCTCGTAGCTCTCGAGGACCGGGTGCCAGCCGAACGCCGGCTCGACCGCCTGGTCGACGGCCGCGAACAGGGCGTCGACCGGGCCGTTGCCGATGGCCGCCTCTGCCCGCTCCTCGTCGCCGACGGCGAGCGAGACCATCCCGGTGGCCTTGCCGCCGTGCGACGAGGTCACGTTCCAGCCCTCCAGGCGGACCGCCTGGGGGACCTCCGCGACACGCTGCTCGACGAGCGCGTGGAGGTCGGCGTCGGTGACCTCCTTCTTGGCGTCGGCGAGGGCGACCGCGGCCCGGTAGAGCTCGTCGAGGGCCTCGCCCTCGACCTCGTGACCGAGCTGGCGGAGCTTCTGCTGGAGGCCCCGCCGGCCGGACAGCTTGCCGATCGTCAGCTGGCTGCCGGACAGGCCGACCGACTGGGGCGTCATGATCTCGTAGGTCAGGGGGTTCTTGATGACCCCGTCCTGGTGGATTCCCGATTCGTGGGCGAAGGCGTTGCCGCCGACGATCGCCTTGTTGGGCTGGACGGCGAACCCGGTCAGGTAGCTGACGAGCCGCGACGCGGCCGTGAGCTGCTCGGTCTGGACGTGGCTGCCGAGCTGGGGGAACTGGGTCGGGCGCGTCCGGAGGGCCATGACGACCTCCTCCAGCGACGCGTTGCCGGCCCGCTCGCCCAGGCCGTTGATCGTCACCTCCACCTGGCGCGCGCCGGCCTGGACGGCGGCCAGCGTGTTGGCCGTCGCGAGGCCCAGGTCGTTATGACAGTGGACGCTGACGGTCGCCCGCCCGCCGACGAGCCCCACCGCCCGCTCCACGAGCGCCCCGAACTCGCTCGGGATGGCGTAGCCCACGGTGTCGGGGATGTTGATGGTCGAGGCGCCCGCCTCCACGACGGCCTCGTAGACCTGCATCAGGTAGTCGACGTCGGTCCGCGACGCGTCCTCGGCCGAGAACTCGATCTCGGCGTCCCGGCCCAGGGCCTTCCGGCCGTGGGTGACCCACTTCACCGCCTCGGCGAGGGCCTGGTCGCGGTCCATCCGGAGCTTGTGCTTGAGGTGGATGTCGCTCGTGGCGATGAAGACGTGGAGGTGCGGCCTCTCGGCCATTCCAATCGCCTCGATCGCCCGCTGCGGGTCGCCGTCGCGGCATCGGGCGAGCGCGGCCACGGCGATCCCACCCTTCGTCTCCTGGGCGATCCGACGGACGGCCTCGAAGTCGCCGGGCGAGGCGGCCGGGAAGCCGGCCTCAATGACGTCGACCCGGAGGCGCGCCAGCTGGCGCGCGACCTCGAGCTTCTCGGCCGCGGTGAGGCCGGCGCCGGGCGCCTGCTCGCCGTCGCGGAGGGTCGTGTCGAAGACCCGGACGGTGCCCTCCGGCACGAAGGGCCCGGCCGGGCGCGGTACGCCGCCGGCCATCAGCGTGACCCGCCGGGACGGCCGGCCGAGGCCTGGGCCGCGCCCGCCGACACGACGACCGGGTTGAGGAACGGCATCTGGGCTCGGAGCTCCGCCCCGACCTGCTCGATCTGGTGGTCGCGATCGGCCGCCCGGAGGCGCTCGAACTCTGCCCGGCCGGAGTCGTTCTCGGCGATCCAGCGGGCGGCGAACGAGCCGTCCTGGATCTCGGCCAGGACCTGGCGCATCGTCGCCCGGACATGGTCGTCGATGATCCGGGGCCCCGAGACGTAGTCGCCGTACTCGGCCGTATCGGAGACGCTGAAGCGCATGAAGTTGAGGCCGCCGCGGTAGAGCAGGTCGACGATGAGCTTCAGCTCGTGCATCGTCTCGAAGTAGGCGAGCTCGGGTTGGTAGCCGGCCTCGACGAGGGTCTCGAAGGCCATCTTCACGAGCGACGCGGTCCCGCCGCACAGGACCGACTGCTCCCCGAACAGGTCGGTCTCGGTCTCCTCGGCGAAGGTCGTCTCGAGGATTCCGGCCCGGGTGTTGCCGAGGGCCCGGGCGTAGGCCAGGGTTCGGGCCCGGCCGGTCCCGGATGGGTCCTGGTGGACGGCGAACAGGGCCGGCACGCCGCCGCCGGCCACATAGACGCTCCGGACCAGGTGGCCAGGGCCCTTGGGCGCGACCATTCCAACGTCGACCGTTGCCGGCGGCACGATCCGCTTGAAGTGGATGTTGAAGCCGTGGGCGAACATCAGGAGCTGGCCCGGTCGGAGGTTCGGCTCGATCTCCACGTCGTAGACCGCCTTCTGGGCGGTATCGGGGACGAGGATCATGATCGCGTCGGCGGCCCTGACGGCCTCGGCCACGGTCCGGACCTCCAGGCCGGCCTCCTCGGCCAGGGCCCGGCTCTTGGAGCCTGCCGCCAGGCCGACGATCACCCGGACCCCGGATTCGTGGAGGTTCAGGGCGTGAGCATGGCCCTGGCTGCCGTAGCCGATGATCGCGACCGTCTGCCCGGCGAGGGCGGCGGCATCGACATCGTTGTCGTAGTACATCCTCGCCGTCATCGCTGCTTCAATGCCTCCTCGATCGACCCGGAGCCGCGGGCCATGACGACCGCGCCGGTGCGGACCAGCTCCTTGATGCCATAGGTCCGGACGAGGGCGACGAAGGCGTCGACCTCGGCCTCCGTGCCGGTCACCTCGACCACGACCGATTCCGCGGTGAGGTCGACGATGCGACCCTTGCTGAGCTCGACGAGCTTGAGGACCTCGCCCCGGTTCGCGTCGCCGACGCGGACCTTCACGAGCGCAAGCTCGTGCTCGATCGTCGGCTCGGCGGTGACGTCCTGGACCTTCAGGACGTCGATGAGCCGGTAGAGCTGCTTGGCCGCCTGCTCGACGGCGACGTCGTCGCCGTGGAGGGTGATCGTCATCCGCGACAGGCCCTCCTGATCGGTGTGGCTGACGGCCAGGGAATCGATGTTGAAGTTGCGGGCCCGCATGAGGCTCGAGACCCGGTTCAGGACGCCGGGCTTGTCGAGGACGAGGGCCACGAGCCGGTGGAGCTTCGTCGCGCCCCCACCGGGGAGCGGCCGGGGCGGGGGCGCGGTGTGGGCCGGCGCAGGGCTGGATGCCGCTTGGGTCGCCGAGCCTGGGGGCGTTTCGCTCATTCCTCGGGCCCGCCCCAGTGCTCGATGAGGTCGGAGAGGCCCTTGCCGGCCGGCATCATCGGGAAGACGTTCTGCTCGCCGGCGATCTCGAACCAGACGAGGGCCGGGCCGTCGACGCCCTGGGCGAAGCGGACCGCATCGTCGACCTCGGACGGCGTCGAGGCTTTCGTGGCGGGGATGCCGTAGGCCTCGGCGAGCTTGAGGTAATCCGGGCCGAGCAGGTGCGCGGAGTGGTAGTTCCCGGCGTAGATGATCTCCTGCCACTGCCGGATCATCCCGAGCTTCTTGTTGTCGAAGAGGGCGATCTTCACCGGGATGTGGTCCTGGACGAGGGTCATGAGCTCCTGGAGCGTCATCTGGAAGCCGCCGTCGCCGGCGATCGCCCAGACCTCGCGCTCGGGGACGCCGAGGGCCGCGCCCATCGCTGCCGGCATGCTGTAGCCCATCGTCCCGAGGCCGCCTGAGCTGAGGTGGGTGTTGGGGTGGCGGAAGCCGGCATAGCGGGCCAGCCACATCTGGTTCTGGCCGACGTCGGCGACGTAGATCGCCTCGTGGTCGGTCAGCTCCCCGATCCGCTGGACGACGTAGTCGGCCGAGAGGAGGCCGTCGCGCCAGGCCCCTGAGCCGTGCCACGACGAGGCGAGGGATTCCTTCTTCCACTCGGCGAGCTGGTCGAGGTAGTCGCGGCGGGCCTCAAGGGGCGTCGCCTCGACCATCGGGCTGATGGCCCGCAGGACCCGCTTCGCGTCGCCCACGATCGGGACCTCGACGGCGACGTTCTTGCCGATCTCGGCGGGATCGATGTCGACGTGGACGATCCGGGCGTACGGGGCATAGGTCCGGACGTTGCCGGTGACCCGGTCGTCGAAGCGCATCCCGATGGCGAACAGGAGGTCGGCCGACTGAATCGCCCGGTTGACGTGCTTCCAGCCGTGCATCCCCATGTAGCCGTAGGCCAGCGGGTGGCGCTCGTCCATCGCCCCGATGCCCAAGAGGGTCCAGGCGACCGGAATGCTGGTCTTCTCGGCGAAGGCCAGGAGCTCGGCCTCGGCCCCGGCGTGGAGGACGCCGTGGCCGGCGAGGATCATCGGGCGCTTCGCCTGGGCGATCTCGTGGGCCGCGGTCTTGAGCTGGCGGTAGTGGCCGTCGACGTTCGGCCGGAAGCCGGGCAGGCCGGCGCGGACCTCGGCCTCGCTCGGGTGCTCGGCCCGGGTCTCCTGCTGGAGGGCGTCCTTGGTGATATCGACGTGGACCGGGCCGGGCCGCCCGGTCCGGGCGATGTGAAAGGCCTCGGCCAGGACCCGAGGCAGGTCGTCGGCGTTCCGGACGAGGTAGTTGTGCTTCGTCATCGGCAGGGTGATGCCGTTGATGTCGATCTCCTGGAAGGCGTCCTTGCCGATGAGGGCCGAGGGCACGTTGCCGGTGATCGCGACTAGCGGGATGGAGTCGAGCTGGGCCGTGCCGATGCCGGTCACGAGGTTCGTCGCGCCCGGCCCGGACGTGCCCATGCAGACGCCGACCTTGCCGGTGGCCCGGGCGTAGCCGTCGGCCGCGTGGGCGCCGCCCTGCTCGTGGCGGACGAGGACGTGGCGCAGCTCGGGGTAGTCGCCGAGGACGTCGTAGAGGGGCAGGATGACGCCGCCGGGATAGCTGAAGAAGACACCGACGCCCTGGCGGATGAGGGCCTCGCAGACGACATCCGCCCCGATCCGGGCCCTTGCCTGCCTGCGGGTCGCGGCGCCGGCGGCGGCATGGGCTGGATGGGCATCGACCGGGACGGATGGCGCGTGGGTGCCCTCGTGGAGCATCTCGCGCTGGGCCCTCTCGATCGCGGCCGCGTGCTCCGTGCCCGCAGCCGGCACGTGGCTCCGGCGCTCGCGGGCGCGGGCCGGCGCGGCCGCGGTATCGCCGGGTGGCTTGGCCGTCCCGCCCTTCGTCATGGTCATCCTCGTCGCCCCTCGTGATGTCTTCATTGATGCCGATCAAACAACAAGACCCTCGCCACCCGGCGAGGGTCCCGTAGCTCTTCGGTGGTCTGGCGCGCTACTGGCGCTCGTCCCTCCGCGTGCCTCGGTTCTCCCGCCGGGAGCCGGTAATGAGGCCAAGGAAGCTCTCAATGCCGACCAGGAGCGAGCGAATAAGGGAGAGGAGGGATACCTCGAGCGAGCCGTCCTCGACCGGGACCTGCACGCGCCGACCATCGCTCGTCACGACGACGGCGACGGGGCGGCGATCCAGACCGTTCGAGGTGCGCACGGTCCGCGCAGTCTACGGTGCGATCGTTCGATGTGCAACCACGGAGCCTCTCGCCGTGATGGTGGCGCTCAATCCGGGCGCGGCGGCCGGCCTGCACCCGGGGTCGTGGCTCCGCGCCGATACGACGGCGGGCTTGACACGCCGGGATTTCGACCTGCCGTGCCGCAGTTCGGCGCAGGGGGCCGGTGTCGTGCAGTTGGGGAGCCAAAACACGACGCGTTCCGGCTTCCCGGACCGAGAGGCGACAGCCGGCGCCGGAATCCCGGCCTGCCACGCCAGCTCGGGTTTATCGCCGGCGTCGCGGGCGACCCGGCGGGCACCTCGGGCGAACCTGCAGGCGACCCGCAGGTGATTGCCCGTAAACCGGCACCTGCTTCACTGCGGACATGCAGTCCGGACTGGAACGCCGCGCACGATCCGGGACGGACCACGCGCGTCGCACGGCCGGAGCGACGTGGAGCGGCTGCGGCTCGATGCCGGCCTGCCGCGCGCCCGACTCGCGGACGCTGCCGGCCTCGACGACAGCTACCTGCGTCGGGTCGAGCAGGGCACGGTATCGCCCTCGATCGAAACGTACGCCCGACTCGCGACGGCGCTGGGGGCCGATCTCTCGGTCCGCCTCTACCCGAATACCGGACCGGCGATCCGGGATCGACACCAGGCGGGGATCCTCGAAGCCCTGCTCGCGGTCAGGCACGGGCGCTGGCACGCTTACCCGGAGATCGCCGTCCGGCGGCCGTCACGCGGCTGGATCGACGTCGGCCTCCACGATGCGCGGGAGCGGACGCTCATCGCGACCGAGATCCAGTCGGACCTGCGGCGCCTCGAGCAGCTGATCCGCTGGTCGGCGGAGAAGGCGGCGTCACTGGCGTCGTGGGAGGGCTGGCCCGGTCTCGGCGAGGAGCCGACGATCGCGCGGCTGCTCGTCATCCGCGAGACGCGCACGACCCGCGCCATCGCGCGGGAATTCGCCCGGACCTTGCGCGTCGCCTACCCCGCGCACCCCGATGACGCGCTCGCGGCACTCACGGGCACGGTCGCGTGGCCGGGTCACGCAGTCCTCTGGGCTTCCGGCCGTGGCACGCCCACCGACCCGTCGCGAATCGTCAGCCGGCCCTGACGCCCGGGCGCCCGTGACTGACCGGAGACCACATTGCAGCGAGGAGGCGAGAACGCGTCGCTTGGGGCGCCGGCAGCGAGTCGCTTCGGAACGGGCGCCGCCGGGCCTTGTCGAACCCCCGAGGGACTCCGTACCGTCGCCGACGGGGGCCATCGACGGTGGTGCGGGGCGCCTGAGCGTCGACCTCCATCGGAGCCAGCCGTCGCCAGCCAGCCGCCGCCAGCTTGGCGCGAGCCGCTCGGAGGAGCCGCGTGGACGCCACCGCCATCGACCCTCTGCCCCGGGGCACCGATCACCGCGCCGGCACCGATGACCAGGCCGGCACCGATCACCAGGCCGACACCGATCACCAGGGCGACACCGATCACCAGGCCGACACCGATCACCAGGCGATCGCCGGAACGATGAGGCGGCCGGCGTCGCCAGTTCGAGCCTACCTCCAGGAACTCCACGCCCGCCACGCCGGCAACACCGACGGCGAGGTCGCGACCTACATCCCGGAGCTCGGCAAGGCCAACCCCGCCTGGTTCGGGATCTGTATCGCGACGGTCGATGGCGCGATCTACGAGGCCGGCGACACGCGCCGGCCGTTCACCGTCCAGTCGATCTCCAAGCCGCTCACGTATGGCCTCGTCCTCGGGGAGATGGGCGACGCGGCCGTGCGGGCCCGAATCGGCGTCGAGCCCACCGGCGATGCCTTCAACGCGATCGCGCTCTCGCCGCGCCGGGGGACGCCCCTCAACCCGATGGTCAACGCCGGGGCGATCGCCGCCGCCGGGTTGGTCCGGCCGTACGATGGCCAGTCGCGGCTGGATCGGATCCTGGCCGCCTACGGCGCCTGGGCCGGGCGACCGCTCGAGGTGGACCAGGCCGTCCTCGATTCGGAGCGGGCGACGGGCCACCGGAACCGCGCGATCGCCCATCTTCTCCGCAGCACCGGCGCGCTCAGCGACGACCCGGACGAGGCAGTCGACGCGTACTTCGGCCAGTGCTCGGTCGTGGTCGACGCACGCGACCTTGCCGTGATCGGGGCGACGCTCGCGGCCGGCGGCCGGAACCCGCTGACCGGCGAGCGGGTGGCCGACCCCTCAGTCGTGAGGACGGTCCTGAGCGTCATGGCCACGTGCGGGATGTACGACGGTGCCGGCGAGTGGCTCGTGGACGTCGGGCTGCCGGCCAAGAGCGGTGTCTCGGGCGGAGTCCTCGCGGTCCTGCCGGGCCAGCTGGGCATCGCCGTGTTCTCGCCCCCGCTGGACGCCCGCGGCAACAGCGTTCGAGGTGTCGCTGTGTGCCGCGACCTTGCGGCGGCACTCGACCTCCACCTGGTGCCCGCCCGGCCGGCCGGGGCAGGCCCGATCCGGACCATGGGCAACCTCGCCGGCCGTCACTCGTCGCGGACACGATCGGTCCCGGAAGCGACCCTGATCGCGGGGCGGGCCGACGGGACGCTCGTCCTGGAGCTCCAGGGGGCGCTGACCTTCCTGGCAGCGGAAGCCGTCAGCCGGGCCGTGGAGGATCGCGCGATGCCGGCCTCGATCGTCGCCCTGGATCTCCGTCGCGTGGGTCGAATCGAGCGCGGGGCGGATCGGATCCTGGCAGGCCTCGCCGCGACGCTGGCCCGCGGCGGCGGCGAGCTCGTCATCGCCGGCGATCACGCGCCGCTCTCAACCAGCTCGCCGGAGCTCCCGCCGATCCGCCGGTTCCCCGATCTCGACGCGGCCCTGGAGTGGATCGAGGATCGGCTCCTCGCCGGCGACGCCCCCGCGCCCGACGCATCGACCACGCTCACAGACCACCAGCTCCTCGCCGACCTCGACGCGGAGGCCGTGGCCCGGCTCAGCGCCTACCTCGAGATGCGGCGATGGAAGCCCGGCGAGCTCGTGATGCGTCGCGGCGAGCGGGCCGACGAGCTGTTGCTCCTGACAGGCGGGCGGGCGACCGCCAGCGTCGAGCTGCCGGTCGGCGGGCGACGCCGCCTGTCGACGGTCTGCGCCGGCGGCGTGCTCGGCGAGCTGGCCTTCCTCGGCGCCGAGCGGCGGACCGCCGACGTCCACGCCGACAGCCCGCTCGAGGCGTGGGTCCTGACCCGTGACGCCTTTGAGGCCCTCGGTCGGGACGATCCGGGCCTCAAGGCCACGGTGCTCGAGAACCTCCTCGGGGTCGTCGTCCGCCTTGCCCGCCGGATGACCAGCGAGGTCGCCGCCCTCGCCGGCTGATCGGAATCGTCGGCTGAGTCGACACCGCCGGCCAGTCGGAATCGCCGGCTGAGTCGACAAGACCTGCGATCGGCGTCCGAAACGGGCAGGGCTGGTACCCTTCCAGCCCGTGAATCAGCCGCGAACGCTCGTCGAGAAGATCTGGGCCGACCACGTCGTCGCCGAGGATGACGGTGCGCCCAGCGTCCTGGCGGTGGACCTCCACCTCGTCCATGAGGTCACCAGCCCCCAGGCCTTCACCGGCCTCCGGGAGCGCGGCCTCCGGGTCCGCCATCCCGAGCGGACGGTCGCGACGGCAGACCACAGCGTCCCCACCACCCCCCGCGGCCTGCCAATCCTGGATCAGCAAGCGGCGGCCCAGGTCCAGCAGCTGACCGACAACTGCCGTGAGTTCGGGATCCCGCTCCACGGCCTCGGCGACCCGAGCCAGGGCATCGTCCACGTGATCGGACCGCAGCTGGGCCTGACCCAGCCGGGGATGACGATCGTCTGCGGCGACTCCCACACTTCGACCCACGGCGCGTTCGGGGCGCTGGCCTTCGGCATCGGGACGTCCGAGGTCGAGATGGTCCTCGCGACCCAGGCGCTCCTGCAGCGGAAGCCCAGGACCTACGAGGTCCGCGTGGACGGGCGACTCGACCCCGGCGTGAGCGCCAAGGACATCATCCTCGCCCTCATCGCCCGGATCGGCGTCGGCGGCGGCACCGGACACGTCTTCGAGTACCGCGGCGAGGCCATCCGCGCCCTGACCATGGAGCAGCGGATGACGATCTGCAACATGAGCATCGAGGGCGGGGCCCGGGCCGGCCTCACCGCCCCCGACGACACGACATTCGAGTACCTCCACGGCCGCCCCCACGCGCCGCATGGGCCGGCCTGGGACCGGGCGGTCGAGGCCTGGCGGACCCTGCCCACGGACGATGGCGCAGTCTTCGACCGCTCGATCGTCATCGATGCGTCGGCCCTGGAGCCGATGGTCACCTACGGCACGAACCCCGGGATGGGCATCCCGATCACGTCGAAGGTGCCGGACCCGGGGACGACGGCCGACCCGGCCGCCCGCCGGGCCCTCGAGCGGGCCCTCGACTACATGGACCTGACCCCCGGCCAGGCGATCCTGGGTCAGCCCGTCGACGTCGTCTTCATCGGCAGCTGCACCAACGGCCGGATCAGCGACCTGCGCCTCGCCGCGGCGGCCCTCAGGGACCGCCACGTCGCCCCGAACGTCCGGATGATGATCGTGCCCGGCTCCGACGAGGTAAAGCGAGAGGCCGAGCGGGAGGGCCTCCACGAGGTCTTCCGGGCCGCCGGCGCCGAGTGGCGCGAGGCCGGCTGCTCGATGTGCATCGCGATGAACGGCGACCAGCTGGCGCCGGGCCAGTACGCCGTCTCGACGAGCAACCGCAACTTCGAGGGCCGCCAGGGCAAGGGCGGCCGGACGTTCCTGGCGTCGCCCCTGACCGCGGTGGCGTCGGCGGTCGACGGCCGGGTCGCGGACCCGCGCCGGCTGCCGGGCATCGAGGCCGTCGCCGGGATCGGGGGTCGCTGACCGTGCCCGAGCCGTATCGCCAATTCACCTCGAAGGTCGTGCCGCTGCGGGCCGAGAACGTCGACACCGACCAGATCGTCCCGGCCCGGTTCCTGAAGGTCACCGACAAGGCCGGCCTGGCCGAGGCCCTGTTCCGCGACTGGCGCTTCGACGAGCAGGGCTGCTTCCGCGAGCCGCTCTTCATCCTCGACCGGCCCGGGATGGCCGGCCGGAGCATCCTCCTCGTCGGCGACAACTTCGGCACCGGCTCGTCGCGCGAGCACGCGCCCTGGGCGCTCGCCGCGTGGGGCATCCGGGCGGTCGTCTCGACCGGCTTCGCCGACATCTTCCGGAGCAACGCCCTGAAGAACGGCGTCCTCCCGATCACGGTCGACCCCGAGACCCACGCCCACCTCTTCGACCTCGTGGAGGACGACCTGGACTCGGAGCTGGCGATCGACCTCGCGGAGCAGGGCATCCTCCTGCCCGACGGGACGACGGTCGACTTCGACGTCGACACCTTCGCGAAGCTGATGCTCCTCCGCGGCACCGACGAGATGGGCTACCTCGTCGAGAAGCTCCCGGCCGTCGAGGCCTGGGAGGCCGCCCACCCCGCCCGCGTCGACACCCGCCCCGAGGCCGTCACGGACCGGTTCTAAGGCGCCGGTTGCGCCCTTTCTGGGCGGCCGCCCAATCCCCGCTCCCCCGCCTTAGGTCGAGGCTCGTCCCGACCAGCACGGGAGGGACGAGCGATGACGACGGGGACGAGGACCGCGGATCGGGCGGCGATCACGAACCTGCTGCGGGCCGGCTGCACGCCGACCGAGGCGGCCAACCTGCTGGGTGTGTCGGTCGGGCTACGGCCGGTGCCGGGAGGCTGGACGCTCCGGGAGATCGAGCGCCTGCGATTCGCCCGCCACCTCGTCGAGACCGGCCGGCTGTCGAGCTAGGGCACCACCTCGAGCATCCCGACCATGCCGGCCTCGGCGTGGCCGGGGATCGAGCACATGACCATGTACATGCCGGGCTCGTCGAGGACGAAGCGGAGGTCGGCGGTCTGGCCGGGCCGGGCGGCCACGTCGACGTTCGGGATGCCCTCGACCATCCAATCGTGGACGACGGGATCGTGGTTCGTGAACGACAGGGCGACCCACTCGCCGGCCCGCACGGTCACGTCGGCCGGGCTGAAGCGGAAGCCCTCGGCCGTGACGTCGACCTGCTGGCTGGCGCCATCGATGGCCCGGTCGGCGGCGAAGACGCCGGCGGCGAGGGCGAGGGCGAGCCCGGCGACCCCGAACAGGAAGGCGGCGTCGCGGACGAGCCCGAGCGGCCCGCGACGCAGGGCCCGCACCTGGCCCGGCCGGACGTCGACGGACCGGAGCCGCAGCGAGTTGGTGACCACGGATACGGACGACATGGCCATGGCTCCCGCCGCCAGCGCCGGGCTGAGGGTCAGCCCGAAGGCGGGGTAGAGGACGCCCATCGCCACCGGGATCAGGAGGACGTTGTAGGCAAAGGCCCAGAACAGGTTCTGGCGGACGACCCGGATCGTCGACCGTGACAGCCCGATGGCCGAGGCAACGAGCCGCGGATCGCCACCGACGAGGGTCACGTCGGAGGCCTCGATCGCGACGTCCGCCCCGGTCCCGATCGCCACGCCGAGGTCCGCTCGCGCCAGCGCCGGTGCGTCGTTGATGCCGTCGCCGACCATCGCGACCTTGCGGCCCTCGGCCTGGAGCCGGGCGACGACGTCGTCCTTGTCGGCCGGCAGGACCTCGGCGATCACGTGGTCACGGGGGATCCCGACCTGCCGGGCCACCGATTCGGCGGTGAGTCGCGAATCACCCGTGAGGAGCCAGACCTCAAGGCCGATCGCCCGGAGCTCGCGGATCGCCTCGGCCGATTCAGCCTTGACCGGGTCGGCGATGGCGACGAGACCGGCGAGCGCGCCGTCGACGGCGATCCAGGAGACGGTCGAGCCGTCGGAGGCGGCGGCCTCGGCTCGCTCGCGGAGCGGCCCGGTGTCGATCCCGAGCTCGCCGATGAGTCGGCCGCTGCCGATCGTGACTTCGAGGCCGTCCACCCGACCCCGGACCCCACGCCCGGCGATGGCCTCGAAGCCCTCCACGGCCAGGAAGCCCAGCTCGTGCTCACGGGCCCGACGGACGATCGCCTCGCCGAGGGGGTGCTCGCTGCCGACCTCGAGCGAGGCCGCGAGATCGAGGACCCGCCGCTCGTCGAAGCCGGCGGCGGGGACCACGGCGGCCACGGCCGGCCGGCCCAGGGTCAGCGTGCCGGTCTTGTCGAGGACGACCGTATCCACCCGGCCGGCGCCCTCGAGGGCCTCGCCGCCGCGGATGAGGATCCCGACCTCGGCGCCCTTGCCCGTCCCGACCATGATCGCGGTCGGGGTGGCCAGGCCCATCGCGCACGGGCAGGCGATGATCACGACGCCGATGAACGCGGTGAGACCAAGCGTGATGCGCGGCTCCGGGCCGGCGAGGAACCAGGCCAGGAACGTCAGGGCCGCCACGACGAGGACGACCGGGACGAAGATCTCGCTGATCCGGTCGGCCAGCTTCTGGATCGGGGCCTTGGAGCCCTGGGCCCGCTGGACGAGCTCCACGATCCGGGCCAGCGCGGTGTCACGCCCGACGTGGACGGCCCGCATCACGAACGAGCCCGACGTGTTGATCGTCGCCCCGATGACCTCGTCACCGGGTGACTTCGTGGCCGGGATCGGCTCGCCGGTGAGCATCGACTCGTCGACCGCCGAGACACCCTCGACGACGACGCCGTCGACCGGGACCTTGTCGCCGGGCCGGACGCGGAGGAGGTCGCCCGGGACGACCGCGGCGAGCTCGACATCCTCCTCGACCCCGTCGCGGATGCGCCGGGCGGTCGTCGCCTGGAGGCCGATGAGGCGGCGGATCGCGCCCGTCGTCCGGCCCTTGGCCCGGGCCTCCAGCCAGCGTCCCAGGAGGATCAGGCCGATGATGATCGCCGAGGAGTCGAAGTACGTCTCGGGGTGGAGCCCGGCCAGGTGGACGGGCTCAGGCCACATCGTCACGAAGACCGAGTAGACCCAGGCCGCCGAGGTCCCGACCGCGACGAGGGTGTCCATCGTCGCCCCGCCGTGGCGGCCGGCCCGCCACGCCGCCCGGTAGAAGCGGCCGCCGGCCCAGAACTGGACGAACGTCGCCGGCCACAGGATGAGCTTGTTGAGGTCCTCCATCGAGACCGCCGTCTGGGGCGTGAACATGAGGACCATGAAGACCAGCGCCAGGCCGATCGAGACCGCGCTCTGGATGAGCGTCTGGCGCTGGGCCCGTTCGCGCTCCAGATCCTCGGCCGAGACTTCCTCGGCGAGCGCCGCCGTGGCGCCCGGCGCGCCCGCGACCGGCGCCACCTCGGCCTTGACGTCGTAGCCGGCCGCCAGGACGGCGGCCACGGCCTCGTCCCGTCCGGCGATCGCCGGGTCGAGCAGGACCGTGGCCTTCTCGGTGGCAAGGTTGACCGACGCCTCCTCGACCCCCGGCGTCTTCTTCAGGAACCGCTCGATGCGGTTGACGCAGGACGCGCAGGTCATGCCCTCGACCGAGAGGACGATCTCGATCGGGAGACGCCGGGGGTCGTCGAGGGACGGGGACGTCGTGGTCATCGGGGGCGGGTGATGTGGCGGCCGAGCTACATCGACGGAACGTAGGAGGGATCGAGGTAGGTCGCGGGGTTCTCGCCGAAGTCGAGCAGGCAGCCCTTGCCGCAGAAGTAGTAGGTCACGCCGGCGTGCTCGGTGGCGAGACCCTTGGCCGTGGCGGTCACGATGTCGACGGTCATGCCGCAGACGGGATCCTTGGCCGTGGTCGGCATGGCGCCGCCGTTGCCGTGGTCGTGCCCGTGCTCGTGGTCGTGGTGATGGCCGTGATCATGGCCGTGAACCGGGTCATGCTCGGGCTCGCCGCCGACCATGACCAGCTTCCAGGCCGCCTCGAGCTGGCCGCCCCATGGGGCGTCGAACGTCTGGAGCTCGCGGCGGTCCGACGTCTGCGGGAGCGCCGCGGCGGCACCCGGCCCAACCGCGAAGACGTTGCCGCAGCAGCAGTCATCGGTCAGGGCCTCGCTGCCCTTCGGGTAGGCGACGCGGGGCGTGCAGCCGCACGGACAGACATACGCGGCGATGAGGCTGTCGTTGGGCCGGGGTGTGATCTTCAGCTGCAGATCGAGGGTCATCGTCTTCCTCCTGTCCGAGCTAGCGCTCGATGTAGATGCGTCCGCCGTCGTGGCGGACTTGGCGGATCCTGATCGGTTCCACGGCCGGTCCGTTGATCGGCGTGCCGGTCCGGAGATCGAAGCGGCTCTTGTGGCAGGGGCACGTGATCGACCCGTCGGCGAGGACGCCGTCGGTCAGCGGACAGGCCCGATGGGTGCACGTCTCGTCGAAGGCGACGACCGAGCCCTCGAGCGTCCCGATGGCAACGAACGTCCCGTCGACGTCGACGACCGTCATCGACCCTTCCGGCGGCGCCGGGACCTCGATCGCCGTCCACTCGTCGAGCATCTCTCCTCCCATTCGCGTGATACTCCAGGGGAGTATCGCTCCGCATTGTAGCGCCTCGGCGCCGGGCGTCAATGGATCGGCCGACCGGCGGTCTCGACGAGATCGACCGGATCCTTGAACCGGGTCGGCCGGAAGTCCGCCAGCGAGCGTTCGCTCACCCCCTCCCCGATCTCGGCGGCGATGAGCTCACCGAGGTGGAGAGCCAGGGTGAACCCGCTGTGGGTCGCCACGACATAGAGGCCGTCCACGCCCGGCGCCCAGCCGGCGACCGTGAGCCGATCCGCGGGCACGGCGCGGTAGCCCACCCTGAGCTCGTCCAGCCGAGCCTCGTCGAACCCGGCGAGGCTGGCCTGGGCGCGGGTGAGGAGCTCCATCGCGATCACGCCGGCGGGGTCGGGTGGGACGTCGGGGTCGGCGAGCCCATCGAGACCGATCCCCTGGAGGACGAAGCGCCCGACGTCGCCGTCCGGCCGGACATTGAGGCCGGGGTTGCTGATCGTGCGGCGCAGCCGGGCCGCCGCCCGCCCGGTGTAGCCGAGCAGCCCGAGCGCGGCGCTGCCCGCAGTCACCGGTTGCATCGGCACCCGGACGCCGACCTCCGCGAGGAGCGCCTCCGACCAGCGCCCGACGCAGACGACGACCCGCTCGCCCTCGAGGCTGTTCCCGCCGTCGAGCCGGACCCCGGCCACGGCCCCGCCACGGACGTGGAAGCCGGTGACCCGAGCATCGCGGATCACCTCGACGCCGCGCGATCCGGCCCTGCGGAGCAGCCAGGCGAGGAGAAGGTCCGGGACGACGAAGCCCTCGCTCGGCCAGAACCTGACCTCGGCGCCGGGCCCGATCCGGAGGTCCGGCTCGAGGCGTCGCGCCGCGTCGGCGGTGATCGCCTCGACGGGGTAGTCCCAGGCCCGCATGGCCAGCGCCTCGCGCTCGAGCGAGTCGATATCGGCCGGGCTCTCTGCCCACTGGAGCCTGCCCTCGAGGTGGAGCCAGGCCGCAACATCAGGGTCGCCGACGAGCCGGCGGTAGGCGGCAACGCCCGCCACGTTCAGGTCGTGGTAGCTCCGGGGCACCTTTCCGTTCGCGTTGAGCCAGCCGAAGCTGGTTCGGGACGTGCCGCCACCGGGGGCAGCTCGGTCCACGAGCGTGACCCTGTCGCCGCTCGCCGCGAGACGCTCGGCGACCGCGATCCCGAGGATCCCGGCGCCGACGACGATCGTCCGTGGGGCCATGCTCCTCCTCGTGGGCCCGGGGCCGTCAATGGCTCGTGCAGCATACCCGCCAGCTCGATTGTGGACAATCAACAATCTACGGCGATAGCATGGAGGCCGTGGTGAGCGTTCCCCGAGCCGCGCGAGGGCCAGGATGGACGTGATGACGATGGCGGCCCCGAAGGTCGTCCTGTCGCGCCACGAGGACATCCGGGACGCGCTCGCGGACCCCGCCCTGACCCGCCGCTTCGACCCCCGGTCCTTCGCCGAGGGCAACTCCGGCGACGGCACGGTGAGCACCGCCCACGGCGAGCTCCAGCGAGCCCGGCGTAGACTCGAGAACACCCAGTTCCGGACGGAACACCTCCGCACCTACGAGCGCGTCCTCTTCCCCGCACTCCTCAATGAGATGCTCGACGACCACGTCGTCGACGACCGGGCCGATCTCGCCGACATCGCCCCGCTCCTCACGGTGGTCCTCGCCGCGAAGCGAGCCGGGCTCGACTCCGACCATCGCGACGTGCCCCGCCTCCGGCGGCTCGTCCGGCTGGTCGATGCATTCTCGAACGGGCTGAGCACCGGGTTTCTCGAGATGAAGGACCCGCAGGGCGCTCGGCGCCGGGTCCTGGCTGCGCTCGAGGAGTTCGACTGGGACGTCGTCCGGCCGGCCCGGAACCGGCGCCAGGAGCGGATCGCCAGGGCCCGCGTCGACGGCGACATCGAGGCGATCGTCCACGACGACATCCTGACCGCCCTCCTCGTCCACCGCGACGACCCCGCCCTGGAGCTCGACGACGGGCGCATCGTCCGCGAGGTCGCGACCTATCTCCAGGGAGGCACGCACTCGGGCGCCCAGACGCTCCTGAACACCCTCGACTTCCTCTTCCCACGGCTGGAACGCGATCCGTCGGAGGCCGGGCGCCTTCTCGACGATCGGCTCTTCGTGGCCCGTTGCGTCCACGAGACGCTCCGCCTGCGGCCGATCACGCCGTCCATGAAGCGTCGCGTCGAGGTGGACACCGAGATCGCCGGGCTCCGGATCGCCGCCGGGACGATGGTGGTCCTCGACGTCGAGACGGCGAACCGAAGCCCGGAGCTCTACGGCCCGGACGCCTACGCGTTCGACCCCGACCGGCCGCTCCGCGACGGCATCCCCCGCTGGGGCCTGTCGTTCGGCTTTGGGCCGCACCAGTGCCCGGGCCGCTCGTCGGCCGTGGGCCTGCCCGTGCCGGTCGATTTCCAGCCTCGTGACGACCACCTCTACGGCCTGGTGCCGCTGATGGTCCAGGCTGTGGTCCGGCGCGGCGTCCGGCGCGATCCCGACCGCGAACCGCGGCTCGACGATCGGAGCCAGCGGCGAGCCTTCGTCCGGTTCCCCGTGATCTTCCCCGCCGTCCGGACACATGCCTGAGGTCGTCGTCGTCGGGGCCGGCATCGTCGGGCTCTCGACGGCCTTCCAGCTCGCTCGGCGGGGCGTCCGGGACGTGACGGTCGTCGAGCGGCGGCACGTCGGCGCGGGCGCCTCCGGCAAGTCCGGGGCGATCATCCGGACCCACTACTCCAACGAGCCGGAGACCCGCCTGGCCCTCGAGGGACTGCGCTTCTTCGAGTCGTTCGAGGAGCACGTCGGGGTGGCCTGCCGGTTCGACCGCGTCGGCTGGCTGGCCTTCGTCGACCCCGACGCGCGCGACAACCTGGAGGCGAACCTCGCGATCCAGCGGTCGCTCGGGATCCCCGCCCGGATCGTGGACGCCGGCGAGCTCCGCGACATCGACGCCTCGGTCAGCGTGGACGATGGCGCGATCGCCGGTTACGACCCGACCGCCGGCGTCGTCGACGGGATGGCCGCCTGCAACGCCCTCGCCACGGTTCTCCTGCGGAACGGCGTGGAGATCCGGCTGGAGACGACGGTGACGTCGATCCGCCACGATCGCGGCCGGGTCACGGGTGTCACCACGACCGCCGGCGACATCGATGCCGGGCGTGTCGTCATCGCCCCCGGCGGCTGGGCCCACGCGCTCCTGCGGCCCCTCGGCATCGACCTGCCGATGGTCCCGGCGACGTCGCGGATCGCGATCTTCCGCTGGCCCCACGACCGCGATCGGCGCCACCCGGTCGCCATCGACCACCGTCACGGGCTCTGGATCCGGCCGATTTTCGGCGAGCACACCCTCCTGGGCGCCGAGCGCGGGGTCCGCCGCGAGGTCGAGGATCCCGATCACGCCGATGAGACGATCGACCAGACGTACGTCGAGCTGTGTCGTGAACAGCTCACGCGGCGCTACCCGGTCATGCGCCACGCCGTCGGCCGCGGCGGCTGGACGGGCCTCGTCATGCGTTCGATCGACAGCCGCCCGATCATCGGCCCGTTCGAGGGCTACCAGGGCCTCGTGGGCCTCGTCGGCGACAGCGGGACGTCGTTCAAGACGGCCCCGGCGATCGGGCGCGCCCTCGCCGAGCTCGTGACGATCGGTGTCAGCGAGTTCGACCTCAGCCCCTTCCACGCCGCCCGCTTCGCGGGCGGCGGCCGGTGGGTCGATCCGACGGAGACGTCGTCCTCGGCCTCGATCTCGCGCTAGGTCGGCTGCCGGCGACCCTACTGGAAAACCGTGGATGGGGGCCGTCAGGAGTGACGGCCACAGCTCTCGCGCACGACGAGGGTGCCGTCGAACACGACTCGGCGTGACGGGGTTGCGGGGTCCGCCATCATCCGCTGGAGCGCACGCATCGCCGCGACGCCGATCTCGTAGACGGGGAGCGAGACCATCGTGAGGGCAGGTGAGGTGAGCTGGCTCGCGTTGATGTCGCCGTAGCCGAGGATGGCCAGATCGTCCGGGATCCGGAGGCCCCGGCGGTGTGCTTCCCGCAGGACGCCGAGGGTGACCTCTCCACCGTTCACGATCACCGCGGAGGGGGGAGTCGGGCGATCCCGCAGGGTTGCCAGGCCCACGCCGCCGGAACCGAGCCTGAAGCTCTCGACCAAGACCAGCAGCTCTGGATCGAAGGCAACGCCCGCCTCGCTCATGGCCCGCCGGTGCCCGTCGAAGAGCTCCCGGATGTTCGGATGCTCGAGGGGCGGGGTGATGTAGCCGATGCGCCGGTGCCCGTGCCCGAGCATGTGCCGGGCGGCATCGCCAGCCGCCTTCTCGAAGTTGAACAGGAGCACGTTGCCACGGCGTTGGGGCTGGTCGACATACACGATCGGCGGCATGGACCCGTCACTCGGGTCCTGGTCTGCGCCACCCGCAGACACCCCGATGATGCCCTGGACACCGCGCGCGGTGAGCTGCCGGATCGCGGTCCGGGCGCGCGCCTCCGAGTCCGAGGCGTCCACGATGAACAGCAGGGTGCCCTGCTCGTCGGCGGTGATCTCGATACCCCGAAGCAGGTCCAGGTAGAACGGATCGAGACCGGCGATGATCACGCCAACGGTGTTGCTCATGAACCTCGGCAGGCTGGGCGAGAGCCTGCCGGCACCAGCCGGCAGGACCGTCGTTCCGACACCGTGGCGCGTGACCACGACACCGTCCGCTTCGAGCTTCGCGTACGCCGAGCGAACGGTGTTGACGTGCACTCCCAATTGCGCGGCCAGCACGCGAACGGACGGCAGCTGGCTGCCCGGATCAACCCTTCCGTCAGCGATCAAGAGCGTCAGCTGCGCACGGATCTGGCCCGCGATCGTCAGCTCAGAGGATGGATCCAGTCGCAACTGGACGAAGGGGTCCGGCAAACTGTTCTATCCTCTTGACACAGTCACTGTTACAGTGCAATCATACAGACTGCATGGTGGCGCCGCCCGGGGCTGATCGACGAGGAGGGAGCATGAACGGGCGTCGGGTCGTCGGCCTCGGCACGGCAGGGCTGCTCGTCTGGGTGCTTGGCCTGGCAGCGGCGGTCTCGGCACATCCCGGTGCGGTCGCCGTGGCCGGCAGCCAGGTGGTCGCGACGGGCGGGGCCTGCCCGGGTGCAACGTTCGTCATGTCCGGTGACCTCGAGGGCTGCTGGACGACGGAGACATTCGATACCGTTGCCGCTGGACCCCATGGGATCGTGATCGGCAGGGGCACCGAGACCTTCGTCGGCTGCATCGGCTCGCGGTGCGGGACGATCTCGTTTACGTTCACCTTCGTCGGCAAGTCGACGCGGGCGGGGTCGAGCTGTGGGGCGGCTGCCATCATCCCATCACCGGCGGCACCGGTGACTTCGCCGGCGCGACGGGCGCACTGAGGTTCGTCGACGTTCCCGACGGTTCCAGCCTGCCGCCGGCGGAATACGTCGGCCAGATCGTCTGGCGAGGCTAGGCGTCACTCGCGGTCGGCGTGCGGGCCGGCCCGCTCGACCGTTGACCGCTTTCCGGAACCAGGGGTGGAGATGAACACCGTCCGCAGTATCGGGATCGGGCTGATCGCCGCCTTCGTCCTGGGGGCCGCACTGATCGCGTGTGGAGGTTCGGGACTCGAGCCTGGCCCGACACCGGCCG
Organism: Chloroflexota bacterium; assembly: GCA_040752335.1. Classification (GTDB taxonomy): domain Bacteria; phylum Chloroflexota; class Limnocylindria; order Limnocylindrales; family CSP1-4; genus UBA5189. The sequence continues at coordinate 43,730 of JBFMEV010000013.1, forward strand.
TGGCCACCCCGGCGACCGTGGTGCCCCCAACGGCGACCACAGCTCCCCCGACGGTTGCGCCCGACCCCACCTTTGCCGGCCAGGTGGTCGAGATCGTCGCAAAGGATCGAGTGTTCTCGGTATCGACGTTCCAGGTCGAAGCCGGCAAGCCGTTCGAGGTCCGGTTCGAGAACCAGGATCCCTACAACCACGCGTTCTACATCGTGGCGGGCGATGCCTACCCGGCGGACCTATCCGATCAGGGCCTGCTCCATGTCGCCTTCAGGGGCGACTATTTCGCCGGCCCGGCGACGATGACCCACCATGTCGCCGCGCTTCCGGCGGGCATCTATACGTTTCTGTGTCCGCCGCACAGGCCAATGGAGGGGACGATCATCGTCAGGTGACCGTCGCCACGGCGGGTCGGCTCGTCGGCGGGCCTTCGCCGCCGGTAGCGTCAGACCGCCCGGGCGGGCCAGTCGCCGGCGGCGATCTGACGGGCGACCGCGGGATCGAACTCGAAGAAGAGCTCCGGCGGGATGTCGGTGTGCGGCTGCTCGCCGACCTGCGTCGCCATCGACTGCCAGAAGGCCAGCGCTCCCGGCGAGTGGGGAAAGGTGTGCAGGGCGAAGATGGCGTACCCGCCGTCGTCGACCGCGAAGCGCAGGCAGGCCTGGACGATCGCCCGGGCGATCCCCCGCCGCCGATGGTCGCCCCGGACGTAGATCCGGACGAGCTGGGCCGTGTCGTCGCCCGCGTAGCGACGGACGAGATGGGCCGGCCCGCCCCGCAGCCGGCCGACGCGGACGCCGCCCGTCCCGACGACGTCCCCCGTCGCGTCGTCCACGGCCACGAGCAGGGTGTGGCGCGGCGGCTCGAGGTAGAAGCCCGCGAGGTCGCTGATGTCGCGGTGGTAGCCGGGGTCGTAGGGCGTCCCGAAGTCCTCCTCGACGGTCCGGCGCATGAGAGCCTCTGCGGCGGGGAGGTCGGCGGTGGTGGCCGGGCGGACGCTGAACGTGCTGGCCTGGGTCATGATGGGATGCTCCTGACCTGTCGAAGACGGTGGGCGATCAGCGGGGCGGACAGGGCGAGGAGGAGGCCCCCGGCGGCCACCGCCATCGGGGCGCCGATCCGGTCGGCGAGGGCCGCGATCGCGATCGCCCCGAGCGGGCCCAGGGCGAAGGTCAGCTGATAGAGGCTCGCGGCTCGGCCGTAGTAGGCGGCGTCCGGGATGCTCGCCACGATGGCCGAGTTCGTCGTGGTGAAGGCCGCCGCAGCGGCGCCGGCGACGGCCGCGAGGGCGAGGCCCAGCGGGAAGCTGGGGGCCAGAGCGAACGCCATCGCGCCGAGGCCGAAGGCCGCGCCGAGGATCCCGGGCCAGAGCACGAGCCGCGGCCCGCCGCGGATCCTTGCCGCGCCGATCGCCCCGCCGATGGCTCCGATCCCGGCGGCGCCCAGGAGCAGCCCGAGGCCGGCCGGACCGGCCTGGAAGACGCGATCGGCGAAGACTGGCAGGAGCTGCCGGAACGGCATCCCGAGGACCATCGCGAGCGCCGAGATCGCCAGCACGACGCGCAGGCTGGGGCTCGACCGGGCGTACCGGATCCCAGCCCGGATCCGGTCGAGGACACCCTCGCCGTCGATGCCGGTGGCGCGTGCCTGCTCCGGGATCCCGGCGAAGACGAGGAAGATCCCGGCGTGGAGCGCCGCGACGGCCAGGAACGCCCCGCCGAACCCGACCGCGGGGATGGCGACGAGCAGCCCGCCCAGGACCGGCGCCACGACGGCCCCGATGTGCTCGCTCAGGCTGTAGGCCGCGATCGCATTGGGCACGATCGGCCGGGGCACGGATGCCGCGGTGTAGGCGACGCGGGCCGGAGCGAAGAAGGCGTAGACGGTGCCCTGGACCAGGCCGAGGACGACGAGCTGCCAGGTCTGGAGCGCTTCGGCCAGGGCCAGGGCCCCCACCACCACGGCTCCCGTCCCCAGCACGACCTGGGCGGCCAGCATGGTCCGGCGTCGCGAGAATCGATCGGCGGCAACGCCTCCGAACGGCGGCAGGACGAGGATCGGGAAGCCCCAGGCACCGACCATGAGACCGACCTCGAAGGCAGAATCGGAGAGCGCCACCGCCGCCGTCCCGGTCGCGACGATCCCGATCTGGAACGCGAAGTGGTACGGCACGACCCCGGACCAGACCCGCCGGTACGGGCCGGGGCCGAGCGACGGGTAGTAGCGCGTCAGGCCCACCCGCAGCCCACCCTCGCTCCTCCCTTGCGTAAACTGTTGACAATCACCATACTACGGACCCCAGTCGCGCGGAGGCTCGACAGCGTGGAGACGATGCTCGATTCGCCCGGGAGCCGGGCACCGGCGAGCGACGGTCCGACAATGATCGAGGTTCGGGATCCCGACGACGGGAGCCTCGTCGATACGGTACCCGCCGCGTCCATCGCCGACGTCGAGGCGGCGCTGGACCGGGCCCAGGCCGGGGCGCGAGTTTCCCGATCCCTGCCGGTCCACCGCCGGATCGCCGTGCTCGGCGCGGTTGCCGGGATCGTGGACGAGCGGCGGGAGGCGTTCGCGCAGACGATCGCCCGTGAGGGCATCAAGACGATTCGCGAGGCGCGGGCCGAGGCGGCCCGCGCCGCCGAGACGATCCGACTATCGGCCGAGGAAGCGCGCCGGGTGACGGGCGAGACGATCCCCTTCGATCAGCGCCCCGGAAGCGAGGCCAAGGTCGGCTACTGGATCCGCCAGCCGATCGGGATCGTGGTCGCCATCACGCCGTTCAACGACCCGCTGAACCTCGTTGCCCACAAGGTCGGGCCCGCCATCGCCGCGGGAAACGCCGTCATCGTCAAGCCCCACAGCCGCACCCCGCTGAGCGCCCTGCGGCTGGCGGCCGCGTTCCACGAGGCGGGGCTTCCGCCGGGCATCCTCCAGGTCGTCACCGGTCGTGGCTCGCACATCGGCGATCGGCTGGTCTCCGATCCGCGCGTCGCGATGGTCTCGTTCACCGGTGGTCCCGAGATCGGCGACCGGATCGTTCGGCTGGCCGGCCGCAAGAAGCTGGGGCTTGAGCTCGGCGCCAACTCGCCGGCCATCGTCCTGGACGACGCCGACCTGGAGGCGGCGGCCACCGCCATCGTCTCGGGCGCCTTCTGGGCGGCCGGCCAGAACTGCCTCCACGTCCAGCGAATCCTCGTCCAGCAGGGCGCGGCCGAACGTCTCCGCCGTCTCCTCGTCGAGCGCACGGAGCGGCTGGTGACCGGCCCGAAGCTGGATGCCGGGACAGACGTCGGCCCGGTGATCAGCGACGCGGCGGCGGATCGGATCACGGCCACGCTGGACGAGGCCGTCGCCCTCGGCGGCCGGGTTCTCACCGGTGGCACGCGGCGCGGCCGCTCGATCGCCCCGACCCTCGTGGACGCCCTGCCGCGGTCCAGCCGGCTCGCTCGCGACGAGGTCTTCGGGCCGGTCGCCGGGATCATCGATGTGGCGTCCGTCGACGACGCCATCGAGATCGCCAACGAGGTCGACCAGGCCCTCCAGGCCTGCGTCTTCACCCGCGACCTCGCGGCCGCCCTGCGCGTCGTCCGCGAGGTCGACGCCGGCGCCGTCCTCGTCAACGAGAGCACCGACTACCGGCTCGACTCGATGCCCTTCGGCGGCGTCAAGGGATCCGGCCTGGGTCGCGAAGGCGTGCCCTTCGCGACCCGCGAGATGACGACCACCAAGGTCGTCTGCATCAACGTCCAAGATACGTGAGCAGAGGGAGACGGGAGTGACTCATTCGGCCGGCGGGGCACGCGAGCCCCACGCCCACGAGCATGACGACCACGGGCACGATCATCCCCATCCGCATGGCGACGATGGGCACGCCGACCGGCATGACCATGCCCTCGCCAGCCACGCCCGCACGGGCACGGACGGCGATCGCGACCATGGTCACGCCCACGGCGAGCACGGCCACGCCCACGGCGAGCATGACGACCACGACCATGACCACGGCGAGCACGGTCACGGTGCTGGCCTGTGGGCCAGCATCAAGCACTCCCTGACGCCCCACTCCCACGACCACAGCGAGGCGATCCAGAGCGCCGAGGAGGCCACGAGCGAAGGCATTCGAGCCGCCTGGATCAGCCTCGGCGGGATGGCGTTGACAGCGTTCCTGCAGATCGGGATCGTGGCCATCAGTGGGTCCATCGCCCTCCTGGCCGACACCGTCCACAACTTCGGCCACCTGGTCACGACGATCCCGTTGATCATCGCGTTCCGAATCGGTCGACGTCCCGCAACCAAGCGATATCCGTTCGGCTATCGCCGCGCCGAAGATCTCGTCGGGCTCCTGATCGCCGGCATGATCCTCCTCACCGTCGTCATCATCATCTGGGAGTCGGTCCGAGCGATCTTCGAGCCGCGCGAGGTTGGCAATCTGGGCTGGGTGTTCGCGGCCGGAATCGTCGGGTTCCTCGGCAACGAGATCGTCGCGATCTACCGGATTCGGATCGGCCGCAAGATCGGCTCGGCGGCCCTCATCGCGGAGGGCAACCATGCGCGCGCCGACGGGCTCACCTCGATCGCCGTCGCGGTCGGGATCACCGGGGTCTGGCTCGGCTTTCCCCAGGCCGATCCGATCGTGGGCCTCCTGATCGCCGTGGTCATCCTGGGGATCCTGGTCTCGTCCGTCCGGTCCGTGCTTCGGCGACTGATGGACGGTGTCGATGACGGCCTCGTCGACGACATTCACACGGTCGCGGCCGCTGTCCCGGGCGTCGAGTACGTCGATCAAATCCGGGCCCGTTGGAGCGGCCACAGGCTGCAGGCGCAGATCACGCTCGGATGCGAAGGCACCAGGACCGTGGCCGATGGCCACGAGCTCGCCGAGCGGGTCCACCACGACCTGCTCCACGCGATTCCGAATCTCGACGACGTGGTCGTCCACGTCCATCCTGCATTCGACGGGGTCACACCTCCTGCCGCGCACGAGTTGACCGGGCATCATGCCTCGCCTCGCGCGAGGCACGATTACAGGGAGGTCAACGCCGCTACCTAGGGCCAGGTCCAGGATCGGCGAGCGGAGGGAGACAGGAGTGACCGAGCCGGCCGGTGGGGGGCGCCAGCCTCACGCCCACGACGATGACGACCACGGGCACGACCATCCCCGCCCGCATCCCGACCCGGATGCCACGGGCTACGTCGACGAGGTCCACGCCCATGGGCCGGAGGCGCATGACCATGCTCACGTCGACCACGCCCACCCGGGCGAGGACGGCCACGCCCACGGCGAGCACGGCGACCACGACCACGACCATCCCACGGGCATCAGGGGCTTCATCTACGAGCTGATCAAGCCCCACAGCCATGATTCGGCCGACTCGGTCGACGACGCGATCATGGCCAACGTCCGGGGTATCCGGGCGGTCAAGATCTCGCTGGCCGTCCTCATGGTGACGGCCGTGGCCCAGGTCGCGCTCGTCCTCGTCACGGGCTCGGTCGCGCTCCTGGCCGATACCGTCCACAACTTCTCGGACGCCCTGACGTCGGTGCCGCTGTGGATCGCCTTCGTCCTGGCCCGGCGCCAGGCGAACAAGCGCTACACCTACGGCTATCGCAGGGCCGAGGACCTGGCCGGGCTGTTCATCGTCGGCATGATCGTCCTGTCGGCGATCATCGCCGGCGCGGAGTCGATCCAGCGCCTGATCGATCCGCATCCCCTCACCAACCCGTGGCTCGTCGTCGCGGCCGGCTTCTTCGGCTTCCTCGGCAACGAGATCGTCGCGTCGTACCGGATCCGGGTCGGCAAGGAGATCGGCTCGGCGGCCCTCGTTGCCGACGGCTACCACGCCCGGACCGACGGCTTCACCTCTCTGGCGGTCGTGTTCGGGGCCTTCGGCGTCATGCTCGGCTTCCCGCTGGCCGACCCGATCGTCGGCCTCCTGATCACGGCCGCGATCCTCATCGTCCTGCGGGACGCGGTCGTGGCCGTCTTCGGACGGCTCATGGACGCCGTGGACCCGCAGCTCGTGGACACGATCGAGCGGCAGGCGAAGGCCGTGCCCGGCGTCATCGACGTCAGCTCGATCCGGGTCCGCTGGATCGGCCACCGGCTGGAGGCCAGCCTCCATGCCGTCGTCGACTGCACGATCAGCGTGGCCGAGGGCCACCAGCTGGCCGAGGAGATCCGGCACGCGGCCTATCACGACGTTGGCAAGCTCGATTCGATCCTCGTCCACATCGACCCGTGCGACCACGTTGGCTCCGACCACCACGAGACGACGCGCGGCCACGATCCGGCGCCGCCGCCGTTCGCACCCATCGGCTACGAGGGCCATCGCGGGTCCGCCTGACAAGCCGGGGACCGACTCGCCAGCTCCTCCACCGAACCGCGGAGCCCGCCCTCGCGGCGGGTTCCGGGGCGTCCGTCAGGCCTCGATCGGGACGGCGATCCCGGTCCGCCGGTCGGTGAGCATCAGCCGCGTCCCGGCGAGGGCGACCAGGACGCCCGCCACCCGCAGGACCGTGAGCTTCTCGTCGAAGAGCCAGGCGCTGAGGCCGAAGACCACGACCGGGACGACATACTGGACGAGGGTCGCCCGGACGGCGCCGGACCGGTGGACGAGGGCGTAGTAGACGGCCGCAGCCACAACGGCCGACGGGACGGTCATGTAGCCGAAGGCCAGCCACGTCTCGAAGGACCATGTCGCCGGCTGAAACGGCGGCTCGGTGAGCAGGGCGAAGGGCAGCAGCATCAGCCCGGCAAGGAGCGTTGAGCTGCCGGTCACGCCGATCACCGAGCCCGACGTCATCGCGACCCGGCCGAGGACCGTGTACACGGCGATCGAGCTTGCCCCGACGGCTAGCAGGAGATCGCCGACCAGGACGGCCTCGCCGCCACCTTCCCGCGGTCCGGCAACGACCAGCAGCACCCCGGCGATCCCGAGGAGCGCCCCGAGCATGCCCCGCCGCGAGATCCGCTCGTGGAGGACCACGACCCCGGCGGCGAGGGTGAGGATCGGGGTGAGGGCCGTGTTGAGGATCGAGCCGTCGGTCGCCGGTGCGAGGCGGAGGCCCCAGTAGAAGAAGGCGTGGCCGATGGCGATCCCGAAGAGGGCGAGGGCGACGATCGTCTTCGGGCGTTCGAGGCCGAGCGACTGGCCCCCGAGTCGGGCAACCACCACGAGGACGACGCCGGCGATCGTGAACCGATACGCCGCCAGGCTGAGCGGCGCGATCGTCCGGAGGGCGAACTCGGCGGCGATCCAGCCACCGGCGTAGAGGATCACGGTCGTCGAGATGAGGCCGAGCTCGACCTGGTCGACGGTGGCGCCCCGCGCGGGGACGACCTCGGCGTTGGGCCCGGCGGCGCTCAAGTGGGCCAGGCCCGGTGGCCGCTCACCACGCCCCGGCCGCGTCCTGCCAGCGAATGCAGGCCACGCTGTGGCCAGGCCCTGCCGAGGCGAATGGCGGGAGCTCGTGGCAGGCCTCGATGGCCAGCGGGCAGCGCTCCCGGAATCGGCAGCCGGACGGCGGGTTGATCGGGCTCGGCGGCTCGCCCTGGACGACGCCGTGGCCTTCACCGGCCCGCTCGGGCATCGACGCCGCGATCAGCTTCTGGGTGTACGGATGGAGGGGCTGGGCGAAGATCTCGTCGCGGCTGCCGAGCTCCACGATCCGCCCCAGGTACATCACCGCGACCCGGTCGCTGATATGCCGAACGACCCGCAGGTCATGGGAGATCATCAGGAGCGTCAGCCCGAGCTCGTCGCGCAGGTCGATGAGGAGGTTGAGGATCTGGGCCCGAATCGAGGCGTCGAGCGACGAGGTCGGCTCGTCACAGGCAAGGAACCGGGGCCCGAGCGATAGCGCTCGGGCGATCACGACCCGGTGGAGCTGGCCGCCCGAGCATTCGCTCGGGAAGCGGACGGCGAAGGACGGGTCGAGGCCGACCTGGCCGAGCAGCTCGTCCACCTTCCGGCGGCGCGAGGCGCGGTCGCCGATGCCGTGCTGGGCCAGCGGCGCCTCGATGCTCTGACCGATGCGCATGCTCGGATCGAGCGCCGAGAACGGGTCCTGGAAGATGATCTGCATCTGCCGGCGGAGGGCCTTGAGCTGACCGCGATCCGCGGCCAGGACGTCCTGGCCATCGAAGGTGATCCGGCCCGTGTCGGCCCGGACCAGCCGGAGGATGAGCCGCGCCAGGGTGCTCTTGCCGCTGCCCGTCTCGCCGACGAGACCGAGGACCTCGCCCTCGCGAACGGTGATGCTCACGTCATCGATGGCGTGGACGACCTCGCGCCGGCCGAGGAAGCCGCCGCCGCTGACCGGGAAGTGCTTCGTCACGCCCTCGACCACGACGAGCGGGCGCTCGGCCGCGACGCTGGCGTGGCGCGGCCGAACCGTGATCGGCGAGGCGGGGACCGGGCCGGAGATCGGGCCGGTCGAGCCGGCGGACATGGCGCTCACCCGTGGTGCCCAGGGGTGGCCTGCCGGACCTGGATGAGGCCGGCCTCGACCGCCCAGCAGCGGCAGTTGTGGCCCTCCGCGTCGCAGGCGTGGAGGCCCGGCTCGATCGCCTCGCAGCGATCGGCGATGCCGAGCATGTCCGGGTACGGACAGCGTGCTCGGAACCGGCAGCCGGCGATCGCCTCGCCGGGTCGCGGCGTCCCGCCCGGGATCGCGTAGAGCCGGCCGTCGTCGTTGGGAATGAGGAGCGAGGACCGCATCAGGGCCTCGGTATACGGGTGGGTCGGGCGGTTGATGAGCTGGTCGGTGGGCCCGTCCTCGACGATCTTGCCGGCATACATCACGACCACCCGATCGGCGACCGTCGCGACGATCCCGAGGTCATGGGTGATGAGGAGCATCGACAGGCCGTGGTCGCGGACCATCGTCGTGAGGAGCCGGAGGATCTGGGCCTGGACCGTGACGTCGAGGGCGGTCGTCGGCTCGTCGGCGATGAGGAGCTCCGGTCCGCCGCTGATGGCGGCCGCAGTCATCACCCGCTGGGCCATGCCGCCCGAGAGCTGGTGGGCGTAGGCCCGGGCCCGGCGACCGGCCTCCGGGATGCCGACGTCCGAGAGCAGTGCCACGCTCCGGTCCCAGGCCTCGCGTCGGGGCACGTGTCGCTGGAAGCGGAGGGTCTCACCGACCTGCTCCCCCACCCGGCTCGTGGGGTCGAGCGTCGCCTTGGGCTGCTGGAACAGCATCGAGATCCTCGATCCGCGGACGCGGTCCATCTCCGCGTCGGAGAGGCGAGCGAGGTCGACGCCGTCGAGCAGGACCTCGCCGCTCACCACTCGCGCGGCGGGCGGGAGAAGCCGGGCGATCGACAGCGCCGTCATGCTCTTGCCCGAGCCCGATTCGCCGACGAGGGCGACGATCTCGCCCCGGCCGATCGTCAGGTCGATCCCGTCGATGGCGCTGACGATGCCGTCCCGGGTCGGCAGCTGGACCCGGAGATTCCGGATCTCGATCAGCGGCAGCCCGGTGGCAACGGGCTCGGGCGCCGGCGCGATCATCGGGCTGCCTCCGCCGCCGGGCGACGCTCGCGTCGCCGAGGCCGACGCCGGGACCCGCCCTCGCCGGCATCGTCGGAGTGAGCCGCCTCCTGGGCGCGTGCCTGCCTGATCAGGCGCTCGACCGAGTCGGCGAGGTGCTCGCCGAGCGCCCGCCGGTAGGCCTCCACGTCGCCCGTGGCGATGATCTCGGCGAGCTCGTGGTGCTCGGTGACCAGCCGCTCGCGGCCGGGGGTCCTTGCGATCATGTTGAAGTATGTGAGGGTCTCGCCGAGGACGCTGGCATAGAGACGGGCGAGCCGGGGGCTCTCGGTCGCCTCGACGATCCGGCGGTGAAACGCCATGTCGAGGTCGGCCACCGCCAGCCAGTCGGATCGGGCCTCGGCCGCCCGCATCTCGGCGACGATCGCCCGCAGATCGGCCACGAGCGATGCCGGATCGCCGGCGAGGGCCACGGCGAGGGCCGCGCCCTCGATCGCCTCGCGAGCTCCGTAGACGTCGACGATGTCCGATGCCGCCAGCCGCGGAACCGAGATCCCGCGACGTGGCTCGCGCCGGAGCAGGCCCTCCTGGACGAGGCGCAGAAGCGCCTCCCGGATCGGTCCGCGGCTGACGCCGAACTGCTCCGCAAGCACGACCTCGCCCAGGATCGTGCCGGGCCTGAACCGGCCGTGGATGACGTGGTCCCGCAGCTGGTCGGTGACCATCGCCCCCAGGGTCGAGCGCTGGGCCGGGTCGATCGGCCGGATCGGGGTGGTCACGACGAGGGCTCCTTCGGTGAAGGAATGGCGCCGAGCAGGCGGGGCGCACCGCGTCGCAGCGACTGCCGGAGGCCGTGACCGGCCAGGGTGACCGAGAGCGCGGTCAGGAAGATCGCGAAGCCCGGGACGATGACGAGCCACGGTGCCCTGATCATGTACAGCTGAGCCTCGGCCAGCATGGCCCCCCAGTCCGATTGGGGCTTCTGCACGCCGAGTCCCAGGTACGACAGCCCGCCGACGGTGATGAGCTGGTGGCCGAACCGAAGGAAGCCCTGGGCGAGGACCGGCCCGATGGCATTCGGCAGGACGTGCCGGACGATGATGAACGCCCTCGAGCAGCCGAGGGCTTCGGCCGCCTCGATGTAGCCGCGGGTGTTGATCTCGAGGGTCACGGCCCGCGTGAGCCGCGCGAAGGGCGTCCAGCCCGAGATGGCCAGGGCCACGATGAGGGTGCCGTAGCCGGGCCCGAGGACGAACACGAGGAACAGCGCGATCAGGACCTCGGGGAAGGCCAGGAGGGCGTCCACCAGGCGCATCAGGATGTCGTCCACAACGCCACCCACCCGGGCGCTGATCGCCCCGAGGAGCGTGCCGGTGACGCCCGTGATGATGACCGCGACCGCCGCGATGGAGACAGAGAAGCGGCCGCCGTGGAGCAATCGTGACAGGACATCCCGGCCCAGGTGGTCGGTCCCGAACAGGTGCTCCCCGCTCGGCGCCGCAATCCGATTCAGCAGATTCTGCGCTGCCGGATCGTACGGCGAGATCCAGGGAGTGAGGATCAGGAGCACGCAGACGACCACGAAGAACGTTGCGCCCACGATGAAGGCCCAATGGAAGCGCCGAATCGTCGCGCCGAACCGCAGGCTCGGCACGAGCGGACGGGCGATCGCCCTGCCGAGGTCAGCCATTGGATTCACCGACGAGGATCGCCGGGTTCAGGATCGCGTAGCCGATGTCGGTCAGGGTGTTGACCACGATCGCCAGGCCGACCGTCGCGATCACCCCGGCCTGGAGGACCGGCATGTCGGCGTTCACGACGGCGTCGTACATCACCCGGCCAAGGCCCGGGATGTTGAAGATCACCTCGATCACGACCGAGCCGCCGAGCGTGCCAGCCAGCCAGATCGAGAACAGCGTCATCACCGGGACCATCGAGTTCTTGAGGGCATGGCGGCGCAGCGTCAGGAGCTGGCTCAGCCCTCGGGAACGCGCGGCGGTGATGTACGGTGACTCGAGGACGGTGATCATCGACGCCCGGGTCACGCCGAGGAGATAGGCGAGCGGACGGAGGGACAGCACGCTGGCCGGGAGGATGATGGAGACCGGGCTGCTCCAGCCCGCCGCGGGCAGCCAGCCGAGCCACAGCGCGAAGACCAGCATGCCGAGCGGCGCCAGCCAGTACTCGGGCAGGGCCACGAGGCCCTGGGTCAGGGTCACGATCGCGCTATCGCGCCGACCGCCCGGTCGAACCGCGGCCAGGACCCCAAGCGGGATGGCGATGACGGACGCGAGGACGAGCGCTGACAGGGCGAGCAGGAACGACACGCCGAGGGCGCGAATCACGATGCCGCCGACCGGCAGACGATCCCTGAACGACTGACCGAAGTCGCCCTGCACGGCCGCCTCGAGCCACCGCAGGTACTGGACGTGGATCGGCTGGTCGAGCCCGAACTGGCGGCGGACGGCCTCGACCGCCGCCGGGTCGAGCGCGAGCTCGCCGCCCATCCTGGCCCGCAGGATCATCCGGGCGGGGTCGGCCTCGCCCAGGTACGGGATCACGAACGCCACGACGGACACCGCGAACAGGGTTGCCAGCAGGAAGATCGTCCGCCGCACGATGAATCGCGCCATCGATTACGACTCCGAGCCTCGAGGCGGCGGCGACGGCGACGCGGCGACCGGTGGGGCGACCATGCGGGGCTCCCGGCTGCGGGGCGGACCAACGGGGCTCAGGCCATTGTGCCCCGCCCGGCCGTATTGTCAACAGTATTCTGCTGACGCGAGGCGAGGCCGGCGCGCCGGCGACGAATCTCGGCTCCTCACTGTGCAAACTGTTGACAGCCGACACTCAGCGTGCAGAATGTGCACCTCGGAGCACGCGTCGCCGTGAACCCGCGAGCGCGTCCCCCGGTTGAGGCTGCTGGAGGAGGCAGGCCCGATGTTCTACAGGCGAAGTCCGTTGATCGGTGGCCTTCTGGTCGCCGTCCTCATCGTAGCGGCCTGCCAGGGCGCGGAGTCGCCGGCGCCGTCCGGCACCCCGTCCGGCACGTCGACCACACCCACCGGTGAGCCGAGCATCGCCCCGACTGACCAGACCCTGGTCTGGGCGTCGCGCGAGACGGTCGATGCCAACTGGGCGCCCGAGACCGACGACGCGTTCATCATGACCATCTCGGGCATCGGTGAGACGCTCGTCCGGGCCGGCTTCGATGGCAGCGTCGAGCCGCTCCTGGCGACCGAATGGCAGCGAACCGGCGACACGACCTGGGAGTTCACCCTGCGCGAGGACGTGTCCTTTCACGACGGCACGCCGGTCACAGCGGAGGCCGTGGCAGCCTCGCTCAACTACCTGCTCGGCGTCGAGGCTCCGGCCCGTTCGTTCAACCCCAACTCGATCGCCGGGGTCCAGGCCGTCGGCGATAACGTCGTCGAGGTGACCTCGACGACCCCGAACTCGCTGATCCCGCTGTACGTCGCCAGCCCCAACGCCGTGATCCTGGCCGAGCGGGCGTACACCAGCGCCGGCGTCGACCCGACCCAGGCCGGCACCGGTCCCTTCGTCCTGGTCAGCCAGAACCTGCCGTCGGACTTCACCCTGGAGCGGAACGACGCCTACTGGGGCGGCGACGTCGCCCTGGCCGGCGTCCAGGTCCTGCTGGTGCCCGACGGCGGCACCCGGGCGACCCTCCTGCAGACGGGTGAGGTCGACATCGCCAGCAGCCTGCCGATCCCGACCATCCCGCTGATCGAGGCCGACGGCGACCTGACGGTCGTTCGGGGCCAGCTGTCGCGGACCAACTCGATGTACATGAACAACAGCCGGGCGCCCCTCGACAACGTGACGGTCCGCCAGGCCATCCAGGCGGCGATCGACGTCGACGCGATCGCGAACCAGGTCCTCGAAGGCGCCGTGGCGCCGGCCGCCGGGCCGTTCGCCTCCACCTCGGCATGGGCGCCCGCGGGCCAGACGCCGATCGCCCAGGACATCGACCGGGCCAAGTCGCTCCTCGCGGAGGCCGGCTTCGGCGAGGGCGAGCTGACGCTCAACCTGTGGACCTATCCGGCCCGGGCCGAGCTGCCCGACGTCGCGGTGGCGATCCAGGGGATGCTCGCCGACGCCGGGATCGTCGTCGAGATCCGGGTCGCCGACTATGCGGCGATGGAGGCCGACGTCCTCGGCGGCAACTACGACCTGTTCGTCCTGTCGCGTGGCTACCTCACCGACATCAACGATCCGTCCGGCATGCTCCGGGCCGACTACACCTGCGCCGGCACGTACAACCTCTCGCTGTTCTGCGACGAGGCGATCGATGCCCAGCTCCAGGACGCCCTCGGCACGGAAGATCCTGTCGCCCGCTTCGCGATCTACGCCGGCATCGCGACGTACCTCCAGGAGAACGCCGTCGACGCCTTCCTGTACCACCCGCAGGAGCTGGCCGGCATCTCGAGCGCTGTCCAGAACTTCAAGATCCATCCGATGGAGCAATTCCTCATCACCCCGGAGCTTTCGCTCGGCGGCTGATCGTCACGGCCCTGAAGGGCTTCTCCTCTCGGTCCGACGCCCGGCCGCCACGCGGCCGGGCGTCGGAATCTCCAGGCGCACTCGGAGTGCCCCGCCATGACCGACTATGAGCACCGGCCCCCATGGGACGAGCCCGCGCCCCTGGCCGGCGTGACGCCCGCCGCGCCACTTCCCGCAAGCACCCAGGTGGCGATCGTGGGCGGCGGGATCATGGGCGCCGCCATCGCCTACGAGCTGGCACGCAAGGGCCGCTCGGTCGTCCTCCTCGAGAAGGGCCTCGTCGCCGGCGAGCAGTCAGGCCGAAACTGGGGCTGGTGCCGCCAGCAGGCTCGCGACGAGGACGAGCTGCCGCTCATGATCGAGTCGCTTCGTCGCTGGGCGGCCCTCGAGGCCGAGCTGGGCGCCGACTTCGAGTGGACCCAGGAGGGCAACCTCGCGATCACGACCTTCCCTGCCCGGCTCGGCTTCTTCCGCTCCTGGATCGAGCTCGCCCGCGTCTCGAACCTCGACACCCGGCTCGTCGACGAGGCCGAGATCAAGGCGAGGCTGCCCGGACTCTCCGGGTCATGGCTCGGCGGGATGTTTACCGCGTCGGATGGCCACGCGGAACCCGCGCCCGCGACCCGGGCCATCGCCGCCGGGGCCGTCGCCCACGGGGCGGTCGTCGTGGAGGGCTGCGCCGTCGACCGGATCCTCGCCGGGGGCGGGCGCGTGACCGGCGTCGAGACCGAGCGCGGGGTCATCCGCGCGGAGACCGTGGTCTGCGCCGCCGGCGTCTGGTCGGCCCGACTCCTCCGGCCGCTCGGCGTGGACCTCCCGATCCGGATCGTCCACACGTCGGTCGCCCGGACCCTTCCGGTCGACCCGCTGACCCGCCTCGGCGTGGCCTACCACCCGGTCGTCTCGTTCCGCCAGCGCCGCAGTGGCGTCCTCTACATGGCGGCCGGCGGTTGGAGCGACTACGACATCACCCTCGACTCGTTCAGCCATCTCAGGCAGTTCCTGCCGAACTACGTGAAGAACCGCAAGATGATCCGCGTCCACCTCGGCCGGCCGCTGCTTGACGACATCGGTCGGCGACTGCGTCGCCGCGACCTCGCCTGGAGCCTCCGGCAGGCCCGGGTCCTCAACCCCCCAGCGAACCCGGACAAGGTCACGTCGGCCGTGACGAACTTCCGGCGGCTGTTTCCGTCGGTCCCGGTGACGCTCGACCGGGCCTGGGCCGGCTACACGGACACGACGCCCGACGCCGTCCCGGTGATCGACGCACTGCGGACCCCGGCCGGGCTCGTGATCGCCAGCGGCTTCAGCGCCCATGGCTTCGGGATGGGCCCGATCGTCGGCAAGCTCGTGGCCGAAGAGATCGCCGACGGCGAGCCGTCGATGAGCCTCCAGCCGTTCCGACTATCCCGGTTCGCCGACGGCACGTACCGCAAGCCCCGGCTCGTGACCTGATGGGGCGACCACGGCCGGTCGATCTCCACCGCCCCTTGCGCAGAGGTGTCCGATGACCACCGAGATCGAGCCCGCGACCGACGGGCGCAACGCGGCGCTGTTCGAGCGGTATCTCCACGCCTGGTCGACGAGCAACGTCGACCAGATCGCGGCGATGACCCATCCCGAGGGCGTCTACGAGGCGTCCTTCGGCCCCCACCCCTACGGCAACCGGTTCACCGGTCCCGCCGAGGTCAAGGCCGGCCTCGAGGCGATGCACGCCGCGTCGACGAACCGCTCGAGCACCCACGAGTACCACCACACCTACCTGTACGGGGACCTCGCCTTCGCCCGCTGGACGAGCGAGTTCGTCGACAGGGACGGCAACGCCGGGTCCGTCGAAGGCGCCGACTTCTTCGAGTTCAAGGACGGGCTCGTCCTGAAGAAGCTCGCCTATCGCAAGGTCGTCAGCGGCTGACGAGCCGGCGCTAGCGAGTTGCCGTGGCCTCGACCTCGATTCGGCAGTCGCGGGCGAGGGCCGTCACGCCGACCGTGGTCCGGGCCGGTGGCCGGTTCGGGAAGACCTCCCTGAACACCGCGTTCATCCGGGCGAAGGTCCCGAAGTCGGTCAGGTAGACCGTGCAGCGGACCACGCTGTCCAGGCCGAGGCCGACCCGGGCCAGGGCGGCCTCCACTCGCCCGAACATCGCCCGGACCTCGTCTTCGAAGACCACGCCCTCGGCGCGTTGGTCCCCCCTGATGCCGACCTGGCCGGCGACGAAGACGAGGCCGCCGGCCTCGACGATCTCGGAGTACGGGTCGCCAGGCGAGACAGCATTCGTCGGGATCACCTTGGGCATCGGGCGCCTCCTCAGCTGAGATGGCCGCGGGCGTCGACGGGCCAGCGGCCGATGGGCCGGCCGGCCTCGTGGACGAGCATGTCGTCGAAGAGATTCACCACCGGGCAGACGTGGTTCGGGGCGATGGCCAGGACCGCGCCGACGGGCGGTCTTGCGACGCCGTCCGGCACGGCGAGGTAGCCGTGATACTCGTTGAGCTTCGTGAGGACGGCGCCGGGCACGCTCGGAGCGGTACCGTAGCCGCGGGCCTCCGATCCCTCGCGACCGAGAGCCTTCGTCCCGACGTCGACGATGACCTGACCCGGGACGGCGTCGCTGACGACGGTCGCGGCGACGAAGAAGGCGAGATCGCCGGGACCGCACGCACCAAGGCGGAGCTTGCCGAGGTCGTTGTAGACGTACTCCCCGGGCCGCAGCTCGGTGAGCGGCGCCCGCGCGGATCGCGACGATGTCGGCGTCGAGCCGCCGCTCAGCACGACCGGCTCAATGCCCTCGGCCCGGATGGCGGCGGCGGCGGTCGCCAGCGCCTCGAGCTCATCTTCCGACGCTTCGGCCGGGGCCGCCGGGTCCCGGTCACCGTGGCCCGGGTAGGTGTAGGCCCCGACGGGAGCGAGCCCGCGGGCGCGGGCGTGGGCGGCGAGCACACCGGCCTCCGCGGGCGGGACGCCGCATCGCCGGGCCCCGCAATCGACCTCGACGAGGACCTCGAGCGGCGCATCGGCGCTGAACGCCGAGGCGAGCGCATCGGCCGCCGCCGGCGAGTCGATCCCGATCCGGAGCCGGGCGACCTCGCGGACCGCGCGAAGGCGTTCCGCTCGGGCCCGCGTTGCGAACACCGGGTACGCGAAGAAGATGTTGTCAAACCCGGCGGCCGCGAAGACCTCGACCTCGCCGAGCGTGCCGGCCGTGATCCCCACGGAGCCGGCGGCCACCTGGCGGCGCCCGACCTCGATCGACTTGTGGGTCTTGATGTGCGGTCGGAGGTCAACCCCCGCCGCGGTCGCGTGGGCCTGCATCCGCCGGATGTTCGCGTCGACGATCGCCAGGTCGAGGAGGATCGCCGGCGTCACCAGGTCGGGCGGGATGATCGGGGTCACGACACCCGACGGCGCTGCCGGTATCGTCGGCGTCGTGCCTGTCATGCCGCGGTGTAGCCGCCGTCGACCGGGAGGACCGCGCCGGTGATGTAGCTCGCGGCATCGGAGGCAAGGAAGACGACCGCCTGTGCGACCTCCTCCGGGCGCGCGAGGCGCTTCATCGGGATCGTCGACGCACGCAGCTCGTGATAGGCGGCCGGGTCGGGGCGCGTCGCCCAGGCGGCCGCGATCGTCGGCGTCATCGTCAACCCCGGCGCGACGACGTTGACCCGGATGCCGCGGTCGGCGTACTCGATCGCGGCGCCCTTCGAGAGCATGACAAGGCCGCCCTTCGAGGCCGAGTACACGACCTGGCCGGCGATCCCCACCAGCCCCAGCCGGGACGAGATGTTCACGATCGAGCCGCCGCCCGACTCGAGCATCAGCGGGATGGCGTGCTTCATCGTCAGCAGCGGCCCCAGGATGTTCGTGTCCAGGACGGCCCGGGCGTCGGACTCCGCGGTCGATTCGAGATCAGAATCGAACTGCTTGCCGTGGCAGTTGACGAGGATGTCGAGGCGCCCGAAACGCGCGCGCGCTTCCCCGACCAGCCGCTCGACGAACGCCTCGTCGAGGACGTCGCCGGCGAGGTAGGCGGCATCGGCGGGCAGACCGTCCGGCCGCTCGGAACGGCTCGTGAGGAGCTGCCGGGCGCCGGCCTCGGCGAAGCGGTCGACGATGGCCCGGCCGATGCCGCCCGACGCGCCGGTGATCATGGCAACCTTGCCATCGAGGCGCATCAGGTCGGTCGCCACGGGGACGCGGTCCGCTCGCCGCTCAGCCGACCGCGTCGCGAAGCTTGTAGTAGGCGTCGGCGAGGGGCAGGAACCATGGCGGCCCGAAGTGGCCGGGGACCGCCCGGAAGCGGAGACCGTGCCACGGATTGGCCTCAGGGTGGCCGTCCATGACCTCGGCCATCACCATGCCCATGTGGGTCGCCATCTGGACGCCGTGCCCGTTGTAGCCGATCGAGTAGAAGACCCCGTCCCGCTCCCCGGCGTGCGGCATCCGGTCGAGGGTGATTCCCACCAGTCCACCCCAGGCGTAGTCGATTCGGGCGTCGGCGAGCTGCGGGAAGACCTGGATCATGCCCCGCCGCAGGATCTTCGCGCTCTGGAGGTCGGCCTTGGGCGATGACAGCGCGAACTGTGCCCGGCCCCCGAAGAGCATCCGGTTGTCGGGCGTGATCCGGAAGTAGAAGACGAGATTCTTCGAGTCGGAGGCCATCCGGCGGGTCGGCATCAGGTCGTCGACGAGCGCAGCGGGCAACGGCTCGGTCGCGATGATGAAGCTGCCCACGGGGACGATCCGCCGCTGGTAGAACGGCGTCGCGCTGCCTGTGTAGCCGTCGGTCGCGACGAGGACCTGGCGGGCCGTCAGGCTGCCCCGCGTCGTCCTGACTTCGTGGCCCCCGTCTACGCGTCTCAGGCCTGTCACCTTCGCGGCCTCGTGGAGCCCGGCCCCGGCGCGGGCGGCAACCTCCGCCATCCCCCGGCAGAACTTCCCGACGTGCAGGCCGGCACCGCGGGGATCGACGACGCCCCCGACGTAGAAGTCTGAGCCGATCTCGGATCGGATCCGGTCCGCGGGTACCACGATGGTGTCGTGGCCAAGGTTCTCCTTGAGACGCTTCGCACCGCGGACGTAGTTGTCGAAATGGGACGGCCGGCAGGCCAGGTTGAGCTTGCCGTTGCGGGCCCAATCGCAGTCGATGCCCTCGGAGGTGATGATGCGCTCGACCGTGTTGATCGCGGCGTCGTAGGCGAGGTACATCCGGTTGGCGTGATCGTCGCCGTATCGGTCGATCGCCTTGAGGTAGTTGATCGTGATACCCGGCGTCGACATCCCGCCGTTCCGCGCCGAAGCCCCCCAGCCCAGCTTCTCGGCCTCGAGGAGGGCGACCGACGCGCCCTTGCCGCGGAGATGGATGGCCGCCGACATTCCCGTCAGCCCACCGCCGATGACGGCGACATCGACGCGATCCGGGAGGGTCGTCGCCGTGTAGTCAGCGCCGACCGGCGCGGTATCGATCCAGTACGAGACGGTCTTCATGCGAATGCTTCCTTGCTCCGCCTCGCCTAGAGCCCGAAGAGGCCGGGCAGCTCGGCGATCGAGCTGATCTCGCGGTAGCCGTAGTACGGCGTCGAAGGCTCCTGGTTGCGGTTGACGTAGACCTTGGCGGTGATCCCGAGGTCGTAGGCCGGCATCAGGTCGTAGCGGAGGCTGGACGAGACGTGGACGATCTCGGTCGGGCCAACGCCGAGCGTGTCGAGCATGTACTCGAACGCCCGGAGACGCGGCTTGTAGGCCCCCGCCTGCTGCGCCGTCAGGACGTGCGCGAACGGCGCGCCGAGCTGCGCGACGTTGCCCGGGATCAGGTCATCATCGGTGTTCGAGAGGATCACGAGGGGGACCTTCGTGGCGAGCCTGGCAAGGCCACCCGGCGTGTCCGGGTGCGGCCCCCAGGTGCCGATCGACTCGTAGATCGCGCGAGCATCGGCATCCCGATACTCGACGCCGTACCGCTGGCATGTCCGCCGGTAGGAGCTCGCGATGACCTCGTGGTACGGACGCCACTCGCCGAGGACCTCGTCGATGCGGTAGCCCCTGAAGCTCTCCAGGAACGCCGGCGCGAGATGCGGCGAGAGCCGGTCACCGAGGATCCTCTTGGTGGAGTCGTTGATCTGGAACCAGGTCAACGTGCCATAGCAGTCGAAGGTGACGAACTTGGGGTCGAAGGGATGGGCCACCCGCGAACCTCCGGTCGGACGCTCGGCTGGTCAGTCCGCCGATGCGGCCGATTCTATCGCTGTCAAGTGTCAGCTGTCAACAATCTAGATGGGAAGAGACGGGGCGTGCCGGTCGCCGCGGGGCGCCAAGATGGCCCCGGGACACGCCGGGGCAAACTCGGCCTTACAGGCTCTCGGCGGCTGTCGCCTCCGAGGCGCCCACCGCGGCCCGCGTCAGGGTCGCCTTCGACTCCCGGAACGTCCGGGCGAGCGTGTCGACGGCGGCCACGACGCTGCCGGCCTCGATCCGATCGGCGATCTCGCCGTGCTCATCGGCGTAGTCCTCGCGGCCCGAGACGTTGGCCGTCATCGACATGACGACCCGTGTCTCGTCGATGAGCGTCGAGTACATCCGCTGCAGCCGCGGGCTCCCGGAAGCGCGAACGACCTCCAGGTGAAACTTCATGTCGAAGTCGGCAACCCGCGCCCACTTCTCGGCCTCGGTGGCAACCCGCATCTGGCGGACGAGCTCGCGGAGCGTGGCCACGATGGCGGCCCGGTCCTCGAGCGCCATGACGATCCGGATCGCCGCGCCCTCGATCGCCTCGCGGGCGAGGTAGATGTCGGCGATGTCGTCGGGGCCGACCTTCGGGACGAAGACGCCGCGGTGAGGCTCGGATCGCAGGAGACCGTCCTGGACCAGCCGCTGGAGGCCCTCGCGGATCGGACCACGACTGACCCCGAAGCTCTCGGCGAGATCGACCTCGCTGAGCTGCGCGCCGGGCTCGTAGGCCCCGGAGATGACGAGCTCGCGGAGTCGCTCGGCAACCACTGACGAGAGCGTCGACCGCTTGATCCGGACGATGGCTTGCTTGGGCATGTCACATTTCGCTGGTCGTGATGAGGACTGCCGACCAACGGCGGTCGGCAGTCGACAGTGTACGCGCGGGGGTTTCGGGCCGGGGCCCGGTCTGGGACGGCGTCAGGCCAACGGCCCGGCCCCTGTGGCGCGGTAGTCATCCAGGATCTCGCCGTGCATGTGGAGCAGCCGGGCGAAGATCCCGTTGCCGCGGTTGAACTCGAGCTTGCGCGTGGCGCTGGCCCGGAGCTCGGTGGCCTCGCTGTGGTCGTCGCCCCGGTCCACCTGGAACTGGTAGAGCACCGGCCCCTGGTCTCGCGGCTGGGTCCCGGGCTCGTCCGACGAGATCGGGGTGACGAGGTTCTCGATCTTCGGCCACAGGGCCTTGGCCGCGGCCGTGTCCTCGAACTCGATCATCACCGCCATCGTCTCCTCGAGCATCTCGCCGGCGGACTCGCGGAGGATCGCCCCGCCGAGGTAGCCGGGATGGCCGTCGAGGTCGCGCAGCCACTGCGAGGCAAAGGCGTGGGCCTCCTCGGCCCTGCCCGGAGCCGGGACGAGGATGAAGGTGTCGCGACGCTTGCGGCCCATGGCGGGCTCCTTTTCTGCTAGAGCCCGAAGAGGCCGGGCAGCTCGGCGATGGTCGTGATCTCGCGGTAGCCGTAGAAGGGCGTCGAGGGCTCGTAGCCGCGGTTGACGTAGACCTTGTTGGTGATCCCCAGGTCGAAGGCCGGCATGAGGTCGTAGCGCAGGCTGGCCGAGACGTGGACGATCTCGGTCGGGCCGACGCCGAGGGTGTCCAGCATGTACTCAAACGGTCGGTATCGCGGCTTGTAGGCCTGGGCCTGCTCCGCCGTGAGGACGTGGGCGAACGGCGCGCCGAGGCGGGCGACGTTCGCCGGGATCTGGTTATCCGTGGCATTCGAGAGGATGACGAGCGGGAATTCCGTCGCGAGCCTGGCCAGGCCTTCGGGCACGTCCGGATGAGGTCCCCACGTGCCGATCGATTCGTAGATCGCGGTGGCGTCGGCGTCGCGGAACTCGAGGCCGTACCTCGTGCAGGCCCGGCGGTAGGCCGCGGCGATGACGTCGTGATAGGGCTGCCAGGCACCGAGGACCTCGTCGAGGCGGTAGTTGCCGAACATGTCGAGGAACGGCTCGGCGATGTCGTCAGGCAGGCGATCCCCGAGGATCTGCTTCGTCGCGCCGCTCATCTGCCAGTTCGTGAGCGTGCCGTAGCAGTCGAACGTGACGAACTTCGGGTCAAAGACGGCGTCCACGGCGGTCCTTTCGGTTTCCTTCGAGTCCGGCGCGACGTCCGGACGTGCGGCGAATCGTACGGGCCCGGATTGTCGAGTGTCAACAGTAGGCAGAAACGTAGGCAGATACGTGGGCAGACACCCGGGCGGGGGATTGGTCTCACTCACCACCTTGGTTCATACCTGAGCACGAATAGGCCCGGCCGGCGACCTCACACCACACCCGTCCGTATGTGAGAAACGGGTAGGCCCGGGCACGGGCGATCGCCGGCGACGGGCTCCTGCCGGCCGAGGCAGGGACGGCTCGGTCACGCAGGCTGTGCGACGATCCGCGGGTGAACCCGCTGGACGCCGGCGCGATCGCGCTGCTCGTGCTCGCGATCATTCTCGGCTGGCGCTCCGGCGCGCTGCCGCAGGTCGCCGGCCTCGCCGGCGCGGCGCTCGGCGTCGTGGTCGGCCTGGTCGCCGTGCCCCGCC
>JBFMEV010000014.1:0-64929 GCA_040752335.1 Chloroflexota bacterium
CGCCCTGCAGCCCCGCCGCCGCCGCGCCCGACAGGGCGTCGGCGAAGTTCAGGCCGGTGGCGATGTAGGCCACCGCCACGCCGGGGGCATAGGTCGCCTTCGAGATCGCCGCCGAGGTCTCGTAGCGGTCGGAGCCGGCGAGCCGGGTGACGGGCGGCTTCTGGACGACGACCTGGACCGTGGCGGTCGCTCGGATGCCGTGCCACGAGGCGGTCACGGTGACCGGGTAGGTCCCGCTCGGGAAGGACGGCGGAACCGTCAGGGTGAGCGTCGCGGCGGTCGACTCGAACCCGAACAGCTCCGTCCGATCGAGGCTCGCGATCACGCCGCCGGGCACGCTGGCGACGGACAGATGGAGCTCCTCCAGTACGCCGGCCCGGGCGAGGGTGAGGCCCACCGGGATGGTGGCCCCGGCCTGGGTGACGGCGACGGTGGCCGGCGACGGCGCGATCGAGACCGTCCCGATGGGGCCGATCCGCGAGACGTCGAGGAGGCGGTCGGGCACGCCGTCCGGATCGGTCGACGTATCCCAGCTGTACGTGCCGAGATACTGCAGGGCGCGCTTCACCTCGGCCGGGGTCGCGCTCGGCCGGCTGGCCTTGTAGAGGGCGATCGCGCCGGTCACGTGCGGGGCCGCCATGGACGTCCCCGACGACCAGCCGTAGGTGTTGCCGGGCTTGGTGCTCCAGATGCACTTGCCGGGGGCGATGAGATCGACATCGGGGCCGTAGTTCGAGAAGTCGGCGAAGGTGTCGTCGACGTCGTAGCCGCCCCAGCTCCAGCACTTGTCGCCACCCAGGCCACCGGCCCTCCCGTCCATGTCGGCGAGGGCCGAGACCGTGATCACCTCGTCGTACGCGGCCGGCACGCGCTTGGATGCCGGGCCGGAATCGTTCGCGGCGGCCGCGACCACGGTGACGCCGCTGGCGACGAGCCGGCAGATCGCCGCGTGGAGGATGTCGCCGTTGCCGGCCCCGCAGGCGCCGTCGTCCGAGCCCCACTTGGCGACGCTCATGTTCACGGCCTCGAACAGCGGCTGGGAGGCGTCCGACGCGTCGCGCTGGGCGGCGATCCAGTCGAGGCCGCAGATGTACCAGGACAGGAGGCCGGTGCCGTCAGCCGACAGGATTCGCACGGCCCACAGGCGGGCGCCGGGGGCCACGCCCACGACCCCGATCGTGTTGTCCTTCGCCGCGATCGTGCCGGCGACATGGGTCCCGTGGCCGTTGCCGTCCTGCCAGGCTGACGGATCGGCGGACGTGCAGTTCATTCCGCCGGCAACGTTGAGGTCCGGGTGCGAGGCGTCGATGCCGGTGTCAACCACGGCCACGTCGGCATCGACCCGCTCATCGAGGCCGTCGATCTTCGCCGCCGGCGACGTCCGGCCGCCGACCCGGGCGACACCCGTGGGCATCGACTGCGACGTCAGGGCGATCACCTCGTCGGGAACGACCGAGGCGACCTCGGGGTCGGCCTGGAGTTGCCGGACCTGGCCCGGCGTGAGCTCGGCGGAGAAGCCGGCGAGGAGATGCTCGTAGCGCCGGCCGGCCGAGATCGCGTTGCGGCCGACGACGTGGTCGATCGCCGCCGCGTTGCGCTTCGCGGCCTCGCCCCCGGCCGCGTCGACGCTGGCCTCGCCGCCGGCGACGAGGGTCACGATGTACGGCTGCGTCGGAGGCGCGGCATCCGCGCCGAGGGTGGCGACGGGCGCGGCCACGGACAGGGCGAGGAGCAGCGCCAGGGCGGCGACGGGACGGGACATCCGAGCTCCACCGGTTGCGGCTGGACGGCTCCGACCACTCGACCGCTGGGCGAGCGCGGCGCCGGGATCAACCTTCCTCCGATGAGGCCGCGATTCGAAGTGGCCCGATGGTCAGGGACGGCCCGGTCTTTCGGGCTGGGTCGGGACGGAACGTGCCCGCCGTGCGACCCCGGGCAGCCGTGGGTACTGCCCCCGAATCGAACCGAAGTACGGCTTGGCGCAACTCCCGCGGACCCGTACGTTCTCGTCAGCAACGAGCCGGACCGCACCCGTCACCACCGGATCGGGCCGCACGGCAACATCAGTTGGATCGAAAGGCGACCATGGCAATGGCCTCGATGGCTATCAACGAACTCGGGCCCATGCTCACCGCCACCGAAGTCGCGGAGATGCTCCATCTCCACGTCAACACGGTGAAACGGCTCGGCGACCGCGGCGAGCTCCCGTTCTACCGGGTCTGCAAGCGCGGCGATCGCCGGTTCCGGCTCGAGGACGTTCTCCGCTTCCTCCACCAGAACCGCTAGGCGCAGGGCGCCGGACGGGGGTCAGACCGTCCGGAGCGCCTCCCCGAAGATCTCCAGCGCCTCGGACACCTCCGCGGCGCTGACGTCCAAGGGCGGGATCCAGCGCACCACCTGGTGCTGCGGCCCGCACGACAGGACGAGCAACCCGAGGTCCGCCGAGCGGGCCACGAGCCCTTCCACGAGCGCGCCGTCGGGCGCCTTCGTGGCCGGGTCGGCGACGAACTCCACCCCGACCATGAGGCCGGGCCCGCGCACGTTCCCGATCCGTTCGTCCTCGGCGGCCAGGCGACCCAGGCCGGCCGAGAGCTCCAGCCCGCGGGCCGCGGCGTTGGCGATGAGCTCCTCGCCCTCGATCGTGTCGAGGACCGCGAGGGCCGCCGCGCAGGCGACCGGGTTGCCGCCGTAGGTCGAGCCGTGGGCGCCCCGGCCCCAGCGCTCCTGGAGCTCGCGGCGGGTGGCGATCGCCGCCAGCGGCAGGCCGTTCGCGATTGCCTTGGCGATGCAGACGACGTCGGGGACGACGCCGGCGTGCTCGAAGCCCCACATCCGGCCGGTCCGGCCGTAGCCCGTCTGGACCTCGTCGGCGACGAGAAGGATCCCGTGCTCGTCGCAGATCGCCCGGAGGCCGCGGAGGAAGGCCGGCGGCGCCGGCAGATATCCGCCCTCGCCCTGGACCGGCTCGATGAAGATCGCGGCCACCGAGGCGGCCGGGACAACGCTCGCCAGCATCGTCCGGAGGCGGGCCAGCGAGACCTCGGTCGCGCGCGCCTCGTCGCCATCGAACTCGCGCCATGCCTGCGGGAACGGCGCGAGATAGACGGACGGGACGAGCGGCTCGTAGCCCAGGCGGTAGTTCGGCGAGGAGCTGGTGATCGAGGTCGCGCCGTAGGTCCGTCCGTGGAAGGCACCCTGGAAGGCGATGATCGCCGGCCGACCGGTGACCCGCCGGGCCAGCTTCATCGCCCCGTCGATGGCTTCCGAGCCCGAGTTCAGGAGAAAGATCGAATCGATCGGGTCGGGCAGGGTCGCGGCCAGCCGATTCGCGAGGCGGGAGACGGGCTCGGAGAACCCGATCGCCCCGGTCGGACCGATGAGCCGTTCGACCTGGGCGTGGATCGCCGCGGTCACTGCGGGGTGGGCGTGGCCAAGGGCCGTCACGGCGATGCCATTGGCGAAGTCGAGGTAGGCCTTGCCGCTCGTGTCGTACAGCCGATGGCCGAGGCCGTGACTCCACGACCGCTCGAAGTACCGGCCCAGGACGGGCGTCAGGTGTCCACCGGCAAGCGCGGCGAGATCGACGTGGTCGGTCGGAGTTGCCATGGCCCGCGAGTATAGGGCCGGCGCCGATCCGGCCCGGGGCGCGCCGTGATCCGGCCGTGGCCATCGACCTCCGGCTGACCGACGTGAACCGCACGGTCCATCGAGGGGGCCCCCGAGTCGAGGCAGCTCAGCGGAGCGGTTCGCCGGGTATGGCTCAGTCGTCCAGGACCCGGGCCAGGTCGGCGATCAGGTCGTCGGCGTGTTCGCCGCCGACGGACAGTCGGATCTGGCCGCTCGGGACGGCGGCCAGGGCGCGGCCTTCCTCGCCCTGCTGCTGGTGAGTCGAGATGGCCGGGATCGTGGCCACGGACTTGACCCGCCCGAGGTCGGTCGCTCGCCAGATGAGCTCGAATCGGTCGAAGATTCGCCGAGCGGCCAAGGCGCCGCCGCGGACAGTGAAGGCGAGCAGCGAGCCGTAGCGGTTGGCCGGCCGTCCGGTCGCGTCGCCGTCGGCCAGCCACATGTCCCGGGTCGCGAGGTCGTAGCCGGGCTGGCCGGGCAGGCCGGGGTAGGCGACCGACTCGACCGCCGGGTGGCCGTCCAGGAACCGGGCCACGGCCAGCGTCGTGGCGCTCCAGGCGTCCATGCGCAGGCGCAGGTCGCGGAGATCGGACAGGATGGCCATGGCAGAGAGCGGAGCCAACCCGCCGCCGTGATCGCGGGCCGGCAGGAGCTTGACCCACCGCGCGAAGTCGGCCCGCTGCTCGTCGGTCCCGGCGACCCAGACGAGGTCGTGGCGGGCGATGAGGGCCCCACCGATGGCCAGGCCACTGCCACCGATGGCCTTGGAGAGCGAGTGAACGACGATGTCCGCCCCGAGGCCGAGCGGCCGCAGGAGGGCCGGCGTGGCGACCGTCGAGTCGACGATCAGGGGAAGGCCGCGGGCGTGGGCGATCTCGGCCACGGCCGCCGTGTCGAACATGGCCAGGGCCGGGTTGCTGGGCAGCTCGCCGTAGACGAAGCGGGTGCTCTCGTCGATGACGCAGTCCCAAGCGGCGAGATCCATGGGGTCGGTGACCCAGCGGATGTCGATACCGCGCTCCCGGCCGTAGCGCTCGGAGAAGAGCATGAACGTGCCGCCGTAGCACTTCGCCGAGACGACGATGTTCGGGCGCGGCGCACTCGAGCCGCGGTCAGCCAGGAAGGGGCTGGTGGCGATGTGGATCGCGGCCATGCCCGAGGCCGCCACGTGGGCCGAGGCCGTCAAGCGGGTCCCATACGTCTCGAGCAGAGCAAGCGTCTCTTCCAGGTAGTGGAGGGTCGGGTTCGCGATCCGGGTGTAGCCCCAGGCCGGCATCCGATAGGCCAGGGCCGTTTCCAGCTGGTCGCTGTCGACGAAGTGCTGGGCCGGGCTCAGGTAGGTCGGCTCCAGGATGCTGCCCTGGTTGTCGAGGGCGGCGGCCATGTCGTAGACGCCATGGACCGCGATCGTGTCGAAGCGCATCCGGCGCATCCGTGCCCGGCGGGCCTCCTCGGCCGCGGCGAGATCCTCACCGACCGCGGCCCAGCGGTCGACTCCGGGCGAGGGGTCCAGGGTGGGGGCGGCGAGCGCATCGATAGACAAGGCGAGCCTCCGGTTCAGATGGGAAGGGCGGTCGTGCGCTTGACTTCGGCCAGAACCAGGCTGGTCTGGATCCGGGCGACGCCCGGCAGGGGGGTGAGCTTCTCGACGACGAACCGCTCGAGCGCGCGGCGATCGGGCAGGGCGACCTTGAGGACGTAGTCGAACGGCCCGGTCACGTGGTGGCACTCGAGCACCTCCGGCATCCGGCCCAGGAGCTCGCGGGTCCGGTTGACCCGCTCGGCGTCGTGGAGCTGCATGCCGACACTGATGAGGCAGAGCAGGTCGAAGCCCGCCTTCTCGATGTCGACGATCGCCGCGTAGCCTTGGATGACGCCGGCCGACTCGAGGCGACGGACCCGGGCATGCGTGGCGGCGGGGGACAGGCCAATCCGGCGGGCGAGATCCAGGTTGGACAGGCGTCCGTCCAGCTGGAGCGTCCGAAGGATCGATCGGTCGAGGTCGTCGAAGGGCTGGGCGTACACGGGCCCACCGTCAGTCATTGGATCGCCTCCGTCAACGGATGTTCGACACTACCAGACTTCTTCCGAATACTAGATGGTGAACAACCACATGTACCGAAGGATATTCTGTCCACAGCGAGTTGCCGCACGGCTGGCCCGCCCGAAGACACGGCGCGGTCCAGGTCACGTCCGGGACGGTCTTGGCCCGCGACAGGAGGACTGGGCTCGCTGCCGATCCGCGTGTCGAGGGCGAAGTCCATTCTTGATGCCCGTTGTCGCATCACGGCGGTGGTTGATGCTGCAACGGACATCAGCTGCCGGGCGCGGTTTCGACGGAACCGGCTGAGCATCGCTCGCGGGACGTGCCATCATCGGGCCCGTGGCCATCGACCTCCGCCTGACCGACGAGAACCGCCTGGTCCAGGCGACCGTCCGCGACTTCGCCGAGCGGGAGATCGACCCCTACATTCGCGAGTGGGACGCGAATGGCGAGGTCCACCGCGAGATCTTCGCGAAGATGGCCGAGATCGGCCTCCTGGGCGCGCCGATCCACGAGCAATGGGGCGGCGCCGGCATGGACTACACCAGCTTCGCGATCATCTGCGAGGAGCTGGAGCGGGCGGACACCGCCTTCCGGGTCGTCCAGAGCGTCCACGTCGGGCTGAACTCGCTGACCCTGATGCAGTGGGCCACCGAGGACCAGAAGCAGCGCTGGCTGGTGCCCCAGGCCCGGGGCGAGAAGCTGGCGACGTTCGGGCTGACCGAGCCGGGTGTCGGGACGGACGCGGCGAACCTCGCCACGACGGCGGGCCGCGACGGCGACGCCTATGTCCTCAACGGCGAGAAGATCTGGATCAGTCTGGCCGACATCGCCGACCATTTCCTCGTCTTCGCCTCGGTCGATCGATCGCTCAAGCACAAGGGCATCACGGCCTTCGTCCTGGAGCGGGGGATGCCCGGCCTGACAACGGGCACGCTCCACGGCAAGCTCGGGATCCGGGCCGGCAACACCGGCACGATCCAGATGCAGAACGTCCGGGTCCCGCTCGAGCACCGGATCGGCGAGGAGGGCGAGGGCTTCCTTATCGCCATGAGCGCCATCGACCAGGGCCGGTTCACCGTTGCGGCCGGGAACGTCGGCCTGGCCCAGGCGTGCCTCGACGCGTCCCTCCGCTACGCCCACGAGCGCCACACCTTCGGCGAGGAGATCGGGCGCCACCAGCTCGTCAAGCAGATGCTGGCGAAGATGGTCGCCGGCATCGAGGCCGGCCGGCTCCTCGTCTGGCGGGCGGCGTTCCTGAAGAACCATGGCGTCCGGAACACCCGCGAGACGTCGCTGGCGAAGTGGCACGCCACCGACCACGCGGTCGCCAGCGCCCTCGACGCGATCCAGATCCACGGCGCCAACGGCTACTCCAACGAGTTTCCGGTGGAGCGCTACCTCCGCAACTCGAAGGCGGCCGTCATCTACGAGGGCACAAGCCAGCTCCACACCCTCATCCAGGCCGACTATGCCCTGGGCTACCGCGAGGACCGGCCGCTCCGCTGCGAGCCACTGCCGGCCCAGGGCTACGAGCGGCTGCCGGTGTCAACGGCGGCTGCGGCCGGGCGCGCCTGACGGACTCCGCGAGGCCCGCGCCGGCCGTCACCGTGGGGCCGTTCAGCCCCGACGAGCTCCGGACGCTTGCCGTCCTCGCCGAGACGTTCGTCCCGACCGCCGACGGGCCGCGGATCGCCGCGCTCGCGGCCGAAGCGCTCGTCCGGGCGGCCGACCCGGACCAGGTCCGCCAGCTCCGCCTGGTCCTGGGCCTCCTGGAGACGCCCCTCGTCAACCTCCTGACCGCCGGCCGGTGGCGGGGCCTGTCACGGCTCCCGCCGCGGGAGCGGGAGCGGCTGCTGCTCCGCTGGGCCCACTCGCCGATCGACCTGAAGCGGTCTGGCTTCCAGGCCTTCCGGAAGCTCCTGTCGTTCCTCGCTTACGCGGTGCCGGCGCCCGATTCGACGGGCCGCGAATCGGGGCCGCTCTCGACCGTCGACTACCGGCCGGACGGGCCTCCGACGACCGAGGCACCGACGCCGGTGCGGGTCATCGACGTCGATCGGTCAGCCGGCGGCACGACGGTCGAGCTGGAGGCCGACGTCATCGTCGTGGGCTCCGGGGCGGGCGGCGGGGTCGTCGCGGCCGAGCTCGCCGCAGCCGGGCGGAGCGTCCTCGTCCTCGAGGCCGGGCCGTTCGTCGACGAGGCGACGATGCCGCGGACCGAGCTCGACGCCTTTTCCCGGCTGTACCTGAATCACGGGCTGCTGACGACCTGGGACGCGTCGATCAGCCTGCTTGCCGGCTCGGCCGTCGGCGGCGGGACCGTCGTCAACTGGACGACCTCGGTCGACATCCCGCGCGGCGTCCGCCGAGAGTGGGCCCGCGACCATGGCCTCGACGGTGTCGACGGCTCGGAGTGGGCCGGCGACCGCGAGGCGATCGAGCGGGAGCTGGGCGTGGCCCCGGCCGCCGCTGCGGCGCCAAAGGACGCGGCGTTGTCCCGTGGCGCGACGACCCTGGGCTGGGAGGTCGCGCCGACCCGGCGCAACGCGGTCGGCTGCGATGATTGTGGGGCCTGCCCGTTCGGCTGCCCGCGCGGCACCAAGCAGAGCGGCCTGCGGGTCCACCTCGCCGCGGCCGTCGGGGCGGGGGCTCGCATCGTCGACCGCGTCCGGGTGACCCGGCTGCTGCTCGACGGCGATGCCGTGGCCGGCGTCGACGCCAACCTCCTCGTGACCGACCCGGCCACCGGGATGCCCGTCCTTGCCCGGCCCGGCGACCCGACGGCAGCTCGGTCACGCCGGCTCGTCGCCCGGGCGCGACAGGTCGTCCTCGCCGCCGGCGCTCTCCGGAGCCCCCAGGTCCTCCAGCAGACCGGCCCGACCCACCGGGCGGTCGGGCGGTACCTCCGGCTCCACCCGGTGCCCGTCATCGCCGGGCGATACGCCGAGCCGATCCACATGTGGCGGGGCGTGATGCAGGCGGCTCGCTCGGCGGAGTTCACCGAGCCGGCGGCCGGGCGCGAGGGCTACGTCATCGAATCCGCGCCGGGCCATCCCGGGCTCCTGGCCCTGGCCCTGCCATGGGACGGCGCGACCGACCACGCGGACTGGCTCGGCGACGGCCACCGGATCGGGCCGCTCATCGCCGTGACCCGCGACGGCGGCTCTGGCCGGGTGTCGGTGACGCCGGCCGGCCGCGTCCGGATCGACTACGAGCTTGACGACATCGGGGTGGCGACTCTTCGGCACGCCCTGGGCTCGATGGCCCGGATCGCGCGGGCCGCCGGGGCGGTCGAGATCGCGGCGGCCTCGACGCCGCTCGTCCGACATCGGGTCGACGGCGGCCCCGACGAGGCGCTCCGGTTCGGTGACTTCCTGGAGGACCTCGGACGGCTCGACTTCGGATCGAACCGCGGCTCGGTCTTCTCGGCTCACCAGATGGGCACGGTCCGGATGGGCGCGGAGCCCGCGGGTCACGCGGCCGACGAGCGTGGCCGCGTTCGCGGGCCGGACGGCCGCCCGATCCGAGGCCTCTACGTGGCCGACAGCTCGACCTTCCCGACGGGGATCGGGGTCAACCCGATGCTGGCGGTCATGACGATGGCGAGGCGGGTCGCCCGGACCGTCAGGGCCGAGGGACGGGCCTCGGGCTGAGGGTCCGGGGGCCGTCGCCGCCGCCCCCGCCCGCGGACGTCGTGGCACTCCCGGTCGCCGGGGCCGTGGATCCCGAGGCATTCGCCGATGCGGAGGCGCCCCGGACGAATACCCGCGGCGAGGCGAGTGCCGGCTCCGGAGCCCTGGCCACCGGTTCCTCCCCGCTCACCCGGGCCGACCGCCCTCGGGCGGTCACGATCATCGCGACGGCGGCCACGATGACCGCCGAGGCAACGAGGGTCCGGGGCGTGATCGGCTCGGCCAGGACGAGGCTGCCCAGGGCCACGGCCACGACGGGGTTGACGTAGGCGTAGGTGCTCACGAGCGAGAGCGGGGCGTTGCGCAGCAGCCAGGCGTAGGCGTTGAAGGCCACCAGGCTGCCGATGACGGTCAGGTAGGCGAGGGCCCACAGCGACTCGGCCGAGATGGCGGCGACGTCGAAGCGGGCGAGCTCCCCGGTCAGCGTGCCCTCGGCGGCAAGCGCCGCCGAGCCGAGGAGCATCTGGAGCCCGGTGGCCATCAGCGGGCGCGCCGGCAGCGTCGCCCGGCGGGCCGAGAACAGCGAGCCGTGAGCCCAGCCGAGCGGGGCGACGAGGAGGATGAGGACACCGCGGAGGTCGAAGGCGTTGGCACCGCTGCCGAACGGCCAGACGAGGAGCACGACCCCGACGAGCCCGATCGCGATGCCCGCCACGACGAGGCGGGGCAGGGGATCTCGGAAATACAGCCAGCCAAAGATCGCGAACCAGGCCGGGATGAGGGCGATGAGGATTGCCGCGATCCCCGACGGCACCGTCTCCTCGGCGAGGCCGACGAAGCCGTTGCCGATCCCCAGCAGCAGCGCCCCGACGATCGCCGAGTCGCGCCACTCCCGGGCGCTCGGCAGGCGGAAGCCACGGCCGCCGCGGAGCACCTCCCAGCCGACGAGGACGGCCCCCGCGATCGCGAACCGGATGGCGAGCATCAGGAACGGCGGGATCGTTTCGATCGCGATCGCGATGCCCAGGTAGGTCGAGCCCCACACGACGTAGACCGTCAGGAGGGCCGCCCAGAGGCCGATCGCCGAGGTTCGCTTTGGCATAGCAGGGTGGTCCAAGATGCGGGGAGTGTAGCGGGCCGCTATGGCCTAGTCCAGTAGTCCAATGTTGCCGTTCGGTTACGGCCGGGCGAGGCCGGTCAGGCCGCCGCCGCGGCGCCGCCCGAGACCGGCCGGCACTCCCGGCAGGCCCGGTAGCCGGCGGCGGTGGCGGCCGCGAGCGACCGGAACGGGACGCGGTGCCGCTCCGTGATTCGCTTCGCGTTGTGGCACGTCGGCAGGCAGACCACGTGGGTCGTGTCCGAGCCGAGGAACCGGACCCCGGCCCGGGCCGCGATCTCCAGGGCCTCGGGATCCAGGCCCTCGGCGGCGAGGATCGTCCGCTTGGCAGCCGGGCCGCCGAGCGAGTACTGGCCGATGGACCCGTCGCTCCGGACGACACGGTGACACGGGACGATGAGCGGCACGGGATTGTGGGCCAGGGCCGTGCCAACGGCCCGCACTGCCTTCGGTCGGCCGATCTCCGCCGCGATCCAGCCGTACGGCCGGACCTCGCCCCGCGGGATCTCGAGGGCCTTGGCGAGGACCGCGGCCTCGAACGCGGTCCGGCCCCTCAGGTCGAGCGGGATCCGGACACGCCGGTCGCCGGCGAGGCGGGCGGCGATCGCCCGGGCCAGCTCCGGCGGGACGGCGGCGGCGCGCCCGAGCGGCCGCCCGACCTGCGCGCCGAAGCGCGCCTCGAAGCCCGCGACGTCGCCCTCGGCCGCGCGGTCCACGGCCGAGACACCGCGGCCGTTCCAGGCGACGACGATCGGCCCGAGCGGCGAGGGCAACTCGGCATAGCGGTCGGCAAGGCCAACCTCGACGAGGACGCTCGCGGCGAACGAGGGTGGTGCGGTCGTGGCAAGGGCGGTCAAGTCGGTCTCCAGTCGGTCCGTGGGGGCGACGGTCGGGCGGGTCGATCGAGGGCTCATGCGGTCATCTCCCCGTGGTTGATGGCGAGGTCGGGATCGCTGGCGAGAACGACTCGCAGCTGGGCCAGGCCGCGGCTGACCTGGGCCTTCACGGTCCCCTCTGGGCGACCGAGCGCGACCGCCGTCTCGGCGACCGACAGGCCGTCGACGTGGCGGAGGACGACGGCCGAGCGCGGGCCGGGGGGCAGAGCGAGGAGCGCGGCGGCAAGCCCCCGGATCGTCTCGCGCCGTGCCGCCCGCTCATGGGGCGAAGGCCCGGCCTCGGGGAAGGTCGCGTCCCCACCGGCTTCCACGATCGGCTCCAGCTGGAGCGGCGGCGTCCGCTCGTCGAGGCGCCGCCGGCGGTTGCGGGCCAGGTTGACGACGATCGAGGCCAGCCACGGTCGGAGCCGAAGGGCCCGGATCCGGTCCGGTTCGTAGCCGGCGATCGCCCGGTAGGCCCGGACGAAGGCGTCCTGGGCGACCTCCTCGGCATCCCGGGGGTCGCCCAGCAGGCGCAGGGCGATCGAGTAGCAGCGGTCCTGGTGGGCGCGGAGGAGCGCCTCGAACGACGCGTCGAGGTCGAGCGCGAGGCGATGGGCGAGCGCGACGTCGGTGTCCATCGACGTCTTCAACACGGCGGCCGCGACATTCGTTGCAGTGTGCTCCGCGCCATCGATCGTAGGCGTGCTCGGCCAGGCGGGCTCGGTCAGGCGGGCTCGACGACCTCGACCTCGCCGGTCGGCTGGACCAGGAAGATCCAGATGTCCCAGGCGACGTGGCTGACGATGAGGGCACCGAGCGGGGCCCCGGCGGCGTACAGCGCACACCAGTGGGCGCCGGCCACCCCGGCCGCGCCGAGCAGGGTGAAGTTGCCCGACGTCACGTGGACCCCGCCGTAGGCGCCGGCCGCGATCGCGGCTCCCCGCCAGCGCCCGAACCGGCGCATCAGGGCCGCCTGGATGAAGCCGCGCCAGAAGAGCTCCTCTGCCGGCCCGACGATCGTCGCCAGGCGGGTCGCGATCTCGCTCTGAGGCAGGAGCATCCGGAGGGCGTAGATCTCGCGGATCTCGGCGTCGCCGCCTGGGACGAAGCGTCGGGCGAACCGGTCGCCGACCTGGAAGGTGACGTACAGCACTCCCGCCGAGAGCAACCCAAGCGGAACGTGCCACCATCGGATCCGGGCCCGGCGGGCCGGGCCCGAGAGAAGCAGCGCGAGGCTGCCCAGGCTCACGCCGGTCCAGGTCATCCGCGTCCAGAACCGCTCGCGCGGGCCCCGGAAGGTCGCCGTGAAGGCCGCGCTCGCGGCGGCCAGCCCGACGGCTAGGGCGAGGGTGCCCGGCCGGTCGTCGACCTCGCGCTCAGCCACGCTGGCCGGTCCCGGGCGGCTCAGCCACGCACGACCCCGGCGAGGAGCAGCCCGATGACGAGGAACCCCCCGAAGGCCAGGTGGAGCCTGGCGGTCTGGAGGTCGATCATCGCGATCGCCCGGGCCTGGCCCGTCGCCCCGAGCTCGGCCGAGCGGACGACCTGGGCGAGAAACGGCAGCGACACGATCGCCAGGAGCGTCGGCGGCGGCAGGAGCGAGAAGGCGACCGACAGGCCGAGCGTGATGTAGGCCCCCAGGACGAGGGCGACGTAGCCGTAGTGGGCCCAGTCCTTGCCGACCCGGGACGACAGCGTCACGATGCCGGCCCGGGTGTCCTCGCTGATGTCGCGCCACTCGTTGCCGTGGAGGATGGCGGCCACGAGGAGTCCCACCGGCACCGACAGAACGACGGCCACAGGGCTCCAGGCCCCGGTCACGGCGAAATAGCTGCCGACGACCATGAGCGGGCCCATGAGCAGGAACACCAGCGGCACGCCGAGGGCCCGGTACTTGTACTGGAGCGGCGGCGCCGTGTAGCCCCAGCCGCCGATCAGCCCGGCCAGGCCGAGGGCCACGATCGCCGGGCCGCGGAGGACCACGAGGTACAGGCCCACCGCGACCGCCAGGAGGAAGGCCAGGCCGGCGACCAGGAACGCGCCGCGCTCGGTCATCCGGCCCTTGACGATGGCGTGGCTCGCCCGCGGCGAGACGATCGTGTCGATGCCCTGGCGGACGTCGTAGATCTCGTTGACGATGTTTGTCCCGGAGTGCAGGAGGACCGCCCCGGCCAACGCGGCCAGGAACGGCAGCCAGTCGAACCGGCCGTCGACGGCCGCGAGCGCGGCGCCGGCGCTGACCGGGATGACGGATGCCGTGTAGGCGAACGGCCGGACGATCTCCCAGGTCGCCCCGAGCCGCCGCCGGACGGTTTCCGCGGCGCCGAGGCGCCGGTCGTCGGCGAGCGCCGAAGCAGGCGCCGCCACGACCTCGGGCGCCACCGTCTCCTCCGGCGCCGGCGCAACCCACCGGGCGGTCGCCGGCAGCTCGGCATACATCGCCGCCGCCGCGATGAGCTCGTCGATCTGGCGCTCCTCCTGGAGGACGGGCTGGAGGAGCGGCAGGCCCAGGCCCGTCTCGACGTGGAACGCCAGGGCCTTCGCGGCGACGTCCTCGCGAGTGCCGCAGAGCATGAAGGCATCGAGGAGCTCGTCGGGAATAAGATTCCCCGCGAGGGTGTAGTCCTCGGCCCGCCAGGCCACGGCGATCCGGTCTCGCAGCTCGACCTCGAAGCCGGCCCGCCGCAGGGACACGTCGGACAGGACCGACATCATGTAGATGACGAACGGCTCGCGCTTCGCCCGGTTGAGGGCCTCGCGCCGCGTCCGGTCGACGAGCGACAGGAGGTAGCCGGCGGTCTCGATCGAGCCCGGGTCGCGACCTGCCTCGATGGCCGAGGCCCGGAGCCGCTCCAGGATCCCCCGGAGCGAGGGGATCGACTCGGCCGGCCGGGCCAGGTAGCCGTCGGCCTTCTGACCCGCGAGCTCCACGAACGCCCGGCGGTACGCCGCGATGACGAGCGCGATTCGGTGGGGCGGCGGGAACATCGGCTGGATCGGCGGCAGACCGGGCGTCGCCGACGGCAGCCGCTCGCCGGCCCACAGGGCCCGGATCTGGTCCATCGCGGTGGACACCCGCTCGACGGCTGCATCGGGCTCGTACGGGATGCCCATCTGCTTCAGCCGCAGCGGCAGGCCCGTGCCCAGGCCCATGACGATCCGGCCGGGCAGGATTTCGTCGAGGGCCGAGCCAGTCATCGCCAGGACGACCGGATGCCGGGTGAACGGGTTGACCGCGCCGAGGGCGACCCGGAAGCCGCCGTCCTCGTTCTCGCCGTCGCGGGCCAGCCCGTCGACGACCGTGGTCGCGAACGAGACCGCGTCCCGCTCGAAGTACGAATCGTGGATCCAGAGCGACTCCAGGCCCGCGTCGCGGGCGCGCCGGGCCCAGTCGAGGACGTCATCCGGATCGTCCCGGGCGGCCAGGCCGAGGCCGATGGGGCGGGCGAGGGTGCGCATGGCTGGCTCCAGGTCGGCGGCTCCGGGCGACGACACCGCCCGTGGCAAGCGCCCACATGCTACCACGGTGTAGCCGGTTATTCGCCAGCCCGCCGGCCGTGCGACAATCGCCGGCGATGCGCCTCGACGACCGCTTCGACGACCTGATCGCCGCGCTCGGTGGGTTCTACCGAACGTGGCTCGTGTTCCTGGGCGTGGACCTCGGCTTCTTCCGTGCCATCCGGGCGGCCGGCGACGGAGGCCTCCGGGTCGAAGACCTGGCGCGCCGGACGTCGACCCACCCGCGGGCGGTGGAGACGTGGGCCTGGGCCGCCGACGCCCACGGCCTCGTCCGCTCCGAGGCCGGCGCCCTGACGATCGATCCGGAGACCGCCCTCATCCTCCTTGACGAGCAGCGCTCGGAGTTCCTCGGCGGCCAGTTCGTCCACTCGGTGGTGGCCACCCTGGACTGGGACCGGATGATCGACTTCTTCCGGACCGGCGTGCCGATCCCGTCGCGTCCGGACCGCTACAGGGCGGCGATAGAGCAGGTGACACGCCAGGACATCGCCGTCTTCTTCAGCGAGGGCCTGGCGGCCCTGCCTAACCTGGTCGCCAGGCTCGTCGCCGGCTGCCGGGTCCTCGACGTCCACTGCGGCGGCGGCCGCTGGCTCGTGGCCATGGCCCAGCGCTTCCCCGACCTCCGCCTCGTCGGCATCGAGGCCGAGCCGGATTCCATCGCCAGGGCCCGCGAGCTCATCGAGGAGAGCGGGCTGAGCGATCGGGTCCGGATCGAGCCGGTGGCCCGCGACGAGGTCACCCGGCCCGGCCGCTTCGACCTCGTGTACTACCAGTACGCGCTCCATTTCCTGCCCGATCCGGCAGCCTCGCTGCGGGCGTCGTGGGAGGCCCTCGACCCGGGTGGCAGTCTCGTGGTCCTCGACTGGCTCCTGCCCACCGATCCCGCCGACATGCGGACGATCCACGGCGAGCTCATCGCCGGCGTCCACCTCGACGAGGTCTTCATGGGCGCCGGGCTTCGCGACGCCGCCGCGTATCGGGCCTGGTTCGCCACGGCCGGCATCCCCGAGCCGGCAGTCATCGAGCTGCCGTCGGGCGCCACGCTGATCGCCGTCGATCAGCCCTGACGGCCGCGGTGCTCGAGCCCGTCGTCCCGGGCGAGGCCCTCGCGCGTCGTCTCGCCCGGCACGAGGCGACGGTTCAGGCCGTCGGGCGAAGGGAGGCCAGGGACCTCGGCGACGGACTCCTGCTCCACGACCCGGCGGACCGCGAACCGTTCTGGAACCGGCTCGCGGCGCCCGCCTGGCCCGACGACGTCCCCGCATTCGAGCGCCGCCTCGACGAGGTCGTGACCCTCTTCGCGACGCTCGACCGCCTGCCCCACATCCGGACCCTGCCGCTCGGCAACCGGCCGGCGGATCTCCCGGCCCGGCTCGTCGCGGCCGGCTTCCGACCGGCCGGGATCGACCGGTCGATGGTCCTCGTGAACCCGGCGGCGTGCCTGGGCCTGGTGCGGACCCTCGCGTCGCGGCCGGAGCTCACCCTCGAGCACATCGGCCGTGGGCAGGAGCTCCGGGCGATCGAGGCCGCCCGGCTCCTCGTCCAGGCGTTCGATGTCGAATCGGACCGGGTCCCGGCGCTCGGCGCGGAGACCCTCGCCGCCGGCCGTCGCGAGGACGGCGCCGTCCTGCTCCTCCTCGTCGACGACCAGCCGGCGGCGGTGGCGCGGCGGGTCCAGGTGGGTCCCGGCACGTACCTCTCGTCGATCGCGACGGCCCCGCCGCTCCAGGGCCGCGGCCTCGGCTCGCTCATCACCGCCCTCGCCGTCGCGGAGGCGCTCGAGGCCGGGACCGCGTTCATCCACCTCCTCGTCGAGGCCGACAACGGGACGGCGATCGGGGTCTACGAGCGCCTCGGGTTCGTCCTCATCGGCGACCCGATCCACGACCTCCTCCTCCGCTGAGCGGTCCGCGACCCGGCGCCGCGCTACCATCCGGTCATGCTCGAAGCCCCCGGGATCGTCATGCGCCCCGCCGTGGACGCGGACGCGGAGCGGATCGCCGCGCTCTTCACCGACGAGGGCTACCCCGCCGGCCCGTCGGCGGTCGTGGCGCGCCTGGAGCGCTTCGCCGGGCCGGATTCGGAGGTCGTCGTCGCGGACCGCGGCGGCGAGGTCATCGGGTTCATCGCCTTCCATGCGCTGCCGCGGTTCGAGCACGACGACGTCGCCGTCCGGATCCTCGCCCTGGTCGTCGACGCCGGGGCCCGCGAGCGAGGCCTCGGCCACCAGCTGATGGCCGAGGCCGAGCGCTTTGCCCGGGAGCGCGGCGCCGCGTTCGTCGAGGTGACCGCCGGCCGCCACCGGCCCGAGGCGCGCCACCTCTACGAATCCCTCGGCTACGACGCTTCGGTCACGGCCTACCTCCGCAAGCGCCTGTGACGGCCGTCCCGCCCGCCATCCCGGAGGCCGGATTCGCGATTCGCGTCCGCGACCTGCGGAAGGCCTACGGCGAGACCCGGGCCGTGGACGGGATCTCGTTCGAGGTCCGGGCGGGCGAGGTCTTTGGCCTCCTCGGAC
The DNA here is from genome assembly GCA_040752335.1 of Chloroflexota bacterium. Taxonomy (GTDB): domain Bacteria; phylum Chloroflexota; class Limnocylindria; order Limnocylindrales; family CSP1-4; genus UBA5189. Next base: position 17,339 of record JBFMEV010000014.1, read on the forward strand.
CGAACGGCGCGGGCAAGACCACGACCGTCGAGATCCTCGAGGGCCTTCGGTCGCTCCGTCAGGCCATGGTCGGCGGGACGCCGTTCTCGCCGCTTTGGATCTGCTTCGCGGTGCTCGCCGGCTTCCTGGTCGCCTGCTTCGCGATCTCGGCCCGCTTCTTCCGCTGGACGTAGTCGGGGGACCTGCGCCGCCACCACCGCCGCGACTGGTCCGGTGAGGGAGCCGGCTACCAGTGCTCTCGATGCACGACGTCGTCGAGCGGCCGTCGCCCGCCGGGCTTGAGCGGCCGAGTGAGGTCATCGGGCCGGGCCGGGTAGCCGAAGACCAGCAGTTGCTCACAGGTCCGGTCGGCCGGATAGCCGAGGACTTCGCGGGCGAGATCCGGCTCGTAGACGGTGATCGGGCACGAGCCGACCCCGAGCGACCAGGCCGCGAGGATCATGTTCTGCGACGCCAGGCCTAGGTCCCAGTGGATGGAGTTCGGGCGCTCCCGGTCGGCCGCCTCCGGGAAGACGAGGGCGACCGCGACGGCGGCGCTCGGAACGTGTTCGGCATACGGTCCCACGCCGCCCAGGAGCCGAAGCCGATCGCGGTCGGTCACGACCACGAAGTCCCAACGCTGGCGGTTCTTCGACGAGCTGGCCCGCCGGCCGGCGTTGAGGATCGCTTCGAGGTGGGCCGGCTCGAGCGGCCGGTCGGCGTAGCGCCGCACGACACGGAGATGGCCGATCGCCTCGAGGATGCCCATCACGGTCGCGCCTCCGCCGTGCCCGGGCCGGGTGCCGCGGCTGGTCCCACAGCGGCCTCGAGGTCGTCGAGGGCCGCGAAGCGCGGCTCGTCGTCGGGCGGGCGGCGGGCATCCACCGCTGCCGCGACCCGGGCGGCCTCGTCGGGCTCGAGCGGACCGCCCAGGGCAACGGCGAGGAAGCGGCCGATCGCGGACCGGTAGGACGCGAACTCGTACAGCCAGGAGTGCTCGCCGCCCTCGATGGTGGCCTCCTCGACGGGCGCCGCGTCCGGCGAGTCGACGCGAGCAGCCCGGGCCGCGGCCACCAGCCGTCGAAGGTGGCCGATCGGCATGACCCGGTCGTTGGTGCCGTGGATGGCGAGGATCGGCCCTCGATAGCGGCGGACCGCCGACGTCGCCGACACGTCATCCACGCGATGACCGCGCGGCCGGAGGTAGACCCGGGTCGTCAGCCAGGCCAGGGGATAGGCGATCGGGTCTGGGATCGGGAGGCGAGCGAGGCGGAACGTGTGGCGGGTCAGGCGATACGGCCCCGCCGGCGTCGCGACGAGGACCGCGGCCGCGACGCGCGGCTCGGCCGCCGCGGCGATGATCGCCCCGGCTGCGCCCATCGAGTGGCCCAGGACCGCGACCGCGGTGACGTCCGGCCGATCGAGCGCCGCCCTGACGCCGGCCAGCGCGTCGGAGCCGAACTCGCCCGCGCTCACCGGCAGCGCCTCCGGCGGATTCGCCCCGTGACCCCGGACATCGACGGTCAGGACGTGGTACCCGATCGCGTTCAGGACCATGGCGTTAGGCAGCGTCCGGTGACGCCCCGATTCCCAGCCGTGGACGAGGACGACGGCGGGACCCGGCGCCACGCCCCGGGCCGGGATCCACCAGGCGGGCAGCCGCAGGCCGTCACCGGCCTGGACCTCGAGTGCCTGGAACGGTAGGCCGAGGCTGCCCGGGTCGAACGTCGGCGGATGCTGCCGCGGGTACCCGGCCCTCGTCCGGTAGACGTGGGCAAAGCGCCAGGCGAAGGCGAACGGCGCGACGGCGACCGCGGCGGCCACCCCGGCCCGGCGGACGCGACCTCGGGATGTCATCGCCTACAGGGGACGGCAGCGCCCTCGAACCTGTCAAGCACCGGTCGCCGCGTACACTCGGGGGATGCCGAAACGCGATCCCCACGAGGTCCTCGGCGTGGCCCCCGGCGCCTCCCAGGCGACGATCAAGGCCGCCTGGCGGAGGCTCGCCCGGGAGCACCACCCGGACGTCGCCGGGAGCGATGCAGCGGCCGCTCGGGCCGCGACCCGCCGGATGGCAGAGATCAACCGGGCCTACGAGCAGCTCCGGGTGGGGACCCCGGGCGCAGGGGGCCGGGACGGCGCGGGAGGCGCCACGAGTCGGCGGCGGGCCTGGCCGCCGCGGACGAAGCCGACCCGACCGGTCACCGGCCGACTCGACACGTCCGACACGTTCCGGCCTCGCAATGCCACGACCGGGCGGGCCGCCGCGGGCCGCGCTGCGACGCTGCCGGGCCAGCCGCCGCTGAAGTCGGAGCGCTTCGATCGCGAACCGCCCCGGGCGTCGGCGCCGAACGGCCCCCTCGACCGCCGACGGGATCCCGCGTTCCGGCCGGCGCCGGTCCCGCCCGTCGAGGTCGCCTCGGCCACGCCCATCGAGTTCGGCAAGTTCCACGGCCACACCCTCGGCCAGATCGCCGCCTTCGAGCCGAGCTACATCGACTGGCTGGCGAGGACGATCTCGCACGACCCGGAGCTCGTCGCCGCGGCCAGAGCCCTGCAGCTCGACCTCGATCGGCGAGGTGTGGTCCGCCGGCCAAGGCCAGTCCCGACGCGCTGAGACCGGCGAGTCCCGGATCCGCCGCGGCCAACCACCTGTTCGTATTGCGAGCAGGCATCGCTCGAACGAGCTTGACCTCCCCCCAGGCTCATGCCGATTCTGTCGAAACTGGGGGTGGGTCACCCTCATTCGTCGCCGTGGGGGTCCCAACGCGAACCTGCGCCCGTCCACGATCCGTGGGGATGCCCGGGGCGGACCGTTCCCCCCGTCAGCCCGCCCCGGACATGGACGACCGCCTCTCGCACGACGCGGGAGGCGATCGGTGGATGGCGCGAATGCGGGCGATGAGTCCCGCCGGACGCGTTCCGGCTCGAGGCCGATGGATCATGGTTACTCGGCTCGTGACCCTCGAGCGGGATCCCCGTTGCCGACCGTCCTCGGCTCCGGCGTCCGTTCGCAGGTCCGTGGCCGACGCCCCGAGTGCCCCCGGTTCGCCGCGTCCCGGCGTGGCAGAACCGTACGCCGGCGCCCGTCCGCGGGGCAATGGCCCCCTCGTCCGGGCGGCCCAGGGTCGAAGGTCGGTGGCGTCGACGCACCACGTCCCGGACCTCCGTACCGGTGCGCCGAAGCGCCCCCGGCCGGCCCGCGGTAGGCTCCCCGGGTGACCCCATCCGAGCCTGCCTCGCTGGCGCGCGCCTCGCGCCGGACGCGGCCCCGAAGCGTCGCCGTCGCGGTCCTGCTGGCGCTCGTCGTCAGCGCCTGCGTTCCCGCGGGGGCGACGTTCGACCCGACCGGCCCGTGCGTCGTCGACGGCCAGACGCCCGGGGCGTACCCGGATCTCGAGGCCCGCCTGCCGGCCGCGCTCAATGGCACCACACCCACCACCGTCGACTCGGGCCGGACCTGCACCGCCGGTGGTCTCGGCGCGCTTGCCGCCCACGACGTCACGGTCCTGACCTACGCCGGGGCGACCTGGGACCTCGGCAGCGGGACAGGCGTCACGAGCGTCGTCTTTGCCGTGCCCGACGGCGACCTGCCGGCGGCGTGGATGGCCGAGTTCTACGAGGCCGGCGCCCGCGCCGGCAAGAAGACCTCGAACGTCGAGACCAGCCGACCCGCGTACGAGGGCGCCGGCGAGACGTGGCGCCTGGACGCCCTCAACGATCTGTCGTTCCAGTCGGTGGTCACCTGGCAGGACGGTTCGATCGCGCGGGTCGTCCTGGTCGCCACGCCGGTGGATCCCGGCGCGAGCCTCGACGCCCACGACGAGCTCGTCGCCGCCGCGGTCGGGGCCACGGTCGCCGCGCAGCGAGCGGGCGGCTGAGGCGGCCGCGGGCCACGGAGGGTCATCCGGCCCCGTTCGCGCTCGCCTTCCGAGCACGTTTCACACGAATGAGCGTGACCCACCCCTGACTTCGTGCGATTCCTGCAGGAAGTCGGGGGGAGGTCGTGCTCACTCATCGCGATCGTGCTCGCCGGCCAAGCACCGCCCATTGCGGACCCGCGGCGGCGACGCCAGGCGGACCCGCGGCGGCGACGCCAGGCGGACCCGCAGGGCTCACCTCCAGTCCTACAGCCGCCCCGGACCCCCATGCTAGAGTCGGCCCGAGATGAGCGGGCCGTCGGAATCCTGGGCCGGCCGGCGCCGGCGCTGGCGCGTGGAGCGCCTCGACCCGGCCCGGGCCCGCGCACCGGAGCGGCACCAGCGGTTCGTGACGCTCGGCGACGTCCCACTCGAGGGCCTCTACGGCCCGTGGTCGATGGAGGCGAGCCCGGACGGCGCACCCGCCGGCGCCGGCGGCCCGACGGCCGTCGACCACCGCGGCGATCCGCTCCGGCCCGCCGCCGGGCCGGGCCGCTGGGACGACTTCGACGCCGCCCGCGACGTCGGCTTTCCCGGTGAGCCGCCGTTCACTCGCGGGATCCACCCGACGGGCTACCGGTCGCGGCTCTGGACGATGCGGATGTTCGCGGGATTCGGGGCCGCCGAGGACACCAACCGGCGCTTCCGCGAGCTCCTGGCCGCCGGCCAGACCGGCCTGTCGATCGCCTACGACATGCCGACCCTCTACGGCTACGACACCGACGACCCCGAGGCGGAGGGCGAGTTCGGGACCTGCGGCGTCGCCGTCAGCAGCCTGGCCGACATGGAGGTCCTGCTCGGCGGCCTGCCCCTCGACCGGGTCTCGACGTCGATGACGATCAACTCTCCGGCCGCCCCGATCTGGGCGATGTACATCGTCGCGGCCGAGAAGGCCGGGGTGCCGCGGGCGGCCCTGGAGGGCACCACCCAGAACGACATCCTCAAGGAGTTCGTCGCCCAGAAGGAGTTCCTGTTCCCGCCCGAGCCGTCGATGCGCCTGGTGACCGACACGATCGAGTTCGGGACGAAGGAGCTCCCGAGGTGGAACACGATCTCGATCTCGGGCTACCACATTCGGGAGGCCGGCTCGACCGCGGTCCAGGAGCTGGCCTTCACGATCGCCGACGGGATGGCCTACGTCGAGGCGGCCCTGGCCCGCGGCCTCCGGGTCGACGACTTCGCCCCGCGGCTCTCGTTCTTCTTCAACTCGCATTCCGACTTCTTCGAGGAGATCGCGAAGTTCCGGGCGTCGCGGCGGATCTGGTGGAAGCTCATGACCGAGCGCTACCGGGCAGAGAACGAGCGCTCCACCTGGATGCGCTTCCACACCCAGACCGCCGGGGTGTCCCTGACCCCGCAGCAGCCGCTCAACAACCTGACCCGGGTCGCGATCCAGGCCCTGGCCGGGGTCCTCGGCGGGACCCAGTCGCTCCACACCGACGCCTACGACGAGGCCCTGGCCGTGCCCACGGCCGAGGCCGCCCTCCTGGCCCTCCGCCAGCAGCAGATCATCGCCGAGGAAACCGGGGTCGCCTCGGTCGTCGACCCGCTCGGCGGGTCGTGGTTCGTCGAGGCCCTCACGAACGAGGTCGAGCGCGAGGTCTGGCGCTACCTCGACGAGATCGATCGGCGGGGCGGCATGGTCGCCGCGATTCGGGAGGGCTACCCGCAGCGCGAGATCGCCGACGCCGCCTACCGCTTCCAGCGCGAGTTCGATGCCGGTGAGCGCCGGATCGTGGGGGTGAATGCCTACGTCGACGAGGCCGAGGAGATGACGGTGCCGGTCCTGGCCGTGCCACCGGGATCCCTGGAGCGGCACCTCGAGCGACTCGGGCGAACCCGGCGCGAGCGCGACGCGGCAGCGGTCGAGGCCGCGTTGGGAGGCCTTCGCGAAGCCGCCTCACGCCCGGAATCGAGCGATACGAACCTCATGCCGCACTTCATCCGCTGTGCGGGGGCATACGCCACGCTCGGGGAGCAATGCGACGTCCTGCGCCGGGTCTTCGGCGAGTACCGCGAACCGGTGTCGGTCTGAAGGAGGAGCGATGTATCTCAACGCCCTGGAGTTCCTCGAGGAGGAGCGAGACGCGTGGCGGCCGTTCGAGGCCCTCGCGTCGATCCCGGACGAGCGACTCGACGTCGCGGTCGAGGGTGCTCACGGCTGGTCCGCCCGGGACCTCATCGGCCATCTCGTGGCCTGGCAGGAGTGGGCGCTCGCGATCGCGAAGGACCTCGCTGTTGGTGAGACCAGTGCCTCGCTCGCCCGGATGGACGCGCTCTGGGATGCGCGGGGTGACGCCGTCAACGACGACATCCAGGCGACCTGGCGGGCGCTGCCGCTCGAGGAAGTACGACGTCGTCTCGCGGCGGTCCCCGGCGAGCTGCGCGGCTACCTGACCGTCGTGCCCGAGGCGCGCTGGCTCAAGCACCCGACCCACCTCCAGACGTTCGTCGACGAGACGATCGACCACTACGCGGACCACGCGACCGACCTGGAGGCGATCCTCGCCGCGGCGGTCGAGTGACCGACCGAGCGGCGCTGCTCGCCGCGACCGCCGGGTGACGGATCGCGCGGCGCTGCTCGCCGCGGCCGCGGCCGTCATCGCCGAGCTGCCGGACGTCGTGGCCGGCCCCGCCGACGGCGGCACGGCCTGGTCGCGATCCGGGACGAGGTTCGCAGTCCTCGCCGGGGCCTCGGTCGACATTCGGATCGGTGCGACGATCGCCGCGGCCGCGCTCCGCACGCCCGACGTCGCGGCCTCGGCCCGGGGATCCGACTGGGTCGCGTTTGCGCCTCGCGAGCTCGACGGCCACGCCCTCGACCGCCTCGGAGCCTGGCTCGTGGCCGCGCATCGGCGGGCCGTCGGCCGCGGGGATGGCCTCGCCGCCGGCTGAGAATCAAACGGCCCCGGCAGGGCCGGGGCCGTGATTCGGTGAGGCGGCGCGGGGTCACGCGCTCGGCTGGGTCGCGGCGGGGGCCTCGGCGGCGTTGGCGTACTCGGCCAGGCCGAACTGCGACTCGAGCTGCTCCATCGGCCGGAAGCCCACCACGCCCATCGGCTGCTTGCCGGGAGCGAAGAAGGCGATCGTCGGGATGCTCATGATGTTGAACGCCCGCTGGATCTGGGGGTTGGCGTCGATGTCGACCTTCACGACGTCGACCGAGCCCTCGTACTTCGCGGCGAGCTTCTCCATCTCCGGGGCGACCATTCGACACGGCCCGCACCAGACGGCCCAGAAGTCGACGACGACGGGCTTGTCCGAATGGAGGACGACTTCCTCGAAGGTGGCGTCCGTGGCGGTCTTGATCGCCATCGGTGGTGGTTCCTTTCTCCCGCGCGGCGGGTGCGTCGTTCGACCGCCCTAGCGGGCGATCTGCTGGATGAGGCGGTAGGCCTCGAGGACCCGCGGGTCCGCGAGCCGGTAGTAGACGTTGCTGCCGTCGCGCCGGGTGGTCACCAGCCCGGCCGCCCGGAGGACGGCGAGGTGCTGGCTCATGTTCGGGACCTGGCATCCCACGACCGACGAGAGATCGCTGACCGAAACCTCGCCGTTGGCCAGGGATTCGAGGACGCACAGCCGCTTGGGATCCGCCAGGGCCCGGCCAATGACGGCCGTGCGCTGGTACTCGGCTTCGCGGGTGGGCGGCGCCTCGATTGCCATGTCGCATCGAGTATTGCAGCGCTTGCGCAATCACGCAAGTGACCAATGGCACGGTTGGCGGCAGACCGGCCGGAGGCCGCCGCTGGGTCGTTGTTCCCCAGACACAAGAACCTGCGTAACCACGCCTGGACGGTCCTCGCCAGGGGCATCGCAGGCTCTCAGGTCGCGGTCTGTAGCGTGCCAGTCACGAATCTCCACCGGGCGAGGTCGGACGAGGGTCCACTCGTGATTTGAAGCAGGCTTCTTTGATCCTTGGACCACGACCTAGCTCGACGCGGTTGCCCTGCGACCACCCAGCCACCCAAACCCGGCAGGCCCGCGACGTATGAACCGGCGGCCCCTCGCCGGGGTGGGCCGCCTGTATCCTCCGGCGATGGCGACCCACGAGCTCGTCGAGCTCCCCGCGATCGAGGCTGCCCGCGAGGTCATCGCCGGACGAGTCCACCGGACGCCGCTGCTGTCGTCGGCCGCCGCGGCCTCGGTCGTCGCGCGGTCCGCCGGGGTCCGCCTCGCCGACGACCGGCTGTACCTCAAGGCCGAGCACCTCCAGAAGACCGGCTCGTTCAAGCCGCGCGGCATGACCGCCCGGGTCGCCGCGCTCAGCCCGCAGGAACGTGAGCGGGGGATCATCACGGTCTCGGCCGGCAACGCCGCCCAGGGCTATGCCTATGCCGGCGCGGCATTCGGCGTACCGGTCACGGTCGTCATGCCGGCGGCGGCCGTTCGGGCAAAGACCGAGGCGGCCATCGGCTACGGCGCGCGGGTCGTCCTCGAGGGCAACACGATGGACGAGACGTTCGCGGCGCTCGCCCGGATTCGCGAGGACGATGGCCTCGTCTATTGCCATCCCTTCGACGACTCGCGCGTCGTCGCCGGCCACGGCTCGGTGGGCCTCGAGATCCTCGACGACCTGCCCGAGGTCGACGTGGTCGTCGTCGGGATCGGTGGCGGCGGGCTGATCTCCGGCATCGCGGCCGCGGTCAAAGGACGGCGACCCGAGGTCCGAGTCTATGGCGTCGAGCCGACCGGCTCGGACGCGATCAGCCTGGCCCTCGCGGCCGGGGAGCCGGTCCGGATCCAGCCGATGAGCGTGGCCGACGGCCTGAACGCCCCGTTCGCCGGCGAGCTGACGCTGGCGATGATCCAGCGCCTCGTCGACGGAGTCGTCGTCATCGACGACGCGACGATCCTGGCCGGCCTCCGGTTTTCGCTCGCCCGCATGAAGCAGGTCCTCGAGCCCGCCGGCTCGGCGGCCCTCGGCGCGACGCTGGCCGGTCGGATCCCCATCCGGGACGGCGAGCGGGTCGCGGTCGTCCTCTCGGGCGGCAACGTCGAGGTGACCCGCCTGGGCGAGCTCGTCGAGCGTGCCGGGACGCTGCCCTGATGACCTCCGCGCCCCTCGCGGCCGCTCGGCCGGTCGGGCCTCGGTCGGTGCTCGGGGACGGTCTCACGGTGGCTGCCTCCTGCTCGCGGTTGCTGCGGACGGCGTCGATCTACATCGGCCTGCTCATGGTCGGCCTCGCCGGGCCGGGCGTCGTCGCCGGTCTGACGCTGCTCGACTGGGAGGCGTCGTTCGAGGTCGGCGCGGGGATCGACGACGAGCTGGCTGGGGCCGTCGGGCGGGCGGGGATCCTGATCCTGATGGCCTTCGTGGGGGCGATCATCGTGACCGTCGAGGGCAGCGCGATCGGTGTCACCCTCGTCGCCGGCCGGGTCCTCGATCGGTCGATCGCCCTTCGCGAGGCGCTCCACCGGTCGCGCAGGGTCTTCTGGCGACTGGTCCGGGCGGGCGTCATCGTCGGCCTCGTCCAACTCGCGGTGAGTCACGCCTGGCAGGTCGCGATCGGGGTCACGTCGATCGGCAACTTCGAGACGCTCACGAGCGAGCCGATCCCGAGCGCGATCGCCACGGCGCCGCTCCTGTACGCGACGGTCGCGATCGTGCTGGCCGATGACGGCGCGCGAGCCGGCCTGCGGCGCTCGATCCGGATCGCCCGTTCTGCACCGCTGTTGACCGGCGTCCTCATGGGGTTCGGCCTGCTCTCGGGCTTCGTCCAGGCGTTCGCCCTGGGCTCGGGCCTCGATCTCATCGTCCGCCTGACCGACGCCCTTCACCTCGACATCACGGCCGGTGGATCGAGCTTCCTGGCCGGCGCGGTCCTTGCCCTGGTCATCGTGATGGCCGCCGGCAGCCTGCTGTTCACCGTCTCGGCGGTGGTCTCCGCACCGCAGGTGGTCGCCTGGACCCGATTGGGGCTCCCGGTCGACGGGTTGCTCGTTTCGTCGCCGGCGCCGACCGAACCCGTCGAGCCGCCGGCGGTGGGCGCGTTCGACGCGGTCCTCGGCGCGGCCGACCGTCCGGTCGGGCCGATTGCGGATGCGGTCGAACCCGCCCCCGAGCCCGTCGTCGAACCCGCCCCCGAGCCCGCCGCCGAACCGCCTCCGACGGCCGATAGCTGGGGGGCTCCCGCACCTCCCGCCCAGGCTCCCAGCGCCTGGGCGGCGGCGGCAGCAGCGCCGCCCCGATTTCGCTGGGTCACGGTCCCGATGATCCTGACGATCGCGGCGATGTGGCTGATCGCCGGGGCCTCGTTGATCGGCGGCGCGGCGCGCTGACGTCCGCCGGGCGGGGTGCCGATGAGCCCAGCCGTCGGCCCGTCATCGGTCAGCCGACGCCGAGCTCCTCCAGCCGGTCGTCGTCGATGCCGAGGTGATGGGCGAGCTCGTGGATGACCGTGATCCGCACTTCCTCGGCAAGGTCGCGAGGATCCGGGTAATCCTCCTCGAGGGGCACCCGGAAGAGCGTGATCCGGTTCGGGACGATCGCCTGGTCGGCTGCCCACTCGGTCCGGGGCACGCCTTCGTACAGCCCGTACAGGACGTCCTCCGGCTCGAGGTCGTTGTCCGCGAGCTGGTCGTCGGACGGCCAGTCCTCGATGACGACGGCGACCTCCGCCAGCGACTCGCGAAACGGCGACGGGATGGTGGCGAGGGCTCGATCGACGAGGCGCTCGAAGGCGCCGGCCCGTGGCGACGGTGAGCGGCGGCGACCGCGAATGCGCTTCGGCATCACGGCCATCGTAGCCTCGCAGCCAGGCTTCGGCGCGCGTCAGCGGGCGGTCCGCGTACGATGCCGCGGATGAAGGTCGTCTACACCCCACGCCACCTCGGCCACGACGTCACCCATGAGACGTACCTGGGCCAGCCCGTGCCGGCGAGCGAGGTCGCGGAGCGCGCCGAGCGGATCCGGACGGCCCTCCTGGCTGACGGTGGCTTCGAGCTCGTCGAGCCGGTCGAGCATGGCCCCGACCCGATCCTGGCCGTGCACGACCCCGGGCTTGTCCGGTTCCTCGAAGCGGCCTGGCCCCAGGCGCGGCGCGAGGCGATCAACCGGGCGTTCCTGGTTGCCGACACCTACCCGGTCCGCGCGATGTTCGAGGGCATGAGTGAGGCGGCCCTGGGTCGTCTCCGCGAGCCGCGGGCGATCGGCGGCCGGACCGGCTGGTGGGGCCTCGACTCGAGCAACCCAATCGTCCAGGGCACCTACGACGCTGCCCGCTGGGCCGTCGACGTCGCGCTCACCACCGTGGACCTCGTCCTCGATCGGGGCGAGACGGCCGCCTACGGCCTGTGCCGGCCGCCCGGCCACCACGCCGCCCGGTCGATGGCCGGTGGCTACTGCTTCTTCAACAACGCGGCGATCGCCGCGGAGTCGATCACCGGGCGGACCGGGGAGCCGGTCGCGATCCTGGATGTCGACTTCCACCATGGCAACGGCACCCAGCAGATCTTCTGGCGCCGCGGCGAGGTCTTGTACGCCTCGATCCACGCCGATCCGGCCGACATCTACCCGTTCTTCCTGGGCCACGCGGACGAAGTCGGCGAGGGCCCCGGGGATGGTGCGAACTTCAACCAGCCGCTGGCCGCCGGCACGGGCGACGACGCCTACCTCGATGCCGTCGACCGGGCGCTCGACGCCATCGCCGGGACCGGCGGGTCGGTCGTCGTCGTCTCGCTCGGCTTCGACACCTTCGGCCAGGATCCGATCGGGACCTTCGCCCTGACCACGGCGGCGTACCACGAGATCGGGCGGCGGGTGGCGGCGCTCGGGCGGCGCCTCGTCATCCTTCAGGAGGGCGGCTACCACCGCCCGTCGCTCGGCGAGAACGCCCGGGCCTGGCTCCGTGGCGCCGAGGGGCGAGACTATGACCCGATCCCCGCCGGGGGCTTCGGGCCGCGAGGTGCGAGGATGCCCGCATGACGGATCGCCTGCCCGAGCTGCCCGAGCACGTGCGGATGCTCGTCGCCGAGATCGAGACCGAGATCGGCGAATCGGAGGAAGCGGCCCTGGCCGCGCCGATCGAGGGCTCGCGCCTCCGTGGCCCGAACGGCGTTGGGTCTCGCAACGGCCGCGTCGAGGAGGCCGTTCGGGACATCCTCGTCGAGATCGGCGAGGACCCCGACCGCCAGGGCCTCGTCGGGACGCCCGACCGCGTCCACCGGATGTACGCCGAGCTGACCGCCGGCTACCACGTGGATCCCGAGCGGCTCCTGAACGGCGCGATCTACGACGTCGCCTACTCGGAGATGGTCCTGGTTCGAGACATCCCGTTCTACTCGCTCTGCGAGCATCACCTCCTGCCGTTCTTCGGCACGGCCTCCGTCGCCTACATCCCGCGAGGCCGGGTCGTGGGCCTGTCGAAGATCCCCCGGATCGTCGAGATGTACGCCCGGCGGCTCCAGGTCCAGGAGCGGCTGACCCAGCAGATCGCGGACTTCCTCAACGAGCGCCTCGAGCCCCAGGGCGTCGGCGTCGTCATCGAGGCCAACCACCTCTGCGCGGTCATGCGCGGCATCCGGAAGCCCGGCACGGTCATGACGACCTCGGCCGTCCTGGGCCTCTTCCGCACCCGCGACCGCACCCGGGCCGAGTTCCTCAGCCACCTCCAGCGGCCGACCCCGGGCGGTTAGCTCCGGCCCGACCCGCTCGTGCCCGCCCGCACCCGTCGCCGTCGGCCCCCGCTACTGCTCCACCGGCGCGAATCGCCGCCAAACGTCGAACGAGCCGACCGCGCGGCGCCGCTCCGCCATCGAATGGCGTCCTGGACCGCCAATCGACGCCGGACCTGACATCTCTGCCTCGAGCGGCGCCCGATCTTCGTCGTTTGGCCGCGACCAGCGCCAGGTGCCCGGTGAGCCCGCCGGGAAGAGCCAGGTGAGCGGGCGATACGTGGCCGACGCTAGCCTGAGGCCATGCCAGTCCATGATGCGGCGGCCGACCGCGGTGCTCGGCGCAGCCGCTCCCTGCGCACACGCCTCGCCGCCGACCTCGAGGCAGCGCGCATCGCCGCCGGCCTGAGCTACCGGGAGCTCGGGCGCGGATCGGGAATCGATCGTGAACGGGTCACCCTCGCACTCCGCGGGGACCCGCATGCTCTCACCATCGATGTCGCGGCGCGGATCGCGCCGGTCGTGGGCCTGGAACTGGGAGCGTCGCTCCACCCCGATGGCGATCCGGTCCGCGACCGGGCGCACCTCGCCCTGATCCGGCGGTTCCGCGTCAGGCTCGGACCGGGGCTCGCCTGGATCTCCGAGGTCCCCGTCCCCATCGCCGGGGACCGCCGCAGCGCGGATGGCGTGATCGAGGGCCCGAATGTGGAGATCTACGTCGAGGCAGAGACCCGCCTCGGCGACGTCCAGGCGCTCGAGCGGTCGATCGCCGGCAAGCAGCGCGACCTCGGGATCGCGCGCGTGATCCTGCTCGGGGCCGACACCCGTCACAATCGTGACGTGATCGCCCGCGTGCCAGAGGTCGTGGCGCGGTTTCCGATCGGGACGCGCGCCGCGATGGCCGCGCTATCGCGGGGCCGAGCCCCGGCTGGCGACGCGCTGGTGGTCATCTGATCGGGAGACGTCCAACGCCGCGGGGTTGGGCTACTCAGGGTCCTCCCGGAGCCTGGCGTACAGGACGAGGTCGTGCCAGGCGCCCGCCCGCCACTGGGCGCTGCGATTGATGCCCTCGCGGGTGAAGCCGGCCTTCTCGAGGGCCCGCTGCTCGGCGACGTTCTCGACGTCGGTCGAGGCCTCGACCCGGTGGGCGGGCGTGGTCTCGAAGAGGTACCCGGCGATGAGCCGCTGGGCCTCGGTCCCGTACCCCTGGCCGCGAGCCGCGGGGAGGAGATCGATGCCGAACATCCAGGCGTCCGATTCGGGGTTCGGGCCGTAGCGCACCCGGTGCCAGCCGATCGTGCCGATCACAGCTCCGTCCTCGAGTCGCTCCACGAGGAGCAGCCCGTTGTGGTCATTCCGGAGGGGGCCGCGGGCGAGGGCCTCCCGGTCGACCGCCTCGAACGGCATTCCGAAATCGTTGAAGCCACCGTCCGACTTCTGCAGGCGCTGCAGCTCGTCGATCGCGTCGGCGTCGTCGAGGGTCGCGTCGCGGAGCCTGACGCGCGGCCCCGAGAGGGTTTCGTTCACGTCGCGAAGCCTACAATCGCGGGATGACCGATCGTCCGCTCAAGGTCCTCATCGCGAAGCCCGGGCTCGATGGCCACGACCGCGGGGCCAAGGTCCTCGCCAGGGGCCTCCGCGACGAGGGCTTCGAGGTCGTGTACACGGGCCTTCGCCAGACGCCCGAGATGGTCGCCACGGCGGCGCTCCAGGAGGACGTCGACGTCGTGGGACTGTCGATCCTCTCGGGTGCCCACATGACCCTCGTGCCGCGAGTGACGAAGCTCCTCCGGGAGGAGGGCCTGAACGACGTGCTCGTCGTCGTCGGCGGGATCATCCCCGACGACGACGCCGACGAGCTCCGCGCCGCCGGCGTGGCCGGGATCTTCGGTCCCGGGACGACGATCGCCGAGGTCGCGGACTTCCTCCGCGCGAACGCGTCGCCGCGCGGCTGAGGTGGCGGAGGAATCGCTGCCGCCCGAGGTCGTGGCGCGCGCAGCCGAGCTGACAGGCACCGCCCTGGAGGGCGACCGCCGCTCATTGGCCCGCCTCCTGACGGCCGTCGAGAACCGCACCCCGCTGGCCGAGGCGGCCCTCCGGACGCTCTATCCGCGTGCCGGCAAGGCCCATCTCGTCGGGGTTACCGGACCGCCGGGTGCCGGCAAGTCCACCCTCGTGTCGGCGCTCATCGCCGAGCTCCGGTCCCGAGGCCGGTCCGTGGGGGTCGTGGCCGTGGACCCGTCCAGCCCGATCACCGGCGGGGCCCTCCTCGGCGACCGCGTCCGGATGCAGAGCTACGCCTCGGACCGCGACGTCTTCATCCGCTCGATGGCGGCCCGTGGCCACGCCGGAGGCCTGGCCTCGACATCGGCGGCCGCCGCCGCGGTCATGGATGCCTGTGGCTTCGATGTCGTCCTGCTCGAGACCGTCGGAACCGGCCAGAGCGAGGTCGAGGTCGCGGCCGCGGCCGACACGACCGTCGTCCTCGAAGCGCCAGAGATGGGCGACGAGGTCCAGGCGATCAAAGCCGGCCTCCTCGAGGTCGCCGACATCGTCGTCGTCAACAAGGGTGATCGACCCGGCGCGCAGCGGACGGCGAGCCAGCTCCGGGCGATGCTCGTCGCGGTGGCCCGCGTCGGGACCCCGGATCGTGGCCACCACGGGGCAGCGGCCTCCGCCGCCGGCGACCCCGAATCGCAGCCGCCGTCCGCCGCCGGCGCCGGGGCTCCCGCCGCCCGACCTCGTCCCAAGCAGCCCGAGATCATCGTCACGACGGCGACGACCGGCGAGGGCATCCCCGAGCTCCTTGCCCTGCTCGATCGCCACCGCGCGGCCGGTCGGGACGGCGGCGCCACGTCCGCGGCAAGGCTTGCCCGGGCCGAGGCCCAGGTCTGGGCCATCCTCGCCGACCGAACCCGGGCGGAGCTGGTGGCGCCCGATCGTCGGGCGACCACAGACGCGATTCTGCGGGCCGTCGCCGACCATGACCTCGACCCGTTCACCGCCGTCGACCGTCTGCTCGGGAGCCTCCAAGGATGACCGCCCGGGTGGGGGAGGGCCGCGACCCGCGGCTCCTGACGCCGGCGTTCCTGGGGATCGCGGTCTCCGTCCTGGCGTTCTTCGTCGCCAGCGGGATGTTCCTGCCGGCAACGCCGCGGTTCACCGCCGGTCCGCTCCGCGGCGACGATCTCGCGGTCGGCCTCGTCGTGGGCTCGTTCAGCGTCTCGTCGCTGCTGCTCCGGCCATTCGCCGGGCGGTGGGCCGACCAGCGCGGCCGCCGGATCATGCTCATCGTGGGGGCGGCGCTCCAGGTGATCGCCGCGGCCGGTCACCTCGTCGCCGACACCGTCCCGCTGCTCATCGCGATGCGGCTGCTCCTCGGCGCAGCCGAGGCGGTGTTCTTCGTCGGCGGCATGGCCGCGGCCACGGACCTCGCCCCCGAGCATCGCCGCGGCGAGGCCATCAGCCTCATCTCGACGTCGCTCTACCTCGGGGTCGCGATCGGGCCGGTGCTCGCCGAGTGGCTGCTGGGTGCGGCGGGCTACGCCGGAATCTGGATTGGGGCGACCCTGATCAGTGCCGCGGCCGTGGCCATCAGCTGGGTCGCGCCCGAGACCCTCCCGGCGGCGGAGCGAAGGCCGCCGGACGTGGCCATCAGCCTGCTCCACCGGCGCGGCATCGTGCCGGGGCTCCTGGTCCTGTGCGGGGCCTGGGGGATGGGCGCCTATTTCGCCTTCCTGCCGCTGCTGGGCGAGGACCTTGGGCTTGATGGGGTCGGCGGCTACCTGGCCGCGTTCGCCCTCGTGGTCATCGGCCTCCGGATCGTCTTCGCCCGGCTTCCGGACCAGCTCGGCCCGGCGCGGCTCTCCGGGACCGCCCTCGTCCTGAACGCCACGGGCATGGCGATCGCCGGCGTCTTCCCGGGCGAGCTCGGGCTGTGGCTTGCGACGATCGTGTTCGGGGCGGGCGTGGCCTTCACCTTCCCGGCGATCGTGGCCCTCTCGGTCGTGGGCGTCCCGGCCGACGAGCGTGGGGCCGTCGTCGGGACGACGAGCCTGTTCATCGACGTCGCCTTCGGCCTGTCGCCGGCCCTCCTCGGCCTGCTCGCCGGGCCGGCCGGCTACCCCGCGACGTTCCTCGTCTCGAGCGTGGTGGCGGCTGCCGGAGCGACGTGGCTGCTCCTCCCGGGCCGAGCGTGGGCCCGCTCGAGGGCGCTGCCGGCGGGGTAGGGCCGGCGTACCCTGTCGATATGTCGATCGAGCGCGTCTTCGTCGCCGGCGCCGGGCTCATGGGCCACGGCATCGGCCAGGTCCATGCTGCGATCGGGAAGCAGGTCACGCTCTACGAACCCGATCTGGCCCGGGCCGAGGCTGGCCGGGCCCGCATCGCCGGCAACCTCGACCGGGCCGTTGCCAAGGGCAGGCTCGACGAGGCGGCGCGTGACGAGATCCTTGGCCGCATCGCCGTGACGTCGGACCTCGATGCCGTGCACGACGCCGACCTCGTCGTCGAGGCGGTCTTCGAGGACGTCGACGTCAAGCAGACGCTCTGGCGCGAGCTCGACGTCCGCGCCCCATCGAGCGCGATCTTTGCCTCGAACACAAGCTCGATCTCGATCGATCGCCTCGCCGCGGCCGTCTCGGGCGCCAGGGACCAGCGATTCGTCGGGATGCACTTCTTCAGCCCCGTGCCGGTCATGCCGCTTGTCGAGCTCATCCGCGGCGCCGCGACGACCGACGAGACAGAGGCGTCCATCCGCGAGCTCACCACCGCCCTCGGCAAGCAGCTCATCGTGTCGGCCGACCGGCCGGGCTTCATCGTCAACCGGATCCTCATGCCCCTGCTGGCCGAGGCGATGCGGACGCTCGAGGAAGGGACCGGCACGGCCGATGACATCGACACGGGGGCGAAGGTGGGCCTGAACCACCCGATGGGCCCGCTGGAGCTGGCCGATTTCATCGGGCTCGACGTCTGTCTCAACGTCATGAAGGTCCTCCACGAAGGGCTCGGCGGCGAACACTTCCGGCCGCCGAAGGTCCTCGAAGACCTCGTCGCCGCCGGTCACCTCGGCCAGAAGACGGGGCGAGGCTTCCACACCTACCCGCGGGGGTGACCAGGCCGCGGCGTGCTGACCGGCACCGGTGCGTCGCCGGCCGACGCACACCGGTACGGGCCCGCCGCGGGGCGGGCCCGCCGCACCGCCGCCGGTAACGCTCGACCGCTCCGGGCGTCCTCTCGATCGATGACCGCCGACCCCTGGCGGTCGACGGAAGGGAGCACAGGCTCGATGCGTGCGAAGCGACTTCTCCTGATCGGTGGCGCCGCGGTCATGGCCCTGGCGATCGTCGCCCCGGCCCTCGCCAGCACCCCCGGTGAGCGGGTCACGACGATCCAGCTGACGTTCGACGTCTCAACCGGGAACGAGACGTTCACCTCGAGCGGCCCCGGCTTCTGCCGGTCCGGACTGACGGTCGACGCGAACATCCTCTACTTCGAGGCGGACGAGGAGTTCAAGATCCTCATGACGAAGGTCTTCCGATGCGACGATGGCTCGGGTGACCTCGCGATCGAGCTCAGCGCCGGCGAGCCGCTCGGCAGCCAGACCCGGTCGGGCGGCTGGATCGTGACCGGCGGGACCGGCGACTACGCCACCGCCGTCGGCGGCGGCACCCTGAGCGCGAAGGGCCGCTACCCGTTCGATCTCGTCGGTGCCGACACGATGACGGGCGTCATCGTTCGCTAGTCCCCGGCCGACCGGCGCGGGTCGGGACGGCCGTTCCGACCCGCGTATCCTGCCGTCATGAACTGGACCTTCGGCGCGTGACGGCCGTCGCCGATCCCGCCGGCGCCGGCGGCCTGACCGCCGAGGAGCGGCTGCTCCGGGACACCGCCCGCGAGTTCGCGGCCCGCGTGCTGGCCCCGACGGCGGCCGAGCGCGACGAGGCCGAGCGCTTCGATCGCTCGATCTTCACCAGGATGGGAGAGCTTGGGCTGACCGGGGCGCCGCTCCCGGAATCCGTGGGTGGCGCCGGATTCAGCTACCTCGGCTGGACGCTGGTCATGGAGGAGCTCGGTGCTGCCGACATGGCCTCCGCGGTCACGCTCTCCGTCCACGTCCTGAGCCAGTACCCGGTCGTGACGTTCGGGACGGCGGCCCAGCACGAGGACTGGCTGGAACCGATGATCGCGGGCGAGGCGCTCGGGGCGTTCTGCCTGACGGAGCCCCACGCCGGGTCGGACGCAGCAGCGCTGCGGACCCGGGCGGCCAGGATCGACGAGGCGGGCGAGGAGCTCCCGGCCGACGCGCCGGCCGATGCCGTCGCCGAGTACCACCTCCACGGCACGAAGATCTGGATCTCGAACGCGCCCGAGGCCGACCGCTACCTCGTCTTCGCGACGATCGATCCTGCGAAGGGGCCCAAGGGCATCACCGCGTTCCTCGTCGAGAAGGGCACGCCCGGTTTCCGGTTCGGGGCCCACGAGAGGAAGATGGGCATCCGGGCCTGCCCGGCGGCCGAGCTGATCTTCGACGGCGCGGTGGTCCCGGCGGCCCGACGCCTTGGCGACGAGGGCGGCGGGTATCGGATCGCGCTCTCGGCCCTGGCCGAGGGCCGGATCTCGATCGCCGCCGCCTGCGTGGGCATCGCCCGCTCGGCGCTCGAGCAAGCGGCGGCCTACCTCCACCAGCGGACGGCCTTCGGCGCGCCGCTGGCCGAGCTCCAGGGACTCCGGTTCATGGTCGCCGAGATGGCCCGCGAGGTGGCCGCGGCGCGGGCCCTGACCCAAGAGGCGGCAAGGGCCAGGGATCGCGGCGAGCCGATCGGGGAGCTGTCGTCGCTGGCCAAGTGGACCGCGTCGGACGCGGCGATGCGGGTCGCCACGGACGCGGTCCAGCTGTTCGGCGGCTCCGGTTACTCGCGCGAGACGGGCATCGAGCGCCTCATGCGCGACGCCAAGGGGGCCCAGATCTACGAAGGCACGAACCAGATCCACCGCGAGATCGTGGCCGGCGAGGTGCTGAGGCGCGCCAAGGGCTGAGGAAACGGCGGCGGCCGGCCCGGCGCCGGCAGAGCCGACACCCTGACGGGCTGAACGGCCCGAACCTACGGGCGGAACGTCCCTCGGTGGGCGGGCCACGGACCCGCTAGCGTTCGGGCGGGCATGTGGCTGCTTGAGCCAGCGTCCCGTCACGCTCACGGAGGTTTGGATTCCATGGCAACGGTCTCGGACGCCGTTTCCGCCCCGGCCGCTGCGCCGGCAACTCCCGACCCCATCTCGAACCCGCCGGGCGACCTCGCCGCTCCCGGCCTGACCCCGGCCGGCGATCTCGGCGCCCCCTTCACCCCGCCGGCCCTGCCCGAGCTGACCCGGCGCGGCTTCCTGCGCGGCGCCGCGATCACCGGCGGCGGCCTCATGGCCGCGACCATCGCGGCCTGTGCGCCGGCGACCCCGACACCGGCCTGGACGTACGGCCCGGTCGCGACATCAGCGCCTGCCGGCTCACCGACGCCCATCCCGGCGACGCCCGGCCCGTCCGCCTCTGCCGCGGCCTCCGCCACCCCGGCGCCCGGGATCCCGGCCGGGTGGTCCGAGCACGACATCGCCGCCCGGAGGGTGATCCGTCGCTACGTCGGCAACCTCGCGCCGGCCCTTGAGGGGATCTTCGGCGGCGCGGCCTTCGCGAAGATCGCCGACATGCTCGCGGTCGACGAGGCCTACCCCGAGCTCCAGCTGAAGCCGGCCTTCGTCCAGGTTCCCCAGCTCGTCCTGAACGACGCCCTCCAGCCAGTGACTCCCGAGATCGACGGCGAGTGGAAGGTCTTCCGGCTCACCGTCGACGAGATCGAGCAGGCGATCGACGAGATGAAGGCCCCGATCGCGGCCCTCGGCTACAACAAGCAGACCCCCGGGCCCACGATCCGGGTCACCGAAGGCGACAAGGTCCGGGCGATCTTCACCAACAACCTGAAGGAGACGACCAGCGTCCACTTCCACGGCGTCGAGTTCGAGGACTTCTTCCAGGACGGCGTCCCGTTCGTGACCCAGAAGCCCTTCGCCCCCGGCGAGGACTACACCTACGAGTTCACCGCCGGCCGCTCGGGCTCGATGATGTACCACTCCCACCACAACGCGACGGACCAGGTCGGTCGGGGCCTCCTCGGCGCGTTCGTCATCGATCCGAAGAACCCGACCGAGGTCGACACGTTCGATCGCGACTACATCTGGATCTCGAACGACGTCCTCGGCGGCTTCACGATCAACGGCCACGGCTTCCCGGCCGTCGTGCCGATCCTGGCCGCCGTCGGCGAGAAGGTCCGGGTCCGGTTCATGAACGAGGGGATCATGTATCACCCGTTCCACAGTCACGGCTATCGCCAGCAGGTGGTGGCCCGGGACGGGTATCCGCTGGGTGCGGCCGCCTACGGCGCCGACACGATCACCGTCGGACCGGGCGAGCGCTGGGACGTGAACATCGAAACCGACAGGCCCGGCCTGTGGGCCTTCCACTGCCACATCCTGCCCCACGTCGAGGGTATCGACGGGATGTTCGGGATGGTCAATGTCCTGCTTGTCGTCCCGGAGAAAGCCCATGTCGACGCCATCGTCGCGGCGCTCCTGGCCTAGGGTCGCCGCCCCCCGCCTGCTCCTCGTCACGATCCTCGCCGCCGGCCTTGGCGGCTGCTCCGGGGGCGCCTCCCCGACGCCGTCGGCCGGTGGCAGCGAGATCACCGTCACGAACGCGTCGTTCCGAGCGCCGACGGCACCCGGTGCCCCGGCCGCCGTGTACATGACGATCTCGAACGCCGGCGCCCAGGCCGACGCCCTGCTCGGCGCGTCGAGTCCCGACGCCGCCTCGGTCGAGCTCCACGAGACGTCGATGGACAGCTCGGGAATGATGGGGATGCATCCGATCGAGCGCCTGGACATCCCCGCCAGTGGATCGGTCACGCTGGAGCCGGGTGGCTACCACTTCATGCTCATCGACCTGACGACCGAGGCGTTGATTGCCGGCGCGACGATTGAGCTGCGCCTCGACTTCGAGCGAGCCGGCGCCGTCGTCGTCGAGATCGTCACGCCCCAGGGCTGATATGCGCGCGCGGCCCGCCGTCCCCGGCCCGACCGTCGACGCCTCACCGTCGATGGATGGGGCGTTCCGGCTCGTCGTCGTGATGACCCTGGTCCTGGCCGTTGTCGTCGGTCTCGGTGTCGTGCGCGGTGCCGTCCGGCCGGCGGCGACGGCCGAGCCCAGTCCGACGGCCGTGACGCCGGCGTCGTACCTCTACCCGGACCCCCGCCCCGCCCCGGCGCTCGCCCTCGTCGACCAGGACGGGGAGGCGTTCTCCGCCGGCCGCTTCACCGGCGGCGCGTCCCTCGTGTTCTTCGGCTACACCCACTGCCCGGACGTTTGCCCGACGACGATCGGCACCCTCACCGAGGTCGCGGCGAGGTACGGCTCCGGGGTCCGGGTCGTCTTCGTCTCGGTCGACCCGGAGCGCGACACGGTCGAGTGGCTCGCGGACTACGTTCGCTACCTGCCGGTCGGCTTCAGCGCCCTGACCGGCAGCCCGGCCCAGGTCCGAGCGGCGGCCGACGGCTGGGGCGTCCGCTACGCGAAGGTCGAGACCGGGACCCCTGGCGAATACTCGATGTCCCACACTGCCGAGGTCTTCCTCGTGGACGGCGGCGGGATGCTGCGGGCCCATTTCCCATTCGGGACGGGTGCGGATGCGGTCGTGGCGACGCTCCTGCTCGTGGCCGGTGCGACGCCGCCTCCGGCCACCCCGATCGCCACGCCGGCTGGCGCCACACCTCCGCCGGCGCCCACCGCCGATGTCGAGGCGCTCACGGTCGAGGTCGTCAGCTCGTCGATCTGGGCCGGCGGCTCCACCCCGGTCATCCTCGCCCTGTCCGGCCCCGACGGCCGCATCGACGATCTCGAGGCCACCGTCTCGGTTCGGGTCACCGCCGCCGACGGCGGCATGCTCGGCTCGCCGGGTGCCCCGGTCACGGCCACCGCCGTTCGTCCGCCGGGGGTCCCGGAGGTGTCATATGTCGCCGTCGTGGACCTGCCCTCTCCCGGCGCGTGGGGGCTGGCCGTGGAGGTGGTGAGCGGCGGCATCGCGCTCGCGGGCCGGACGTCTGTCGCGGCGCTTGATCCGGGCGCCACCGCCCGGCTCGGTGGCCGGGCGCCGGATGTCCGGACCCCGACCCTCGACGACGTCGGCGGCGTGGCCCTGCGCGTCACGACCGACCCACTCCCGAACCTCGACTTCTCGCGGACCTCGACGGTGGACGCCCTCGCCGAAAACGAGCCCTTCGTCTTCGTCGTCGACTCGATCCGGTTCAAGGTCACGCCGGCCTGCGGCAAGGCCCTGACCCTCGCCAAGTACCTGTCGTACCGCTGGCCGGACCTGACGTTCATCCACCTCGAGCCCTACGCCTACGACGTCGTCACCGACGCGCCCGTCCTCCGCGGCAGCCTGGAGGCGCCGGAGCTCGTCGCGGCGGCCGATGCCTGGGGATTCGGGAGCGCGCCGTGGGGCGTGGGCTCGATGCCGTGGGTCTTCATCGTCGACGCCGGCGGCACCGTCGTCGCCAAGTACCAGGGCGTCGTCGGCAGCGACGACATCGACGTCGTCGTCTCGATGCTCGCGGCTGGGCGCTGACCCGTCGCGGTGTAGCATCGAAGCGATGACCTCGATGAACGCCCCGGCCGGCCCCAACGGCCACGTCTACATCGTCTCCGCCGCCCGCACCCCGATCGGCAAGTTCGGCGGCGCGCTGTCCGGAACCCCGGCCGTGGAGCTCGGCGCGGTCGCGATCGGCGCCGCCGTGGAGCGCGGCCTGCCGCCCGACGCCCGGATCGACGAGGTCCTCATGGGCCAGGTCCTCCAGGCCGGCGCCGGCCAGGCACCGGCCCGCCAGGCGCTCCTCCGGGCTGGCCTCCCGGACACGACCCCGGCGACGACGATCAACCGGGTCTGCGGCTCGGGCCTCAAGGCGATCATGCTGGCCGCGGCCGAGATCAAGGCCGGCGACGCCGAGATCGTCGTGGCCGGCGGCATGGAATCCATGAACCAGGCCCCGTACCTCGTCCCCGGCGCCCGGTTCGGGCTCCGCCTCGGCGACGCGGTGCTCGTCGACGCGACCGTCCACGACGGGCTGTGGTGCTCGGTCGAGGCCTGCCACATGGGCACCCACGCCGAGCGCGTGGCGATCTCGAACGCGGTCAGTCGCGAGGACCAGGACGCCTTCGCCCTCGAGAGCCATCGCCGGGCCGCTGCCGCCATCGACGCCGGCCGGTTCACCGACGAGATGGCCCCGGTGACGCTCCGGGCGAAGGGCGGGGAGACCGTCGTCGACGTCGACGAGAGCCCTCGACGGGACACGTCCATGGAGGCGCTCGCCCGCCTGAAGCCTGTCTTCGACCTGCCGACCGGCGAGGACCGCGGCGAGGCCACGACGGGCACCGTGACCGCCGGCAACGCCCCGGGCATCACCGACGGCGCGGCGGCGACCGTCGTCGCGACTGAGCGTGCGGTGGAGCGCCACGGCCTCAAGCCCCTCGCCCGGCTCGTGGGCTATGCCCAGGCCGAGGTCGCTCCGAAGTGGCTGTTCCTCGCCCCGGTCGAGGGTGTCCGGCGGCTCCTCGAGAAGACCGGCCTGGCGATCGAGGACTTCGATCTCATCGAGATCAACGAAGCGTTCGCGGCCCAGACCCTGGCCGATGGCCGGGAGCTCGGCTTCGACTGGTCGAAGGTCAACGTCAACGGCGGCGCGATCGCCCTGGGCCACCCGATCGGAGCGTCGGGCGCCCGGATCGTCGCCACGCTCCTCCACGAGCTCCGCCGCCGCGGCGGCCGGTATGGGCTGGCGACGCTGTGCCTCGGCGGCGGCGGCTCGGTCGCTGCGGCCTTCGAGCGGGTGTAGGCTGGGCCTCCACCGTGCGGCCCGCTCCCGGGCCCATGCGCCCCAGCCGGCAGGAGGTTCCCGTGAACGACGACGAGATGGTCGCTCGGATCACCGAGCTGTTCGCCAGTGGCGACATGGAGACGTTCGGCAAGGAGCTGTACGGCCTCACCGCCGACGACGTGGTCCTCGAGTACCCGCAGTCGGGTGAGCGGTTCCGCGGCCGCGACAGGATCATGCAGATGAACATGTCGTACCAGGGAAGCACCGGGACGGCCCCGACCGCGTCCCTGCGACGGATCCTCAAGCCGGGCCAGGCATGGGTCATCGAGAGCACCATCGACTACGGCGACGGGACGCCGGTCAGCGCGATCTCGCTCATCGAGTTCGGTTCGGACGGCAAGGTCATCCGCCAGACCGACTACTTCGCCAACCCGTTCCCGGCCCCGGACTGGCGCAAGCTCTACCGCGAGGCGTAGGGTCACGTTGTCGCGGCGGCCTCGTGGCCGCGGCACGCCCACGCGGCGACGAAGCGTCCCGGGGAGGTCGAACCCATGGATCGCGCTGATAACCAGGTCGACGTGAGCTACCCGGTGACCCTGACCGCGTCCGAGCTCGATCTCGTTCGAACGGCCCTGGAGATGCTCGAGGACACGCTCGGCCGCGAGGAGGCGGACGAGCTCGAGGAGGTCCAGGGCCTGCTTCGGCGCCTGCCGCACAGCCGCCCTTCGAGCTGAGGATCGGCCAGCGTGCGCGTCGCAGTCTTCGGCGCCGGCGCGGTCGGGGCCCATCTCGGGGCCCGCTTTGCCGCGGCCCGGGCGGACGTCCACCTCATCGCCCGGGGCGCCCATCTGGCGGTCCTCCGGTCGAAGGGCCTGACCCTCATCGCCCCTGACGGCGTTACGACTCACGACGTCTGGGCGACCGACGACCCGGCCTCGATCGGACCGGTGGACCTCGTCCTGTTCTGCGTGAAGTCGTACGACACCGAGGCCGCGGCCGCCCGGCTCTCGCCGCTCATCGGCCCGCGGACGGCCGTGCTGTCGATCCAGAACGGGGTCGACAACGAGCCGAAGATCGCCGCGGCGATCGGGGCCGAGCATGTCCTCGGCGCCGCGGTCTACGTCATCGCCGCGATCGAATCGCCGGGCGTCGTCCGGACCGGGCCGGCCCGGATGGTCGTCGGCGAGCTGGAGCCAGGACCGCCGAGCCGGCGGGTGACCGAGATCGTCGAGCTCGCCCGGACCGGCGGCATCGATGCCTCCGCCGCATCCGATGTCCGGGTCGCGAAGTGGGAGAAGTACACGGTCCTCGTGGCGTTCTCGGCGATGAGCGCCGCGACCCAGCTGACGGTCGGCGACCTTCGCCCCGCCCCGGCCGCAATCGAGATGCTCCGCGCGATCATGACCGAGGCCTGGACGGTCGGGCGTCGGCTCGGCGTGCCGCTGGCCGACGACCTCGTCGAGCGGCAGGTGACGCTCCTGCTGTCGCAGGCCGATGGCGCCGGGGCATCGCTCCGTCACGACCTCCAGACCGGCCACCGGATGGAGCTCGAGGCCCTCCAGGGCACCTTGAAGCGGCTCGGCCGCGAAACTGGCGTCCCGACGCCATTCACCGACGCCGTCTACGCGATCCTCCAGCCGTGGGCGATCCGCAACGAGCGCGGCGCCTCGGTCGCGCCACCGACTGTGCCCGGCGCCACCAAATAGCGGCCCGCGACGCGGGACAACTGGACAGACTTCGGCCCCAGCGGCCGTACGCACGGCGGCAGCCCGCTGAACCGGACTGACGCCGCTCCCAGCGGAGTTGGTCCAGGTTCGGCCGCGCCCACCACGCTCGGGTGCGCCGCCGGACGCGCGCCGGCACCGCGACATCATCCATAGCGCCGCCGGGGCCGTTGTTGGACAGGAAACCACCGGGCGTGACGATGGTGCCGCGGCCGGGGAGACAGCGGCGGCGGACCGGCTGATTACACTGCCCGGCATGAGCGAGACGATGGTTCAGCAGCCGGCCGGTCCGGCGCCGGCACCGCCCCCGGTGCATCGCCTGTTCATCGCCGGGGAGTGGGTCGAGGGCGTCACCGGCCAGACCTTCGAGAGCGTCAACCCTGCCGACCGGCGCGACGTGATCGGGCGGTTCCAGGCGGGCACCAAGGCCGATGCGGCGATGGCGATCAAGGCCGCCGAGATGGCGTTCCCGGCCTGGCGCGCGACCCCGGCACCGAAGCGCGGCGAGATCCTCTATGCCTTCGCCGAGCTCATGGCCCGCCACAAGGAGCGCCTGGCCCGGGCGATGACCCGTGAGATGGGCAAGGTCCTCGCCGAGGCTCGGGGCGACGTCCAGGAAGGCATCGACATCGCCTACCTCATGGCCGGCGAGGGCCGCCGGATGTTCGGCGACACGGTGCCCAGTGAGCTGCCCGACAAGTGGGCGATGTCGATCCGCCAGCCGATCGGCGTCGCCGGGATCATCACCCCCTGGAACTTCCCGATTGCGATCCCGTGCTGGAAGATGATGCCGGCCCTCGTGACCGGCAACACCGTCGTCTTCAAGCCGGCCAGCGACACGCCCCACTGCGCGACCCTCCTCGTCGAGCTCATGGCCGAGGCAGGCTTCCCGCCGGGGACGGTGAACCTCGTGACCGGCGGCGGGGCCGAGGTCGGCGACGCGATCGTCGAGTCGCCCGATGTCGCAGTGATCTCGTTCACCGGCCACTCCTCGACCGGCAAGCGGATCGCCGAGCGGGCGGGACGGCGGCTGAAGCGGCTCAGCCTGGAGCTCGGCGGCAAGAACGGCGTCGTCGTCCTGCGCGACGCCGACCTCGACCTCGCGACCGACGGGATCCTGTGGTCGGCCTTCGGGACCACCGGCCAACGCTGCACGGCCTGCTCGCGAGTCATCGTCGAGCGTCCGGTCGCGGAGCCGCTGCTCGAGCGGCTGGAGGCGCGGGCGCGGGCGCTGAAGCTCGGCTCGGGGCTCGACGAGACGGTCGACGTCGGCCCGCTCATCAATCCCGGCGCGGTCGAGAAGGTTGGCGGCTACATCGACGTCGGTCGAGCGGAGGGCGAGCTCGTCCTCGGCGGCACGCCGGCGACGACCGGCGACCTCGCGCATGGGAGCTTCTTCGAGCCCACGATCTTCAGCGGCGTCAGGCCGATGGACCGGATCGGCCAGGAGGAGATCTTCGGCCCGGTCCTGTCCGTCATCCCGGTCGACGACCTCGAGGCCGCGATCACGGCCCTCAACCAGACCCGCTACGGCCTGTCGGCCTCGATCTTCACCCGCGACGTGAACCTCGCCTTCCGGGCGATGCGCGACTTCGAGACCGGGATCGTCTACGTTAACGCCGGCACCACCGGCGCCGAGACGCATCTCCCGTTCGGCGGCTGGAAGGAGACCGGCAACGGCCACCGCGAGGCCGGCCACGCGGCCCTCGACACGTACACCGAGTGGAAGTCGATCTACGTCGACTTCAGCGGCCGCCTCCAGCGGGCACAGATAGACAACCAGCCGGACTGACCCGAGGCGCTAACCTCGGCCGCATTCAGAGTCCTTTCAGAAACGGGTGCTACAACCCTCGGGCCGATGCACCTCCTCGTGATCGAAGACGACCCCCGCCTCGGGCGCCAGCTCGTGCGCCTGCTGGCCGGCGATCGCCACGTCGTCGAGCTCGCGCCGACCGGCGGCGAGGGTCTCGATGTCATCGAGGCTGGAACGCCGATCGACGTCCTCATCCTCGATCTCGGCCTGCCGGACATGTCCGGCCTGGAGGTCGCCCGGCGGCTGCGCCGGTCCGGGGCGTCGCTGCCGATCCTGATCCTGACCGCCCGTGACGCCATCGACGAGCGGGTTGCCGGCCTCGACGCCGGGGCCGACGACTACCTCGTGAAGCCGTTCGCCTACGCGGAGCTGGCGGCGCGGCTCCGGGCCCTGTCGCGCCGCGAGCCGCACCTCCGGCCCAACGGTAACCGCTGGACGTCCGGACCGATCGTCCTCGACGAGGCCCGCCGCGAGGTGACGGTCGACGGCCGGATCGTGGACCTCACCCGCCGCGAGTTCGGCCTCCTGGAGGCCCTCCTGCGCCATCCCGATCAGGTCCTGACCCGGGGCCAGCTCCTCGACCATGCCTGGCCGCTCGGGGTGGCGGTCACGCCGAACACGGTCGATGCCTACGTCGCGTTCCTGCGTCGCAAGCTGGGTCCGGTCGGGGGCGCCCGGATCGAGACCGCACGCGGCACCGGCTACCGCCTGGCCGGTGACGCCCGCCGGCCCGAGCCCACCGAGCCCGTCGCACTGCCATGACCAGGCCAACCCGCGAGAGCCGGCTCCTCCGCGACACGCGGATCCGGCTCCTCGCCTGGAGCGGCGGCTCGACCCTCGTCGTCCTCGCCGCCCTCGGCCTGGCCCTCAACGTCGCCGTGTCGACCTCCCTCTCGACAGCCGCCGAGGCAAAGCTCCGCGAGCGGGCCGCGTTCATGCAGTCGTTCGTCGAGCGTGGCCCGATCACCCTCCCACCGGGCGTCCCGTCCGGCGGGCCCATCGCCACGGTCCCCTCGGACGTCGGCTTCGTCATCGGCGGGGCGACGTCCGGGACCGCCGCGGTCATCCTCGGCTCCAACGTCCCGGCCATCGAGGGCAGCCGAGCCGAGGCCCTCGGCTCGGTCGGGCTGCCGGACCAGGCGGGCTACGAGGCGGCGCTCGCCGGCGAGACGACGATCCGCGAGGTCGAGGTCAACGACATCCCAGGCCGGATCCTCAGTGTCCCCCTCGTCCTTGGCGGCGAGACGTTTGTCGTCCAGGTCTTCGCTGACCGGGTCGCCGAGGAGGAGACCCTCGCAACGCTACGCAGCGTTCTGACGCTCGGCGGGCTCGCCGTCCTTGCCGCCGCCCTCGCCGTCGGCTGGTTCTACGCCGGGCGGGCGCTCGTTCCGATCCGCCACTCGCTGGCCCGCCAGCGCGAGTTCGCCGCGGATGCCAGCCACGAGCTCCGGACCCCGCTGGCGATCGTCAGGTCGGGCGTCGAGGAGCTGCGCCAGGCTGCGGTCGGCTCGCCCGACCCGCCGCATCCGGCGATCGACGACATCGAGGCCGGGGCGACCCGGCTGGGCTCCCTCGTGGACGACCTGCTGTTTCTGGCCCGGGCGGATTCCGGGGCCCTCGTCCTGGAACGGGCCGCGGTCGACCTCGGCGAGGTCGTGGCCGACGCCCTAGCCGAGCTGGCCGGGATGGCCCAGGCCGCCGGGGTCCGGCTGTCGCTGGCGGCCGCACCGACCCTCGTGACCGGTGACGCCCGACGCCTCGCTCAACTGACGGCGATCCTCGTCGACAACGCCATCCGCCACGGCCGGCCGGGCGGGACCGTCGAGGTTTCGGTCGGGGCGATCGAGGGCCAGGGCCAGGCTGAGCTGATCGTGGCCGACAACGGTCCCGGCATCCCGGCAGCCGAGCTGGCACACGTCTTCGATCGCTTCTGGCGAGCCCGGAACGCGCCCTCCGGCGGGACCGGCCTGGGCCTCGCGATCGCGACCTGGATCGTCGAGGGCCATGGCGGCACGATCGAGGCAGCCAACCGGCCGGAGGGCGGGGCCCGGTTCGTCGCCCGGCTGCCCCTCCGACGCGGCGGCGACTGAGGTCAGCGCGCGCCTCGCAGTCCAATAAGCCCGTCGGTCCGCTATGAGCGTGGCTCATCGGCTCCCACGCACGCGTGCTCGGCCGTTCGCCACCGCAGCCGATTTGCCCATGCCTGGCGCACCGGCCGAGCGCGGGACCCTCCCGGTTGATGAACCAGCCTCACAACGCCAGCGCCCGGCGTTGCGCGGGTCGCGGCGACGAGGGACGGCCTGGCCAGAACTTCAGAAAGCCTTCAGGGAGCGGGCGGTATCACCGAGCCGCGCACAGTTCGCGCAGCGCTCTCGGAGGTTCACCCATGCCGGCCCGCCAGCTCCGCGGCCGCCAGCCGCTGGTCTCGCTGCCGCTCCTCGCCGCCACGCTCGTCGTCGCCCTGGTCGCGATGGCCTGCGGCGGCTCGGCCGGCCCGGGCGTCGCGACGCTCGAATCCGCCGATCCGGCCGCCAGCGGCGACGCGACCCCGGCCCCCAGCGTCGACCCGGAGGAGGCGGCCCTCGCCTTCGCCGAGTGCATGCGCGACCACGGCATCGACATGCCCGACCCGCAGATCGATTCGAACGGCAACATGCGGGTCACGATCGGCGCCGGCGGCAACATCGGCGAGATCGACCGCGAGACGATGGAGGCGGCGCAGGAGGCCTGCCGGGAGCTCCTGCCGGGCGCCGGCCTCGCTAGGCCGGGCGGTCGCGAGCTCACACCCGAGGACGAGGAGAGGATCCTGGCGTTCGCGGAGTGCATGCGCGAGCATGGCATCGACGTCCCGGATCCACAGTTCGGCGGGGGCGGCGGCTTCATCCGGGTCGGCCCCGGCGCCGGCGGCGACGACGACGGCCAGGCCGGCGACGGCCCGGCCTTCGACCCCAACGACGAGGACTTCCAGGCCGCCCAGGAGGCCTGCCGCGAGCTCCTGCCGGGCTTCGGCCCCGATCCCCGGACGGACGACGTCCGATGAGGCGGGCTGCGATCGTCGGAGGCCTCGCCGTCGTCGCCATCGCGGGGGTGGCGGCGGCTGCGTGGTCGGGCCTCGTCCCGCTCGGCGGACCGGGCACGGTGGGCGCGGCGGACGCGGAGACGAGCCCGCCGCCCGAGACCGCGACGGTCGAGCGCCGGACCCTTGAGGTCGATGACGAGCTCGACGGGACCCTCGGCTATGACGGCGACTTCCAGGTAGCCGGCGGCCCCGGCGGTACGGTCACGCTGCTGCCCGATGTCGGGGTAATCCTCGAGCGCGGCGATCGACTCGTCGAGCTCAACGGCGGCGCGATGTCGGCCGTCTTGCTGTACGGCCTCCGGCCGGCGTGGCGGACCCTCGGTCCGGACATCGACGACGGCCTCGACATCCTTCAGCTCGAGGAGAACCTGGCGACCATGGGCCTGTTCGGGGACATGACGCCGGATAGAACCTGGGACGCCGACACGACCGCCGCGGTGGAGGCCTTCCAGAAGCAGGTCTACCTGCCGATCGACGGCACGCTCGGCCTGGGCGAGGTCGTCTTCCTGCCCGAGGCGATCCGGGTGACCGGCACGCTCGCCCGGGTCGGCGGCCAGCTCGGTCCCGGCCAGGCGATCCTTCAGGCCTCGTGGACCGACCGCGTCGTCGCCGTCGACCTCGGCGTCTCCGACCGCGATCTCCTGCCGACCGGGGCGAGCGTCGAGATCGAGCTGCCCGACGGGACCCGGACCGCGGGCACGGTCACGAGCGTCGGGCGGGTCGCGACGGCGGGTGGCGGGGCCCCGGGTGGCGGCGGCGAGTCGACCCTCGACGTCACGATCGCGCCGGACGATCCAACGGCCGTGGCGGACCTCGACGCCGCGCCGGTGACGGTCCATGTCGTGGGCGCGGTCCGGGAGGACGTCCTGACGGTCCCGGTGAGCGCGCTGCTCGCTCTTCTCGAGGGCGGCTACGCGGTCGAGGTCGTGGAGGACGACGGCTCGACCCACTACCTGGCCGTCGACGCCGGGTTGTTCCAGGATGGCATCGTCGAGATCCGGGGCGACGGCCTGGAGGAGGGCATGACGGTGGTCGTCCCATGAGCGCCGTCGTCGAGCTCGCCGGCGTGACCAAGGAGTATCCCGGGGAGCCGCCCGTCCAGGCGCTCCGCGGGGTCGACCTCCGGATCCACGCCGGCGAGCTCACCACGATCGTCGGGCCGTCGGGCTCCGGCAAGTCGACGATGCTCCACGTCATCGGGACCCTCGACCGGCCGACCGGCGGGTCCGTCGTCCTGGGCGGCCACGAGACCGCCCGGCTGTCGGATGGACGCCTCTCGGCCCTGCGGGCCCTGATGATCGGCTTCGTCTTCCAACAGTTCCATCTCCAGGCCGGCCGTTCGGCCCTCGACAACGTCGCCGATGCCCTCGTCTACCGCGGCACGCCCGGCCACGAGCGGCGCCGGGCGGCGGCCGAGGCCCTCGACCGGGTGGGACTGGGGCATCGGCGCGGTCATCGACCCGGTCAGCTCTCGGGCGGCGAACAGCAACGGGTCGCGATCGCCAGGGCGCTCGTC
Source organism: Chloroflexota bacterium (assembly GCA_040752335.1). Lineage (GTDB taxonomy): Bacteria > Chloroflexota > Limnocylindria > Limnocylindrales > CSP1-4 > UBA5189. Next base: position 49,896 of record JBFMEV010000014.1, read on the forward strand.
GGCCGGCCGGCCCTCGTCCTCGCCGACGAGCCGACCGGCAACCTCGACTCGGTGACCGGCGAAGAGATCATCGCCCTGCTGACGGAGCTCCACGCCCACGACGGGACGACGATCGTCGTCATCACCCACGACACCCATGTCGCCGCGGCCTTCCCGCGGCAGGTGGAGCTGCTCGACGGCCGGATCGTGGCCGATCAGCCGTCGCGGTGGTCGGCATGACCGGCGCCACCCTGGAGCTGCCCGCACCCGGCCACGCGGTCGAGCTTCGGCCGACCCGGGTGGGGCTGGCGGACGTCGTCCGGATCGGGCTCGAAGGCCTCGCCGCGCGGCGGCTCCGGTCTGCCCTCACGGCTCTCGGGATCGCGATCGGGATCGGGGCCATGGTCGCGGTCCTGGCGGTGTCGGAGTCGTCGCGGGCCTCGCTCCTGGCGGTCCTCAATCGGCTGGGGACCAACCTCCTGACGGTCTCGCCGGGCCAGACGTTCGGTGGCGAGGCGGCCAGCCTGCCACCTGAATCGATCCCGATGATCGCCCGGATCGGGCCGGTAACGGACGTCTCCGGGGTCGAAGGGCTGTCGACGATCGTCCGCCGCACCGACCTGATCTCATCGAACCAGACCGGCGGCATCTCGGTCTACGCCGTCGACCTGTCGCTGCCGGAGACGCTCGATCTCGAGCTCGCCGACGGACGCTTCCTCGACACCGCGATCGCGGCGTACGCGGCGGTCGTCCTCGGCTCGACGGCGGCGGCCCGACTCGGGCTGTCCGACCTCGACGACCCGCGACTGGTCTACATCGGCAGCCACTGGTTCGTGGTCGTCGGGATCCTCGAGCCGGCGCCGCTGACGCCCGAGGTCGATCGGTCGGCCTACATCGGCCAGGCGATCGCGGCCGAGCTGCTCGCGGCGACCGGCAACCCGACCACGGTCTACGTCCGGGCCGACCCGGCGGCGATCGACGACGTCCGCTCGGTCCTGGCCGCGACCGCCAACCCCGGCAACCCCGAGGAAGTCGAGGTCTCGAGGCCATCCGAGGCCCTCGAGGCCCAGGCCGCCGCCGCGGTGGCCTTCACTGGGCTGTTCCTGGGGCTTGGGTCCGTGGCCCTCCTCGTGGGCGGCCTGGGGATTGCCAATGTCATGCTCATGGCGGTGCTGGAACGGCGCCCGGAGATCGGCCTGCGGCGGGCCCTTGGCGCGACCCGCGGCCACATCGCCGGTCAGTTCCTGACGGAGGCCGCGCTCCTCGCTGGGTTCGGCGGGCTGGTCGGCGTGGCGCTCGGGGTCGTCACCGCGGCGGTCTACGCCGGCAGCCAGGGCTGGACCCTCGCCGTACCGCTGGTCGCCCTCTTCGGCGGCCCATTGGGGGCGCTGGCAATCGGCGCGGCGGCAGGGTTGTACCCCGCCCTGCGGGCCTCGGCCACGCCACCGACGGAGGCGCTCCGGGCCGGCTGACGTACCCTTCCGGCGTCGGAGCCGGCGGAGCACAGAGCGAGACGGGAGCGGGCGCGGGATGGCGGAGCGGGTGGTCGTGGTCACCGGGGCGACCGGCAAGCTCGGGCCGACCGTCGCCGCGAGGTTCGCGGCGGCGGGGGACCGCCTGGCCTTGCTCGCCCGCGACGGCGAGGCGGTCGCGGCCCTCGCCGCGACGCTGCCCGGTGGGCCGGGCCGTCACGCCGGGATCGCCGTCGATCTTTCGTCGGAGGCCGGGGCCCAGGTGGCCGCGGCCGCCGTCCGGGAGCGCCTCGGGGCACCAGCGGTGCTACTCCACCTCGTCGGTGGCTACGCCGGCGGGACCTCGATCGAGGACGCGGACCCGGCCCTCTGGCGGGACCTCTTCGAGCTCAACTTCTGGTCGACGTTCCACACCCTCCGGGCATTCCTGCCCGACATCCGCGCGGCCGAGCAGGGCCGGATCGTGACCATCTCCACGCCGCTCGCCGGCGCGCCGGTCGCGAACATCGGGCCGTACGCCGCCTCGAAGGGGGCCGTGGAGACGCTGACCCTGACACTTGCGAAGGAGCTCGCCGGCACGACCGCGACGGCCAACGTCATCCTCGTCCGAACGATCGGCGACGAGAAGCCGACCCACACCCGGCCCGACGAGATCGCCGCCGCGCTCGCCTGGCTGGCCTCGCCCGAGGCCGCCGCCGTCAGCGGCCAGCGGATCCCGCTCGTCGGGCGCGCCTGAGCCGACCCAGACCCGATCTCGGCCGGGTTGCGGTATCCTCCCGGGTCGCGGGCCCGTAGCTCAATGGCAGAGCAGCTGACTCTTAATCAGCGGGTTGAAGGTTCAAGTCCTTCCGGGCTCACCACCTGAGACGCCCGATGTCGACCCCTCCGGAACGCGGAGGGGTCGCTCGCGTTCTGTGAGCAGGCCGAACGGCTCTGGCGCGGCCGCCACGGTTGCGTACCCTCGCTCCAGCAGGGCGACGACGCGGAGTGGAGCCGGCGTCGCATCGGTGGCGCGAACGATGGCCCGTGCGCGACGTGGCGTCCCGGAGGGCGGGGCGAGGTGGATCGGGGCGGGTCGAGCGTCAGCGTTCCGGGGTCAAGAGAATGGTGTCCTCTTGCGACCGAAGATTGGGCTGCCGCCCAATCCGTTCCTGGTCGCCTTAGCCAGACCGTGGTCCTCGAGCCGGACAGCCCGGCGCGAGGGAGGAACCACGGGATGCAGCCATCCAACGGCATCATCGTCGAAGCGGCATACGAGCTCCATCGCGGACCGCTCGTCCGCCGCTTGACGGTCATCACTCGCGACGCCGACGTCGCCGAGGACCTCGTCCAGGAGGCCTTCCTGCGACTCGCCCGCGAGGTCGAGGCCGGCCGGACCCCGATTGACGCGGGTGCCTGGCTCCACCGCGTCGCCGGTAACCTGGCGACGAGCCGCGGCCGGCACCTGTCGGTCGTTGACCGCCGCGCCGGCGAGCTGCCCCATCCGGACGGCCCCACGAGCCCCGAGGCGCAGGTCGTCGAAGCCGAGCTCAACGAGGCGCTTCGAGCAGTCCTCGCCCAGCTCTCGTCCGACGACCGCGGTGCGCTCATCCTCGCGGCGCAGGGCTATCGCGGCCCCGAGATAGCTGCCTCCATCGGTCGGACCGCCGGAGCCACCAGGACCCTGCTCTGCCGAGCCCGGACCAAGGTCCGCGACCGGCTCGGGCTCGCGGGCTACAGCCCGGCGTGATGCCGTGGCGATCGGCAGGGAGGGCGATCCCGAGCGCCCGGATTCGGAAGTGGCCCGCTGGACCGCGACGACCGCCGGATTCGTAGCCGGCCTCGGGCTCGGCGCGCTCCAGCCATTGGTCGTGGTCGGGTTCGGCGTCGGCATCTCTGCAGGCCTATCTCCCGTCGGGCTCGTGTTCATCGGCTGCGTCGGCGTCGTCCTCACGGTCGGCCCGGTTGCGGTGCTGGTCCGTGGCGGCCGGAACGCCACCGTTCCCATCGCCCTGGCGAGCCTGTTCCTGGCGTTCGGGATGCTGGCCGGAAACCTCGTGGTCGTGCGGCTGCAGATCGGCTTCGCAGCTCCGCGGCCGCCATCGGAGATTCATCCGACAGGGTCGGGCTGGAGCGCCGCCGGGCATCTGGTCGACGGTCGCTCGGACCACACCGCGACGCTGCTCGCCGATGGCCGCGTCCTCGTGGCAGGTGGTCGGGACCGGTCCGTAGTGCTGGCATCCGCCGAGCTCTACGACCCACTGACCGAGACGTGGCGCAAAACGGGCCTGATGAGCTCCGGGCGGGCCGACCACGATGCGACGCTGCTCGCCGACGGCCGGGTGCTCGTCGTCGATGGGTCCGGAGCGGCCGTGCTCTTCGATCCGGTCACGGAGCAGTGGACGGTGACGTCGAGTCTGGCCACAGGTCGCGCGGCCTTCGCGATCGTGTCCCTGATCGATGGCCGGGCCCTTGTCATCGGCGGTTGGATCAGCGACGCCTCGTCCCTGCCGGAAGGCCCGTCCGGCTCGGCAGAGCTCTACGATTCCGCCTCGGGCGCGTGGTCGCCCGTCGGGCCGATGACGGTCTCGCGGGCCGAGCACAGCGCGACCCGCCTCGCCGACGGGCGGATCCTGGTGGTCGGAGGATGGGGGCGATCGAGCTCGGCGAATGATCCCCGCCCGGCCCTGGCCTCGGCCGAGATCTTCGATCCAGCGACCAATACGTGGACGAATGTGTCGTCGATGCGAGATGCGCGTTCCGGACACGGGGCGGTCCTCGAGGTCGCCGGCACAGTGGTGGTGGTGGGCGGCCGACCCGAGGCCGTCACCGCCGAGCGCTTCGACCCCATGACGGGCACCTGGAGCCAGGCCGCCCCTGTCGAACTTCTTCTGGGGCCGACCGCGCTTCGGGCTCGCGATGACGGTCTCGTCTTCGTCGACGGACTGGGGGCCGTTGCGAAGCTCGACCCCGGCGATGCTGCAGGACGCGTCGTCGGCAACACGGAACATGGCTTCGGCGCCACGGCCACACGACTCGCCGACGGCCGGATCCTGGTCGTCGGCGGCTCCCGGTACGGTCGGGCGGATCCGCTGGCCGACGTCCATCTGTTCGACCCGGGATAGGCCCCGGGACAGGCCCCGATCGTCGCCTGTCGGCACGAACCGTGGCTTCGTACGACCGCGAGGCGCGGGTATCATGCCCGCGCCGTGGTCGAGGCCCTGGGGCGTCGGACATTCGTGGGGCGGGGGATCGAGCTCGCGCGCCTCCGGCGTCTGCTCGACGACGTCGCGACCGGCCACGGCCGGGCGATCGTGGTCGCCGGCGAGGCCGGGATCGGCAAGAGCCGCCTCCTCGATCGGTTCGCCGAGATCGCGGTCGGGGACGGCGCGCTCAGCTTCCAGGGAGCCTGCCTTGAGACCGCTGACGGGGCCGTTCCGTACGCGCCGTTCGTGGAGATCCTCCGAGACCTTGTCCGGACGACATCGGCCGAGCGCCTGCCGGCGCTCCTGGGTCCCGGGCGCTCGGAGCTGACGAGGCTCATCCCCGAGCTCGCGCTGCGGGCAGCCGACGTGCCCGCACCGGCCGAGCTCGACCGGGCCGCCCAGGCTCGCCTGTTCGAGCTCGTCCTCGGCGTCTTCGAGCGCCTGTCCGCGTCCCGCCCGCTGGTCATCGAGATCGAGGACGTCCAGTGGGCGGACCGGTCCACGCGCGAGCTGCTCGGCTTCCTGGTCCGGAATCTCCGGGGGGACGCGGTCCTGATCGCCCTTGCCCTGCGCACCGATGCCCAGGGGGCGGCCGTGGGCAACCTCGCCTTCATCGCCGAGCTCGAGCGCGAGGAGCACGTCGATCGGATGGAGCTCGGGCCGTTCGGTCGCGACGAGGTCGAAGCCCAGGTCGCCGCACTCCTCGCAGCAGCCCCGGATCCGACCGCGGTCGACCGGCTGCTCGCGCGCTCGGACGGCAACCCCTTCTACGTCGAGGAGCTGGTCCTCGCCGGGTCTGGAAACGGTCACGCTCCCGGCGGCGAGCTCGGCGGCGACCTCGATGGCGACATGCCGCCGGTCCTGCGCGACGTCCTCGTGGCCCGCGTGGCCTCGCTCTCGGAGCCGGCCCGGGGCGTCCTGCGGGCGGCTGCAGCGGCGGGGCGCCGGATCGACGATGAGCTGCTCGCCGGCGTCCTGGCGATACCGGTCCGCGACCTCGCCGATGCCCTCCGGGAAGCGGTCGCGAGCGGCATCCTCGTTCGCCGAGGCAGTCGCGACGGTCGGAGCGATAGGGACCGCCGGCACGATGGCCGCGACGAGGATCGCGATGGTGCTGCCATCGAGTTTCGTCACGGGCTGCTCCAGGAAGTCGTCCGCGGTGAGCTGATGCCGGCCGAGCGGACGGCGCTCCACGCGCGCTTCGCCGCCGCCCTCGAGGCGCGCCTCGCGGATCCCGCGGCCGGCGCCGAGCTCGACGTGGCGCCGGTCGAGATCGCCCGCCACTGGGATGCGGCCCGCCGCCCGGATCGAGCCCTGGAGCCCACGATCCGGGCCGCGGAGGCTGCCGAGCATGTGTACGCCTTCGCCGAAGCCACGCGACTGTGGGCCCGCGCCGGTGAGCTCGCCACGGCCGCGCCGGCAGCGGCTGCCGCGCTCGGGATCGCTCGCGATGTGCTCCTGGAGCACGCGGCAGACGCCGCGGTCCTGGCGGGCGCCTACCGTGACGCCATCGAGCTCGGGCAGGCTGCAGTCGCCCTCGTCGACCCGCAGGCCGATCCGGAGCGCGCCGGCCACCTCCACGACCGGCTGCGCTGGTACCTCTGGGAATCTGGCGATCGCGGCGCAGCGGCGGCGGCGGTCGAAGTCGCCCTTGGCCTCCTGCCCCGCGAGGTGCCCAGCGTCGGTCGGGCCCGGGCCCTGGCCCAGCACGCCGGGATCCGTCTCTACGCAGGTGACTACGAGGGGGCCGCCAGCGAGGCCCGGGAAGCCATGGAGGTCGCCCGCGCTGCGGGCGGGCCCGGCGAGGAGGCCCTGGCGCTCGGGGTCCTGGGCTGGTCGCTCGCGGTCCTGGGCGACCCCGCCACCGGCCTCGAGCGGTTCCGCGAAGCCCAGGCGATCGCCGAGCGGATCGGCTCGGTCGAGGGGATGGCCCTCGCGGCCTTCAACCTCGCCTCGCTCCTCGACCGGATCGGGCAGTCGGCGGCGTCGCTCGCCGCGGCCGCCGCCGGCTATGCCACGACCGATCGCCTTGGGGTCGCCCGGACGTACGGCGGGCTGCTGCTCGGCTTCCGGGCCCGGGCCGAGTTCAACCTCGGGCGCTGGGACGACGCCGACACCTCCACCGCCCTGGGCCTCCGCCGAGGCGCCACTGACCGAGCGGAGCTGTGGCTGGCCACGAACCGGGCCCGCCTCCTGGCGGCCCGGGGCGAGCTCGCCGAGGCCGGCCGTCTCCTGCGCCGGGCCCGCGACATCGACGACCGCCTGGGAGGTACCGAATTCCGGAGCCCGCTCCTGGCGGCCGAGGCGGAGCTCGCGATGTGGGAGGGTCGCCTGGCCGAGGTCCGGGCGATCGGGAGCGAGGGAATCGCCCTGGCCGAGAAGCCGGGGCCACCGGACCCGTCCCTCGCCTGGCTCGCGGCCATCGTCCTGCGGGCCGAGGCGGACGCTGCCACGGCGATCGGGACCCGGGCCACGGACGCCGAGCGGGCGGCCCTGGCCGCGCTCGTCGCCCGGATCGAGGGGGCGGCGGACGTGGCGGTCCACACCGCCCGCGAGCTGCTCCAGGGCTCGGCCCGCGGCCGGGCGCTCCTCGGGCTGATCACCGCCGAGCGATCACGCCTGGCGGGATCCGACACCCCGGGCGCGTGGTCCGAGGTCGCGGCTGCCTGGACCGCCGCCGAGCGACCCTACCCGGCCGCCTACGCCACCTACCGCGCCGCCGCCGCGATCCTGGCCGCCGGCGGCCCGCGACGCGACGCGGCGGCGGCGCTGGCCTCGGCCGCCGATACCGCTCGATCGCTCCGGGCGACGCCGCTCCTCGGCCTGGTTCAGCGGCTCGCGCGCCAGGCCCGAATCGAGCTCGCGGAGCCGGCCGGGCCGGCCGGCGACGCTGCGGCGACCGGTGCGGCCGTCGGCGCGGACGGCGGCACTGCGGCCGCCCTGGGCCTGACCGAGCGTGAGGTCGAGGTTCTCCGGCTCGTCGCCGCCGGCTGGACGAACCAGCAGATCGGCGAGGCCCTGTTCATCACCCGTAAGACGGCCAGCGTCCACGTCTCGAACATCATGGCCAAGCTCGGGGTGGACCATCGGACCGAGGCGGCGGCGACGGCCCACCGGCTGGGCCTCGCCGGCGACGTGCCGCCGCCGGGCAGCGCGACGTAGCGGCCGAGCTACCGCCTCACAGGCCCAGCAACCCGCCGCCCATCAGCGACTCGACCAGCGACTCGATCGGCAGCTCCACGAAATCATCGGGCGCGTCCGTCGAGATCGAGCCATCCGGATCGCGGAAGCGCAACGTCAGCTCGCCCGTCTGCGAGCTGTCCGTCTTCGACGCGAACTTGACGTCGACCTCGGCGAGGTGGCCCGACGAGGCGTCGAGCCACAGGTCGATCTTGAGCTCGACCTGCTCGAGAGCGCTCCGGGCCGATTCGATCTCGGCCGCGCCCGCAGCGTCCAGGTAGTCGCTGGCCAGGAGCTTGTCGACGTCGAGGCCGACGCTGATGTGGTTGGCGTCCACGCCATTCCGGTCCTGGCGGCCCTCGTTCTTGAGGGTGATCCCAAGGCCCTCGAGGGTCGCCTTCAGCTCCCCGGCGTTCGCGGCCGGCGGCATCGTGGCCGTCGGGATCGCGGCGCCGCCGCTCAGCAGCTCGGCCAGGCTCTCGAGCTCGGCGGTCGTGCCCAGGCGCAGCCAGCCGCCCAGGTCGCCGTCGGGCAGCTCGCCGGTCTGGGCCAGGACGGTCTGGAGCAGGGCCCCGGCGACGGCGCTCCGGGCGTACACGGCGTCGCCGTCGTAGACGAGGTCGAAGTCGATCGAATCGCCGATGAAGCCGAACACCGCGAGGTCCGCGGGGTTCATGTCGAGCGACGCCAGGGGGATCGCGACGTGAACCGCGCCCTTGGCGCCGGCTTTGTCGATGACGACGCCGACCTGCGACGGATCGATCACGATCGAGGTCGGGCCGTCGGTGATGGCAAAGCCGACGTTGACCTGGACCGGGTCGCGATCCGATTCGATGGCCTTGTAGAGGAGGTCGTAGGGATCGCCGCCCGACGAGCCGCCGCAGGCGGCGGCGATCGCGGTGACGGCGAGCAGGAGGGAGGCGAACGGAGCGAATCGTCGACGCATGGTGGGCGATGACCTCGAGCGTGACACGCGTGGTGGCGGCTGATCGACCGGGGGGCCTGGGCACTGTACGACGCGGTGGCACCGCCGTCACGTGACGTTCGGCCCGCCTACGGTGGGGTTTCGCGGCCTCCCCGGAGCCATCTCGCGGCCGCTCCCGTGCTACCCTTCGACCACCCTTGGAGGCCGGTCCCGTGAGGCCGGCGAACCGGTCCCGTGAGGCCGGGAAGGAGGCTCGATGGCTGCGCTCAGCTCCATCGGCGGCGGACTTCGCCGCGCCCCGCGACCGGGCGCAACCGCCATCCCTCCGAACCCCGCTCCGGACCGGCCCATGTCCGCGTGATCGCACCGCCGCCGCCCCGGCCGAGCGCCGTCGTGGACCCCCGGATCGGGGATCTCGGGTCGGCGCTGCTGGCCCTCGAGGACGGCTCGATCTTCCCGGGCGTCGCCTTCGGGGCGCCGGCGGCCGCGGGCGGCGACCTCGTCGTCAACACCAGCCAGACCGGCTACCAGGAGGTCTGCACGGACCCCTCGTATGCCGGCCAGGTCGTGGTCATGACCTACCCGCTCATCGGCAACTACGGGCGGCTCCTCGCCGAGGACCAATCGCTCCGGCCGTGGCTCCGCGGGCTCGTGGTCGCCAACGCCACGGCTGCCGTGCTCGACGATGCCCGTCAGCTGGCGGCCCTGCTCCGGGGCCACGGCATCCCGGCCGTCGCCGGGGTCGACACGCGAGCCCTCGCCCGCCACCTCCGGGCGAACGGCAGCCTCCGCGGGATCATCCTCGAGCCGGGCGCGCTGGACCCGGCGGCCGCCATCGCGGCGGCCAACGCGGTTCCGCGCTGGGAGGACCAGGATTTCGTCGGCCAGGTGTCGCCGTCGTCGATCGTGGACGTCGGCCGACCCGAGGACGGCGGCCCGCTCGTCGCGATCGTCGACTATGGCCTCAAGACGAACATCGTCACCGCGATGCGGCGGCGGGGGGTCCGGGTCCGGATCCTGCCCCACACGATCCCGCCATCGATCGCGCTGGGCCCGGATATCGATGGCGTGATCCTGTCGCCGGGCCCCGGCGACCCGGCCCGCCTGGACGGCCCGGTCGCCCTCGCCCGGGCGGTCATCGACGACGGACGTCCGCTGCTCGGGATCTGCCTCGGCCACCAGGTGGTGGCCCGGGCCGCCGGTGCCGAGACGACCCGTCTCCGGTTCGGCCACCACGGGGCAAACCATCCGGTCCGCGACGTGGACTCCGGCCTCGTCCAGGTGACGGCCCAGAACCACGAGGTCCAGGTCGTGGGCGACTCGCTACCGGCAGCGTCCGGCTTCCGCGTCAGCCAGGTCAACCTCAACGACGGTTCCGTCGAGGGGCTTCGCCACCGGGAGCTCCCGATCGAAACCGTCCAGTACCACCCCGAGGGATCGCCCGGGCCGCTGGACGCCCTCGCGGTCTTCGACCGCTTCGTCGCGGTGGCCCGCCGGGCCGCCGGGATCGCATGACCGAGGCCCGCGCCGGGAAGCCGGCGTCCGTCCTCATCATCGGCTCCGGGCCGGTCGTCATCGGCCAGGCGGCCGAGTTCGACTACGCCGGGACGCAGGCCTGCCGGGCCCTCCGGGCCGAAGGCGTCCGGACGGTCCTCGTGAACTCCAACCCGGCCACGATCATGACCGACCCTGGGGTCGCCGACGCGGTCTACCTCGAGCCGCTCACGGTCGAGGCGATCGAGGCGGTCATTGCCGCGGAGCGGCCCGAGGGCCTGCTTGCCGGCCTCGGCGGTCAGACCGGCCTGAACCTGGCGATGGACCTGAGCCGTGCTGGCGTATTGGCACGCTACAACGTGAAGCTGCTCGGGACGCCGCTCCAGGCGATCGAGATGGCCGAGGACCGCGAGGCCTTCCGCGACCTCCTCGACCGGATCGGCCAGCCGTACGCCCCGTCGGCGATCGTGGAGGGCGCGACCGCCGCGGCTCGCGACGCGTCCGCCGCCGCCGCCCTCGCCGCCATCGGCCTGCCGGCGATCGTCCGGCCGGCCTTCACCCTCGGGGGCACCGGCGGCGGGATCGTGGAGACCGAGGACCACTACCGCGAACGCGTCCGCGCCGGCCTCCGGGCCAGCCCCATCGGCCAGGTCATGGTCGAGAAGTGCCTCGTCGGCTGGCAGGAGATCGAGTACGAGGTCATGCGCGACGCCGGCGACACCTGCATTGCCGTGTGCTCGATGGAGAACGTCGACCCGCTCGGCATCCACACCGGCGACTCGATCGTCGTGGCGCCGGTCCAGACCCTGACCGACCAGGTCCACCAGCGCCTCCGGAGCGCAGCCCTCGCGATCATCCGGGCGCTCGGCGTCGAGGGCGGCTGCAACGTCCAGTTCGCCCTCTCACCGGACTCCACCGAGTACGCCGTCATCGAGGTCAACCCGCGGGTCTCGCGCTCGTCGGCCCTCGCCTCCAAGGCGACCGGCTACCCGATCGCAAGGGTCGCGGCTCAGATCGCGGTCGGGCGACGCCTCGCCGAGATCCCGAACGTGGTGACCGGGACGACCGTCGCGGCCTTCGAGCCGGCCCTCGACTACCTCGTCGTGAAGCTGCCACGCTTCCCGTTCGACAAGTTCCCGACCGCCGACCGGAGCCTCGGCAGCCAGATGAAGGCGACGGGCGAGGTCATGGCCATCGACCGGACCTTCGGGAGCGCCCTCAACAAGGCCCTCCGCGGCCTGGAGCAGGCCGGCGCCGGGCCGCTGGCCGAGGATCCCGGCTGGGCGGGGACGGTCGACTACCTGGCCGCCGTCCTCGGCGGCGACCCCGAGACCTCGACCGAGGACGTCGTCGTCCGCTGGATCGACGAGCGTGGCGAGGCCTGCGAATCGACCCGCTTCGCCCAGCGCTCCGCCGCCCCGATCGTCCTGCGACGCTTCCTCGCCCCGTCCGACGACCGCCTGTGGCGGGTGCTGGCCCTCTTGCGACGGGGCGTGCCAGGGGCCGACATCCAGGTGGCCACCGGGATCCACCCCTGGTTCCTGTCCGAGCTCGAACGGAACGTCGTCCTGGAAGCCGAGGTCCAGGCGATTGGCACCCGGCTCGGCGATTCCTCCGACGGCGCCGCGGCAGACCTCCTCGCGACCGCCAAGCGGGCCGGCTTCGGCGACCGGGAGCTTTCGACGCTGGCGGGCGTGGAGCCGGAGGCCCTCCGCGCCGCGCGCCTCGACCTGGGGCTCGTCCCCGGCTACGCCATGGTCGACACCTGTGCCGCCGAGTTCGCGGCCGAGACCCCGTACTTCTACGCGACCTACGCCGCTGCGGGCTCGGCGCCCGAGGCCCCGCCGGTGAACCGGCCGGCAGCCCTCGTCATCGGCTCGGGGCCGGTCCGGATCGGGCAGGGGATCGAGTTCGACTACTGCGCGGTCCAGGCGGCCGACACGCTCCGCCGCGCCGGCTGGTCGGCGGTCATGATCAACTCGAACCCCGAGACGGTCTCGACCGATTTCGACGCCTCGACGCGGCTGTACTTCGAGCCGCTCGATCCAGAGAGCGTCCGGAGCGTCATCGATGCCGAGAGCTCGCCCGCGGGCGAGCTCCTGCCAACGTTTGTCGCGTTCGGCGGCCAGACGCCGCTCAACCTCGCGGCACCGCTGGCTCGCGGCGGGGTCGCGCTCCTGGGCTCCGACCTCGACGCCATCGACCAGGCCGAGGAGCGAACTCGCTTCTCGGCCCTCCTCGACCGCCTCGGCATCCCCCAGCCCGAGGGCGGCATGGCCCACTCGGTCGAGGAGGCGCTGACCCTGGCCGAGCGGATCGGCTACCCGGTCATCGTTCGTCCGTCGTTCGTCATCGGCGGCCTGGCGATCGACTTCTGCTACTCGCCCGAGGACCTCGAACGCCAGCTTGCCATCGCCACCGTCGTCGATCCCGACCGGCCCGTCCGGATCGACCGCTACCTGGAGGGCATCGAGGTCGACGTCGACGCCGTGTCCGACGGGCGCGAGGTCCTCATCCCCGGTCTCCTCGAGCATGTCGAGCGGGCCGGCGTCCATTCGGGCGATTCGGTCGGGGTCTTCCCGCCCCAGACCGTCGGCGAGGGCGACCAGGGGCTCATCGTCGCGACGATGGAGCGGATCGTCCTGGCCCTCGGCGCGCGAGGCCTCGTGAACGCCCAGTTCATCGTCCGCGACGACGGCGTCTACCTCATCGAGGTCAACCCCCGGGCCTCGCGGACGGTGCCATTCCTTTCCAAGGTCACCGGCGTCCCGATGGTCGAGCTGGCCGTCCGGATCGCCCTAGGCGCGACGCTCGAAGGGCTCGGCTGGCCGGGCGGGCTGCTGGCGGAGCCGCCGTTCGTGGCGGTCAAGGCGCCGGCCTTCTCGACGGCCAAGCTGCGGGGCGTCGATCCCTCGGTCGGGCCGGGCATGCAGTCGACCGGCGAGGTCATCGGGATCCACGCCGACCCGCGGGTCGCGATGGCCAAGGCCCTCCGCGGTGCGGCCCTGGTGCCGCCGCCGGCCGGAGTGGGGGAGGGCGCGGTGGTACCGGTCGCCTTGCTCTCGATCGCGGACCGTGACAAGGGGACGCTGACGCGTCTCGCGACGGCGCTCGTGACGGCCGGCTACCGGCTCGCCGCGACGCCCGGAACGGCGTCAGCTCTCGCCGCGACCGGCTTCCAGGCCGATGTCGTGGCGAAGCTGGGCGACGAGGTCTCCGCCGAGCGCCGCGGCATCCTCGACGTCATCGCCGATGGCCGGGTCCGGCTCGTCGTCAACACGCCGACGCCGCGCTCCGGGGCGGTCCGCGACGCCGCCGAGATCCGCCACGCCGCGGTCGCCGAGGGGATCCTCTGCCTGACCGCGATCGAGACCGCGATCGCCGCGGCCGAGGCCCTCGATCCGGCGCTCGCCGGGCGCCTCTCCGAGGTCCGCGCGCTGACCGACTGGGTGCCAGCCCGGTCGGGCGGTGATGGCGGCGGGGCGCCGGCGGGGCCGTCTGCCGGGCCAGCGCTCGTCAGGACGCCGGGATGAAGAGGGCCTGACCGAGCGACCACAGCGTCAGCGTCGTCAGGCCGACCATGACGACGGCCAGCGGCACCTGGCGGATCCGGATCTCACGGGCAGCGAGGGCGCCCTGGCGTCCGGCCCGGCCCGCCGCCACCACGTGGCCCGCCCAGGCCCCGATCATGTGGCCGCCGACGACCGCGGCGAGCTGAATCGTCCAGACCAGGCCGGCCGGCAGGAACGCGTCGGTCGCCTCGTAGAACGCCGTGCCGAACAGGTTGGCGCCCTGCTGGAGCGGGTCGGAGATCGCGATGACGATCCGCTGGCCGTCCTTGACGAGCCAGGCGAAGTAGTGGGCGACGAGGTAGCCCACGGAGATCGGGAGGAGGCCCGCAGCGGTCGCGTCGACGCCAACGAGGCGGGCCACGACGAGCGCGGCGGCGACGATGAGTCCCATGAAGACCGCCAGGATGAGGGTCTGGGGCAGCGCCGCCGGGAGCCCCACGGCGTCGACCCAGATCTTGGTCTGGGACAGCCCGTCGAACAGGATCGAGCCGGTCGCGAGGCCGACGATGACGATGTCGCTGACGCTCCAGCCGCCTTCTCGCAGGCCGGTCGCGAAGTCCCGGCGCCGGACCGCTCGGTCGTCGCCGGGAATGGCCGCCAGCGGCGCCATTCGGCCGATGAGCCCGAACCAGACGCTGAAGACCTCGCCGTGCTCGAGCCAGGCGCGACGCCCGTACTGGGCCATCATCGCCAGGGTGAAGATCGTGTAGCCGGTGATGACCTGGGCCAGCGTCTGCGAGCCCCCGCCCGCCACCACGAGCTCCAGCCAGACGATCGCGGCGAACGCGATGGCCGCGGGCCAGTGGCCGAGCCGCTCCGGGTAGGGCGCCGGCGCGATCCCGCCGATGCCCGCCGCCCGCATCGCCCGGGCGCCCAGGTCGTGGAGGGTCGCGAACGGGTTGAGCCACAGCCAGATCGGGAAGGCGAACGCCGAGACGATGGGCACCCCGATCCAGCCATAGGTCCAGGCGAAGAGCCGCGATACCTCGGCGTCCGAGCCGCCGCCGAGGATCCCCTGGGCCACGATCCAGGCCAGCGCCACGACCCCGATCGCCCGGAGACCGTTCCGGACCAGGCCCGGGACCCGGACCCGCCGGCCCGCCGCCGGCGGCGGCCCGGAGCGGAGATCGCGGACGAGGACGAACACGAACGACAGGGCCACGGCGCCGGCCGCGCCGGCCAGGTACACGGCCAGCGGCAGGCGGCTTTCGAAGGTCTTCGACAGAG
>JBFMEV010000015.1:0-63594 GCA_040752335.1 Chloroflexota bacterium
GCGGCCTCGGGGGCCGGCGGCGGCGCTGGCGGTTGGGCGGGCGGCGCGGCCGGTGGCTCGACCATCGGCGGTGGCGAGGCCTCCGCCACCGGCGGCGCGACCGGGGCCGTGGGGGGCACGAGCGGGGTCGGCGGCGGCCCGGCCGGGGACGCGTCCCCGCCCGACACCTGGGTGACCGGTTGCGCCGGGGCAGGCGTCGGTGGTGGCGCGGCAGGCGACGGCTGGCCTCCCCCGAAGAGGTCGCCGAAGTCGATCGCGCCGGTCAGGAGCCCGACGAGGATGCCCGCGATCACGGCGGCAGGCGGCGTGTTCTCGTTGACGGGCAGGATGCCGTTGACCGCCGCGAGCGCCCCCAGGCCCACCCCGGCGAAGAGGCCGCCGACCGTGCCGCGGACGATGTGCCGGCCGTTGGCCGCACCAAGGACCAGGATGACGCCGATGAGCACGAGCCCCGCTCCGGCCAGGAACGGTGGCGTCCCCACCGGATCGCCGAGGATCCGGATCCAGCCGGAGCCACCGCAGAAGTGTTGGCCCTCGACGAGGACCTCGCCCGACACGTAGACGACGCCGGCGACCGAGAAGGGCAGCACGTCGCCGACGGCGATGCTGTCCTGCGAGCTCGAGCGGATGCTGCCATCCCGTGGCGACGATCCCTGGAGCGGCGTCGGGATGTTGTAGATCTCGACGTGGTAGGAGCTGTTCTGGATGCCCGGGCCACCGGTCGTGCCGGTCCACTCGACGGATCCGTCGGGATCGACCGGGAGCGGATCGTCCCGCGTGCCACCGGGCCCGCCGCCGACGGCGGTTCCGAGGACGTTCCCGGCGGCGTCGTACGACGTCACGGTGAGCGTGCACGTGTCCAGCGGGAACGCGCCCACGCTCGCCGGTGCCAGCAGGGCACCGAGCGCAAGCACGATCAGGGCCGCGGTGCGAAGGATCCCCCGGCGCATGTATCTCCCCTTCCGGTCCTCGACCGAACGGTACTCCGGAGCGGCCTCCCGGACCAGCCCCGTTTTTCGCGGCCCTCAGTCGCGCCGGCGGAGTCGCCCTGGCGTCTCAGTCGCGAACCAGCGATGGTCGCGAGCCAGGAGCCCGAATGCGAGTCCGTAGAGCAGTCCCAGCAGCACGTGGAGAGGCCGACCCCCCGACAGCAGGTAGACGAGGGCGAACAGGGCGGCGAGGTTCAGCGCCGGGAACCACAGCCGGCCGCGGCGGACCAGCAGGCCCAGGCCGGTCGACGCCACGTACTGGATCAGGGCGACGCCGAGAATCGGGTCCTTCGCCGGCAGGCTTCCGGTGATCACGAAGTCGCCGAAGGCGAGCTGCGAAAGCCCGAACAGGCCGCCGAAGACAAGGATCGCAGCGGCGACGTCGACCGTCGGAGGCCGACCGTGGGTCGGGCCGGCGCCCGACCGGGTCATTCGGCCGGCGGCCTCCCGGAGTCTGACTCGTCGGCGGCCCGGATCGACTTCGCCTCCTCGCGGGCGGCCTTGACGCCGCGACCGAGCATCGCGCCGATCTGGGGGAGCGTTCGGGGACCGCGCCAGATGACGACGATGATAAGGATGATGAGCAGGGCCACGAGCAGGTCTGGCACGCGCTGATGGTACTCGACGCCAGGGCGCCTCCGGTGACCCCTGCCGGGCGAGACGGTATCGTCCGGGTGGTGGACCCCATCCTCGTCTTCGGACCGTGGTCCGAGCGCTATGACCTGGGGTCCGGGCATCCCCTGACGCCGCGGCGATTCGGGCCGGGTATTCACCTCGTCCGGGCCGTGACGGCCGCCTCGGGCGGCGGTCCGATCCGGGAGCTGGCGCCCGAGCCGGCACCGGACGAGGAGCTGCGCTGGTGCCACGACGCCGGCTACATCGAGGTCGTCCGGCGCTTTTCGGTGCAGCCGCTCGGCGGCTGGGAGGCCGGCATCGGGCCGGGCGACACGCCGGCCTTCGCCGGCATGCACGAGGCCTCGGCGGCGGTCGCCGGCGGCTCGATCCGAGCCCTGGCCGCGATCCTGCAGGGCGACGCCATCCACGCCGTCCATCCCGGTGGCGGGCTCCACCACGCGCTGCCCGATCGCGCGTCGGGCTTCTGCGTCTACGACGATCCGGCCCTGGCGATCGCCCTGGCCCGGCGGGCCGGGCTGCGGGTCCTGTATGTCGACCTCGACGTCCACCACGGTGACGGCGTCCAGGCGATCCACTACGACGATCCGGGGGTCGTCACCCTGTCGTTTCACCAGTCGGGAAGGACATTGTTCCCGGGGACCGGCTTCGTGAACGAGCTCGGCGAGGGCCAGGCCGCAGGGACATCGCTCAACGTGCCGCTCGATCCCGGGACGGGCGAGGCCGGCTGGCTCGCCGCGGTGCGCGCGGTCCTGCCGGAGGTCGCCGCGTGCTTCCGGCCCGACCTCGTCGTCTCGCAGCATGGCGCCGACGCCCATGCCTGGGACCCGCTGGCGAACCTCCGGGTCACGACCACGGCGATGGGCGCGGCGGCCCGCCTCGTCCATTCGATCGCCCACCGCTGGGCGAGCGGCCGCTGGCTGGCCACCGGCGGCGGTGGCTACGATGCGTACCGGGTCGTGCCGCGGGCCTGGGCCCACGTCTGGCTCGCGGCCTCGCACCTCGAGGCTCCCGGGGCGGTGCCCGCGGCGTGGCGCGATCGCTGGGCCGCCGAGGCCGAGCGCTTCGGCCAGGCGCCGCTGCCGGAGTGGCTCGACGACGAGCCGAACGCCGGGCTGCGCCTGGACGGGGCCCAGCAGGCCGCCGACCGGCGGGCCGTCGAGACGGCCGGGCTGGTCCGCGAGCTGGCCGTGCCCGCGCTCGTCCGGGCCGCCGCCGACCTCGGCTGGTGGCGGGTCCAGCGCGATCCCGATCCGGGTTCGAGCGACCGGACATACGGCGACGTCCACGGTGACGCCCACGGCGATGCCCCCGATGACGGCGGACGCGATGACCTCGCCGCCGTCGAGGTCATCGACAGCGTTTCCGCGGCGGCCTGGGAACGCCTCCGGCTGGCGAACCGGGTCCTCCCGCCGGCCGACCCGGCCGTGGCTCACCGGCTCGTGCTGGCGGCGCTCCGAAGCCCGGATCGGGTCAGGGTCAGCGTCGCCGTCGCGGCCGACCGGGTCGTCGGGGCGGTCGTGTCCGCCGCGCCGGAAGGCCGGCGGATGCTGCTCGGGATCGGCGTCGCGCCGGCCAACCGCCGGCGCGGCCTCGGCTCGGCGATGCTGGCCCGCCATGTCGTGCCCGGCGGCGAGGCGGCCCTGCCGTGGGAGGCCGCCGTCACGGTCGCCGAGCGCGACCCGCTCGAGCCGTTCGCCCGGACGGTCCGGGCGGCGATCGCCCGGCGGCTGCTCGAGGGCGCCGGGTTCCAGGTGGAGCGTCCGGCCGGACCGATCGGGGCCGCGGATCAAGGTGCCATCACGGCGTACCGCGGCTGACCTGCGGGCGTCTCGGCTCGCTGGACCGCGAAACAGACGAACGACCCGGGTGGGGGGATCCCGGGTCGTCGTCGGGGAGTGAGCTCGCGGCGGCGGGAGGCTGGGGGAGCCCGCCGGAGCACGGGTGGATCAGGTGATGGTCTGGGCCGGCGGGTGTGTGGACACCCTGGCCCGCCAGGGGGTCCCGAGCATCGGCAGGAGATAGCGATCGACGCCGTAGTAGCCGGCAACCCGCCAGGCCAGGATGAGCCCGATGGCGAAGGTGAACAGCACCGGGTTCGTGGAGGCCGAGCCCGCCAGCAGGAACGACATGTTCATCAGCGCCCCGAAGAACGCCGCGACACCGGTCAGGAGCCCGATGAGCAGGCCGATCCCGACGGCGATCTCGCCGAACGTGATGAGCCATGCGAACCAGGTCTCGGCGTTGTTGTCCAGCAGGAGATTGATGAAGTCGCGGTACCACTCGAACGAGATCGGGGGCCGGCCCTCCTCGGGGATCGAGGCCGCGCGCTCCCAATAGCCACGGAGCGCGGTGCCGCCGCCGAGCCAGGCGCTGTCGGCGTTCAGCGCCTTGCCAAGGCCCGACTCGAGCCACGAGAAGCCGAGGAAGATCCGGATCGGCAGCCAGAACAGGCCGGCCCGGGTGTTGCTGAACAGGAACCGGGTGAAGGCCGGGCCCTCGACCTCGACCACGTCGGCATCGGCCGTGTTGCGGTCACCGAAGAGGAGCGCGACGACGACGACCGCGAGGATCCAGAAGACCATCGTGACGATGCCCCGGAGGCCGTCGCCGCCGAGGGTCTCGGGGCGGATCTCCTCGATCGGGATCTCCATCCACAGGACGAGGACGGCTGCCACGAGGGCCAGTGGCGTGGCCCATCTCCTGAGGCTCGACATCCTTGGGCTCCCTTCGCGTGGCGGATCGGCCGGGACCATGCGGCTCGGGCTTGTGCCTCGATGCGGGCCGATCCGTTTCGCTCAAACTTTCGCAATACTGTCAATCGTCGGGGACCTGCCCGGCGGCCCCTCGGCCGGGCCTGACCGGCCACCCGACCTGTGACCAACCTCCCGCCGCGGACGTGCCATTCGGCCCGACCCGGGCCATGTGCCGTGGCGCGTCCGTGCCGGCTCCCTCCGGATATCGAACATCTGGTCGATTCAGGACCTGGGCGCTACACTGCTGGCCCCGTGACGACGACGATCGAGCCCGCGCCGGCTGTCGATCCACTCGCACCGTTCTCCGCCCCGGTGCGGGCCTGGTTCGAGGGCGCGTTCGAGGCGCCGACCCCGGCCCAGGCCGGCGGCTGGGCGTCGATCGCCGCTTGCAACCACACGCTCATCCATGCCCCGACCGGCTCGGGCAAGACCCTCGCCGCATTCCTGTGGTGCATCGACCGGCTGGTTCGCCATCCGACCCCGCCACCGAGCCGAACCGCCCCCGGCAGCGTCCGCGTCCTGTATATCTCGCCGTTGAAGGCCCTGACCTACGACGTCGAGCGCAACCTCCGGGCTCCGCTCCGCGGCATCTCGCTCGCGGCCCAGGGCCTCGGCCTCGAGCCGCCGCGAATCTCGATCGCGGCCAGGACGGGCGACACGCCCCAGGAGGCGCGCCGGGCGCTTGCCAGGACCCCGCCGGACATCCTCGTCACAACGCCGGAGAGCCTGTACCTGGTCCTGACCTCCGGAGCCCGCGACATGCTGCGCGGGGTCGAGGCCGTCATCGTCGACGAAGTCCATGCCGTCGCCGGGACCAAGCGCGGCGCCCACCTCGCCCTGTCGCTCGAGCGCCTCGAGCGACTCCGCCCGCTCGCGGCCCCGCCGCTCCAGCGGATCGGGCTGTCGGCCACCCAGCGACCGCTCGAGACGATCGCCCGGTTCCTCGGGGGCACCGGGCCGGGCCGTGACGTCACGATCGTCGACGCCGGCAGCCGCAAGGCCCTCGAGCTCGAGGTCGTCGTCCCGGTCGAAGACATGAGCCGGCTCGGCGAGGTCCTGCCGCCCGAGGACCAGCCGGGCGGACCGGCCTGGCGCGATGACATGCGGACGAGCATCTGGCCGGCGATCCACCCCCGGATCCTCGAGCTCATCCGGGCCCATCGGAGCACGATCGTCTTCACCAACAGCCGCCGCCTCGCCGAGCGGCTGGCCCACCGCCTCAACGACCTGGCCGGCGAGGACCTCGTCCGGGCCCACCACGGTTCGATCGCCCGGGAGCAGCGCCTCGAGATCGAGGAGGCGTTGAAGGACGGCCGGCTGCCGGCCCTCGTGGCGACCTCCAGCCTGGAGCTCGGGATCGACATGGGCGCGGTCGATCTCGTCGTCCTCGTCGAATCGCCGACCAGCGTGGCTTCGGGCCTCCAACGGGTCGGCCGGGCCGGCCACCATGTCGGCGAGCCCTCGAAGGGCGTCCTCTTCCCGAAGTTCCGGGGCGACCTCCTCGAGGCCGCCGTCGTCGTCGGGCGGATGCACGACGGCGCCATCGAGACGACGGTCATGCCCCGCAACCCGCTCGACGTCCTGGCCCAGCAGCTCGTCGCGATGACCGTCATGGATCGCTGGACCGTGGCCGAGCTGTTCGAGATCGTGACCCGCGCGGCGCCCTTCGAGACACTCTCGCGCGAGGCGCTCGAGGGCGTCCTCGGCATGCTCGCCGGGGCCTATCCGTCGGACGAGTTCGCCGAGCTCAAGGCGCGGGTGGTGTGGGACCGGGTCACCGACGTCGTCGAGGGCCGGCGCGACGCCCGGTTGGTCGCGGTGACCTCGGGCGGGACGATCCCCGATCGCGGCCTGTTCGGCGTCTTCCTGGCCGGCGAGGCTGGGACGCCCGGCCGGCGGGTCGGCGAGCTCGACGAGGAGCAGGTCTACGAGCTCCGGGCCGGGATGCACGGCGACGTCGTCGTCCTCGGCGCGAGCTCATGGCGGATCCTCGACATCACCCAGGACCGCGTCATCGTCGAGCCGGCACCCGGAGTCCCGGGCAAGGTCCCGTTCTGGAAGGGCGACGCGATCGGCCGGCCGATCGAGCTCGGGCGGGCGATCGGAGCGTTCATCCGCGAGGCCGAAGGCGATCTCGCCCGCGGTGATCGGGGCCGGCGAGCGGCCGCGGCCCGGCTCCGGGAGCGCCACGACCTCGACGAGCTCGCGACGGAGAACCTCCTCGTCTACCTCGAGGAGGAGCGCGACGTCGTCGGCGCCCTGCCGACCGACCGCCGGATCGTCATCGAGCGCTTCCGGGACGAGCTTGGCGACTGGCGGCTCGTCGTCCTGACGCCGTTCGGCGGCCGCGTCCACGCGCCCTGGACCCTGGCGATCGAGAATCGGCTGCGGGAGCGCCTGGGGATCGAGGCCCAGACGATCTGGTCGGACGACGGGATCGCCGTCCGGCTGCCCGAGGGCGAGGGTGACGGGAGCGCCGCCCGGCTGGCCGAGATCGAGGCGCTCCTCTTCCCGGCGGCCGACGAGGTCGAGGACCTCGTCGTCGATAGCGTCGGGGGATCGGCGCTCTTCGCGTCGCGCTTCCGGGAGAACGCCGGCCGGGCGCTGCTCCTGCCGCGGCGCCGGCCGGGCACCCGGACGCCGCTGTGGCAGCAGCGCCAGCGCTCGGCCGACCTCCTGGCCGTGGCATCGCGCTACGGCAGCTTCCCGATCCTCGTCGAGACCTATCGCGAGTGCCTGTCTGACGTCTTCGACCTCGAGGCGCTGCGGGGCGTCCTCGGCGCCGTCGAGCGGCGCGAGATCGCGGTCCACTCGGTCGAGACGGCGAAGGCCTCGCCGTTCGCTGCGTCGCTGCTGTTCGACTACGTCGCCGCCTACATGTACGAGGGCGATGCGCCGCTGGCCGAGCGGCGGGCCGGCGCGCTGGCCCTGGACCGCGACCTGCTGCGCGAGCTCCTTGGCCAGGAAGAGCTCCGCGAGCTCCTGGACGCCGAGGCCCTGGCCGACCTGGAGCTGTCGCTGCAGGCCCTGGCCGAGGACCGCCGCGCAGGCTCGCCGGACCAGCTCCACGACCTCCTGCGGCGGCTCGGCGACCTGACCGCGGTCGAGGTCGGTGCCCGGGTCGAGAGCGGGACGGAGGGCGGAACCGAGGGCGGCGCGGCGTGGCTCGACGAGCTGCGGCGGGGTCGCCGAGCGGTGATCGCAAGGATCGCCGGCGAGGACCGCTGGATCGCCATCGAGGACGCCGGGCGGTACCGTGACGGGGTCGGGGTCGCGCCGCCGCGCGGCGTCCCGGACGCGTTCCTCGTCCCGGTGGCGGCGGCGCTGGACGGGCTGCTGGCCCGCTGGGCCCGGACCCATGGCCCGTTCCTGGCGGCCGAGCCGGCCTCTCGCTGGGGCCTCCCGCTGGGTCCAGTCGCGGACGCCCTCGAGCGGCTGGCCGAGCGGGGCTCGCTCGTCCGCGGCGAGTTCCGGCCGGACGGCACCGAGCGGGAATGGTGCGACCCGGAGGTCCTTCGGCTCCTCCGGCGGCGTTCGCTGGCGCGGCTGCGGCACGAGGTCGAGCCGGTCGAGCCGGCGGCGCTGGGCCGGTTCCTGCCGGCCTGGCAGGGCGTGGCGGCCGTGGGCGACGGTCCGCCGCCGCTGCGCGGGGCGGCGGCCCTCGAGCGCCTGGCCGAGGTCGTCGACCAGCTGTCGGGCGTCGCGCTCCCGGCCTCGGTCCTGGAGCGGGATGTCCTGCCGGCCCGGGTGCCGGGGTACCAGCCGCGGCTGCTCGACGAGCTCGGGGCCCTCGGCGAGGTGGCCTGGGTGGGGCGGGGGAGCCTCGGCCGGGACGACGGGCGGATCGTCCTGCACAGGCCCGGGCGAGAGGCGTTGCGGCCGGTCGGGCCGGCTGATGGGGTCGAGCCCCCGTCGGCTGCGCGGCACGACAGGATCCGGGAGCACCTGGCCCGGCGCGGGGCGTCCTTCTACCGGGATCTCCACGTCGCAGCGGGCGGCGGCCCCGACCGCGAGGTCCTCGATGCCCTGTGGGACCTCGTCTGGGCCGGCGAGGTCACGAACGACACGTTCGCCCCGCTGCGGGCCCTCCGCTGGAAGCGACCCGCCCGGCCCGCGGCGCGGCCGCGGGCCGGGCGGCTGACGGCCCTGGGGCCGCCGGAAGCCGCCGGTCGCTGGTCGCTGGTCAAGGACGGGGCAGGCGCCGCCGCCTCGTCGACGGAGCGAGCCCACGCGGTCGCCCTCACCCTCCTCGACCGCCACGGGGTCCTCGTCCGCGAGGCGGTCATGACCGAGGGCCTGGAGGGCGGGTTCGCCGGGATCTACCCCATCTTCAGGGCCCTCGAGGATGCCGGCCGGATCCGCCGCGGCTACTTCGTCGAGGGCTTTGGCGCGGCTCAGTTCGCGCTCGCCGGCGCGATCGACCGGTTGCGCGCGGTTCGCGATGCCGCCGCGGACCGGGGCGAGCCGCCCGCGGTCCACGTCCTTGCCGCCGCCGACCCGGCGAGCCCGTACGGCGCCGCGATCCCGTGGCCCCGTCGCGGCGAGGACGACCGCCGGCCCCTGCAGCGGGCAGCCGGCGCGTCGGTCGTCCTCGTGGACGGCGTGGCCGCGCTGTACGTTGAGCGCGGCGGCCGGACCCTCCAGACGCTGCCGGCGTTCGACGCTCCGGAGGTGGCGGCCATGGCCGTGCCGGCGCTGCGCCGGCTGGTCGGGGAGGGCCGGGATCGGGAGCTGGTGGTCACCAAGATCGACGGCCTCCCGGTCGGACAGTCGCCCCATCGTGACGCCCTCGTCGCCGGCGGCTTCGTCGCCGGCTACCGCGGCCTCGTCCTTCGGGCTCGCTGAGCGACCCGAGCGGGCCGTCGTCGGACGCGCCATCCAATGCCCGAGGGCGACACCCTTTCCCGGATCGCGGCGGGCCTCCGTCCCCACCTCGAGGGTCGGACCGTGACGACGGCCCGGGCCCGGGTGCCGGGCCCGCAGGTAGGCCGCGTCGTCGGCGCGGTCATCACCGAGGTCCTCGCGATCGGCAAGAACCTCCTGGTCCGGTTCGACAACGGCCTCGAGCTTCGGACCCACCTCCGGATGCGCGGAACGTGGCACCGCTACCGGCCCGGCGAGCCGTGGCGGCGGGCGCCCGGTCGGGCGGTCCTGGTCCTCGAGGTGCCTGGCGCAGTCGCCGTCTGCTTCGATGCTCCCGTGGTCGAGCTCCTGGAGACCCGGGCCGAGGCGCTCCATCCGTCGCTGGGCCGGCTCGGCCCGGACCTCCTCTCGCCCGGGTTCGATGGCGACGAGGCCCGGCGACGGCTGCGTGACCCGTCGCGGGTCCAGGTCGAGATCGGCGTCGCCCTCCTCGACCAGCTGGCCCTCGCCGGGATCGGCAACGTCGTGAAGTCGGAGACGCTGTTCATCGAGCAGGTGGACCCGTTCGCCCGGGTCGCCGACATGGATGACCCGACCCTCGAGCGGCTTATCGCGACCGCCCGGCGGATCCTCGTCGAGAGTGCCGCCCGGCGGCGCGGCCCGGAGCGGGTGACGACGACGGACCCTCAGACGCGGCGGCCGCTCGCACCCGGCCCGCTGTGGGTCTACCGCCGCGCCGGTCGCCCCTGCCGTCGCTGCGGGACCCTGATCCGGTCTGTGGCCCAGGGCAAGGACCTGCCCCGAACGACCTACTGGTGCCCGAGCTGTCAGGATCCGGGTCGATGACTGCGATCGACGTCGACTGCGTCCGGACCCTCACGGGCTGGACCTGTTCCGTACGGCTCGGCTTGCCGGACTCGTCGCCGAGTCGCCACGAGGTCACCGTGTCCCGGGCCGACCTCGAGCGCCTCGCGCGGGGCGCGAGCGACCCGACCGATCTCGTTCGTCGGTCATTCGAGTTCCTGCTGCGGCGGGAGCCTCCGCGGTCGATCCTGCCGGCCTTCGACCTCCCGGCGATCGCTCGCTACTTCCCGGAGTACGAGTCGACGATCCGAGGCTGAACCCCGCCCCGCCTGCGCGGGTCACGAGGGGCGATTGCAGCCCATGTACATCATGATGAGCAGGCTTGCCACGACGATCGTCATGAAGGTGACGGCCACGAGGACGCCGATGCCGGCGCCGAAGCCGCGCCAGACCTGGCCGCTCCGGACCATCGACGACGCCGTGAGGGCACTGGTGGCCCAGCCCCCGCCAATGGCCAGGCCGACGAGGAGCATCCACAACACTGACTCAGCAGGCGATGTTCTCGGCCCGTTCGGACACGCGCCCATCTCGCGGCCGATCGACGTCCAGAGCAGGAGCACGGTGGCTGCTCCGAGCAGGACCCCGATCGTGGTCGCGACGCCTGTTGCGACTCGCGATGGGAGCCCCCGCCACAGGAGCGCTGCGACCGCCGGTGAGACCCACCAGGTCGGCATCACGGCGATCCATCCGAAGGCCGCGCGATCGAGCGGACCGACGTAGAGCATCCGGTCGGACACCCACCACAGGAAATACGCCATCGCGATGACGGCGATCGGTCCCACGATTGCGATGGCCAACGCCCGGCGCTCAACCCGCCTCGACAATGTCATCGGGCGCATCATCCGCCTTCCGGCAAGCCGGAGGGTGCCTCGGAACCGAGGTGTCGCGGTCAGGCCGGTGGGCGATTGCATCCGCCGGCGACCATGATCACGGCGCCTGTCGCGATGACCGCGACGATGAAGGCGGCAAACATCAGGGCGACGCCAAGGCCGATCCCGCGACCCGTCCGCCCGCGCGCGATCAGCGACGACGCGACGAGCGCGCAGAACGCCCAGCCGCTGCCGATGACCACGCCCACGATTCCCATCGGCAAGATCAGGCCCGGGGCCGGCGTCCGCGGCCCGTGCTCGCAGGTGGCCTGGTCCGCGGTCCCGGCAGACCACAGGATGGCTGCCGCCACGACCGCCAGCACGAGGCCCAGCACGACGGCAGCGGGGCGGTCGACTCCCGGCCCAAGCCGCCGCCAACCCAGCGCGGCGAGCGCTGGCGAGAGGCACCACAGCGGCAGGAGGACCAGCCAGAAGAACAGGCCGCGATCGAGCGGCCCGATCTTGACCAGCCGATCGGAGGTCAGCCACAGGGCGAAGAGCAGGGCGAACATCGCAAGTGGTCCGGCGATCCCGACGATCAACCGGACCCCCGTCCCGCCCGGGCGCCTCGACGCGGCCATCAACGGGATCGTGCCGTGCCATCCGGTCCTCGGATAGGGCCATCAGGCCCCGACGTATCATCGGCCACGATGTGCGAGCAGTTCGTGGCCCGTGCCGCGAAGCCGTTCCGGCTGGACGAGCTGTGGGAGCTCGCCGAGCGCCTCGAGCAGTTCGGCATCGCCGGCTTCGGCTGGGGCGCCGCCTGGGTCACCGCGGGCGGGCGGATTGCCAGCCACCGCGATGTCCGCGCCTTTCGCGACGATCCGGTCCGCGACATCGTGGGCCGGCACGAGACGACGTCGGCCCTGGTCCACCTCCGGCGGCCCTCCAGGCTCTCGACCCTCGGCCCGCCCGACACGCAGCCGTTCGACGATCCGACCGGGCGCTACGCCTTCAGCCACAACGGCGACCTCCTCCTCCACCGTGACTGGCGGGCCCGCTATCGAGCCCAGGGACGGATTCGCGGTCGGGCGGACACGGAGGTCGGCGCCCGCTGGCTGGAGGACGAGTGGCGGGACGGCGAATCGGTGCCGCACCTCCTCGGTGCGCTCCACGACACGTTCGGCGGCCAGGCGAATCTCGCCGTTCTGACGGCCGATGGCGCCGCGCATCATTACGCCGGCAACCGCGAGAACCCGGTCTTCACCTTTCACCTTGGTCGGATCGGGGTCGCCGGGACCGCGCTCTACTCGCGCGATCGATCGGTCTTCCGATATGCGGCCCCAGGCGCCACCGACCGCCGGCTCGTGCCCATCCGGACCACGGCATCGCTCGACTCGGAGGGTCGGCCGATCGCTTCGTGACGGTCGCGTCCCATCGGCGTCTACCGATCGCCGAACGCACCGGCGAAGGAGCGGGAAGAGGAGGCAGGGGACATGGAGCTCGCGCACTCGACATCGACCGTGGACCAGGGTGATCGGCCGACCGAAGACCTGCCCAGGACGCACCTGGTCCGGCTGTCGCTGTACTGGCTGGGCCTCTCGTCCATCTTCATCGGCGTCTCCCAGATCCTGTCCGGTCGGATCCAGTTCGAGGAGGGCGGCGGGCTCTACTCGCCCGGATCCGAGGGCAGCACTCTCTTCGCCCTGACGGTCGTCGGAGCGATCATCGCGGCGCTCGTCCAGCCGACGGTCGGGTCGATCTCGGACTACACGATCAGTCGCTGGGGGCGGCGCAAGCCGTACATCTTCATCGGCTCGATCCTCGACGTCGTGTTCCTGTACGGCATCGCGACATCGAACTCGATCATCGCCGTGGCCTCGTTCATGGCCCTCCTCCAGGTCAGCGCCAACTTCGCCCAGGGCCCGTTCCAGGGCTACGTCCCCGACCTCGTCCCGGCGAAGCAGGTCGGCCTGGCGTCGGCGCTGGTGGGCCTCTTCCAGGTCCTTGGCAACGCCGTCGGCTTCGGCATCGGTTCGGCCGCCGTGGCGACGGACAACTTCTTCCTTGGCCTGATGGCGCTCGGCGCCCTCGAGCTGGCGACGATGGTCTCGGTCGTGTGGCGGGTCAACGAGGGCAAGGCGGCCCGCAATCGCGGCGGCCGGTCGTGGCTCGCGGTGGCCCGTGAGGCCTGGGCGACGGACATCCTCAAGGAGCGCAGCTTCCTCTGGCTGGTGAGCTCGCGCCTGCTGTTCCTCATGGGCGCCACGATGCTCATCAACCTGTCGCTGTTCTTCTTCGCCCAGACCTTCGACCTGCCACAGGACAAGGCCGGGGCGGCGAATTTCCCGGTTCTCGCGGCCGTGATCGTCGGCAACGTCCTGACGGTCATCCCGGCCGGCCGGATGTCCGACCGAGTCGGTCGCAAGCCGGTGATCTACGCGGCCTGCGGCGTCGCGGGGACGGGCATGCTCATCGTTGCCGTCGCCCCGGCGATCGAGATCGTCATCGCGGGGGCCGCCCTCTTCGGCGCCGGGTCCGGGATGTTCCTCGCGGTCGACTGGGCCCTCATGACCGACATCATTCCGAAGGCGTCGTCGGGTCGGTACATGGGGATCAGCAATGTCGCGACCGCGACGGCCGGCATCTTCTCGCTGCTGACCGGGGGCAAGCTCATGGATCTCGTCAACGGGCTCCTGACCTACGGCGATGGCCCCCGCGCGGCATTCCTGCTGGCGGTCGTCTACTTCGCCCTCGGCGCGCTGCTCCTCCGGCCGGTCGTCGAGCCAAGGCGGTCTGGCGGTGCCGCGATTGCCACTGCCCCCGCCTGACCGACGGCCACCGGCCCCGCCTGACAGATTGCCACTGCCTCCGCCCGACCGACCACGACCCGCCTCCGCCCGACCGACCACGACCCGCCTCCGCCCGACCGACCACGACCCGCCTCCGCCCGACCGACCACGACCCGCCCCCGCCCGACCGTCGCGACGTGGCACGGGTCCCTGGACGGGTTCCTGGTCCAACTTCGCTCAGGGCGGCGGTAGACGGCACGATCGGCCGAGATTCCTGTCCAACTCCGGTGTCCGCGCAATCCGACCGCATACGCGTCCGGAGCCGTGCGGCAGACGTCGGGCCGGCGTGGGTGATAATCGCCTTGCGCTGCTCCTGCCGGAATTGGACCAGAAACAAGGTCGCCGTCAGCGCCCGCGGGTCGTCGGCCTAGGGGTGTCGTGTCGGCGGGGGCGTGACGCCGCCGCGCAACCACAGGCGGCATCCGCCGCCGCGCAACCATAGGCGGCATACGCCTAGAGGGCCGTTGGGGCCGCCCGGTGCCGGCCGGCCGGTTGGGCCGCCCGGTGCCGGCCGGTATACTCCCGCGCAACCATGAGCGACGGCACGGTCATCATCATCGGCGGGGCGGAGGACAAGATCCGGGATCGGGTCATCCTGAACCGGTTCGTGAGCCTGGCCGGCGGCGAGGCCGCGATCGTGGCGGTGATCTCGACCGCGTCGTCCCTCGGCCACGAGGCCGGCGAACGCTACCGGGCGATCTTCTCCGAGCTCGGCGTCCGGACCGTTCGCCCACTCCACACCATGACCCGGGCCCAAGCCAACGACGAGACATTCGCCCGCGCCGTCCGCGACGCGACGGGGATCTTCCTCACGGGCGGCAACCAGCTCCGGCTCTCCTCGACCCTCGGCGGGACGCGCCTCGCCGAGGCGGTCCTGGAGCGCTTCCGGCACGGGGCGGTCATCGCCGGGACCTCCGCCGGTGCCTCGGCGATGTCGAGCCACATGATCGCCTTCGGGGCGAGCGGGGCGACCCCGAAGCATCGAATGGCGGCCATCGCGGCCGGCCTCGGCGTTCTGCCCGGGGTCATCGTCGACCAGCATTTCCAGCAGCGGAACCGGCTCGGCCGGCTCCTCAGCCTCATCGCCCAGAACCCGAGCCTCCTCGGCCTCGGCGTTGACGAGGACACGGCCGGCATCGTGGGCCCGGACCATGTTCTCGAGGTCATCGGCCGAGGCAGCGTGACGGTCGTCGACGGGGCAGCCGCCGAGACCGACGCCTGGGAGGTCAAGGGCCACCGGCCGGTGATGCTCAGCGGTGTCGTCCTCCATTCGCTGCCCGCCGGCTATCGCTTCGACCTTCGACGCCGTCATCGCCTGCCGCACCTCAAGGCCCTGCCCGGCATCGAGCAGGCCGCGTCCAGCTAGCGCCCGAGCAGCCGCCGGCGGCGCCGGCAAGGGAGGAGGGTCACCCGTGGCCGAGGCCGCCGCCGCGAAGAAGCCCCGGGCCGCGCGCTCGAAGCGCGCCGACGCCGCGCGCGGCTCGTCGAGCGGCTCAACGAACGGGGCCGGACGCCCCTCGCCCGACCTCCGGATCCTCGAGACCCGAATCCTGCGCGGCCCGAACTACTGGTCGCGCGCGCCGGTGGTCCGGCTGCTCGTCGACCTCGGCTCGCTCGAGCAGTTCCCGTCGAACACCATCCCGGGCTTCGTCGACGGCCTCATCGCCTGGATGCCGTCACTCGAGGACCACGCCTGCTCGCTGAACCGCCGCGGCGGCTTCCTCACCAGGCTCCGCGACGGGACCTGGGCCGGGCACGTCGCCGAGCACGTGGCCCTGGAGCTCCAGAACCTCGCCGGCACCGACGTCCGCCACGGCAAGACCCGCGGCGCCGGCAAGGAAGGCCACTACAACGTCATCTACGAGTTCCGCGAGGAGACCGTCGGCATCGAGGCCGGCACGCTGGCCGTCCGGATCGTCAACCATCTGGTCGACCCAACCGCGGACCCCGGCCTCGACTACCTGGCCGAGCTCGAGAACCTCATCCGGCTCGCCGAGCGGCAGGCCTTCGGGCCCTCGACCCAGGCGATCATCGACGAGGCCGCCTCGCGCGACATCCCGTTCATCCGCCTCGACCGCCACTCGCTCGTCCAGCTGGGCCAGGGCGTCCACCAGCAGCGGATCCGGGCCACGATGACGTCCCGGACCTCAGGCATCGCCGTCGATGTCGCGTCGGACAAGAACCTCACCAACCGGCTCCTCGATTCGGCCGGCCTGCCGGTCCCGAAGTCCGAGGTCGTGGAGACCGCGGACGCGGCCGTCGCCGCGGCCCGTCGGATCGGCTTCCCGTGCGTGATCAAGCCGCTCGATGGCAATCACGGCCGTGGTGTTCGCCTCGATCTGCGGTCCGAGGATGACGTTCGGCGGGAATGGCCGCTGGCGGTCAAGGAGTCCCGCTCCGGCGACGTCGTCGTCGAGACCTACATCCACGGCAACGACTATCGCTGCCTCGTCATCGGCGGCCGGGTCGCCGCGATCGCCGAGCGCGTCCCGGCCTCGGTGACGGCCGACGGGACGAGCACTGTCCGCGAGCTCGTCGACCGGACGAACGTCGATCCCCGACGCGGCATCGGCCACGAGAAGGTCCTGACCAAGATCAAGGTCGACGACGCCGCGATCGAGCTCGTCCGGGCCCAGGGCTTCGAGATGGACGACATCCCGCCCGAGGGCCGCTGGATCAAGCTCGCCCTGACCGGCAACATGTCGACCGGCGGGACCTCGATCGACCGGACCGCCGAGGCCCACCCCGACAACGTCGAGGTCGCCGAGATGGCAGCCCGCGTCGTGGGCCTCGATGTCGCCGGCATCGACTTCATCTGCCCCGACATCACGGTCCCGGTCCGGGAGACCGGCGGGGCGATCGTCGAGGTCAACGCCGCGCCCGGCTTCCGGATGCACACCCACCCGACCGAGGGCGAGCCGCAGTACGTCGCCCGGCCGGTCATCGACCTGCTGTTCCCGCCCGGGGCGCCGTCCCGGATCCCGATCATCGCGGTGACCGGCACGAACGGCAAGACGACGACGGTCCGGATGATCGCCCACGTCCTCAAGCTCATGGGCCGGCGGGTCGGGATGACCTCGACCGACGGCATCGTGGTGGACGGCCGGATGATCAAGCGCGGCGACATGTCCGGCCCGAAGTCGGCCCGGATGATCCTCCAGAACCCGACCGTGGACACGGCGGTCTTCGAGGTCGCCCGGGGCGGGATTCTTCGGGAGGGGCTCGGCTACGACCGCAACGACGTTGCGGTCGTCACGAACGTCAGCGGCGACCACCTGGGACTCGGCGGCATCGACACCCTCCGCCAGCTGGCCGACGTCAAGGGCGTCCTCGTCGAGGCGGTGCCCCGGACCGGGACGGCGGTCCTCAACGCGGACGACCCGAACGTCGCCCGGATGGGTGCCGCCTGCGACGGGGCGGTCATCTACTTCTCGGTGCAGACCGAGAAGGGCGAGCCCGGCTTCGACAAGGTCGACGGCCACTGCGGCCGGGGCGGCGCCGCGTTCGTCCTCCGCCACACCCCCGAGGGCGACCAGATCGTTCTCCGCCACGGGCCCCGGACCATGCCCGTCCTGTACACCCACCTCATCCCGGCCACGTTCGGCGGCAAGGCCCGGATGAACGTCGCCAACGCCCTCGCCGCGGCCGCGGCCGGGGGGGCGGCCGGCGCCCACCTCCACGACATCCGGCAGGGCCTCCGGACGTTCACGACGTCGTTCTTCCAGGCACCCGGGCGGCTCAACATGGTGGAGGTCAGCGGCGTCCGGGTCGTCATCGACTACTGCCACAACGTCGACGGGATGCGGAACCTGGCCGACTTCGTGAACCGGATGATGGCCGACAACGGCACCCGCCACGGCCGGGCCATCGGGGTCATCGGCGTCCCCGGCGACCGGCGCGACGAGGACATGCGCGATTACGGCGCCCTGGCCGCGACGGCCTTCGACGAGATCATCGTCCGGGAGGACCGCAACCTCCGGGGCAGGGCCCCCGCCGAGACCGCGGCCCACGTCCTGGCCGGGATCCGAGGCGCCCGGGCCAACGGCTCGCGGACGACCCGGGCCGACAAGATCCTCGACGAGACGGCCGCCGTCAGGGCCGCTCTCCGGCGCGCCAACCCGGGCGACCTCCTGGTCATGTGCGTCGACGACGCGATCGAGGTCTACAAGGAGACGATGGCCGCCGCCGGCCACGGCCTCGGGACGACGGCCTTTGCCGACCCGGGCGAGCTGGAGGCGCCGGAGGGTTAGGCCGAGTCCTGACCCGGGTCCGAGATCGGGCCGGGCGCCGCAGCGGCCGGTTCGTGTCCCTTATCGCCCCGGCAGATACGTCGACCCGCAGGCAGACCCGCGCCCGCCAGATATCGCTCCCCGCGATCCAGCGCGGACGTCGCGTGCCGCGGACCCGCCATTGCCCCTGCACCACGACATCATCGTGCGTGGACCCGACCCGCAGCCCGCCCGGGACGGCCGAATCGCCCTCCCGACCGCGTCCTGGATTAGGGGCGACGATATTCGGCGAGATCCGGGGCGGCCGGGCCGTGGTGAGCTTGCCGCACCGGCGCGACCAGCGCGCCGCACCGGCGCGACCAGCGGTCCGCAGCGCGAGCGCAAATGGTGGCTCGCCGTGCGGGCGCGCCCGCGTTATCGCGTGAAGGGCGCGTTGGCGCTCACCACCCGGACGATGCCGTAGATCTCGATCGCGGCGAGGATCACGAGCGCGATGCCGATCGCCATCTCCACGGGCTGGCCCTCCATCCCTCGTCTGACCGGCGAGTGCCGGTGCCTGACGCTGAATGATGAGCCCCGAGCGGGCGGCCCGCAACGCGTTTCCGGCGCTCAGCGGCGCGGGCGCCCCTCGAGGCGGGGGGCGAGGCTGACCAGCTCGGCCGGCGTCTCCACCGGCCGAAACCCGAGATCGCCGAGGAGCGCAAAGACCCCCGGTCGATCCTCGTGACACAGGAGCACGACGATCCGGGCCTGGTCGGGCCGCGCCCCGATCGCCGCGGCGCCGGCGCCGTTCAGCTCGGCCCGCAGCGCGGCCGCCTCCGATTCGTAGACCGGGATGTCATCGCGCCAGCCCGCGGCAAGGGCCCCGGCCCGAAGCTCGCCGACCACGGCTTCTCGGGTCCGGCCGCGGAGGTAGCCGAGGGTCTCCTTGATCGCGACGCGCTGGGCCCGGGACGCGGCGATCGCACCCATGCCCCGGAGGGTGTCGTCGGGACGGTCGCCGGCCGTGCCGATGATGATCGTGATCGGGCTGACGCGGCCGCCGGCGCCGGCGGCAATGCCCTCGGCGACGTCGAGCAGGGCTGCGACGCCCGCCTCGTTGTGGGCGAAGTCCACGATCGCGACCCGCGAGCCGTTCCGGAAGATGTTGAGGCGGCCGGGTGATTCGGCGGAGACCGGACGGAAGTCGAGAAGGCCGGTCGCGACCTGCTCGATGGTGGCGCCCAGGGCTCGGGCCCCGGCCGCGGCCGCCAGGGCGTTGGCGATGTTGTGGCGGGCGAGCCCGGCCAGGGTGATCGGGACGTCCCGGACCGGCGCCAGCGGGGTCCACCGCTCGCCCTCGGCCTCGCCCAGCTCGCCGCGCCGGACGAGGTAGGCGCGCCCTCCGGCGGCGAGGTGGCGCCGGACGGGCGGCGAGGCCTCGCCCCGGAGGCTGAAGAAGGCGACCCGGGCCCGGACCGACCGGGCGATCGCGGCCACGAACGGGTCGTCGGCATTGAGGATGACCCAGCCGTCGGGCTTCGTGATCCGGCAGACGGTTGCCTTGACCTCTGCCAGCTCGGGCAGGGTGTGGATGCCCTGGAGGTCGAGGTGGTCCGAGCTGACGTTCGTCAGGATGCTGGCGTCGTTCGATTCGTAGCCCACGCCGCGGAGGACGATCCCGCCGCGGGCGGTCTCGAGGACGGCGACCTCGACATCCGAGCGGCGGAGGATCTCGTGGGCTCCGCCCGGGCCGGTCCAGTCGCCCGGCTCGACCAGTCGCTCATCGACGAGGATCCCGTCCGAGGTCGTCGTCCCGACCCGCCGCCCGGCCCGCAGCAGGATCCGGGTGATGAGCCTCGTGGTCGTCGACTTGCCGTTGGTGCCGGAGATGGAGACGATCGGAATGCGGCGATCGACGTCCCGGATCCAGGGCGGCGGCGAGCTCGACGCCCACCGGATCCGCTCGACCCACGACCCGAGCAGGCGGTCCTGGGCGCCGGTCAGGCGGGCCCGGCGGGCCGGCGTCGCCGATCGGTCGGCGAGGGCCACGGCGGCCTCGGCGATGAGCCGGGCCCGCTCGGCCCCGGTCCACGGCCAGGTCGCGATCCAGTGGCCCGGGTCGGACGAGCGATGGACGCGGATCCCGCCGCGGCCCTCGCCGTGCTCGCGGCGCAGCCGCGCCGCCCAGCCGGCGAGCGTCGCCACCGGCTCCGGCCAGTCGCGCCGCGGGACCGCGGCGCCCAGGTGAACGAGCAGGTGGCGGGCCGGGACCCGCGGTCCGTACCAGCTCCGGCGCCGGCCGACGGCGACTTCGACCTTCACGACCGGCTCGGACCGGTAGACGCTGGGCCCATCCAGGAGACGGATCTCGACGAGACGCACGATCCCGGGAGGATAGCAACGGGTCGTGGTCGTGGGCCTCCCGATCCGCGCCACGCCCTACACTCGCGGGGTGGACACGTTGACCGCGCCCGGGACCGGCGTCTCGGCCGACGAGCTGACCCGTCTGGAGACCACCGTCGCGGCCGGGCTGCCGGCGTTCCTCGAGGAGCTCGAGCGGCTTTGCCGCATCGATTGCGGGAGCTACTCGCCGGCCGGCGTGAACGAGGTCGCCGACCGGGTCGCGCGGGCCTTTCGGGACCTCGAAGCCGAGGTCGAGCGGCGGCCGGATCCCACCGAGCGCTACGGCGACACGGTCATCGGCACGTTCCGGGGACGCACGGGCGCGGGCCCACGGCTCCTCCTCGTCGGCCACATGGACACGGTCTTCCCCGACGGAACCGCCGCCGAGCGACCGTTCCGGATCGAGGACCGGATCGCTCACGGCCCCGGCGTGACCGACATGAAGTCGGGGCTCCTGGCTGGGATCCACGCCCTGGCCGCGCTCCGCGCGCTCGGCGGCGGCGATGGCGAGGCCTGGCTGCGGCTGCCGTTCGAGCAGCTCACGTACATCGCCAACCCCGACGAGGAGATCGGCTCGCCCAGCTCCACGCCCCACATCCGGGAGTTCGCCGCGACCGCGGACGCGACCCTCGTCCTGGAATGTGCGCGGGCCAACGGCGACTTCGTGACGTCGCGGAAAGGCATCGCCGACCTCCGCCTCGTTGTCCGGGGCCGGGCGGCCCACGCCGGGGTCGAGCCCGAGAAGGGCCGCAACGCGATCCTGGCCGGGGCCCGGATCGTCGAGCGGGTCCAGGCCCTCACGGGGCGCTGGCCGGGCGTGACCGCCAACGTCGGGGTGTTCCGCTCCGGAACGCGGCCGAACGTCGTCCCGGACCTGGCCGAGCTGGAGCTCGACGTCCGGGGCGTGACAAGGACGGAGCTCGAGGCCGCGGTCGCGGCGATCCAGGCCATCGCCGCCGAGCCGGGGGTCCCGGACGTGACGGTGGAGATCGAGGAGATGGCGGGCTGGCTGCCGATGGAGAAGCTCGAGCGATCGGGCCGGCTGGCCGACACGGTCATCGCCCTCGCCGCCCGGCTCGGGTTCTCGACCCGGGACGTCGCGACCGGCGGCGCGTCCGACGCCAACACGACCTCGGGCATGGGCGTGCCCTCGATCGATGGGCTGGGACCGATCGGCGGCCGCGACCATTCGCCGGACGAATACCTCGAGGTCGACTCGATCGTGCCCCGGACGACGCTCCTCGCCGCCCTCCTCCTGGCCGTCGGACGAGACCCGGTCGTCGCCGGGTGGCGGGCGGACCGTTCGGCGTGACCGGCGACTCCGGGGCGCCGGCGGGAGCGCGGCGCCGGATCAGCTCTGGCGCGCCGTGGGAGGCGCCCTACGGCTACAGCCGGGCGATCATCGTCGGCGACCGGTGCTGGGTCTCGGGCACCGCCGACCCGTCGGGTGAGCACCCCGGCGACGCGGCCGGCCAGGCACGGGCCGCGCTCGCGATCATCGGCCGGGCCCTCGAGGCGGCGGGCTTCACCTTCGTCGACGTCGTCCGGACCCGGACCTACATCATCGACCAGGCGTTTGGGCCCGAGGTCATGGCCGTCCACGGCGAGGTCTTCGGCTCGATCCGGCCGGCCGCGACGCTCGTCGTCGTCGCCGCGCTCATCGAGCCTGGGCTGCTCGTGGAGTTCGAGGTCGACGCCGTCCGGGATTGAGGGGGTTGAAGGACGCGCCGTTCAGGCGAGACCCGAGGCCCTCGCGAGGGCGGCGATGAGGGCCGCCACGACCGTGCCGACAAGGAGCCCGCGCCGGGCGGCGACGAGGACCACGCAGGCGGCGACGGCCAGCCACTCGATGCCGACGTGGAACGACGGATTGCGCTCGGCATCGATGACGACAACGATGCTGGCGGCAGCGAGCGTGGCGAGGATCGCCGGGCCCACCAGCTCGAGGTAGCTGCGGGCGCGGGCCGGCAGGCGGTCGATGCCGGGGACGAGCATCGGCAGGGCCCGGGACGGGTAGGTCGCCGCGCCCATGAGGACCGCGAGGAGGACGAGCTCGGTGCTCACGACCGGTCGGGCTCCGGGCTCGGGGCGTCGAGGGTCGCGGCGAGATCGATCGAGGCTTCGCGCCGATGCGCGCCGCGCCCGGCCGGCACCAGGAGGCCGAGGAGCGGCCCGAGGAGGCCGCCGGCCATGATCCCGGCGGCGGGGTCCCAGGCCAGCCCGACGGCGACCCCGATGACCGCGCCCGAGATCGCGGCCACGAGCTCCCGGCGGCCGGTCACGAGACCGACCGCGAGGCCGGCCATGGCCGCCGGGAAGATGACGTCCAGGCCGAACCGGCTCGGGTCCGGGATCTGGCCGCCGATGAGCACGCCGGCGAGGGTCGCGAGGTTCCAGGGGATGAAGGTCGTGACGATCGCCGCCCACCAGTAGCCCCACAGGTCGGCCCGCCCGACCCGCCTGAAGTGGGCGATCGACAGGGCGAACGCCTCGTCGGTGAGGAGGTGGGCGAGGACGGCCCGGAGCGGCCGCGGCCGGTCGGCGAGGTACGGCGCCAGCGCCGCCGAGTAGAGGACATGGCGGGCGTTCAGGAACGCCGTCAGCAGCACCACGCCGAGCCACGAGAAGCCGCCGAGGACGTAGCCAACGGCCGCGAACTGGGCCGCCCCGGCGAAGACTATGACGCTCATCGCGCTGGTCTCGAGCGGCGAGAAGCCCGCGCCCCGGGCCGCGAGGCCGTAGACGAGCCCGAAGCCGCCGGCCGTGGCGATGATCCCCAGCCCGTCCAGGACGAGCCGTCGTCGCGAGGCGTTGACCTCGGTCGGCGTCGCCTCGTGCTGATCGGTGGCGGCGGCGCCCCCCGCGTTCGTCAGCGGAGGAAGGTCTTGGCGCACGTCCCGTCGCAGACGACGAACAGGGCGTGGAGGTCGCGAGCGTAGCCGGCCACGTGAAGGAGGCCGGGGCAGCCCTTCGTCGGGCACTTCCAGACCCACCATCGATCGCTGGCGTCGAGCGGCGTCGTCTCAGCGGCGAGCGTGCCGGCCAGGTCGTCGCGAGCGGTCACCAGCGCGGCGATCGCCCTGGCGCGGTCGGCCTCGAGCTCGCTTGTGTAGGGATAGCTCTGGCCGACGTTCGAGGTCACCGATGCCTCCGGCTGGGTGGGAACGGGAGACCGGTGGCGGCGGTCGTGTGAGCGCAGCCGCGCCACCGGCGCCGCCGAGTATCGCACAGGCCGTCCAGCGGATGGCCGGCGCGTGCGTTCGCTTCGCCGGGCGCCACGGGATGAAGGTCTGCTACCAGACGGCGGGGAGGCCGGCGCTGCGAGGATCCGTGGCGGCGGCGACCGAGCCACCCTCTGCCGCCGGGCCGCCGGCGACGAGCTCGATGGCGTGCTCGTGGCCGAGGCTGCCGTCGAACGACTGGGCGAGACGCACGTCGTGACCCATCGCTGCGAGCGCTTCGATCACGCCGGTCCGGAACCTCGGCTCGATGTTCACGACCGTAGGCGGGGCGAAGTGCCGCTCCGGCTCGACGAACCAGCGCGGCATGGAGACGCCGGTCCGGATGTCGAGGTCGCCGTCGACGAGGGCGCTCACGAGCTGGGCGTGGATCTGGGGCTGGGCGTCGCCACCCATCGAACCGGCGACGACCCAGGGTCGGTCGGGCTCGCGAAAGAGCATCCCGGGCAGGAGCGTGTGGAGGGTCCGCTTTCGCGGCTCCAGGACGTTCGGGTGGTCGGGGTCGAGCGAACAGTACGAGCCACGGTTCTGGTAGTGGATGCCCGTCTCCGGGTCGACGAGCCCGGAGCCGAAGCCCAAATAGTTCGACTCGATGAGGCTGACCGCGTTGCCTTCGCCGTCGACCACGGCGAGGTAGACCGTGCCACCTCCGGGCGGGTTGGTGGACGCGACCGCGGCCGCGGCCCGACGAGGATCGATCCGGGCGGCGAGGTCGGCGGCGTAGGCCTTCTCGAGGAGCCGCGAGACCGGCACGTCCCGGAACTCCGGGTCGGTCAGGAACGCGTCGCGGTCGGCCATCGCCAGCTTGGACGCCTCGATGATCCGGTGGATCCAGCCGGCATCGGCGACCGCCAGTCCGTGGCCCTCGGCGTCCGGCCCGAACAGGGCCTCGGGCGGTTCGCCCCCGGCCTCGAGGATGTTGAGGAGCTCGAGAGCCACGATCCCCGACGAGTTCGGCGGATGGCTCGTGACCGTGATCCCGCGGTAGGTCGTCGAGATCGGCTCGCCCCAGGTCGATCGATGGTCGCGGAAGTCGGCGGCCGTGTGCGGCCCGCCGGACGCGGCGAGGAAGCGGGCCTGGCGCTCCCCGAGGTCGCTGTCGTAGAAGGCGTCGAAGCCGTCATGGGCGAGCCGCTCGAGGGTCCCGGCAAGGGCCGCGTAGCGGACGAGCTCGCCCGGCCGCCAGGCCCGCCCCGGTGCCTGGTAGTAGGCTCCGAACGGGGCGTCCGGGCCCAGGTCGCGGGCAACGATGAGGCACGTCCGCTCCACGGCCTCGATGAAACCGGCCCACGCCGGAAACCCGTTCCGTGCGAGCTCGATCGCGGGACCGAGGACCGCGTCGCGCGACAGCCGCCCGAATCGCCGGTGGGCGTCGCCCCACGACCGGACGGCACCCGGCACCGTGACGGTCAGCGGCCCCCGGAGCGGCAACGTCCGCAACCCTTGGGCCCGAAGCTCGGCGGCATCTGCACCGGCCGGCGCGCGGCCGGAGCCGTTCAGGGCCTCCTGATGTCGGGTCGCCGCGTCCCAGGTGAGCCAGAATGCGTCGCCGCCGACCCCGCAGGAGCTCGGCATGACGACCGCCAGGACGGCGTTCGTGGCGATCGCGGCATCCACCGCGTGACCGCCGGCGCGGAGGATGGACAGCCCCGCCTCGGTCGCGAGGTGGTGCGGTGCGACGACCGCCCCGTGGCGGCCACGGGCCAGGGGGAGCGGCACGAGCGGCCCGATGCCGGCCTCTCGCATGGCGGTCAGTCGAGCACCTCCGGCTGGAAGGGACCGAGGAAGTGCTCGTGCCGGCGCAGGGCCAGCAGCGGCACCACTGCGAGCGCCAGGAGGACGACGGAGGCGAGGAGGATCCCGTCGAGCCCGGCGGCCGTCGCCACGCCGCCGGCGATGAGCGAGCCGCCGATCTGGCCGATGCCGAGGAACACGCTGTAGAGGCCCATGATCGCCCCGCGGTCATCAGGGTAGGCCTCGGTCACGTCGGCCAGGAGGCCGATCGCCGCCGGCGTCGCGCCGGCGAGGACGAAGAGGCCGGCGACGACCGGCAGCGCGTAGGCGAGGCGGAGGACGGGCAGCTGGCCGTCGCTGTGGTTGATCGCCACCGCCCCGGCCACGAGCAGCATCCCGCCGCCGATGCCGTACAGGATGATCGTCGAGCGGCGCAGGTTCTGGAACCGGTTGCCCCAGTAGATGAGCCCGGCGAAGAACAGCAACCCGCCGACGAAGAGTCCGGCGCTCACCTGCGCGGGTGCAAAGCCGCCCATGAGCAGCTGATCGGAGAAGTGCGGGTCGCGCTCGCGCACGAGCTGGAAGATCGTCTGCGTGGTGTACAGGCCGAGGACGGCATTGATCGCGATCCAGGTCGGCGCCAGCAGCCAGACATGCGAGCCGCTCAGAATCCGGCGATACCGTCCCAGGTCGAGGTGCCGGCCATCTGACGTCGGCTCCGGCGCCGGCTGGACGTCGAGGCTCGGACTGACGCCGAAGCGGTAGATCGAGAGCGAGACCGCATAGAGCCCGGCATTGAGGATGAACGCCGCCGGTCCGACGGCCGCGTAGAGCAGCCCGGCGAGGACGAAGCCGGCGAGCAGCCCGGCCAGGGTGGCCGCCTCGAAGCGGGCGGCGGCGCGTCCCCGGATGCCCTCATCGTGGCGGGTGGCCGCCGCGATGTAGCCGAGGATCGAGGGGACGCTCGCCGCCGTCGAGGAGCCCTCCAGGAGCCGCGTCGCGCCGAGGAGCGGCACGTTCGTCGTGGCCCACGTCAGGGCCGCGGCGACGATCCCGAACAGCGGACCCAGCTGCATGACCCGGTGATGGCCCAGCCGATCGGAGATGACGCCGAAGACCGGCGAGAGCAGCAGCTCCGAGACGAAGAAGAGGGCGGCCAGGATCGAGAAGGCGAACGAGCTCAGGGTCTCGCCCGGCCCCAGGCCCAGCAGCCGGTCGACGATCCCGTGGTGGCCCGCCAGCTCCGCCGCGTAGTAGACGAGGAGCGCCCCGGTGAGGCCGGTGCTGACGCGGAGCGTGAACGTGCCCAGCAGCACGGCCCAGAGCGAGCGATCCATCGCCGGCAAGGGTACCGGACGGGCGCCCCGCGCCCGTATCATCGGACCGAGGAGTGGAGGCGTCCGACGTGCCCGGCACGACGCCTCCGAGGAGGAGTCCCGTGAGCCACGTCGCCATCGTCACCGACTCGGCGTCCGACATGGCCCCCGCCCGGGCCGCCGAGCTCGACATCTCCATCGTGCCGCTCGAGGTGACCTTCGGCAGCCAGTCGTACAAGGCCGGGGTCGACCTCTCGACCGAGGACTTCTGGGCGCGGATGACCGCGCCCGACGCGCCCTTCCCGAAGACCGCGGCGTCCGCGCCGGGCGACTTCAAGGCCGCCTACGACGCCGCCTTCGCCGCCGGGGCCGACGCCATCGTCTCGATCCACGTCGCCGGGACGCTGTCGGGCACGATCAAGTCCGCCGAGATCGCCAGGGGCATGCTGCCCGAGCGCGACATCCACATCGTCGACTCGATGGGGGCCTCGATGGGCGAAGGCCTTCTCGCCGAGCTGGCCGTGGGTCTCGCCGGCCAGGGCGTGGGCGCGGCCGAGATCGCCCGGGTCTGCGAGGAGCGCCGCGCGGACATCGCCATGATCGTCGCCCTCGACACGCTCGAGTACCTGAAGCGTGGCGGGCGGATCAGCGGCGCCCAGGCCGCGATCGGGACGCTCCTCTCCCTGAAGCCGATCATCGACGTCAAGGACGGCATGGTCGAGACCGCCGACAAGGTCCGGACCCGCGGCAAGGCCCGCGAGCGGGTCATCGAGATGGTCTGCATTCGGCCAATCGAGCGGCTCTCCATCCTGCACACGACGAATGCCGAGGTCGAGGCATTCAGGGATGCCCTCCTACCCCGGGTCCCCGGCGGGATCGATCCGGCGAAGGTCTCGATCGACCTCGTCGGGCCGTCGGTCGGGCCGCACCTGGGGCCCGGTTGCGTCGGGGCGGTGGCGCTCTACAAGCACGGCTAATCGGGCCAGCGAGTCAACAGGCGGGCGGCGAGGGTCGCCCCGCCGGGGCGCCCCGGTCCCGGCTCGAAGGGCCATTCGGCCCCCGCCATCGAAGGTTGCGGCACGGTTGCGAACGGGATTCCGGCAGGTGTCGGTGTCGGGGGAGCCCGGCTATACTCGCCGCGTTTCCAGCGCGTGACGCGTCCCGCTTCGGCTCGCCGCGCCGCGCCCGTGGGGCCGTCCGGGAGATGGCCCAAGGCTTCGGGGCCCGCCCCTGGCCGGCCCGATCCGGAGGAACGCTCCAGGCATGACCACAGAGCCTGTCACCGCCCCGATCAACGCGTGGGCGGTCGCGCAGCAGCAGTTCGACCTCGCCGCCGAGAAGCTCCATCTCGACGACGGCATGCGCCGCGTCCTGCGCGAGCCCCGCCGCGAATTCACCGTCCACTTCCCGGTCCACATGGACGACGGCACCGTCCGGGTCTTCACCGGCTATCGCGTGCAGCACAACCTGGGCCGCGGCCCGGCCAAGGGCGGTATCCGCTACCACCAGGACGTCAGCATCGACGAGGTCAAGGCCCTCGCGATGTGGATGACCTGGAAGTGCGCCGTCGTCGGCATCCCGTACGGTGGCGGCAAGGGCGGCGTCATCGTCGACCCCAAGCAGCTCTCGATGCGCGAGCTCGAGGCGCTGACCCGGCGCTTCTTCACCGAGATCGAGGTCCTCGTCGGCCCCGAGAAGGACATCCCGGCCCCGGACGTCAACACCAACGCCCAGATCATGGCCTGGATGATGGACACGTACTCGATGCATGCCGGGTACACGGTGCCGGGCGTCGTGACGGGCAAGCCCATCAGCCTGGGTGGCTCCGAGGGTCGCAACGAGGCGACCGCCCGCGGCACGGTCTACTGCATCGTGGAAGCGGCCCGCCATCTCGGCATCGAGCTCAAGAAGGCCAAGGTCTCCGTCCAGGGCTTCGGCAACGCCGGCTCGATCGCGGCCCAGCTCATGGTCGCCGAGGGCTCTACGATCGTGGCCGTCTCCGACTCGGTCGGTGGCATCCACAACCCCAACGGCCTCGATGTCGCCAAGGTCATCAACTGGAAGAAGGAGCACGGGACCGTCCAGGGCTTCCCCGGCGCCACCGACATCACCAACCCCGAGGTCCTCGAGGTCGAGTGCGACATCCTCATCCCGGCGGCTCTCGAGAACCAGATCACGGCGGCCAACGCCGGCAACATCAAGGCCCGCCTCATCGCCGAGGCCGCCAACGGCCCGACCACGCCCGAGGCCGACGAGATCCTCTGGAAGAACTCGAAGTTCATGATCCCGGACATCCTCTGCAACGCCGGCGGCGTCACGGTCTCCTACTTCGAGTGGGTCCAGGACCTCAACCGTGACCACTGGAGCGAGGCGGTCGTCAACGAGAAGCTCAAGGAGATCATGGTCAAGGCCTTCACCGCGGTCCTGGCCATCGCTCGCCGCGAGCAGTGCTACATGCGAACCGCCGCGTACCTGCTGGCCGTCCAGCGGGTCGCCGATGCCATGACCATGCGCGGGCTCTACCCGTAAGGCATCGCCCGCCGACCTTCGGCACCGACCGTGGGGGGCCCCCCGGCCCCCCGGGGGCCGCCCCCAAAGGGGGGCCCCCGGGGCCCCCCCCCGATTCCGGCGCGACGGCGGCCTGGCCTGCCTGGCGAGGATTGAGGCGCTGCGGCGAGAACGGCGGAGGCCGTGGCCACCACCCGGGGTGTCCTCGACTGCTGGACGAGAATCCCTGCGTTGCCCGTGGGCCGATGGCATCGCCGACACGAATCCTCGACTCGCAGCCGACGATGACGCAACTCTGGGCCGTCGCGGAT
The DNA here is from genome assembly GCA_040752335.1 of Chloroflexota bacterium. GTDB lineage: Bacteria > Chloroflexota > Limnocylindria > Limnocylindrales > CSP1-4 > UBA5189. The sequence goes on from JBFMEV010000015.1 coordinate 29,489, forward strand.
CGACCGGGGCCGTCTTGCGCAGGAATCGTCGACTGTCGGGCGAGGTGCCCGCCACCGTGGGAGCCATGGAGTGTCGCCGCGGCCAGAGCCGGCCCCTGGAATCGCCGGTGCTACCATCCCGCCACGATGCTCGACCACGAAGAGAAGTTCCTGTTCAAGGAGGAGATCGTCCACCTCGCCAACGCGGTGGCCGAGCCCGGGACCCTCGACAACGTCGAGGACCTCCTGACGGACGTCATCACCAGCCCGCGCTTCGATTCGGAAGTCTTCACCCTCGAGCGGAGCCTCCAGGTCATGCTCGGCGCCCGCGCCGGGACGACCCTCGTCGGGCTCTTGACGGTCGCCCCCGAGGTCTTCGACGAGGTGGCCGAGGTCCGGATCCCGCCCGAGGTCCACGAGCGGCTCGTCGCCTGGCGGGCCCGCTTCGGGCTGGCGATCGACAACGCCCTGAACTTCCTCAACAACCCCGACGGCATCCAGGGCCACAACTTCGCGACCCAGATCGCCCACGTCGAGGAGCGGCGCGTCCTGCAGGGTCGGCTGACCCTCGTCCGCTACAACAACGAGCCCCAGTTCTTCGTCGCCGACGCGTCCGTCTTCCTCGGCCTCATCGCCGACATCATGGATCGCCTGGGGCCGTACCTCGAGCCCGACGTCATCGACGCCGACACGGTCGCGCGGCTGCGCGACGGCATCCAGCTCATCGAGCGCAAGACGTCGGCTCGCGGCTAGCTCGCGGGCGATGCGCCAGCTCTACCTCGCGGCCACGGGCCAGAACCGCGGCAAGACGACGGCAGCGCTTGGGCTGCTCAACGCCTTCTTCGAGCGTGGCCTCGACGCGGCGTTCATGAAGCCGGTCGGCCAGCGAACGGTCATCGACCACGGGCAGCCGGCCGACGAGGACGCCGTGCTCATGCACGAGACCTTCCCACTGGCCGCCGACTACCCGAACATGAGCCCGGTCCACATCCCGCGTGGCTTCACGAAGGCGTACATCGCCGGCGAGATCGTCGAGGACCTCGGGGCAAAGGTCGTTCGAGCCCGAGATTCGTTCCGCGGCAACGACGTGCTCCTCATCGAGGGCACCGGTCACGCCGGCGTCGGGGCGGTCATCGGCCTGTCGAACGCGGCCGTCGCCGGGATGCTCGAGGCCCCGGCCGTGATCATCAGCGAGGGCGGGGTGGGCCGGCCGATCGACGAGATCGTGCTCAACGCGGCCCTCTTCCGGGACCACGGCGTCCACGTGGCCGGAGCGATCGTCAACAAGGTCGACGTGGAGGCCCAGCCGGGCATCGCCGCGGTCCTCGAGCGCGGCCTGGCGCCCTACGACATCCCGCTGCTCGGGACCCTGCCGGTGCGAGCGATCCTCTCCAACCCGACCCTGGAGATGATCCTCGAGGGCGTCCACGGCGAGCTGCTCCACCCGGGCCCCGACCTCGAGCGGGTCATCGACGGCGTGGCGATCGGGGCGATGGAGCCAGGCCACATGCTGGAGCGGGTGGGCCCGGGGACGCTCGTCATCGTCCCGGGGGATCGCGAGGACGTGATCCTGACCCTGACCACCGCCCATCTCATGGGCCCCGCCGGCAGCGCCGATCCGGGCGAGTTCGTCGGGCTGGGCGGCCGGTCCGACGTGGTCGGTCACGAGGGCGCGGCGATCGGCCTCGTCCTGACCGGCGGCTATCGTCCCCGCCGGGCCGTGATCGACGCCATCCGCCGGGCGGACTTGTTCGCGACGCTCGTCGGCGAGGACACCTACTCGGTGGCCTCAGAGGTCCACGACCTCCTCGTCAAGACCCACCCGGCCGACGTCGAGAAGATCGAGGAGATCAAGCGCCTCGTGGCCGACAACCTCGATGTCGATCGGATCCTCGGCGTCGCGACCGAGGCGCCAGCGGCGGGTTCGGCCTGATCGCCCGCGCGGCGGCGCGAATCCGGGTGCATATACGATCCGGGGTCGTGGTATCGGTTCCGCGCCTCGAATTCAGGTGCAGATACGATCCCGGTTCGTGGTAGCCCGAGGAATGGCACAGATCCAGGTGGTTTCGCCACGCGGCGCTGTATGCACTTCCGTTCGACCCGTGTCCGGCAGTGGTACCGACGATGGCTGAGCCCGGCCTACCACGATCCCCGGTCGTATCTGACCGGCAGGTCCGGGAGCGAACGCTCTCAACGCCGGAGCGCTGAGCCGCGTCGCCGCCGGACCATTAGCCTCGTCGGCGTCGGCTTACGGAATATCCTCCGGGGCCGGCGCGGCTGGCTGGCCCTCGCCCGTCGCCGCGGCGCCGGAACGGGCCTCTGATGCAGCGATCGCCAGGATGACCTCGGCGACGTCATACAAGTCGGTTCGCCGTGGCCCACTCCACACGAGCACGTCGTCGACCGCGACTTCCCACACCTCGCGCGATCCACGCACGACGATCCGGCGGGCCTCCCGCTCGAAGGTCTCGAGGTCGATCTTCGCCACCTCGGCGAGGTGCGCCGGGTGCGCGATCCGATCCTTTCCGCCGGCCGGCTTCACCGGGAGCACGAGCCGATCTGACAGCGCGAACGACAGGCGCAACGGCCCGCGCCCGGGCGCCTTGACGGGTCGCATCTCGAGAATCGACCCATCGGCGCCGAGCTGGACTTCGGGCACCACGATGCGGCCGCGGACGCACCACAGGACCGCGAGGCGCTCCACGTCTTGGACCCCATATTCGGACGCGAAGTTGATGACTCCCCGACGCTCGCGCAGGCCGTCGACGAGGGCCGCGAGCTCCCGCCGAGGCCAGATTGCCGCCCACCACGACGCCGTGTCGAACCCGTTCGAGACGGTCACCCATTCCTCGAACCTGGTGGTCAGGGACATCGAGCTCGTCCAGCGAAGGTCGACCCAGCGGGGGCGCCCGCCGCGATCCAGCCAGTGACGCCACCACGAGCGCACATGAATCCCGTGTCGGTCGACGGCGACCTCGTGTTGGAGGTGGAGGTACACGATCGGAAAGCTGAGCCAGACCGCCGCGACGATCGCTGCGATGATCGGTTCATCCCCGCCGAGACCGTCCTGCAGTCCCTTCCAGCCGAAGATCGCGCCGAAGACGAGGCCGGTGATGGCCCAGGCCACGACGCCGGGGGTCAGGCGGGGCGCGTTGAGCAGAAGCTCGTGACCTCGGGGATCGACGTCCTTGATCGCCTCGATGATCCGCATGAGCTGGGCCCGCGGATCCGCGACGAGATCGGTCAATGCGGCGGCATCCGAAACCTCGAGGGCCGCGCCGACCTGGCCGAGCGCCCGGAGCCTGGTGAGGAGCGCCGGATGGTCAGCGCGCAGCCCGAAGAGGTCGTGTTCGATGATGTCGGCTGGTGTCGCCCCGACGAGCGAGGCGCGCGCTGCGGTCGTGAACGACTCGATCGGGTCGTCGGGCGCCGTCGCAAACGCCTCGTCGAGGGCGGCGAGCCACAAGTCCTCGACCACGGCAACGGCGTGGACCGCCAGCAGCGTCTCGGCCGTCACCTCGGCTCCAACCACGTCGGCGGCGACCGCATCGGCCCGTGCTTCCGAATCGCGTCGTGTCTCACCGACGACCACGCCCACCGCCGACTTCGCGTAGTCGAGCCAACGCATCCCCGGCCAGGCAGCGACGGCACCGATCCCCTCGGCCTCCTTCTCGAGGACATCGATCGAGGTCCTGAGCCGCTCGAAGGCCGGGGCGAGCCGCCAACCGACATCGGTGTCGCCGTTCCGGATGTGCCCGAGCTCGTGGGCGATCACGGCCTCGATCTGCGCCCGAGACAGCAATGCAAGCGTCGGTATCGAGGCGTGAAGGACGACCCCGTCCACGCTGTCGTTCAGCGCTCGAACGGTTCCGCGGCCGACCCAGAAGTCGCCGGCGGGGCCGAGCAGGATCGCGTCGGGCCGCTCCACGCCGACTCGTTTCGCGAGGTCGTTGACGAGCTCGACCAGTTGCGGAGCGTCCGACCGCCCGAGGCTGATGGCGGGCTCGTGCGCCGGGACATGGCGAAGCTTCGTCAGCCCGGCGCCCAGGAGGTAGGTCGCGGCCGCAAGGCCGAGGAACGCAACGATGCCTCCGGCGCCGGCATGTGCCCAGCCGAGGATCAGCCACATCACCGCGACGACGCTCGCGCCGGCCAGCAGCGCGTGCAGCATCACGACGATCGCGATGAGGACCACGCCGACTGGGACCCCGAACCTCAGGAGGGCGAGGATCGCCCGGGTCCTCCCGCGCACGACCAGTGCGGCAACCGGGACGACGGCGAACGCGGCCCCTCCCGAGACCAGGGCGGCCATGGCTAGGCCACGCCAGGTCTCGAGCAACGTCGGCACGGCAGGAGCCCCCACCTGGCGCGCGGCGACGCCCGACGAGAGGGCGAGCGAGAGACCGGGCAGAGCGACCAGGGTGATGATCACCCCCAGCCCGGGCCACCACGGGATGCCGCTCCGCCAGCGCTCGGGCTCGACCGCGCTCAGGTCGAGGCGCTCGCCATCCTCGGATCGAGACCCGTCCGCACCGGCGGGTTCGGGACGATCGTCGAGACCGAGCTCGCCCATCAACTAACGGGCGATCGGCTCGTTGTCGATGAGGCGGGTCGCGCCGAAGCGGACCGCCAGCGACAGGAGTGCCGGTCCGTCCAGCCGCTCGAGCTCGGCGAGAGTGGCGGCGTCCGCCACGGACACGTAGTCGACACTGGCCAGTGGCTCCTCGGCCAGCTGTGCCCGCATCCGGGCCCGGAGGGCGTCACCGGAGCGCTCGCCGTTCTGCCATGCCTCGCGAGCGGCGAGGAGCGCCAGTCGCAGAACCGGCGCTGCCGCCCGCTCGGCGGGCGAGAGGTGGACGTTGCGCGACGACATCGCCAGGCCGTCGGGCTCGCGGACGGTTGGGCAGGCGATGACCTCGGTCGGGATCGCCAGGTCGATCGCCATTCGCTTGATGACCGCGACCTGCTGGGCGTCCTTCTGGCCGAAGTAGGCCCGCTCCGCGCCGACGAGGTGGAAGAGGATCGCCACGACCGTGGCCACGCCCTCGAAGTGCCCGGGTCGCGCGGCGCCCTCGAGCGGCCGGGCGATCGCCCCGAGCGACACGGTCGTGTCGAAGCCCGGGGGGTAGACCTCCCCGACCGACGGGGCGAAGACGAGATCGACGCCCTCGGCCTCGCAGATCTCGAGGTCGCGGGCCTCGTCCCGCGGGTAGCGGGCGAGATCGGCAGGATCGCCGAACTGGCGCGGGTTGACGAAGATCGTGACGACCGTCGTGGCGTTCTGGGCCCTGGCCCGTGCGATCAGGGCCCGGTGGCCCTCGTGGAGCCAGCCCATCGTCGGCACCAGGCCGATCGGCCGGGCCGCGGCGCCGAGGGCGTCACGAAGCTCCGCGCGCGTCCGGACGACGCGGGTGCGGGTCGCCTGCGCCAAGGTTCGGGCCGCGTTACAGGTCGCGGTCGAGCGGGATGCCGGCCGGCAAGCCGTCCGGCCGGCCCGCCGCGCGGTCGTCGGAGGTTCGGCCCAGCGCCTCGTCCAGGGTCGCCTCGTCCATCCGGACCGTCTCGGCCGGCCCGGGGAAGGTCCCGTTCGCGACGTCGGCCGCCCAGGCTGATGCCGCGGCCCGGATCGAGCCCTCGAGGTCGGCGTACTTCCGGGCGTGGCGCGGGGTGAACGTCCCAAGGCCCAGGAGGTCGGTCACGACCTGGACCTGGCCGCTGCATCCGGCTCCAGCCCCGATCCCGATCGTCGGGACCCGGAGGCGCGATGTGATGACCGCGGCCAGCTGCTCCGGCACCAGCTCCAGGACGATCGCAAAGGCGCCGGCCTCCTGGATCGCGACCGCGTCGCTCAGGAGGGCCCGGGCCGTCTCGCGGCTCTTGCCCTGGACCCGGACCTTGCCGCCCATCCCGTGGGCCGACTGGGGCGTCCAGCCGATGTGGCCCATGACCGGGATGCCGGCCCGGGCCAGGGCCTCCACGATCCGGGCGGAGCGAACCCCGCCCTCGATCTTCACGGCCGTGGCCCCGGCCTCGCGCAGGAACCGCCCGGCGTTCTCGACCGCCTCGTCCGGTGTGCTGTACGACAGGAACGGCATGTCGCCGATGACCAGGGCCCGCTTCGAGCCACGGACCACCGCCGCGGTGTGGTGGAGCATCTCGGCCATCGTGACCCGGACGGTCGAGTCGTAGCCCAGGAGGACCTGGCCGAGCGAATCGCCGACGAGGAGCATCGGGATGCCGGCCTCGTCGAGGATCCTGGCCGTCGGGTGGTCGTAGGCGGTGAGCATCGGCAGGCGCTCGCCGTCGGCGTGCATCCGGCCGATGTCGGCGACGGTGAGCCGTCGGACGGAGTCGGGAGCTGCGCTCATGACCGTGTCTCCTGCATGACCGCAGTCTGACCCGCCGCGTCGCGCTCGTCCAACGCCGCGGCCACCCGATCGAGGAGCCGGTCGGCGACCTCGCGCTTGGCGAGGAGCGGCAGCTCGTCCCGGCCGCCCCTGGCATCCAGGATCACGACCTGGTTGGTGTCCGTGCCGAAGCCCGAGCCGGCCTCGGCCACGTCGTTGGCGACGAGGATGTCGACTCGCTTCGCCCGCAACTTCTCGGCCGCCCGCTCGAGCGACCCCGTCTCGGCGGCGAAGCCGACGAGGATCGGCGCCGGCCCGGCCGGCCGGTGGGTCGGGACACCGTCGGCGTCGAGGCCCCGGCAGATCCGGGCGACCTCGGCCAGGAGGTCCGGGGTCGGCTCCAGCTCGAGGGTCAGGCCGGTGCCGCGGGACAGCTTCCGGGTCGCCGGCCGGGCCGGGGTGAAGTCGGCGACCGCCGCGGCCATGACGAGGGCGTCGAACCGGACCCCCTCGGCCCCGGGCGGCCCGTCGAAGAGCGCATCCAGGAGCACGTCGCGCAGCTCGGCCGTCGTCTCCACGCGGGCCACGCGGGCGCGATCAGAGGGTAGCGGGACGCTGACCTCGGCCGCGATCAGGGTCACGTTCGCCCCCCGATCGAGCGCCGCCTCGGCGATCGCGACACCCATCTTGCCGGTCGAGCGGTTGCCGATGAAGCGGACCGGGTCGATCGGCTCGCGAGTGCCGCCCGCGGTGACGACGACGTGGCGGCCGGTCAGGTCGGCCTCGCGTGGCGGGGACGCGGCGAGCGGCGGCCGGGCCGCCACGTCCGGCTGCCGGATCGGCCGATCGGCGACGGCCGCGACGACGGCCTGGACGATCGTCGCCAGCTCGGCCAGGCGACCGACACCAGACTGGCCCGAGGCGAGGGCCCCGCTGCCGGGCGGGACGACCGTGTAGCCGAAGGCATCGCGGAGGCGGGCCACGTTCGCCTGCGTCGCGGGGTGGGCCCACATGTCGCCATCCATGGCCGGCGCCACGACGACCGGCGCCGAGCTCGCCAGGCAGGCGGCCGTGATGACGTCGCCGGCGAGGCCGCTGGCCATCGCCCCGAGGAAGTGGGCCGTCGCCGGCGCCACGACGATCGCGTCGGCGCTGTCGGCGACCACGATGTGGCCGATCCGCCCGTCCGGCAGCAGGTCCATGACCTCGGTCTCGACCGGGTGGCGGGACAGGGCCGCGAAGCTGAGCGGGCCAACGAAGCGGGCCGCCGACGGCGACAGCAGGACGACGACGTCCGCCCCTTCGGCGGTAAGGAGCCGGAGGAGCTCGACGGCCTTGTAAGCGGCGATCGAGCCGGTCACGCCGAGGGCGATGAGGCGTCCGTCGAGGCGCCCCGCCGGCGGGTCCTGGCGGGCGCTGCCGCGGCTCATCCGAGGCCCAGCTCGAGCGGCTCGCCGCCGCCGACCTCGGCGTGGAGGATGCCGAGGCCCTTGAGCGTCAGGTCCGGGTCGATGACCTCGACGCCCTCGACGGCCAGGGCCCAGGGCGCCGCGCTCAGGCCGCCGGTGAGGATCGTGTGGACATCGTCGGCGGCGACGCCCGCACCGTCCGCCAGCTCCCGCCGGATGCGGGCGAGGAGGCCGCTTGCGAGGGCCTGGTGGCCGAGGACCGCCCCGGCCTGCATGGCGCTCACGGTGTCGCGGCCGATCGCCCGGTCGGGCGCCCGGAGCTCGATCCGCGGCAGCTTGGCCGTTCGGGCGGCGAGGGCGTCCAGGCCCAGCTCCAGGCCGGGCGCGATCGCGCCCCCGACATACGCCCCGTCCGCGGCGACGCAGTCGAACGTCGTGGCCGTCCCGAAGTCGACGACGACCGCCGGGGTCCCGTACAGGCGGGCCGCCGCGAGGGCGTTGACGAGCCGGTCGGCGCCCACGTCGCCGGGCCGCTCGACCCGGACGGGGAGCGGCACGGTGCCCACCCCGGCGACGACGATCGGCCGCTCGCGCCGGGCCGCGATCGACTCGAGCGCGGCCGTCAGGGCCGGGACGACCGAGGCGCAGGCGATCGCCGAGACATCGGCGAACGAGGCGTCGTCGAGATGCAGCAGCCCGTCGAGGAGAAGCTCCAGCTCGTCTGCGCTCGCCCGCGGGTTCGTGCCCGAGCGGCGGGTGCCGACGAGGCTCCCGTTCCGAAACCGGCCGATGGTGACGTTCGAGTTGCCGACGTCGATCGCGAGGAGCATGCCGCGATCATACGCGGCGACTCGACGCCGCCAGCCCACCGTGGCGCGGCGCTCCGCGAGCTCCGCCGACCCGGTCCATGGGGTAGCATCGGGGCGTCCGCCTCGTCCCCCCAGGTGCCCGGAGGAGACGCCCGTGTCCAGCGAGCCGCCGGCGAAGTTCTTCGTCAACCAGGGCGTCGTCTCGAGCCGCGAGGACATGCTCAACCTCCTCCGGCCCCTCCTCAAGCAGACCGTCACGTACCGCTACTTCCGCGAGCGCGAGCTCGTCGCCCACGGCACCGGCTGGGTCGAGCGGATCGTCACCGAGCAGCCCGAGATCTCGACGTACTTCACCCCGATCGCGGTGACCCTCAACGTCGATTCGTTCGAGCACCTGGAGTTCACGACCCGGCCCGACCAGCTCCTCGTCTACACGCTCGTCCAGGGCGACGAGCGCGTCGTCGTGGAGTTCGCGCCCGGCGGCGACGGCCCCGGGCGCTCCCCCTTCGAGCCCGAGCAGCTGGCCTTCGACACCTCGGGCTACGTCCAGATGGAGCTCCTGGGCTCAGAGACGGCCGACGACTGACGCTCGGGCATTGACGCTCGAGGGCTGATCCCGCGGCGCCGTCGAGACTCGCAGAAACGTCTTCCGGTCCCCCGACCGCGCGCGTACCATCCGGCCATTGCTCCCGAGGCGGGATGCCCGGCGCGTCGGCGGTCGATCGCCTTGCCAATCGGGCGATCGGCAGGCCCCGGAGGGAGGGCCAGTCTCCGTCGCAACGAGCCCGCCGACAGGCGTGAGGCGGGGTCTGTGAACGCCCCGCGGCGGCGCACGCCGGCCCGCCGGGCCGCGGCGCATGGAAGGGAAGGGAGGGTCCTGGCGCGTGGACGCGATTGCGTCGTATTTCAAGTTCGCCGAGCGCAAGACCGACCTCCTGACGGAGGCGCGCGCGGGCCTGACCACGTTCATGGTCATGGTCTACATCGTGTTCGTGAACTCGGCCATCCTGAGCGCGGGGTTCGGCCTCGACGCTGCCGGGGCGACCGCCATCTCGGCCGCGACCGCGCTGATCGCAGGGATCATGACCATCGCGATGGGCGTGGTCGGCAACTACCCCTTCGCCCTGGCTGCCGGCCTCGGCATCAACGCGGTCGTGGCGTTTGGCCTGACCGCCCGCGGCCTCAGCCCGGAGGGCGCGATGGGCGTCATCGTCCTCGAGGGCGTCGCGGTCACGATTCTCGTCCTCGTCGGCCTCCGCGAAGCCGTCATGGACGCCGTGCCGCTGTCGCTCAAGCGGGCGATCGGCGCCGGCATCGGCCTCTTCATCCTCTTCATCGGCTTCAACAACGGCGGGATGATCGCCTCGACGGGACTGACCCCCGTCGAGGGGCCGCCGCTCGCGCCGCTCCTGCCGACGACCGCTGGCCAGTTCGTCTTCCTGTTCGGGCTCCTGCTCACGGCCATCCTGTGGGCCCTTCGGATCAAGGCGGCCCTGATCATCTCGATCCTCGCCACGACCCTCGTGGCGCTCGTCGCCGAGGTCGCGTCCGTCCCCTCGACCCTGTCGCTCGCCCCGAGCTTCACGACGATCGGCGCCTTCGACCTCACGAACGTCTTCAACGTTCTGCCGCTCCTGACCGCGATCCTCGTGATCTTCTCGATCATGCTCGTCGACTTCTTCGACACGATGGGCACGGTCACAGGCGTCGCCAGCGAGGCCGGCCTCGCCCGGGAGGACGGCACCGTCCCGAACGTGGGACGGGTCCTCCTCGTCGATGGCGTCGCGGCTGCCGTGGGTGGTGCCGCCGGGGTCTCCTCGAATACGACGTACATCGAGAGCGCGGCCGGCGTCGCCGAGGGCGGCCGGACCGGCTTCACCTCGGTCGTGACCGGCGTCCTGTTCCTCCTGGCGATCTTCCTCGCGCCATTGGCGGGGATCATTCCAAGCCAGGCGACCGCGCCGGCCCTGGTGCTCGTTGGGTTCCTGATGTTCACCCAGGTCCGCGACATCAACGTGGCCGACTTCGAGGACGGTTTCCCGGCCCTCCTGGCGATCATCCTCATGCCCATCACGTTCGAGATCAGCCCGGCGATCGGCGCCGGCTTCATCACCTGGGTGGTCATCAAGGTCGCCCGCGGCAAGCTGAGCGAGATCCACCCGCTGATGTGGGTCGTGAGCGTTGCCTTCCTGGTGTTCTTCCTGCAGAGCTGGGTCGAGCCCTACCTGCCCAAGTAGCCGGCCAGGACCCCGATCGCGCGATCGCGGCCGGCGCCCGACGGGCGCCGGCCGCCTCGATTCCCGGCACGAGCGGGTACCATCGCGCCGATGTTCGAACGGACGGAGCTGGCCGACGGGCCGCGGATCATCAGCGCCCGGCTCCGCGATTCCCGGTCCGTGTCGGTGGCCGCGTACGTCCTGGCCGGCTCGCGAGCGGAGGCCGCGGACCAGGCCGGGGTGGCCCACTTCCTGGAGCACCTGACCTTCAAGGGCACGACTGCCTACCCCTCGACCCGGGCGCTCAGCGAGGCCATCGAGGGCGTCGGCGGCTCGTTCAACGCTGCCACGGACCGCGAGTCGACCGTCTACTGGGCCCGCGTGCCGCGGCGCGAGGCGGCCCGGGCGATCGACGTCCTGGGCGAGCTCATCTGTCGCCCAGCCCTCGACGAGAGCGAGATCGACCGCGAGCGGAGCGTCATCGTCGAAGAGATCCGGGGCTACCTCGACGACCCGGTCGAGTACTGCCAAATCCTGTTCCAGCAGGCGATGTTCGGGCGCGGCCCGCTGGGTCGCGAGATCTGCGGCGAGGAGGCCGACATCCGAGGCCTGGTCCCCGCCCGGATCCGCGATTTCTGGGGCGCGCGCTACCGCCCGGCGAACACCGTCGTGGCGGTCGCCGGCGACATCGACCACGACGACGCGGTGGGCCTCGCCGACCGGGCCTTCGGCCGGGGCAACGGGGTCGTCGCCGGCTTCGACGGGGCGCCGCCGTTGCCGGCCGGCGAGCGAGTCCTGCTCGGCCGGCGGGACACGACCCAGGCCCAGCTCGTCGTCGGCGTCCCGGCTCTCCGACGCGACCATCCCGATGCGTGGGCGTTGTCGCTCCTCAACACGGTCCTGGGTGACGGCATGAGCAGCCGCCTCTTCCTGTCGCTCGTCGACCGCGACGCCCTGGCCTACGACGTCAGCTCCGGGCTCGTCGAGTACGCCGACGCCGGCTCGCTCGAGATCAGCGCCGGGGTCGATCCGGCCCGCCTCCGGGCGGCCCTCGGCGCCATCCTCGTCGAGCTGGCCCGCCTCCGCGACAGGCCGATCCCCGCGGCCGAGCTCGAGAAGTCGAAGGCCTACCTCTCGGGCGGCCTGGAGCTCCGGATGGAGGAGACGCGCCACCTTGCCTCGTGGGTCGGCGGCCAGGAGGCCCTCCACGATCGGGTCCTGACCCTCGACGAGGCCCTCGCCGCGATCGAGGCCGTCACCGCCGACGACATCCACCGTCTGGCCAGCAGCCTGATCCTCGACGATTCTCTCCGGATGGCGGTCGTGGCGCCGGCCCGCCACCTACGGGGCCTCGACGCCCGGCTCCGGCTGCCGGCATGAGCGAGACCCGGGCGGCCGAGGACCGCCGCCTCGCCACCCTCCACCTGCGGCTCGGCAGCCTGGCCCTCGCCCGGGCCGAGCTGGAGGACCTGGGACGGCAGGCTGCCCTCGAGGCGCCGGGCCTGGCCGACCTGGCCGAGGCCCGCTGGCGGAGCGGTGACCTGGAGGCGGCCGCGACCGCCGCCCTGGAACACATCGCGGCCGGGGGCGCCCGCCCGATCGCCCACGTCATCGCCGCCGAGGCCGCCGCCGCGGCCGGTCGACCGGTCGAGGCCCGTGCCCACGTCGACGCCCTGGGACCGGTGGACGCCGAGGCCCTCGAGCAGCTCTTCGCTGGCATGCCCCGGCGAGCCTTCTGGCCGTCTGCGCCGAGCGCTCCCATCGGGCCGGCCGCCACGATGTTCGAGGCCGACCGGTTCCAGGCCGACCGGACCGGGCCGGCCGGTCGCCGTTCGCCGTTGCCGGGGGCGGCCCAGGCCGGGGCCGCGACCGCACCGGGGGCCGAGTCGTCACTCGCCCCGTCGATCCCCGCGCCGCCGCCGGTGTCGTCGGAGTCCGGCGGCATGACCGGCTTCTGGGGCGACGACGAGCCGAGCCCCGTCGAACCCCGCGGGGCCGGCGCCCGGCGCCGACCCGCCAGCCCGGCCGAGGAGCTGGCCCGCGCCCGCCGGGAGCTGGATGCCGCCGGCGCCGTGGGGCACGACCTGGGGCTGGCCCGCCTGGCCCTCGTCCTCCGCCAGGACCCCGGCCTCGCGTCCGATGTCCTGGCGGCGCTCGGACCCCGCCGCGACGCAGCGGCCCAGCTCGTCCGCGGCGATGCCTGCCGGCTGCTCGGCCGGCAGCTCGAGGCCGAGGCGGCCTTCGCCGCCGCCGCCCGCGAGCTCGACGAGCCCCGGCCGGCCCACGAGCCGGGACAGGCCCGCGAGCCGGGACCGGCTCATGAGGCGGGACCCCGCCGGCAGACTCGACCGTCGTGAAGCCCCGACCGACATGTCCCACCATTGGGGCGAACCGCTGAAGCGAGCTATCGAAGCGTCCCGCCCAGGAGGCATCGTGACCGAACGCACCCTCGTCCTCGTCAAGCCCGACGGCGTCCAGCGCCTCCTCGCGGGCCGGATCCTGGCCCGCTACGAGGAGCGCGGCCTGCGCCTCGTGGGTCTGAAGCTGATGGCCGTCGATCGCGACCTCGCCGAGCGCCATTACGCCGTCCATCGCGAGAAGCCGTTCTTTCGCGGCCTGGTGGACTTCATCACCAGCGGCCCGCTCGTCGCGGCCGTCCTCGAGGGCCCCAATGCCATCGCCGTGGTCCGGGCGATGAACGGTGCGACGAGGCCGCAGGACGCGGCGCCGGGCACGATCCGTGGCGACTTCGCCCTCGAGACGGCCCAGAACCTCGTCCACGCCTCGGACAGCGCCGAGACGGCTGGGACCGAGATCGGCCTGTGGTTCGCCGACGGCGAGCTCCTGGACTACGACCGGGAGATCGATCGCTGGGTCCTCGCTCCCGAAGACTGAGCCGGCGGGCCGCCGGCGACAGCGCGGCGGCCACAGTCAGCGCAGTCCGTCGCTCGCGATCTCATGCAGGGTCGTCGACGGCTCCGCCCCGGACTGCTGGTCCGACGCCTCCCCCAGGCCGGCGGTGGCGACGCCCAGGCCGATGACCGCGACGAGGAGGGCCGAGCCCGCCGCGAGCGCGAAGCGGTTCGCCCCCAACGCGCCCGGCACGGCCCGGGCCACGACGACGACGGATCTCGTCGACCAGCCGGCCGGCCGGATGCCCCGCAGCCGGGGCCGGGCCCCGGCCGCGCCTCGAACGGCGTCAGACATCCGGTCCAAACCCACGGCGAGGACGCGACCGAGGTAGATGACCGGGCCGAAGGCCGCGGCGAGGACGAAGAGGTCGAACGGTGAGGCGATGACAGTCTCGGTCAGGAGGTTCCGGGCCGCGAACGTGGCCATGCCCGGCAGGCCCACGGCGCCGAGCAGGACGACGGCGAAGGTGAGCGCCAGGATCGGTGACGAGCGGGCCCAGCCCCGCAGCTCCGAGAGGTGGCGGACGCCGAACGTCGAACGCGTGACCAGGACCCAGGCGGCGAGCCCGCTCTTGACCGCGACCATTCCGACCAGCCAGTCCCGCCCGGCCACGGCGACGTCGGGTCGGCTCGACGCGAACGCCAGGAGGGCGATCCCGGCGTCCTGGACGATCGAGTAGCCCAGGATGTGCTCGAGATCGTCGTGGAGGAGCGCCGCCAGCCCGCCGAGGAGGACGCTCGCGGCAGCGATGAGGGCGATCAGGCCGCGCTCGGCGAAGAGCGGCGCCGCGGCCGGCGCGATCGTGACTTCGACCCAGCCAAGGGCCACCAGGGCAAAGCCGGCCGCCCCCCAGCCGAGGGTCGCCGGGATGGCCGCGACCGGGACCGCCTCGGCCAGCCGTGATGCCCAGACATGCGCCGGGATCGCGCCCAATCGAATCACGACTGCGGCGACGACGACGATGAGCCCGAGGCCGACCCCAACCTCGAGGCCCGGGTCGATGCCGGCGATCGGGTCGGCGACCGCGAACGGGCCAACCGGTGACGCGCCCCAGGCGACCGCGGCGAGGCCGAGGAGCCCGGCGATGGTCAGTGGCCGGAGCAGCCGCAGGCCGAGTGCTGCGACGTCTGACCCGGCCCCGGGCAGCGTGGCCAGCGGACCCACGGCGGTTGCCAGCCCACCGGCGGTCAGGAGCGCGAAGCCGATGCCGGCGTCGGCGACGGAGAGGGCCAGGACGCCCGTCCCGAGGCCCATCAGCGAGGGCCCCAGGATCGAGCCGCCGGTCCCCACGAGGGCATCGGCAAAGCCGAGGAGGGCGATCCCAGCCGCCCAGGCCAGGGCCACGGTCCGCAGCCCGTCCGAGCCCGAGACGACCGTCCCCGCGAGCGGCACGGCGTCGTGGGCGCCGATCATCGCGGCGAGGCCGACCGCCAGGACCGAGGTCAGGCCCCCGATCGCCGGCCCAAGCCGCGGCCGGTTGACGGCGAGGAACGCGACAAGCCCGCCGGCGATCGAGAGCGCGGCGAGCAGGAGGACGCTCACGGTCGCGGTGCCGAGGCGATCTCGCCGTCCGCGCGGTCGCCGCGCCCACCCTCCGGTCCGCGCTCCGGTTCCGGCATCGATCGCCGCTCGATGAGCGCGAGCAGGGCCGCGGCGGCACCCAGGGTGACCACCAATCCGTCGATCCCGAGCTGCTCGAGCGCGCCGGGCGGCCCGGCCAGACCGGTCCGGGCCAGGACCAGGCCCTGGGCGACGAGGAGAAAGCCGATCGCGGTTCGCAGGGCCGGCCCGCCGAAGCAGGCCGGGGCGAGGCCGACGACGAGCGAGGCCAGGCCCGCGGCAAGGGCAAGCGCGGCCGGGGTCAGCGCGTGGAGGAGGTCACTGCCCTCGCTGCCGGGCGCTTCGCCCGTCGTGAGAACTCGCAGCCCGGCTGCCATCGCCACGCCCGCGACGGCGACGCCGGCGGCGATGGCGCTCTCGGCGGGCCACCCGATCCGGGACCCCAGGCCCCGCGTCTCCGAGGCGGCCGCCACGGCCCACAGAACGTAGACGACGAGGATCCCTGTCACGACCCGCGCGCCGAGGATCGCCGCGTCGGGCAGCGGCTCGGCCAGGAATGGCCCGAGACCCAGGACGAGGGCGAGCCCGACGAGGGCCGCGCGGGCCTCGCGGGACGACGCTGCGATCACGGCGCCGGCCGTCACCGCGAGGGCCACCCCCGCGAGGGCCGGATTCATGGCGCCGGGCTCGCCAGCTCCGGATAGGTCGGGACGGGCAGGATCGTGAAGGTGTTGAACGGCCAGTAGCGCAGCCAGGCTCGCCCCACGACGTGGGACACCTCGATCGGCCCGAAGTTGCGGGAATCGGCCGAATTCAGGCGATGGTCGCCCATGACGAAGAGCTCGCCGGCCGGGACCAGCCAGTGGGTCGCCCCGCCGGGCGCCGGCAAGCTCTCCTGGGGGGCTCCGTCCTGCTCGAAGACGTACGGCTCGTCGAGCTCGATGTCATTCACGTAGACGAGGCCGTCTCTCAGCTCGACCTGGTCGCCGGCGACGCCGATGACCCGCTTGATGAACGGGACGTTGGATCCCTGCGACCACGAGTCGGGCGGGTTGAAGACGATGATGTCGCCGATCGCGTAGTCATCCCAGCGGGGTGACAGCTTGTCGACGAGGACGTACTGGTCCTGGAGGAGGGTCGTCTCCATGGAGCCCTGCTGGACCTTGAACGGCTGGGCGACGAATGTCTGGATGCCGAAGAAGATGAGAACGGTGAGGACGAGGGTTTCGAGGACCTCGAAGGCACACCCAAGCGCTGGTCGCTGGCTCACAGGCAGCGGAGTATAGGGGCTGTGCTATTGTCCCGCCCCGTGACCGGCTCTCCCAGGTGGTGGTGCGGATGCGCCGGCTGATCTCCCTCGTCAGCATCGGGGTCGCGCTCGTCGCCCTGGGCCTCGTCCTCTATAACGCCACCCTCGTCGACCGCAAGCCCCCGGCCATCGTCGAGGTGTCGCTGAGTGCGCCGGCCGGCGACGAGCGGGTCGCCCAGACCGTGACCGCGATCGACATCGAGTTCAGCGAGCCGGTCAGGACGGCCACGGTCGAGGCCCGCTTCCGGATCGAGCCGTACGTCGCCGGGGCGTTCGCCTGGGACGGCTCGACCGCGATCTTCACGCCCTCGGCCAAGCTCCCCGGCGACACCGAGTTCACCGTCCAAGTCGCGGCCGGCTTCGAAGACCTCCTCGGCAATGTCGCCGAGATCGGTCTGGAGGCGTGGACCTTCCGGACCGTCGGTCCGCCGGTCGTCGTCCGGGCCACGCCGGCCAGCGGGGCGACCGGGGTGGCGGTTGATGGGGTCGTCGAGCTGGAGTTCGATCGGCTGATGGACACTGCCTCGGTGGAGGCTGCGATCCGGATCGATCCGGCCGCCGCGATCCACGCTTCGTGGACTGGCGAGACGGTGACCCTCGTCTTCGATACCCAGCTCCGGTTCGGCACGGCTTACACCGTGACGGTCGGCCCGGAGGCAGCCGACACCGGTGGCAACCGCCTCCGTGAGCCGTTCACGCTGCTGTTCAAGACGGTCGCCGCCGGTCTGTCGGCCATCGACACCGTTCCCGCCGCCGGGGCGTCGGGGGTGGAGATCCGGACCTCGATCGCGATCCGGTTCAACGCCCCGATCGACCCCGACACCGGCCGGACGGCGTTCCGGATCACACCGAGCGTCGATGGCGACATCCGGATCGTCAGCCTGCCCGACGACCTGGCGCCGGCGGATGGCGTGCCGCCGGCTGCGGAGGCCGACACGATCCTGTTCGTGCCCGACGATCCGCTTGCGCCGCACACGACCTACTCGATCACGCTCGAGCCGATCGTCGCCCGGCGGGACGATCCAGAGGCCGTCGCCGCGGGTCGCGCCTGGAGCTTCACGACCGGCTCGCCGACCGGCTCGGGTCAGAACCTGGTGGCGTTCCTGAGCGCCCGCTCGGGCGTCCGCAACGTCTGGCTGATGAACCCGGACGGGACGAACCCGCATCAGCTGACGACCGAGCTCGTCCCCGTCTCGGGCTTCGATGCCACCGGCGATGGATCACGCATCGCCTATTCCGCCGGCGGGATTGTGAACGTCGTGGACAGCAGCGGCGACAACCTCGTCCGGCTGACCGCCGCGGACCGGTTCGAGTACGCACCGGTCTTCACGCCCGACGACCGGCACCTGATCGTCGGCCGGCGCGGCGCGGACGGTGCCGACCTGGGCTTCTGGCTCGTGCCGATTCCGGGCGTGGGTGGCGACGAGCGCCAGCTCGTCGACCACGGGGCGCCGACCCTGGGCTCGGCCGGCCTGCGCGGTGAGGGGATCGGCGGCACCGATGGTCTGCCCGGCTGGATGCCTCGTTCGGCCGTCGACCCGACCGGGCGCTTCGTCATCATCGTCACCGCCGAGGGCGAGGTCCTGACCCTCGAGATCGGGTCGGAGCCGTTCCTGGGGGTCGCGCTCCGGGTGCCGATCGTCGGCGAGGCGTCGGCGTCGTGGTCGCCCCGTCACGAGGCGTTCGTCCTGTCGGCCCGGCCGGCCGGCGACGGGTCTGCGGCCTCCCGCCGGCCGTCGCTGTGGCTGATCGCGCCGGACGGCACGGCCCGGATGCTCGAGGGCACGGACGGCGCGGTCGGTCCGATCGCGGTCGGCCCGGACGGCTCGATCGCGATGATCCTCCGCGGCCCGGGCGACGAGGGCGCCGGCATCGCCATCCTCCCATTGGCATCGACGACCCTGTCCCGCTTCAGCCCAGCGGCCGGTTTCGACGATCGCTGGCCGACGTTCTCGCCCGACGGCGGGACGCTCCTGATCGGGCGGACGTTGCGCGCCCAGCCCGAGGCCGGCAATGGCATCTGGGCCTTCGACCTGGAGTCCGCGATCGCCCGCCAGCTGGCGACGGACGGGGCCTATGCCCGCTGGTTGCCCTGAGCCCGCCCAGTGAGCCACGGCCGGCCCCGGCTTGCCCGGGCAGCCCCGGGCCTCGGCGGGGCGAGATGCATCGTCCGCCGCGGTGCCCGGATTTGACCCGTTCGAACGGCAGTTGATACACTCCGCCGCGGCCTGAACGGCCCGGCTCGGCGATGCGCCCCGTGTTCCCGCACCCGGACCGGAGTCGTGCCGCCGCGATCTCCCCGAGTCCGCCCCGGACAGGCGGCCTGCGCTCGGCGCGCCCGCCATCACGACCTCGACGAACCTGGAGGAACGGACCACCCCGATGGACGCCAGTGCGCTCCAGCTGATCATTCCCGTGGCGGGCGTCGCCGCGGTGCTGTTCGCCCTCTACCTTGCCCGCGACGTCCTGTCGCGCGACAAGGGCCCCCAGGCGATGCAGGACGTCGCCGACACGATCCGCGAGGGCGCCGACGCGTTCGTCAAGCGCCAGTACACGACGATCGGCCTCCTGGCCCTCGGCGCGGCCGTCCTGATCGGCGTCGTCATCGGCCTGGTCGAGACCGCCGACGTCGCCGACGTCCCGAAGCTCGCCGGGGGCCCGATCGGCGGGCTGACCGCCTTCGCCTTCCTCGTCGGTGCGGGCTGCTCGATGCTCTCGGGCATCATCGGCATGACGATCAGCGTCCGGTCCAATGTCCGGACCGCGGCCGCCGCCCGGCGCAGCCTCGTCGAGGCGGTCCAGGTAGCGATGCGTGGCGGGGCCGTATCCGGGTTCCTCGTGGTGGCCCTGTCGCTCCTCGGGGTGTGGGGGATCTTCACCGCCTACGAGGTGCTCTTCGCCGACATCACCGTCAAGGAGGCGCCCTTCGTCATCGTCGGCTTCGGCTTCGGTGCGAGCTTCGTCGCCCTCTTCGCCCAGCTCGGCGGCGGCATCTACACCAAGGCCGCCGACGTCGGGTCGGATCTCGTCGGCAAGATCGAGGCCGGCATTCCCGAGGACGACCCCCGCAACGCTGCCGTCGTGGCCGACCTCGTCGGCGACAACGTCGGCGACTGCGCCGGCCGAGGCGCAGACCTCTTCGAGTCGACCGCCGCCGAGAACATCGGGGCGATGATCCTGGGTGTCGCCGTCTTCGGCATCGCCACGTCCGCCGGCTGGCCCAACCCCGAGGCCTGGATCTTCTTCCCGCTCGTCGTCCGGGCGTTCGGCCTCATCGCCACGATCGTCGCGGTCGGCTTCTTCATCCGCGGTCGCGAGGATGAGAATCCGATGAACATCCTCAACCGCGGCTACTGGGTCACCACGCTCCTGTCGGTCGTCGGGCTGCTCATCACGACGAACATCATGATGAACACCGGCTCAGTGACCGGGGCCAGCGAGATCCCGGCCTGGGTCTGGTTCTTCGGCTGCGGCCTGGTCGGCCTGGCGACCTCGGTCGCCTTCGTCTACATCACCCAGTACTACACGGCCGGCACGTTCCGGCCGGTTCGCGAGATCGCCGAGGCGTCGAAGACGGGCCCGGCCACGAACATCATCAGTGGCACCGCCGTGGGGTTCGAGACGACCTTCGTCACCGCCGTGACGATCGGCATCGCCCTCATCGCCAGCCACTGGCTCGGCGCGCAGGCCCAGCTCTTCAACGCCGAGGGCAAGGACGTGGGCGGCATCTTCGGGACGGCCGTCGCGACGATGGGCATGCTCATGACGACGGCCTACATCCTGGCCATGGACACGTTCGGCCCGATCACCGACAACGCCGGCGGCGTGGCCGAGTTCAGCCGGGCGGAGGCCGGCGCCCGGGAGATCACCGACCGCCTGGACGCCGTCGGCAACACGACGAAGGCCCTCACCAAGGGCTACGCGATTGCCTCGGCCTCGCTGGCCGCCTTCCTCCTCTTCAGCGCCTACATCGACAAGGTCAACCTCATCCAGGGCAACCGCGGCGGGGAGCTGCTGGAGGCCGTCAACCTCGCCGACGTCGGTGTCTTCGTCGCCGCGCTCATCGGGGCGATGCTCGCCTACTTCTTCAGCTCGCTGGCCATCCGCGCCGTGGGCACGACGGCCCAGTCGATCATCGTCGAGGTCCGCCGCCAGTTCCGGGAGATGCCCGGGATCATGGATTACAGCCAGCGCCCTGACTACGCCCGGGTCGTCGACATCACCACGAGGGCCGCCCTGCGCCAGATGGTCGCGCCGGGCCTCGTCGCGGTGGCCACGCCGATCGCGGTGGGCCTCCTCCTCGGCTACGAGGCCGTGGCCGGGCTGCTGATGGTCGGCACGATCGCCGGCGTCCTCCTCGCGACGACGCTGAACAACGGGGGCGGAGCCTGGGACAACGCCAAGAAGTACATCGAATCGGGCCATCTGGTCGACGACCAGGGCAACGTCATCGGCAAGAAGACGCCGGCGCACGCCGCAGCCGTCGTCGGCGACACCGTCGGCGACCCGTTCAAGGACACGGCTGGGCCGTCTCTCCACGTCCTGGTGAAGCTCCTCGCGACCATCACCCTGGTGCTCGCCCCGCTCTTCATCAGGTAATCCGAATCAGCCCCGCCCGGATGGCGCGTCGAGCGCAAGGCGCGGCCGAGGAGCCGAGCGAGCGCACCCCGAACGTGCGTGAGCGAGGCCCCGGAGGCCGCAACGCCGCGATCGGCCCCCAGGCGGGCGGCCAGGATTGATGGACACGCTCATCCAGGCGATCGTGATGGGGCTCGTGCAGGGCTTGACGGAGTTCCTGCCGGTCTCCAGCTCCGGTCACCTCATCATCGTCCCGGCCCTCTTGGGCTGGGACGACCCGTTCATCGAGAGCCTCGCCTTCAGCGTGATGCTCCACCTCGGCACGCTCCTCGCCCTGCTCGCCTTCTTCCGGGCCGACTGGCTGCGGCTCGTCCCCGCCTGGTTCGCCTCGATCCGGGAACGGTCGATCGGCGGTGACCCCGATCGGCGCCTGGCGTGGCTGTTGGCGCTCTCGACGATCCCGGCCGTCATCGTCGGCCTGCTCCTCAACGACCTCATCGAGACGGCCTTCCGGGAGGCCCGCCTCGTGGCCGTGACGCTCGTCGTGGGGGCGGCCATCCTGTGGCTCGCCGAGCGCGTCGGCGCCCGAACGCGGGGCGTGGCCGACCTGTCGGCCCGCGGCGCCCTCGGGATCGGGATGGCCCAGGCCCTGGCCCTCGTCCCGGGCATCAGCCGCTCAGGGATCTCGATCTCCGCCGGTCTCTTCGCCGGCCTGGACCGGGAGGCCGCGGCCCGCTTCAGCTTCCTCATGGCCACGCCGATCACCGCCGGGGCCGGCGCCTACGAGACCCGCAAGCTCCTGACCGGCGAGGCCGGCGTGGACGTCCAGGCCGCGCCGCTCGTCGCCGGAATGCTCGCCGCGGTCGTGGCGGGCTTCGCCGCGATCGCGATCCTGCTGCGCTTCCTGCGGACCCACCCGACGACGATCTTCATCGTCTACCGGCTGGCCCTCTCGGCCGTCGTCGTCGTCGCCTGGCTCGGTCTCTGGGACCGGGCGAGTTAGGGGCCAGGGCAGCGTCGCGATGGAAGTCATGAAGCAGCTGCGCCAGCGGGCGATCCGCGACCTCGTGGACCAGCGCCTCATCCGGACCCAGCAGGAGCTGGCTGCCGCGCTCCGCGAACGCGGCTTCCGGACGACCCAGGCCACGATCTCGCGCGACGTCGCCGAGCTGGGGTTGGTGAAGGCGGTTCGTGAGGGGGCCCACGTCTATGCCCTCCCGCCCCGCCTCGTGGAGGCCGAGGTCTCGGGCGAGGACCGCCTGCGGCGGCTCCTCCACGACCTGCCGGTCGAGGTCCGCGAGGCCGGCCTTCTGCTCGTCGTCAAGACCCTGCCTGGCTCGGCCCACCCCATCGCCGCGGCCCTCGACCGCGCCCGCTGGCCGGAGGTCGCGGGCTCGATCGCCGGCGACGACACGGTCTTCGTGGCCGTCACCGATCGGGCCGCCCTCCAGCGGGTCAAGCGGCGCCTGCTCCACCTCGCCGGATAGGCCTTTTGACACCCCGGAGAGGGAGCGCTAGGCTACGCGCCCGGCTCGAACTCCAGCGCGCGGGGGACCCGTGGACCGCTGGGGTTCTCTTGTTATCCAGATCGCTCTCGTTCCGCCGACCCGCATCCCGCGGCGACCCGGAGCACACCCACCGGGGGGCCGAAGTCGAGTGAACAACAAGCCCACCTACATCTCCCGCGACGGCCTCGAGAAGCTCCGCAAGGAGCTCGAGGAGATGGTCTCCGTCCGCCGTCCCGAGATCGCCCAGCGGATCCACGACGCGAAGGAGCACGGCGACCTCACCGAGAACGCCGAGTACGAGGATGCCAAGAACGAGCAGGCCTTCGTCGAGGGCCGGATCCAGACCCTCGAGGCGCTCATCAAGAACGCCACGATCATCGACGAGAACCACTCCGTCGAGATGGTCCAGATCGGCTCGACGGTGAAGGTCGATGGCCCCGACGGCAAGGAGTCGTTCACGATCGTGGGCTCCACCGAGGCCCGCCCGACCGAGGGCCGGATCAGCAACGAGAGCCCGGTCGGGCGAGCGTTGCTCGGTCGGAAGAAGGGCGAGGTGGTGTCGGTCCACGTCCCGGCCGGCGACATCTCCTACACGATCGTCGCCATCAGCTGAGGCAGTCACCGGTTCGACGCAACCTCGGGCCGATGGCGTCGCGGAGCTCCGCCTCGGACCTCGGCGAGCGAGTCGCGGTCCGTAGCTGAGGTTGTCAACACAGGACCGAGGAGCGAGCGACCGATGGAATGGGCGGACGAGCTGGCGGCGCGGGTGTCGGGCCCGCAGGTCGTCAACGACTCCAAGACGCCCTCCGGCACGGTCCACGTCGGGAGCCTTCGCGGGCCGGTCATCCTCGACGTCATCACCCGGGCGCTGCGGGCCTCGGGCCACGAGACGACGCTCCTCTACGGCGTCGATGACCTCGACGCGATGGATGCCCAGGCGCTCCTGACGCCGGACGCCGTCGAGCGCTACATGGGCGTGCCCCTGGCCCACATCCCCGACCAGGTCGGCGACGGCCACGAGTCCTACGCTCGCCACCATGCCCAGATCTTCATCGACCTGTTCGCCGACCTCGGCATACGCCCCGATCGCTACTACTGGATGAGCGACATCTACCCGACCGGGGCGCTGGACCCGTACATCCGGCTGGCGCTGGATCGGGCTCCGGTCGTCCGCGACCTCTACCGCCGGGTCTCCAGTGTTCAGCACCCTGACACCTGGCACCCGGTCCTGGTCATCTGCGAAACCTGCGGCAAAGTCGGGACGACGATCGTGACGAAGTGGGACGGCGAGCGGGTCTACTACGAGTGCCGCAAGGACCTCGTCGCCTGGGCCCACGGCTGCGGGACCTCAGGCTGGGTCGCGCCGTTCGGCGGCCGGGCGAAGCTGCCGTGGAACCTCGAGTGGGCCGCCCAGTGGAGCCTCTTCGGCGTCACGATCGAGCCGTGTGGCAAGGATCTCGCCACGGCCGGCGGCTCGCGGGACCGCTCGGACGCGATCGCGCGCGAGGTCTTCGAGCGGGAGCCGCCGATCAACGTGCCGTATGAGTTCCTGAACATCGGCGGCCGCAAGATGTCGACCTCCAAGGGCCGCGGCGCTGCCGCGCACGAGATCGTGGGTGCCATCCCGCCCGAGCCGCTGCGGACGCTCATGATCCGGTCGCGCCCAAACCACGCGATCGACTTCGAGCCCGAGGGCACGGACGCGATCCCGCGCCTGTTCGACGAGTTCGACCGGCTCGCCGACGCCACGGCCGGCCGCGAGGTGAAGGGCGAGCTGCCGCCGGGCTTCGAGTCGGTCTTCCGCTACGCCCTCCGAGAACCCGACGCCGACGTCGCCGCCGAGGCAGCGGCCTATCGACCGGCGTTCCTCCACCTGGCGATGTTGCTGCAGTCGCCCGTCGCCGGTGACCATGAGCAGTTCATGGCGCTCCTCGCCGCCGAGAAGGGCGCGCCCCTGACGCCCCACGAGCTGCATCTCCTCGAGGAGCGCATGAACGCCGTCGGCACGTGGTTGGCGGCCTACGCTCCCGATCGCTACCGGATCGTCGTTCGCACCGACGCCGTCCCCGAGGCGGCGGCGACCCTGGACGCCGACCAGCGGCGCTTCCTGGCGGACCTCGCCGCAGACCTTCGGGCAGCCTGGCCGTCCACCGGCGAGGCCTGGCAGGCCACGATCTTTCGGGTCGCCGCCGCGGCCGGCGTCAACCCGCGGCTCGCCTTCGCGGCCATCTATCTCGCCTTCCTGGGCCGCGAGAACGGCCCCCGCGCAGGATGGATACTGGCTCCCTACCAGCACGACTTCGTGCTGGGCCGGCTCGAGGGGGTAGCGGGGGCATCGGCGTGAGCGTTGGGCTGGCAAGGCTCCGGGAGGAGCCGGACGCGATCCGCAAGGGTGCCCGGGACAAGGGCGAGGATCCCGCCCTCGTCGACGCCGCCCTGGACGCCGACGCCCGACGTCGAGCCCTCCAGGGCGAGGGCGACGCGCTGCGAGCCGAGCGAAACGCGGCCTCGAAGTCGATCGGCGAAGCGATCAAGGGCGGGGCCCGGCCGGACGGACCCGAGGTCGCGGTCCTCCGCGCCCGCTCGCTCGAGATCGGGGAGCGGCTGACCGCGATCGACGCCGAGCTCGCCGAGGTCGAGGCCGAGGTCGAGGACCTCCTTCTCAGGATCCCCAACCCGGCCGAGCTCGACATCCCGGTCGGCGGCGAGGAGGCCAACGTCACGGTCAGGACCTGGGGCGAGCTGCTGCCCCGCGTCCAGCCGTTTCACGGCGAGGTCGGCGCCGATGCCGCGGCCGGCGGCGAGACCTGGGAGCGGAAGCCGCACTGGGAGGTCGCCGAGGCCCTCGACATCATCGACCTCGCCCGCGGAGCCAAGATCGCCGGCTCCGGGTTCCCGGTCTACAAGGGCGCGGGCAGCGGCCTCCAGCGGGCGATCATCAGCTGGTGTCTCGACGTCCACACCCGCGAGAACGGCTTCACCGAGGTCTGGCCGCCGGTCGTCGTCAACCAGGCCTCGGCCCGTGGCACCGGCCAGATCCCGGACAAGGAAGACCAGATGTACGTCGTGACCCGCGACGACCTGTACCTGGTCCCGACCGCGGAGGTCCCGGTCACGAACCTCCACCGCGACGAGATCCTCGAGGCTGACGAGCTGCCCATCCGCTACGCCGCCTACACGCCCTGCTTCCGGCGCGAGGCCGGCGCGGCCGGCAAGGACACCCGGGGGATCCTCCGGGTCCACGAGTTCGACAAGGTCGAGATGGTCCTGTTCGAGCGGCCGGAAGCCTCGGCCGCGGCGCTCGACTGGATGACCGGTCGGGCGGAAGAGCTCCTGCAGCGCCTGGGCCTGGCCTACCGGGTCCTGCTCATGGCGACCCGCGAGATGGGTTTCACCCAGGCCCGCAAGTACGACATCGAGGTCTGGGCCCCGGGCGTGGAGCGCTGGCTCGAGGTCAGCTCATGCTCGAACTTCGGCGACTTCCAGGCTCGCCGCATGGCGGTCCGCTACCGCCCCGAGCCGGGCGCCAAGCCGGAGCTCGTCCACACCCTCAACGGCTCTGGCCTGCCCCTGGCCCGGGTCGTCGCCGCGATCATCGAGACGTTCCAGCGACCGGACGGCTCGGTCGACGTGCCCGCCCCACTCCGACCCTACATGGGCATCGACCGGATCACGGCCCGCGACTGACGGCCGCGCGGACGTGCCCACCTACCTCGACGGCCGGGTCGAGATCGTCCAGGGCGACATCACGACGCTCGCGGTCGACGCGATCGTGAACGCCGCGAACAGCTCGCTCCTCGGCGGCGGCGGCGTCGACGGCGCGATCCACCGAGCTGCCGGCCCGCGCCTCCTGGCCGAGTGCCGGACGCTCGGCGGCGCCCGACCCGGCGAGGCGAAGCTGACCGCCGGCTACGACCTGCCGGCGCGCCACGTAATCCACGCTGTCGGGCCGATCTGGCGGGGCGGGGGAGCAGGCGAGGACGAGACGCTCGCCTCGGCGTATCGACGGAGCCTCGAGATCGCCGAGGCGGCCGGGCTGGAGACGATCGCCTTCCCGTCGATCTCGACCGGCATCTACGGGTTCCCGAAGGACGGTGCGGCTCGGATCGCTCAGCGGACGGTGGCTGCCTGGCTGGCCGCCCACGAGCTCCCGCGACGGGTGATCCTGTGCGTCTTCAGCCCGTCCGACCTCGAGCTCCAGGTCGCGATCGCCCGGAGGGAGCTCACCGCCCGCTCGTGACGCCGGGTATGCTCGTCGCGGAGAGGTGCCGGAGCGGTTGAACGGTCCTGTCTTGAAAACAGGCGGGCGCAAGCCCCGTGGGTTCGAATCCCACCCTCTCCGCCAGGCGCGCCAGCGCCAGGGGGCTGATCCCAGCGTTGCGTCCTGCGCTCGCTCGCTCACGCACGTCGGAGTGCGCTCGGTTGCGCCTTGAGCTCGGCTCGTTTTACGCCGGCGCGAGCAGGGCGTACCCCATACCCGCGGATCGGCGTCGGACCGTCGGCGGTTCGCCCCCTACTCACGCCGTGAGTGGTAGGCGGAGATCCGGGCTTCTGAGGGCCCGTTTTCCGGGTCACGACGAGTCGCGACGAGCACGGGATCTCCCGCCCTCCGGCTCGTGGACGCCTCTGAATCCACCCAACACCCACCCAGGGAGTAAGCGGGAGGAGTGCGATCGGCGGACATTCGCCGCGGCCGCCGCGCCCCGCGCGCCACGGCGTCCCGCCGGATCGATGACAATCCCTCCGTGGCCGAGCTCTGCGAGCACTTCGAGACCGGGGTCGAGATCGAGCCGCCGCGTGACGTTTGCGAGACGTGCATCGAGATCGGCTCGACATGGCACCACCTCCGGCAGTGCCTGGGCTGCGGTCGGACGCTGTGCTGTGACAACAGCCCCAACCGCCACATGACCGGCCACTACCAAACCGTTGGCCACCCGATGATGCGGTCGGGCCAGCCCGGCGAGGACTGGCGCTGGTGCTTCCCCGACGAGCTGTTCTTCGTGCCCGGCCCCGACGGCTACGAGGCCTTCGAGGACTGACCCGGAGCCGGGCCGCATGGCCGACCCCTGACTGATGCACTGGTGACTCATTTCGACCACGACCACGCTGGGCACACCCGCTGAGACTGCCTGCAGGCGCACAGTGTCGAGCACGCTGGGGCCCCGTTTGAGTCACACGTGCATCAACGTGCTGGTCGGCGCCGAACGCAGCGGAGCACCCCGCCGGCGAAGAGTCCGTCGGGGTGCCGCATCGGAGCGAGGCCGCGGCGCGCCACCATCGGCACGCCGGCCGCGGCGAGTGCGCTAGCTGTTGCTCGGGAAAACTAGGCTGAGGGCCGGCCGGCGACCCGGCTCGGGCCAGCGGATCGTGACCTCCTTCTGGCGGGTGAAGAACCGCAGGCCGTCCTCGCCCCGCATCGGCAGGTCGCCGAGCGCGGATTCCTTGGCCCCGCTGAACGAGAGGTAGCCGGCCGGGACCGGGATCGGGACGTTGACCCCGATCATCGGGACGTCGACCTCGAGCTGGTATCGGCGGGCGGCGCCGCCGTCGGTGGTGAAGATCGCGGTGCCGTTGGCGTACTTGTGGCCGTTGACGAGGGCGATCGCCTCGTCATACGTAGCCACCCGGACGATCCCCAGGACCGGACCGAAGATCTCCTCGTTGTAGATGTCCATGCTTGGCTTGACGTGGTCGAAGAGGGTGACGCCGAGGAAGAACCCGTCGGGATGCTCGGGATGGACGAACGGTCGCCCGTCGACGACGAGCTCGGCGCCCTCCTCCACACCCCGGTCGATCCACTTGATGATCGATTCGCGGTGCTCGCGGGTGTAGATCGGGCCCATGTCGACGCCGGGGGCCATCCCGTCGTCGATCTTCAGCCTGGCGATCCGCTCGAGCATCATCGGCCGGAGCCGGTCGGCGACGTCGCCCACGGCCACGACGAGCGTCTGGGCCATGCAGCGCTCGCCGGCCGAGCCGTAGCCCGAGGCGATGGCCGCGTCGGCGGTCATCTCCATGTCCGCGTCGGGCAGGACGACCATCGCGTTCTTGGCGCTGGTGAAGGCCCCGACCCGCTTGCCGCGCTTCGTGCCCTCCTCGTAGACGTACCGCCCGACGGCCGTCGAGCCAACGAACTGGATGGCCTTGATGTCGGGATGCTCGACGATCGCGGCGACCGCCTCGCGCCCGCCGTACACAACGCTCAGGATCCCGTCGGGCAGCCCGGCCTCCTTCCACAGCTCGGCCTGGAGCTGGGTCGCGCCCGGGGTGTGGGACGAGGGCTTGAGGATCACCGCGTTGCCCGCCGCGAGGGCGATCGGCAGGATCCACATCGGGACCATGACCGGGAAGTTGAAGGGCGTGATCGCCGCCACGACGCCGAGCGGCTGGCGAAGCGTGACGGCGTCGACGCCCGTGGCCACGTTTGGGGTGTTCATCCCGGCCATGTGGACCGGCAGGCCGCAGGCGTACTCGACGGTCTCGATCCCGCGGGTCACGCCGGCGAGGGCGTCGGCGAAGGTCTTGCCGTGGTCGCGGGTGATGAGCGCGGCGAGCTCCTCGCGCCGCTTCCAGGCCAGCTCGCGGAAGGCGAAGAAGATCTGGCTCCGGGCGATGAGCGGGGTGTCGCGCCAGGCCGGAAAGGCCGCCTTGGCGGCCTGGACGGCACGGTCGACCTCGAGCGCCCCACCGCGGGGCACGCGGGCGATGACCTGGCCGGTCGCCGGGTTGTAGACCGGGCCGGTGTTCTCGGGCAGGACCTCGACGGGGTTGCCGCCGATCCAGTGGCTGAGGATGGGCAGCATCGCCGGCTGCACGTCGGTTCGGGTCGCTTCGATGGTCACGTCGTGATGCCTCCTCGGCTCTCGAGTCGGACGCGGGCTGCCCAGATCAGCAGATCCAGGACGCGTGGCAGCCGCGGTCGATGTTCAGATCGCTCGCCCAGATCGTGGGCTCGCGTCGACCACCGGGCTAGGTCCGGTGGTCACGTTGATGGCGGGCCATGCCATGGCTGAGCGGCTCAGTGAACGGCGGCGGCGCCCTCCAGCTCTTCGAAGGTGATGCAGCCCTCGACCGGGCAGACGTAGCCGCACAGCCGGCAGCCGACGCAGTAGTCGCCGTCGATCGTGAGCTTCGAGGTCCCGTTGCGGCCCTCCAGGCGGATGGCCTGGTGGGCACCGTCGTTGCAGGCCGTGTAGCACAGGTTGCAGTGGATGCAGCGCGACCCGTCGATGTGGGCGAGGAGCCGGAACGACTGGTCCAGCTGGCCCCAGTCGCCGATCGTGGGGAGGGACTTGCCGACCAGCTCCGCGGGGCTGTGGAGGCCCTTTGATCGGAGATAGGTCGACATCCCGTCGACGAGGTCGTCGATCATCCGATAGCCCCAGTGCATGACGCTCGTGCCGACCTGGACGGTGGAGGCGCCGAGGAGCATGAACTCGACCGCGTCCTTCCAGTCGCCGATGCCCCCGATCGCCGAGATCGGGAGTCCGATCTGCGGGTCGGCCGCGATCGACGAGGTCATGAACTGCGCGATCGGCTTGACGGCCGGGCCCGAGTAGCCGCCGTGGCTGCCACGGCCCCTGACGTCCGGGTTCGGCGCCCACGTGTCGAGGTTGACGCCGATCTGCGAGTTGATGGTGTTGATCAGGGCGATCCCGTCGGCGTTCGCCGCCCGGGCGGCCCGGCCGGGCAGCCGGATATCGGTGACGTTCGGAGTGAGCTTGACGAGGACCGGGACGCGGGTCTTCTCCATGACCCACTCGGTGATCATCTGGACGTACTCGGGGACCTGGCCGACGGCGGCGCCCATGCCTCGCTCGCTCATCCCGTGGGGGCAGCCGAAGTTGAGCTCGACGCCGTCGGCGCCGGTGTCGTTGACCCGGCGCACGATGTCGTGCCAGGCCTCCGGCTTGGACTCGACCATGAGCGAGACGACGACGGCCTGGTTGGGGTAGCGCCGCTTGACCTCGGCGACCTCGGCCAGGTTGACCTCGATCGGCCGATCGCTGATGAGCTCGATGTTCGAGAGGCCGACCATCCGTCGGCCGTCGACGTGGAGCGCGCCGAGCCGCGAGGTGACGTTCGTGATCGGCTCGCCGACTGTCTTCCAGACCACGCCGCCCCAGCCGGCATCGAACGCCCGGGCGGCCATCTCGCCGGTGTTCGTGATCGGGCAGGACGCCAGCCAGAAGGGGTTCGGGGAGCGGATCCCGGCCATGTCGGTGAAGAGGTCGACGCCCGGGACGGGGGCGTCGGTCGGGCGGACCGGGACGATCCGCGTGGCGAGCCCCAGGGTCTCGACGATCGAGCGCGCGGCCAGCTTCCCGGCCTGGACCGCGTTCACGACCTCGGCCCCGCCGTTGACGATGTCGCCGATTGCCCAGACCTTGGGGTTCGATGTCCGGCCTGTCGAATCGTCGGCAACCGCGACGCCGTCGCGGACGGCCACGTCGAGGGCGGCGAGGACGTCGATCGGCCCGGCCTGGCCGACCGCCCGGACGACGGTGTCCAGGGCGACCTCGAAGCGCTCGCCTGGGATCGGCTCGGGTCGTCGACGGCCGGAGGCATCCGGCTCGACGAGGCGCATCGAATCGAACTCCACGGCCCAGACCGAGCCGTCGCCGCAGATCTCGACCGGGGCGGCGAGCCAGCGGATCGTGACCCCCAGCTCGCGGGCGAGCGCGATGGCATGGGGATAGGCCGGGCACTCGGCGGCGCTCCGGCGGTAGAAAAGGGTGACCTCGGTGGCGCCCAGGCGGACCGCCGCGGCCGCGGCGTCGAAGGCCGTCGAGCCCCCGCCGATCACCGCGACGCGCCGCCCGACGGCGACGTGGGTGGTGGCGCCGGCGATCGCGCTGCCGATGATCTCGAGGGCGTCGACGACGCCGTCGAGCTCCTCTCCGGGGATGCCAAGCTGCTTGCCACGCCCCAGGCCGACGGCCATGACGACCGCATCGTGGGCCGTGAGGAGCGCGTCGGGTGCGACATCGCGACCGACGGTCGTGCCCAGGACGAACCTCGCCCCGGCCGCCTCGATGGCGGCGATGTCAACGGCCACGGTTTCGCGGGGCAGGCGCCAGGGCACGATCCCGTGGTCGCCCAGCCCGCCGGCCCGCTCGTTGGCGTCGTAGACGGTCACGCCGACGCCGGCGCGCCGGAGCTCGGCGGCGCAGGCCAGCCCGGCCGGGCCGGCGCCGATGACCGCGACGCTCCGCTCGGCCTCCTCGCTGGAGGGGAGGGGCCGAGTTCCGGCCGCCGCCGCCGTCTCGACGGCGTAGCGCTGGAGCCGGCCGATCTCGATCGCGCGGTCGAGGCCGACGCGCACGCAGGCGCCCTCGCAGAGGCGCTCCACGGGGCAGGCGGCGCCGCAGGTGGCACCGAGCGGGTTGGCCGAGAGGATCGTTCGGGCGCTGCCCTCGACGTTGCCGGTCGCGATCTTGCGGATGAACGACGGGACGTCAATATGCGTGGGGCACGCCTGCGCGCACGGCGCGTCGAAGCAGTAGAGGCAGCGATCCGCCTCGCTGCGGGCCGCCGTCGGTGTCAGGAGCGGCAGCGGGAGGAACGGGTCGGGCAGGCGCCCAACCGACGCTTCGACGGTCATGGTTCTCGACCCTCGGTCGGTCGCCGGCGGGCGGCGACGGCTTGGACGCAAGGCCTCATGGTCGGCGGGGCGCTAACGGCTGACCACGGCCGAAGTGCCCGGGCGGGGCGGGCCAGAGGGCGTGTCGATCACGAGGAATCAGTGGCCGCCGGCCCGCGTTCGCGGGCCGGCGGCCGGAGTGACAAAGGAACGGAGGACGCTCAGCCCACGAGGGCGGGCACCCGCTCCTCGATCGAGGCGCTGACGGTCGGCGCGACGCGCCGCGGCTGGCGCCGCTGGAACTTGCCGTGGCCGGCGTGGCCGAGCCACTGCTCGCCCTCGACGACGATCAGGCCCCGCGACATGACGACGTCCGAGCCACCCGTCACGGTCCGACCCTCGTAGCACGAGTAGTCGACGGCCATGTGGTGGGTCGAGGCGCTGATGACGTGCTTGCGGGTCGGGTCGTAGACGACGATGTCAGCTTCGTAGCCGACCGCGATCGCGCCCTTCTTCGGCAGGCCGAACATCCTCGCCGGCGCCGTCGAGACGAGCTCGACCCAGCGGCTGGGGCTGATCTTCCCGGCGGCGACGCCACCGTCGTGGATGAGGTCCACGCGGGTCTCGACGCCGGGCACCCCGTTGGGGATCTTCCGGAAGTCGCCGCGGCCCATCTCCTTCTGGCCGTGGAAGTCGAACGGGCAGTGGTCCGTCCCGACAAGCTGGAGGTCATTCGCGACGAGGCCCTTCCAGAGCTCCTCGCCATGGCCCTCCGCGCGAAGCGGCGGTGAGCACACGAACTTGGCGCCCTCGAAGCCATGGCCGAGGTCGTAGAGGGTCAGGAACAGGTACTGCGGGCAGGTCTCGGCGTAGACCGGCTGGCCCGCATCGCGAGCGCGTCGGACCTCGTCGAGGGCGTCCTTGGCCGAGAGATGGACGAAGTAGACGGGGGCACCGGCGGCCTGCGCCAGCCGGATCACCCGGTTGGTAGCCTCGCCCTCGAAGACCGGAAAGCGAGCCAGGCCGTGCCCGATTGGATCGGTCGTGCCCTGGGCCACGAGCTCGGCCGCGACGACGTCGATTGCCGGGCCGTTCTCGGCGTGCATGAGGACCATGCCGCCGTTCTTCGCGGTCCGCTTCAGGGCCTTGAAGATCGCGGCGTCGTCGCTCAGGAAGACACCCGGGTAGGCGGTGAAGAGCTTGAATGTCGTGACGCCTTCCTCGACGAGCTGATCCATCTCCGGCAGGAGGTCATCGCGCATGTCGGAGACGATGGCGTGGAAGCCGTAGTCGATGCAGGCCTTGCCGTCGGCCTTCTCGTGCCAGGCGTCGAGCCCGTCGCGGAGGGTCCCGCCCCGGGGCTGCACGGCGAAGTCGATGATCGTCGTCGTCCCGCCGAAGGCGGCCGCCCGTGTGCCCGACTCGAAGGTGTCCTTGGCGAAGGTCCCGCCGAAGGGCAGCTCCATGTGGGTGTGCGGATCGATCCCGCCGGGGATCACGTACTTGCCGATGGCGTCGATCTCGCGATCGGCGGCGACGTCGAGGTCGCGTCCGATGAGGGCGATCGTCTCGCCCTCGACGAGGACGTCGGCCGGCGCCATGGAATCGGCGTTGACGATCGTCCCGCCCTTGATGAGCGTGCGCATGGAGGCTCCTCCTCAGGGACGCCAATGTCGGGCCACGCCGGGCCCGAGACGAACCGGGCGCCGGCGCGTGGCCGACGTGAACCTATGGCCGGACGAGGTCGCCGTACTGGTCTGGTCGGCGATCGCGGTAGAACTGCCAGGTCTGGCGGACCTGCTGGATGACGTCGAGGTCCATGTCTCGGATGATCAGCTCCTCGGCGTAGGGGTCGCCGACCGCGCCGATGAACTGACCGCGCGGGTCACAGAAGT
>JBFMEV010000016.1:0-62841 GCA_040752335.1 Chloroflexota bacterium
GGCCGGTCCCTCGCCCCGGGACGCCTGGTCGCGACGGATCTCGGTCGCGAGTCCGCGCGACCGCTCGGCCAGCTTGTGGCCGGCCTCGGCGGTCAGCTCGGCGGCCCGGGCCGCGACGGGCCCGGCCTTCTCACCGGCGACGGCCGCCAGCTCGGCCGCCTTGGCGGCGACCTCGCGCATGACCGGGGCGGCCTGGGTGGCGGCGTTCTCGATCATCGTCTGGAGCTGGGTAAGCCACTCCCGGCCGGTCGCGGACGCCGACCTGGCCGCCCCGGACCCGTTCTCGCCGGCCTCGCCGGTCCACTCGAATGTCTCGTCGCCATGGCTCGGCGGCGTCTCGCCTGGCTTGGTCGGCTCGTCGATCATGTGTGCCTCCTTGTCCGCGGCCTGGCGGACCGCCCTTCGGTGAGCCAGATTGTCCCCCGAACGCTCCCGATGCGCAGGCGACGCTTCGCCAGTCGACGGCCAGCCGGGCTTGACCAGGAGTCACAGGAATCTGCCCGGCGCGCTGAGGATCGCATGGCGCCGTCGTCACGCGCCCGGGCCCGTTGACTCCTGGTATCGCTCTTCACCGTTGAGATCGACGCCCTCCTGCGCGAGGGTCGCCACGCAGGTTCCTGTGACTCACCGTCAATCCGGGGAGGTCGGTGTCAATCCGGAGGGAGGCCGGTGCCAGTCGGCAGACAGCCCATGCAGCCGCGACCCGCCACTCAGAGCAGCGACTCGGGGTCCACGTCAACCGACCAGGGCGGCCCCGGCGGCTCACCCAGGACCGCGACAGGGTCCGGACCGCGGATCACGAGGTT
Source organism: Chloroflexota bacterium (assembly GCA_040752335.1). Classification (GTDB taxonomy): domain Bacteria; phylum Chloroflexota; class Limnocylindria; order Limnocylindrales; family CSP1-4; genus UBA5189. The sequence goes on from JBFMEV010000016.1 coordinate 807, forward strand.
GTAGCGCCAGCGATCCGCCCGTCGGGCAATGTAGGCCGGGGCTGGGCCGGCGACCGTCGTCGCGGAGCGCGTCGCCCCGGCCCACGATCGCAGGCGCTGGGCGAAGGCATCGGCCGTGCGTTCGGCATCGTCGCGATCCGGCAGGGCCAGGGTCAGCTTGAGGAGCCGCCCGAAGGGCGGCGATCCGAACCGCCGTCGAGCCTCGAGCTCCGAGTCGTAGAACGCATCCGGATCGCCAGTCGCCACGGCCCGGATCGCAGGGTGATCCGGGAGGTACGTCTGGATGATCGCGTGGCCGGGCCGGCTCCCCCGCCCCGCCCGGCCGATCGCCTGGGCAATGAGCTGGTACGTCCGCTCGGCGGCCCGCTCGTCGGGCAGGTTCAGGGCGACGTCGGCGGAGACGATGCCGACGAGGGTCACGGCCGGGACATCGATGCCCTTCGTGACGAGGCTGGTGCCCACGAGGATGTCGAGCCGTCCGCCGGCGAAGGCGTCGAGGACCCGGGCGGCGGCCCCGCGGCGTTCCACGACGTCACGATCGAGGCGACCCACCCGGAGGGTCGGGAAGCGGTCCTGGACCTCGCGCTCGAGGCGCTCCGTGCCGCCGCCCAGGTACCGGATCCGGGCCGAGCCACACTGAGGGCAGCGAGTCGCGAGCGGCGTGGCCCGGCCGCAGTGGTGGCAGCGGAGCGTGACGCCGGCCTGGTGGTAGACGAGCGGCCGGGTGCACTCGGGACAGGCCTGGACGTGGCCGCAGTCGCGACACAGGACGACCGAGGCCGAGCCGCGCCGGTTGAGGACCAGCACGGCCTGGTCGCCGGCATGGAGGTCCAGGCCGGCGAGCGCCGCCACGAGCGAGCGCGAGAGCATGCCCCGGACGCCGGCCTCGAGCTCGGCCCGGAGGTCGACGACCTCGATCGTGGGCGGCCGGCCCGACAGCCGATCGGGCAGCCGGATCCGCCGGTACTCCCCCGCCCTCGCCCGGCCCTCGGTCTCCACGGCCGGCGTCGCCGAGCCAAGGACGACCGCCGCGCCGGCCAGCTCACCGAGCCGGATCGCCGTGTCGCGGGCCTGGAGCCTGGGCGTCCGATCGCTCTTGTAGGCCGGGTCGTGCTCCTCGTCGACGACGATGAGGCCGACCGCGTCGAGCGGCGCCAGCGCCGCCAGCCGCGTGCCGACGACGATGTCCGCCCGACCCGACCGGATGCGGCGCCACTCGTCGGCCCGCTCACCGTCGCCGAGGCCGCTGTGGAGGAGGGCGATGTCCGCGTCGAGGTCGGCCCGGAGTCGATCGACGATCGGGAGGGCCAGGGCGATCTCGGGGACGAGCAGGATGGCCCGCCGGCCGGCCTCCAGGCAGGTGGCGAGGACCTCGGCGTAGATCGCGGTCTTGCCGCCGCCGGTGACGCCGTCGAGGAGGAGCGGCGTCGCGTCGCCGGCCCGGATCGCGGCGCGGATCGCCGCCACCGCGGCGGCCTGCTCGGGGCCGAGCGCCGTCGCGGCCGGGCGAGCGCCGCGCCGTCCCGGGGCCCGGGCGGCGAGCGGTCGTCGCGGCGACTCGCTGATCGCGACCGCGGCGAGACCCCGGGCCACGAGGCTGCCGAGGACCGCCGTGCCGTGGCGAGCGCCGAGCTCCGGGCTCGGCAGCCCGGCCGGGCCGGCGGCGGCGAGGTCGTCGAGCGCGGCGAGCTGGCGGGGACCCAGCCGGGCGGGGCGCTCGATGCCCGGGACGAGCCGTGCGAACCGGACGTAGCGCGGCCCGGCCCCGGCGTCGAGGAGGGTCCAGTCGAGGTGCAGCCGGCCCGCCGCCTCGAGCGATCGAAGCCGGCGCAGCAGGGCCGGCCGGCCTTCGGGGGCTGCCAGCCGCCGGACGACACGCGGCCCGGCGTCGAGCGCCGCCAGGACGGCGGCGTCTGCGGGGTCGGCGGCGTCGATGCCGCCGACCTCCAGCGCGGCGGCAGGCCGCCGCTCGGCGACGAGCTCCAGCCGCTCGAGGAGGCCCGGCGGGAGCATCGCCCGCAGGACGAGCGCCGGCGGCGCGAGGTAGTGCTCCGAGATCCAGGCCGCGAGGGCCATCGCGAGCGGTGGCAGGAGCGGCCCGTCGCCTCGAACCCGGTCGACGATCGGCTTCGTCGTGACGCCAGGCGCGGCCTCGCCGGGACCCAGCACGATCCCGAGGGCCTGGCGCCGGCCGAACTCGACGACGACGGCCTCGCCCGCCTCGATCGGGGCGAGCCGGTCCGGGACCACGTAGGTGAACGCCCGCACCCCGGCCGCCCCGGCGGCATCGATGGCCACCGCGACGAGCGCGCCGCCCACTGCCTCGCCGGCGGAATCGCCGGCGGCGTCGCCAAGGGCCTCGCCCGGCGAGATATCCGCGGCCAGCCCGAGCTCGGCCTGTCCGGACGCCTCGTTCACCCCGTCTCCTTCGAGCGGCCCGGTCAGACCCGGGTCCGGCGATCCGGGTTGGCGGCCTTCTCGGCGGTGATGATGTCGTGGATCCGGCGCGCCGTCCGCTCGATCTGGCCCGTCTCGTTGACGACGACGTGGTCGTAGTCGGACTGCCGAGCCAGCTCGAGAGCGGCGTTGCGCTGGCGGATGTCGAGCTCGTCGGCAGATTCCGTGGCCCGCGACTTCAGCCGCCCGAAGAGGTCCTCCAGCGACGGCGGAACGAGGAAGATCAGGAGCGCCTCTGGGACCCTCTGCTTCACGACGGCGGCCCCCTGGACGTCGATCTTGAGGATCACGTCGTGACCCTGGCGGAGCGCGTCGCGGACGTCGGCCCGGGGCGTCCCGTACCAGTTGCCGTGGACCTCGCTGGCCTCGAGCAGCTCGCCGGCGGCGCGGAGACGCATGAACTCGGCCTCGGCGAGGAAGTGGTAGTGGACGTCGTCGCGCTCATAGGTTCGCCGCGGCCGGGTCGTGCAGGTGACCACGTAGTGGTAGTCGGGGTCGCGGGGCACCCGCCGGATGGCCTCGATGACGCTGTCCTTGCCGACCCCCGACGGGCCCGAGACGATGACCAGCAGCGCCCCCGGCGCGCCGGGCTCGGTCCGGTCGACGGGCGACGGTGTCGCCGGCGACGTCATCGGGCCGGCTCCCGGAGGGCCGCGACCACGGCCTCGAGATCGGCCGGCAGCGGCGCCTCGGCCCGGATCAGGGCCCCGTTCGAGGGCGACGTGAGCTCCAGGCGCCAGGCGTGGAGGAACAATCGCCCCAGGCCGTCCGGCCCCCGCCGCGACGTCCCGGTCCCGTACAGCGGATCGCCGGCCACCGGATGACCGATGGCCTCGAGGTGGACCCGAATCTGGTGGGTCCGGCCGGTCACGAGGTCGAGCTCCAGGAGGGTCCAGCCCGCGAACCGCTCGCGGACCCGATAGCCGGTCGTCGCCGGCCGGCCGTCCTGCACGACGGCCATCCGGACTCGGTGCCGGGGGTCGCGCCCGATCGGCGCCTCGATTCGGCCGACCGCCGCCGCGACCGAGCCCCGGACGAGGGCGAGGTACGTCTTCTTGATCCGGCGGGCCTTCAGCTGGGCCATCAGCGAGCCCTGGGCGAGGTCCGTCTTCGCGACCATGAGCAGGCCGCTCGTGTCGCGGTCCAGGCGATGGACGATCCCGGGCCGGCGGACGCCGGCGATCCCGCCGTAGGCTGCGGCCCCGCCCCGGCCCAGGAGGGCGTTGACGAGCGTCCCGTCGACATGTCCCGGGGCGGGGTGGACGACCAGCCCGGCCGGCTTGTCCACGATCAGCAGGTCGACGTCCTCGTACACGACCGGAACGTGGATCTCGGGCTGCGCGACGGGCTCGGCGGCCACCGGCTCGGGGACCTCCAGGCGGAGCTCCGTCCCGGCCTCGACGATGGCGTTGGCCCGGAGCGCCCGATCGCCGACGGTCAGGCGACCCTCGCCGATGAGCCGTTGGACGTGGCTTCGCGACAGGCCGGTCCGGTCGGCCACGAACCGGTCGACTCGCGTCGGGGCAGTGCCGGGCGGGACTGCCAGGAACCGGATCCCCGGGTCGGTGCGCCCGGCGCCGGCCATCACGGGGCCACCGGCCGCGATCCGGCGAGCGACGGCCGGACGGCCATGAGGAGGAGCAGCAGGATCGCCGCGCTGATGCACGAGTCGGCCACGTTGAAGGTGTAGAACCGCAGCCCGCCGATCCCCGCGTCGACGAAGTCGACGACGTAGTTCAGGCGCAGCCGATCGATGGCGTTGCCGATCGCGCCACCCAGCAGGAGCCCCAGGGTCAGGGTCAGGTAGGGGCTCCGGCCCGACCGGCCATGGTAGGCGACGATCAGGGCGATGACGGCCAGCGACAGGATCGCGAACGGCGCCGCCTGGCCGCGGAACAGGCCGAACAGGGCGCCGCTGTTCTGGGTGTACTGCAGGCGCAGGTAGTCGCCGACGATCGAGATCGCCCCGTCCGGGGCGAGCTCCTGGGTGATCCAGGCCTTCGTCAGCTGGTCGATGACGACGATCGAGGCGGCGAGCACGACGAACGGCGCCCAGAGCGGTCGTCCCGGCGCCGCGCTCGTCATCCCTGCGCGACCTCCGCCTCGCGGTCTACTCGACGGCGAAGGGCGACCGTGACCGGGCCGGCCTCCAGGTCGACGCTCGCCCGGCTGACATCCTCCCCGTCGAGGTCGGCCGCCAGGACCGCAAGGGTCTCCGCGGCGACGGCGTCGAGGTGGGCGGCGACCGCCGGCCCGAGGCCGTCCACCCGGAGGTCGATCTCGTCGTCGAGGTCGAGCCCGGCCTCCTTGCGGAGGTCCTGGACCGCTCGCTGGAGCTCGCGGGCGTCACCCTCCGCCCGGAGCGCCGGCGTGACCTCTGTGTCGATGACGACCACCAGGCCGTCGTCGTGGGCGACGACGGTGCCCGGTCGGGGCGTGGCCAGGATCTCGACCTCGTCGGAGGCCAGGATGACCCCGGCCAGCTCGACCGAGCCATCGGGCCGGATCTCCGCTGCGCCGTCGCGGGCGGCGGCCATGACCGCCGGGATCTTCGGACCGAGGCGCTTCCCGACCTTCGGCAGGAGGACCTTCACCCGCCGCTCGACGAGAGCCGACTCGTCGCCGATGAGCTCGACCGCCTTGACGTTGACCTCGTCGGCGATGAGGGTCACGAGGGCATCGAGCTCGTGGAGGTTGCCACCGGGCAGCGCCAGCCAGAGCGTCGCGAGAGGCTGCCGGACGCGGAGCCCGGCCTGGGCTCGAAGCGTTCTCGCGAGGTCCACAGCCCGCCGGGCCACGACCATCGACCGCTCGAGGCGCTCGTCGCGGAGGGCGGCCACCTCCTCGGCCGGCCAGCGCGTCAGGTGGACGCTCTCGGGCGCCGACGGGATCACCGCCGCGATCAGGTTCTGGTACATCGCCTCCGACAGGAAGGGCAGGATCGGCGCGGTCGCCCGGCAGAGCGTGACGAGGGCCGCATGGAGCGTCGCGAAGCCCGCATCGCGGTCGGCCGGATCGGCGCGGAGCCGCATCCGGTCCCTCGATCGGCGGAGGTACCACGTCGAGAGATCGTCGATGAAGGTGCCGATGACGCGGGTGGCGGCCATGGCGTCGTACTCGCCGAGCTTCGCCCCGACGTCGGCGGCCATCCCGGCAGCTCGCGACAGGATCCAGCGGTCGAGGGCCGCCCACGATGGCGCGGCGGCCATCACCTCGTCGATGTCGCGGGCTGGGACCCATTGGGCGATCCGGGCGTGCCGGACCAAGAAGTCGTAGACCCCCCACAGCACGAGGAGCACGCGGCGAGCTTCGTCGGCGGCGTGCCAGCCGAACAGGATGTTGTCCTCGGGTCGGGCGGCGGCGTACATCCAACGCATGACGTCGACGCCCATCCGATCGGCGGCCTCGTCGAACTCGATGGCGTTGCCCCAGCTCTTGTGCATCGGCCGGCCGTCCTCGCCGAAGAGCGTCGCGAAGCCGAAGATCGTCTTGAACGGCGGCTCGCGGCGAAGGACCGTCGACATCGCGAGCATCGCGTAGAACCAGTTCCGGAACTGGCCCGGGAAGCTCTCGGTGATGAAGTCGGCCGGGAACCACTTCGCCCAGTACTCGGGGTCTTCCCGGTAGTGGAGGGTCGAGAACGGCACGATCCCGGCATCGAGCCACGGATTGCCCACGTCGGGGACGCGCGACACCGGCGCGCCGCACGACGAGCAGGCGATCTTCACCGCGTCGACGTACGGTCGGTGGGGGGTGTGGCCCTCGAGCAGCTCCCAGCCCTCGATCGCCCGGGCCCGGAGCTCCTCGCGGCCGCCGATGACGTCGAACGTGCCGCAGGCCTCGCAATCGTAGATCGGCAGGGCCAGCCCGTAGTAGCGCTTCTTCGAGATCATCCAGTCGCGCATGTTCAGGAGCCAGTCGAGCTCCCGCTCGTAGCCGAACGACGGGATCCAGCGGATGCGATCGACGACCTCCATGATCTGGTAGCGGAGGCTGGCGTCGACCTGTTCCTTCGTGAGCTCCTCGCGGGGCTGGTCGTAGACCGGGCCCATGCTGATGAACCACTCGTCGACGAGGCGGAACAGGAGCGGTGTCCCGCAGCGCCAGCAGTGCGGGTAGCGGTGGCTGTAGGCCTCGAGGTGGTAGAAGAAGCCCCGTCGCTCGAGGTCGTCGACGATCCGGTCGGCGACGGCCGGCGCCTCGAGCCGCGACAGCCAGCCGAAGCCCTCGTGGTAGCGGCCGTCCTCGTCGATCGGGCCGATGACAGGCAGGCCCTGGGCCTTCCCCAGCTGGAAGTCCTCGGCCCCTGCACCCGGGGCGATGTGGACGATGCCGGTCCCCTCGTCCTCGCCGACCTCGTCCCAGGCCACGACCCGGTGCTCGTAGCCGGCGGATGCTCCGCCCGTGGCGAACGCGGCGGCAACGGCGGGCAGCTCGTCGTATGGCCCGGCGTAGCGCCACCCGACGAGCTCGGTGCCACGTCGCTCCTCGAGGACCTCGAACGGCCCGACGGCGGCCGTCTTCAGGCGGCCCTTGCCGACCCACAGTTCGTCCCGGCCCTGGCGGATCCGGACGTATGAAAGCTCTGGGCCCACGGCCGCGGCGACGTTGGCAGCGAGCGTCCAGGGGGTCGTCGTCCAGACAAGGAGGGCCTCGCCGGGCCGGTCGACGAGCGGCAGCCGGATGGTCAGGCCGGGGTCCTCTCGGTCGGCGTAGCCCTCGTTCATCTCCATCTGGGACAGGCCGGTCCCGCAGCGCGGGCACCACGGCATCGAGTCGTGGCCCTTCACGATCCAGCCCCGCCGGTGGCACTCGGCCAGGAAACCCCAGATCAGGTCGTTGTTCTCGTTGCTGAAGGTGAAGTAGCTGCCCCCGACGTCGGGCATTCCCAGCCGCCCGACGATCATCTCGACCGAGTCGGTCACCGGCCCGTCCGGTCCCTCGATCGTCGCCGGGGCCGACGGATCGGCGGCCAGCAGGTCGCGCAGCCGGAGCAGCTCCGCCGGGTCGTTCCAGTCCATCCAGAAGCCGAGCCGGATGCTCTGCTCGGTCTGGCGGGCGGCGAAGGTCAGGACCCGCTGCTTGCAGAGGCTGACGAACTCGGCGATGCCGAAGGCCTCGATATCGCGCTTCGAGGTGAACCCGAGGTCGCGCTCGACGTTGACCTCGACCCACAGGCCCTGGCAGTCGAAGCCGTTCTGCCAGCGCTGGGCCTGGCCGAGCATCGCGTGGTAGCGCTGGAAGAGGTCCTTGTAGGTCCGGCCCCAGGCGTGGTGGACGCCCATCGGGTTGTTGGCCGTGATCGGCCCGTCGAGAAAGCTCCAGCGGGGCCCGTCGGCGTTCTGGGCCCGGAGCCGGGCGAACGTCCGCCGCTCGCGCCAGAAGGCGAGGATCTCGTGCTCCATGGCGACGAGATCGGGGCGCGTGGGTACCGGTCGGAACATCGGGCCTCGGCTTCTGGGGGGTCCGAGTATCCTACCCGCGATGCAGTCCGCGCACGAGGCGGCTCCGCGCCGGCGATCGCCCTTCGCTGCGGCCTTCCTCTCGCTCCTCTTCCCGGGCCTTGGCCACGCCTTTCTCGGCGCCCACCGCCGGGCCCTCGGCTTCGCGGCACCGCCGGTCCTCATCGGGGCGCTCGTGGCCGGGATCGTCGTCCGGCTCGACGTCTTCGAGCTCGCCGGGCTGGCCGTCCAGACGTGGTTCATCACGGCCGTCTTCGTCGTCAACCTGGTGGCCCTCGCCTGGCGGGCGGCCGCGATCGTCGACGCCTGGCGCATCGCCCGCTGGCTCGCCGCCCGGCCGTCGGGGGACGGCTACCGGGGCGGCGGCCCGGGCGCCGGGGCCGCCCCGATCGCGATCGCCGGGCTCGCCGCCGTGCTCCTCGTCATGAGCGTCGTGCACGTGGCGATCGCGCGCTACGACCTCCTCCTGTCGTCGACCACGGCCTGTATCTTCGAGCCAGACTCGACCGACTGCGCGGCCCTGCCGACGGCCTCGCCGGGCGGATCCGGGGAGCCCACCGACGAGCCCACCGATGTCGTCCCGACGCCGGACTCGACGACCCTGGGCACCCCGGTGCCGTCGGTCAGCATTCCGCCCTGGAACGGCACCGACCGCCTGAACATCCTGCTCATCGGGGCCGACGAGCAGGGCGGTGGCCACAACACCGACACCCTCATCACCCTGAGCATCGACCCGGCCACGAACCAGGTCGCGATGTTCCAGCTGCCTCGAGACACCGTCGACGTGCCGGTACCCGCGGGCCCGGCCCGGCAGCTGTGGGGCTCGGTCTACCGCGGCAAGATCAACTCCTGGTTCGTCCAGAACCGCGGCCGGGCCGACCTCTGGCCGGGCAGCGACGCGACCCGCGGCTACACCGCCCTGAAGGCGATCCTCGGCGAGCTCTACGGCATCGACATCAAGTATTACGTGGAGGTCAACTTCGAGGGCTTCCAGCAGATCGTCGACGCCCTCGGCGGGGTCACGATCAACGTCCAGGTGCCGGTCGTCGACGACGCCTACCCGGCCGGTGGCGGGGCCCTCCAGCGGGTCTACATCGCCGCCGGGATGCAGCGGATGACGGGCGCAGAGGCCCTCGTCTACGCCCGCTCGCGCCACGGCTCAACGGACTTCGACCGGGGCGCCCGCCAGCAGCGGGTCCTCCTGTCGCTCCGCCAGCAGACCGACGTCGCGAGCGTCCTGCCGCGGATCGACCAGCTCGCCGCGGCCCTGGCGGCGTCGGTCCGGACCGACATCCCGCGCGAGCTCCTGCCCCAGCTCCTGGGCCTGGCCGCCAAGGTGGACACGCCCGACATCCGGTCCTACATCTTCACCCCGCCCTTCTATCAGACCGAGATCCGGAGCGACCCGAACCACAACGGCCAGTACGTGATCATCCCGAAGCTGGACCGGATCCGGGCCGCCGTCGAGGACGCCTTCGCGACCGATCCGGCGATCGCCGACCGGCGCGAGGTCCTGGCCGGCGAGGCTGCCCGGGTGTTCGTCCTCAACGGCTCCGGCAGCAGTGGCCAGGCCACGAGCCTCGCGGCCTACCTCGAGTACCTCGGGATCGCGGCCTCGGCGCCCGGCACGAAGCCCGACCTGACCGGCCTCGCGGCCACGACGATCCGTGTCTACAACGGGGCCGAGACCGCGGCGCCGGTCACGGTCGCAACCCTGGAAGCGCTCTTCGGGGTCACGGCGGAGCTGATCGCAGACCCGGCCGCCCTGGCCGACGTCGTCGTCATCACCGGCACCGAGACCCCGTCGCTCACTCCGCCGCCGGCCCCGTAACCACGGCGCGGTGGGCCCCGGCGCACTCGGGCCCTGGCGCAGACGCCGCGCCACGCGGGGGCGTTGCGCCCAACGGACCAACGGCGAACGCTGAGTCATGCCTGCGTCGCCGGCCCGTCGCCGGCGCCCACTACGACTTCTCGGTGACCCGGTACTCCAGGTACCGCCCGGCCATGAGCCGGGTCTGGGCGTCGAGAGCGGGCAGGTTCGAGAAGACCAGACCGACGACGGGAATGAGCAACCACTGGATCCGCGAGCCAACGTTCCGCAGCAGGCCCCACTCGACCGGCCGCGGCGGGGCGATCCGCTCCTCGATGTACATCAGCACCGCGAGACAGCCGAACGCCCCGGTCAGGAGCCACGACGCGTAGAGCGGCAGATTCTGGCCGAGGGTGGTCTGGGCGAACGCCGGATTGAGGACCAGCGGCAGGTTCGAGCCGAAGATGATGACGAACGGCGCGATCGCCCAGTTGAGGTGGTCCAGCCACAGGTCCAGGAGCCGCCGGACCCTGAGCATCCGCGGGATCTCGGAGTGGGCCAGGGCGTTCCGGACGTAGTACGGGATGTCGGTCACGCCCCAGGCCCAGCGCCGGATCTGGGTGTACTGCTGGATCAGCGTCCGGGGGTACGACCGCGCCCGGACCGCGTCGCCGTAGATCGGCATGAACAGCGGCACGGCGTTGAACTCGCCCGAGTACCGGAAGAACGACTTCCAGTAGAAGCGGCTGTCTTCCGGGATGGCGTCGGTCGCCCAGTAGTCGACCTCGTGGATCGTCTGGAGGCTGACCGAGTAGGACGAGAAGCTGACGAGCTTCTCCGGGGTCAGCGAGCGCCACATCTGGACATGCGTCGCGCCGATCGCCACGAGCCGGACCGGGAGGGGCGTCTGCCACAGGTTGTTGTGGAACATCGGGACCGGCTGGAACAACCGGCGGAAGCGGTCCGGGTCGGTCAGGAACGACCAGCTGAGGTAGCCGAAGTAGCGCGGATGGACGCGATAGTCGGAATCGAGGTCGGTCACGACGACCTCCCGTGGGTCGAAGCCCAGCCGGGTCAGCTCCCGATGGAGCCACCGCCCGCCGTAGGCCATGGCGCTGCTCTTGCCCACAACGATCCCGGGTTCCAGGGGGTCGAGGATGTGGAAGAAGTGGAGGAATCGATCGCCGAAGACCTCGCGCAGGCGGGCCACGTTGTCGCGGCCCTCGAGGTCGGTCTCACGGGTGATGATGGCGATCATCTTCCGCTCGGTCGGCCAGTCCGCCTCGGCCAGGGCCCGGATCGTCTGGTGGAGCTTCTCGTACGGCTCGGTGTAGGTCGGGACGAGGGCGACATGCCACAGGCGGTCGGGATCGGGGATGGCCTCGCCGCGCCGGGCCAGGAGCCGCAGCAGCTCCTTCCGCTCGTCGCGGAGGCGGGCTGCCTCGCGCCGCCCGCCGCTCGCCGCGAGCCGCTCCCCCGCCCGGTCCAGGAGCCTGGCCCGGGCGTCGATCGCGGTGACCCGGGCCTCGATGTCCGCGATCCGGCCGGCAATGTCGCGGAGGCCGAATGTCCGGGCCCGCCAGTCGATGGCGACCGTCCGCCGGAGCATCGTGAAGGCCGCCGCGACGCTGCCGGTGAGCATGACCGCCTTGTACAGCCAGTACACATCGAAGGTCAGGACGAACCAGGCCACGGCCTCCGGCCAGCGGAACGACAACCCGACCGAGAGGACGATCAGGCCCCAGGTGACCGCTCCCGGCACGACCTCGAGGGGTCGCTGGAGCGAGCGTGCCCGGCTCGGGCTCTGCCGCGCGACAGCCTCCAGCGACCGCGCGGTCGAGGAGTCGCGGGCCCCCAGGCTGACCTCGGGCGAGGTCGCCGGGGCGGCGTCAGCCACCGATGGGGATCGCCGTCAGCCAGTGGGCGAAGGCCGGCGTCCGGCCGCGAACCGCATCGAAGTAGGCCTGGCGCATCCGCCGGGTGATCGGCCCGATCTCGCCATCGCCGACCTTGCGATGGTCGAGCTCGATGACGGGCGAGAGCTGGACGCCGGTGCCGCACAGGAACATCTCGTCGGCGACGTAGATCTCCGACCGGTCGATCGAACGGACCTCGATCCTGAGGCCCTCGGCCGCGGCGAGCTCGAAGATCGCCCGCCGGGTGATGCCTTCGAGGATGTCGTCGTTGACCGGCGGGGTCAGGAGGATCCCGTCGCGGACGACGAACATGTTGGCCGCCGAGGCCTCCGAGGCGTGGCCGTCGGGCGTCAGGACGAGGGCCTCATCGAAGCCGTTCAGCTCGGCCTCCGACTTCTGGAAGGCCATGTTGACGTAGCCGCCCACGATCTTGCCCCGGGCCGGCAGGGCTTCATCGGCGTTGCGTCGCCACGACGAGGTCATCAGCCGGACGCCCTTGTCGACGTCGATGTAGTTGCCGAACGGGACGGCGAAGATCACCAGCTGGTGGTCCAGGTGGTGGAGCCGAACACCGACGGCCCGGCTCGATTTGTACAGGCACGGCCGGATGTAGAGGTCCTCGCGAAGGCCGTTCCTCGAGGCGACCTGGACGACGAGCTCGACCAGCTCATCGAGCGAAGGCAGGTCTTCCATGAACAGCATCCCGGCGTTCCGCCGGATCCGCTCCATGTGCTCCCGCAGGAACAGGCCGTGGAGGACGCCCTGCTCGTCGTTCCAGTACGCCCGGATCCCCTCGAAGACCGCGGTCCCGTACATGAAGGCGTGGGTCATGATGCTGACCTTCGCATCCCGCATCGGAACGAACTGGCCTTCGAAGTAGCAGATCAGGTCGTCGAGCGCGGGTGCCCCTCCGGCCGTCGGGGCCGGCGCGGGCTTCGCGGGTGCCTTCTGGGTGAGCATGCGAGGCTCCTGGTGATCGCGGCGCAGGGCCGCTGGGTGACAGTCGGGCCGAGGCGGCGAGTATAGCGCGAGCCCCTGCGGGCCCCGGAAGGGCCGTCGGTCACGAGCCGCCGACGACCACCCCGATCACGAGGCCGAGGTAGAGGACGTAGAACAGGCCGCCGACGAGCAGGCCCCGCCCGCGCAGCCGGCCGTTGCGGGCCATCGGGATGAAGATCAGGGCGCTCGACACGAAGGCGATCGCGGCCGAGGCGAAGGCGGTGTAGGTGCCCTCCCCGGCAACCCAGGCCTCGGGCGCCAGGACCAGCGCCACGACCGTCGGGATGCTCGCCTGGAAGACCATCGCCCCGGTGATGTTGCCCATCGCCAGCGTGTCCTTGCCCTGCCGGACCCAGATGATCGAGTTGAACTTCTCGGGCAGCTCCGTGGCGATCGGAGCGATGACGAGGGCGAGGAGCACCTCGCTCACGCCGATCGCGTGGGCGACCTGCTCGACCGCGCCGACGAATGCGTAGGCCCCGATGATGATCAGGCCGAGGGCAGCCAGGACCTGGACGTTGACGACCCGCAGCCGGGGCGGGCCATCCGGTTCGTGGCGGTTCGCGGGGTCCAGGCGCCGGAACCGGAGCGGCGCGAGATCCTCGGCGTCCACGCTCGGATCCGCCTCGAAGTGGCTCTTCACGTACCAGGCGTAGATGACCAGGAGCGCCGCCGCGGCGACGAGCTTCAGCCAGGTCGGTTCGAGGGGCAGGAAGGCGGCCCCGATGGCCACGCCGTAGGCGATCGCGAACGTCCGCATGTCCGTGCCCAGGACGTGGGAGTCGACCGGCATGACGTCGCCACTCGGGCGGTGCCGGGCCTGGATGAGGACGGCGACGCCGGTCACGAACATGGCCAGGGTGGAGAGCATGAACGGCGCGCCGAGGATCGCCCCGACGCCGACCGCGTGGGTCGCCGCGCCGGTGCCGAAGCCGATCGCGATGATCGGGATCATCGTCTCCGGCAGGGCCGTGCCGACGGCCGCCAGGACCGATCCGACCGCACCCTCGGCCAGCTCGAGCTTCCGGCCGAACCATTCGATGCCGTTCGTGAACAGCTCTGCCCCGATCAGGATGATGACGAACGAGATCGCGAGGATGAGCAGCTGTTCCAAGACTCAGCTCCCAGAGGTCCCGGCGACGACACCGAGGGCGATGACGATGAGGATGAGGAGGGCGACGAGCACCATCTCTCGCTCGCCCCTCCGAAGGTAGCCGAAGAGAGCAACGAGCACCCGGAGCGGCGGCGTCGCGAGGACGACGAGGACGCCCAGCCACAGCAGCCCGGCCGGGCGGAGCGCGGCCACGTCGCCGAGGAGCCCGCCGGGGTCGAGCGCCGGCGCAACGTCGAGCGGCGAGCGGCCGTCCGCGACCATGAGGGCAACCCCGACCGCGATGAGCGCGACCGCGGCATACGTACCGATCCTGAGGACCGTCGACACGGCCGCCTCGAGTGGCCGGTCCGCGCCGCGGTTCATCACCCGACGCCCAGGGCGCGCCGAAACATGAGGAACGCCGTGTAGGCGAGAACCCCCGCGAACAGGACGCGGAGCAGGCGGAGGTCGATCCGATGGGCGATCCGCGAGCCCACGGCGGCGCCGACGAAGACACCGACCGCGGCCGGGCCAGTGGCGTACGGATCGATGCCGCCCCTGAAGAGGTAGACGAGGGCGCTCGTGGAGGCCGTCACGCCGATCATGAAGTTGCTCGTTGCGGTCGCGACCCGGAGCGGCACCTGCATCACCACGTGCATGACCGGGACCATGACCAGGCCCCCGCCGATGCCGAGCAGGGCCGACATGACGCCGCCACCGATGCCGCCGATCGCACCCGGGACCGGCGCCCGGACCCGGTACGACTCGCCCGACATGGCGTCGCCGACGCGCGACCAGGAGGTCGCCGCCGACGCGTCCGGGGCGTCAGGGTCCGGGACCGCCACGTCCTCGACGCCGGCCGGCCCGCGCGGCCGGAGCATCGTCGTCGCGGTGTAGACCAGGAGCAGCGAGAACAGGCCGGCCAGGAACCGCTCGTCGAGGAGGAAGGCGATCGTCCCGCCGATGAGCGCGCCGAGCGCGGTGAAGAGCTCGAGCACCATCCCGAGGCGCAGGTTGGCCACCCGCCGGTCGAGGAAGACGCTTGCCGAGGCGGCGCTCGTGACGATCACGCAGACGAGCGACACGCCGACCGCCTCGCGCACCGGAAGGTCGAAGCCGAGGGTCAGGAGCGGCACGAGGAGGACCCCACCGCCGAGCCCCAGGAGCGACCCGAACAGCCCGGCGCCGACGCCGCCGGCAATCATGAGCAGCCCGATCTCCACGCTGCTGCTCAGGCGCGCTCGGGCGGATGCTGGCGAAGGCGCGAGCCAGCACGTCCGCGAGCGCACTCAATCGTGCGTGAGGGGACGCGCACAGCGAGCAACGCCCGCCAGCGCCGCACCAGCGCGCCTACGGTCGAAGGTGCTGCGGAGCGTACGGCAGGAGGGCCACGTGTCGAGCACGCTTCAGGGCGACCGCCAGCTCGCGCTGGTGGCCGGCGCAGGTGCCGGTCTTCCGGCGCGGCTCGATCTTGGCCCGCTCCGAGAGAAAGCGGCGGAGGCGGTTGACCTCCTTGTAGTCGATCTGGACGGTCTTGTCGGCACAGAACGTGCAGACCTTGCGGCGGCGGCGATCGCGGTAGAAGTCGTCACGCTTGCGGGATCGGGCGGGAGGCATCGATTGTGGTCTCCTGGCGGCGCCGCTCGCGGCGCGGGTCGGTCAGTCGAGGTGGTCTATCCGGCGGCGCTCAGAACGGCAGCTCGTCGATCTCGGTGTCGTCGAACCCGCCCGCGGGGGCCGAGCCGGCGCCGCCTCGGGTGGTCGTGGCGCCGCCCTCGGCGCCGGGGGCCCCGGCGAAGGTGCCCTCCTGGTCGCGGCGGTCCAGGCCGATCACCTGGTCGGCGCTGACGTCGAGCGACAGGCCCTTGCGGCCGTCGTTGGTCTCGTACTCGCGGGTCCGGAAGCGGCCGTCGACGAAGACCCGGCTGCCCTTCCGGAGGTTCTCGGCCGAGCGCTCGGCACGGTCGCCCCAGACGCTGACCCGGAACCAGTCTGTGGCCTCGGTCCACTCGCCGGTCTGCTGGTTCTTGGTTGCCTGGTTGACGGCCACGCTGAACGTCGCCACCGGTCGGCCGTTGGGCGTGTAGCGGAGCTCCGGGTCGCGGCCGAGGTTGCCGATGATCTGGATCTTGCAGAGCGCCATCGGAGGCTCCTCTCAGTCGATGGCGGCCGGGGCCGCCTCGCTCTCGGACTCGTCGATCCGTTCCGTGCCGTCGTCTTCGTCCTCCTCGTCCTCGACGGACGGGAGCTCGGTGTCGTCGGCGCCCTCGAGGCCGTCGCGGCGGACCGCCCTGGCCGGCCGCTCCTGGCGGACGACGAGGTGACGGAGCACCTCCTCGGTGATGAGCAGGCTCCGCTCGACCTCGGCGATCGTCGTGGAGGGCGCCTCGAAGACGAGGATGTGGTACGAGCCCTCGCGGTAGCGCTCGATCGGGTAGGCCAGCCGCCGGCGGCCCCACGGGGCCACCTTGACGATCTGGCCGCCGTCGGCGGCGATCTCGCGGGTGGTGCGATCGACGATCGCGGCGATCCGCTCGTCCGGCGCATCCGGGCGGAGAACGAGCATGAGTTCGTAGCGGCGCATGGGCCGACGGTCTCCTTCCTGTGGGTTTGCCCCGCTGTCGAGCTGGACGCGGAGCCGAAAGGTCGGGCGGGAGTCTACCACGCGACCGGCGATGTATCCTCAGGAGCCGCCGGCGACAGCCGGCCCTTTTCGATGTCCAGCCTGCACCGGGGAGCCACGTGGCCAGTCGCATCCTGCTCGTTTCCGACGCGACCGACGACGCCGTCGCGACCGCCCTCGCGACCCCGTCGCACCTGGTGACCCGGGTCGCCGATCCGGCGGCCGCAATCGAGGCAGAGGGCGAGCCCGAGGTCATCGTCGTGGACCTCGGCGGCGACCATCGCGACGTCATCGAGGCATGCCGCCTGGTTCGCGAGGCCGCCGGCCTCGCGACCGTGCCGATCCTGGCCCTCAGCCAGGGCGACGACATCGACGAGCGGATCGGGCTCCTGGAGGCCGGCGTGGACGACGTCATGGTCCGGCCGTTCGACCCGCGCGAGCTCGATGCCCGGGTCGAGGCCCTCGTCCTGCGCTACCAGCGCTCGAGGGGCCTCGGCGACCCCGGCTCGGGCGCACCGGTGATCACGGTCCGCGACACGGACCAACAGCGGCTCGTCGCGGTCTTCTCGCCCAAGGGCGGGGTGGGCACCACGACCGTCGCCGTCAACGTCGCCGTCGCCCTGGCCGCGCGATCGCCGGATCGCGTCGCGATCATCGATCTCGACCTCCAGTTCGGCCAGGTCGCGACCCACCTCAACATCGCCACCCGGCTGTCGATCGCGGACATGGCCCGCGACGACGTCTCGCTCCGCGACCAGGGCGTCTTCCAGTCGTATCTCGACCGCCACAGCTCAGGTCTCGCGGTCCTCTCGGCGCCCCAGACACCCGATGGGGCGGGCGCCGTCAGCGAGTCGGTCGTCGGCCGCATCCTCGACGTCGCCGGGCGGGCCTATCGCACCGTCGTCGTCGACGCCGGCTCGGCGATCGACGCGCGAAGCGAGGCCGCCCTGGGCCGGGCCACCGACATCGTCATCGTCGTCACCCCGGAGTTCCCGGCCCTGAAGGCGGTCCACGCCCTGCGCGAGCTCCTCGACTCGAGCAGCGAGCGGATGGCGGAGACGACGTTCGTCCTGAACCAGATCTTCGCCCGCGAGATCCTCCGATCGCGCGACATCGAGGAGGCCCTCGGGACCAAGATCGCGCTGACGATCCCGTACGACGCGTTCGTCTTCCTGAAGAGCGTCAACGAGGGCGTCCCGGTCGTGGTTGGTGCCCCGCGCTCCTCGGCCGCGGAGCAGCTGAACCGGCTGGCGACCCGGCTCTCGGGCATCGAGGCGACTGACGTCGCCGCAGAGCGCCGGCCCAAGGGCCTGGGCGCCCTCTTCGGGCGCGGCTGAGGGCTTTTGTACCGGAGGAGGGAGTCGAACCCTCACGCCCTCGCGGGCCGCCGATTTTAAGTCGGCTGCGTCTGCCGTTCCGCCACTCCGGCCGGCCCAGCGTAGCGAAGGTCGGCCGGGCGCGTCGCGTCGCGCCGGCCTGATCTGCCGCGTGACGCCCCGATCGACATTCCGTGCGGAAGACGGCGGTCAACGCCCGGGTCGCGCCGGATGGACGACCTCCGGCCGGAGGGGCAGACGCTCGCGACAGGCCCGAATCACCGGTCGGGGGTCGCGTTGCGGCCAACGTTGCCGCCGAGATGACGACCACATCGCCACGAGGCAGAACGGCGAGGCGCCCCAGGTGCGCGACCGCTCAGGCCGAGCCGCCGCGATCCGCGGCGATGCCCTCGGCGGCGTCGGCAGCCCGCTTGTCCGGCACCAGGCGGCCCCCGCGGACGGTCGCCCCGACGACCATGGCCGCCCCGACCAGGACGACGTTCTTGATGATGTACTGGCCCTCGAGCGTTGGCGCGATCGGGAAAGTCGTGAAGGTCTCGCCCGGGAACAGCACCAGCGGCGTCAGGGTGCCGAGCATCTGGACGGCCAGCAGCAGGAGTGTCGCCCGCATGAACCGGCCGGCGATGAGACCCAGGCCGATCAGGCTCTCCCAGGTCGCCAGGACCGGCAGCGAGACGGATGGTCCGATCGTGCCGCCGCTGAGCTGCTCGATCGTCCGCGCGGCGAGCGTCTCGGCCGGGCTGACGCCGGGGAAGAACTTCAGGGCGCCGAACCACAGGAACACGACCCCGAGCCCGATCCGAAGGACCGGGACGCCGAGCCTGGCGAGGGTGGCCGTGATCCGGACATCGATCGGCTCGAGCGGATCGGGAAGGCGCGACGCGGTCACCCGCCCAGGCTAGCGCCAACGGGCTTGCAACGCCGGCGAGCGGGACTACGATCCGGTCTCGAGCGCGCAGTCGAGCGGGGGTGGCGGGGAGGGGCCGGGATGACCGTCCTGCCTGGCGTACCGTGAGGTTCTTCGAGGGCAGCCATCGGAGACAGCTCGACGGCTCGGCCCTGGCAAGCGAGAACTGCACGCCGACGTCGGGGGCCAACGGCGCGCGGGCCTCGACCGGTGGCCGGGTCGACAAGTCCGGCGGCGAGATCCGGGCCCTCCTCGCCAAGCAGGAGGAGACCGACCCCGACACCCCGGGCTGGTCGCTCGGTGACCTGCGCCGAGCGAAGCAGCGGCTGGGGGTCCCCTACCGGAACCGGACGGGAAGGTGGGCCGACGTCGAGGCTGCCCTGCGGTCCGGCCTGTTCGTCGTCCTCCAGGGCGACAGCGACCAGTTCCCCGACGCCACCTGCTCGGGGGCCTTCGACGGCGACCATGCCGTCGGGCTCCACCCGGGTGACGGGGCCGACGGGACCTGGCTCCTGGCCGACCCGCTGTGCACGGCCCGCCGGCGCGAGCGCGGGGCTGTCCTCAGGGCCTACGCCGAGAAGCTCGCCGGCGGTCCCACGTTCCGCTTCGGCGTCTTCACCACGCCGGTGCCCCGGGAGGATGACGTGAACATCACGGCCGTCAAGGGCGAGGACTGGAAGCCCAGGGAGGGCCCGCCGGGACACAGCAACGGGGTCATCCGGGCAACCCCCGATCGCACCGCACCGATCCTCGTCCGCCTCGACCTGGGGACCGTCGTCCGGACGATCGCCGAGATCGAGGCCGCCGGCGAACGCTGGCGCCTCACGGAGCACGACGGCGCGCCGGCGTACCTGCTCCGCAGCGACTGGGACCCGATCGTCCAGGGCGGTGACCCGGCCGTCGACGCCAGGCTCGACGCGTACATCGCGCGGACGTCGGGCTGAGGGTCCAGCCCGACGCCGGCGGCGGTGGACGGGAGTTTGGAGGCGACGAGCGGATTCGAACCGCTGAATAGAGGTTTTGCAGACCTCCGTGTTAAGCCACTTCACCACGTCGCCTCGGGGTCGCGGCCCGGGGATTGTGCCATAGGCGTCCGGGTCCGGCCGCCGCCGGCCGGTGGCGCTGGATCATCGCCCCTGGATGTGGTTGCCCCTCGAGGATTCGAACCTCGCCCAACGGATCCAAAGTCCGCTGTCCTACCACTAGACGAAGGGGCAGCCGGGCGCCGCGGGATGACCGGTCGAGGGCAAAGAAATGGAGCGGAAGACGGGACTCGAACCCGCGACCCTCACCTTGGCAAGGTGATGCTCTACCAACTGAGCCACTTCCGCTCGGAGCCTGCGCGCACCGGTGCTGGTGCCGAGAGCCAGATTCGAACTGGCGACACCGCGATTTTCAGTCGCGTGCTCTACCAACTGAGCTATCTCGGCCCGGTGGGCCTTGCGGACCCATCGGCCCGACGGCGTGCCGAAGGGTAGCACGAGGCCTCGACGCCGATCAATCGAGGTCCGCCGTGGCGTTCGTCCGGGTCGCGGCCCGACCTGCGGGCTCGTGCCGCGGCCCGTCGCGGGTTCGTGCCGCGGCCCGAGTCGCGCCCTGCGAGTCCCTCTCGACGGCACCGTCCGGCGGGCACGGTCCGGGCACCAGCCTCCAGCGCCTCTGCGGGTCCCTCTCGGCGGCACGCTTGTCCAAGCTCTACCGGCATCTTCGGCCGCGCAATGGCCTCTTGGCCTGCCGCGGCGACAGCCCCCCGGGTCCTCCTCAGGTCAGGTCGGCGAGGGCGGCCACGTCGTGGGGGTCGAGCGGCCGCTCTCCGGTGAGCACCCGGAGACGGTTGATCCGGTCGACGATGGCGGGATGGGTCGCGAACATGGAGGTCGACCGCTCCTCGAACTTCTTGATCGGGTTGGTGAAGTAGAGGTGCTGGGTCGCCCGGTTGGCGACCTCGAGGACCTCCTGGTCGGTGGCGATCTTGGCGAGGGCTC
Source organism: Chloroflexota bacterium (assembly GCA_040752335.1). GTDB lineage: Bacteria > Chloroflexota > Limnocylindria > Limnocylindrales > CSP1-4 > UBA5189. The sequence goes on from JBFMEV010000016.1 coordinate 21,396, forward strand.
GTTCCAGGCCGGCCGGGTTGCGCGTCAGCTCGACCGACGAGGCGTCGGCCAGGTACTCGCGCTGGCGGCTCACGGCGAGCTGCACGAGCCGGGCCGCGATCGGGGCCAGGATCGCCAGGACGAGCGCCAGCACGAACATGACCGCCTGGAGGCCGCCCCCACCGTCCCGGTCCCGCGAGCGCCGCCCTCCCCCACCCCAGAACGTGAAGCGGAGGAAGAAGTCCGACAGCAGGGCGACCGAGCCGACCATGACCCCGACGAGCAGGGCGAACCGGATGTCGAGATTCCGGACGTGCGACAGCTCGTGGCCGATGACCCCCTGGAGCTCCTCGCGGTCGAGCTTCTGGAGGAGGCCGGTCGTGATCGCGACCGAGGCGTGCTCCGGGTCGCGGCCCGTGGCGAAGGCGTTCGGGGCCGTGTCGTCGATGAGGTAGACATTCGGCATCGGGACGTTGGCCGCGATCGTCATCTCCCGGACGACGTTGATCAGCTGCGGTGCCGTCGTTTCGTCGACCGGCTTCGCCCCGGACGCGGCGAGGACCAGCCTGTCGCCGCCGAAGTAGCTCCCGACCGAGACGAGGAAGCCGACGAACACGGCGATGCCGGTCGTGATCGCCGCTCCCACCGGGTCACCGGTCAGCGCGAACCCGATCGTGAACCCGAGGACCGCCAGGAGCGCGACGACGATCAACGCCAGGAGGACCGAGTTGCGGCGGTTCGCCGATTGCTGGGCGTAGAAGGTCTGTTCGGCCATGGCGGTGCCTCAGCGGTGAGCCGGCGCGGGGCCGGGGAGCGCGATCAGCTCAGGCTGAGGTCGACGTTCGGAACGTTCGAGGCCTCCGGCTCGGCATCGAAGAAGTCGCGCTTGGTGAAGCCGAACATCCCGGCGAAGATCACGTTGGGGAACGTCTGGATGCCATTGTTGTAGTCGAGGACCGTGGCGTTGTAGTGCTGGCGGCTGAACGAGATCTGGTTCTCGGTCGTCGTCAGCTGCTCCTGGAGGTCGAGGACGTTCTGGTTGGCCTTGAGCTCGGGGTAGTTCTCGACGACCGCGAACAGCGAGCGCAGGGTCGAGGTCAGCATGTTCTCGGCCTCGGCCTGGGCCGCGACGCCCTTCGCGCCGGCGGAGACGGCGTTGGCCCGGGCCTCGGTGACCGCCGTAAGGACCTGCTGCTCGAAGCCCATGTAGCCCTTGACCGCGTTCACCAGGTTCGGGATCAGGTCGTGGCGGCGCTTGAGCTGGACCTCGATCTGGGCGAGGGCCTCGTCGACGCGGTTCCGCCGTCCGACAAGACCGTTGTAGATCCCGATGACGAACAGCGCGACCACGACGATGATCGCGAGGATGATGATCCAGGCTTCCATGTTCTTGGCTCTCCCAGGGGCGATGCAGCATGTCGGGCGGCTCGCCCGACGGAGTTGCGCGCGAGGTCAGTCTAGCAGGGGGGCTGCGGCAGCCCCGAGGGCGACGCGCCCGGGCTCGGGTCGTGACGGTGGTGGGCGGTACTGGACTCGAACCAGTGACTTCCTCGGTGTAAGCGAGGCGCTCTGACCAGCTGAGCTAACCGCCCAGGTCAGTCTAAGGCCGGCTACGTTCCGAGGCGTGAGCAGCCCGTAGCGCTACTCTGTGGGTTCCTCTCGCGGGAGCGCACGCCGCATGAGGAATCCGTAGACCTCGTAGCCGAGCCGCTCGTAGAACCGCCGGGCGCCCTCGTTGGCGGCCGACACGTCGAGAATCATCCGCTCGGCACCGTGCTCACGGGCCCACGTTTCGGCGGCCTGCATAAGCCGATCGCCGATGCCCTGCCCGCGCCACTCCGGCAGGACGACGATCCCGAGGTCCGCGCTGCGCACGCGCCGCATTGCTCCACCGGCCACGCCGGTGAGAACGATCGCGATCTCGACCATGCCCACGACCCGACCGTCCACGGTCGCGACGATGGTCTGGCGCGACGGATCCTCCGCCTGCCGGCGGCGCAGGAAATCGGCCGAGCCCGCGCGGTCCGGCACCTCCCAGGCCTCGGGATCGATGGCCGCGTGGTGCTCCGCGCTGGCCTGATCGAGGTCAACCATCGCCTCGAAGTCGGCGAGCGTGGCCGGCCGGCTCTCGACGTCGAAGGTCGGCATGGCTGCATGATGGCAGAAGCCGGTAGGTCCTCCCGCGCCGCCTGTCCAGGCTTGCCGAGCGCCCTCAGACGATCCGGAGCGACCGAGCGCAACGAACGACGCGGCGGGCGGGCCGCATCAATCGCGGCGGTGGTGCCCAGGCCGGGACTTGAACCCGGATGAGTTGCCTCATACGCCCCTCAAACGTACGCGTATACCAATTCCGCCACCTGGGCATCAGGTGTCTCGCCGAGCGTCGATCAGATCCTTCGAGGGGCTGAGGTGGATGGTACCGAGGAAGGGATTTGAACCCTTACGCCCTTGCGGACACTAGCTCCTGAAGCTAGCGCGTCTGCCGTTCCGCCACCTCGGCTCGGACCCATCGGGCCGGTTCGCGAGCGCTTACCGGTCGTCGGCGAGGCGCCATGTTAGCACATCCCAGAATCGGTCCCCGGGGCTCCCGATCGGCCGAATCTGGGGACCTTCGAGCTCCTCGCGGACCACGACGACCTCATCCCGGAAGGCGATCGGCAGGAGGTAGACGCCGCTCGCGAGCTGGGCCTGGAGGGCCACGTAGGCGGCCTTCCGGGCCTCGTCCGTGCCGGGTGCGCGGGCGGCGACGAGGAGCCGGTCGAGGGCCGGATCCTGGAGCCCGGCGAAGTTCGAGCCGCTGGCGGTCACCTGGCTGGAGGCGAGCAGCGGGTAGAGGTCCGGGTCGAGGCCGATGCCCATCCCGATGACGGCGGCGGAGAACGTGCCGGGCCGAAGGCGATCGGCGACGAGCACCGTCCCGGGCAGCGGCGTGTGAACGACGGTCAGCCCGATCGCCCGCCAGTCGGCCGCGATCGCCTCGGCCGCGGCATAGGCGGTCGGGTTGGCCGATTCCTCGGGCCCCACCAGCTCGATCGTGAGGGCCTCCGTCTGGCCCTTGGCGATCCAGCCGCCGCCGTCGGCCTCCGTCCAGCCCGCCGCCGTCAGGCCGGCCCGGGCCGCGGCGGGATCGTGGGCCACGGGCACGCTCGAGGCTGCATCGAACGCCCAGCTCGTCGGCGGAATCGGCGAATCGGCCCTCGCCGCACCGCCGGCGAAGATCGTCGCGACGATCGCGTCGCGATCGATGGCCGCGAGCAGGGATCGCCGGACGGCGGCGTCACGGAACTCGGGATGGGTCGGCCGGAGGTTGAGGGTGACCGACAGGAGCGTCGTCGTCGGGTAGCGCAGGAGGCGGGCGCCCGGGGTCTCGGCGAGGGCCGCGGCAGCAGCGGGCGCGAGCCCCGATGCCGCGTCAAGCTGGCCGGCCGTCCAGGCCGTCGCGAGGGCGACGGGATCGTCGAAGAACCGCAGCTCGATGCCGTCGAGGTACGGCAGCGGTGCGCCGCCCGGGACGGTCGGCGCCGGCGTCGCGAGCGAGTCGCTGGCCGGCGGCGTGCCCGGGCCGGGCCTGCCCCCGTCGGGCTCGATGACCTCGGGGACCGCCGGGCTCAGGACCGCGTGGCGCGCGTCGAGAGCGGCCAGGCGAAACGCGCCCGACCCCACGGGCCGTCGCCCGAAGGCGTCGTCCGGCAGGTCGACCGGCAGCACGTCGGCGAGCAGGTGCCGGGGCGCGATCGGCTGGGTCGCCGCCTCCAGGAAGCCGCCGAGGGGGGTCGCGAGGGTCAGCACGACGGTCGACGGATCGGGTGCCGCGGCGGTCACCTCGCGCCACGACTCGGCGCCCGGGCCGGCGTACTCGGGATCGCTGAGGGCCCCGATCGTGAACAGGACGTCGTCGGCGGTCAGGGGCTGGCCGTCCTGCCACACGAGGCCGGACCGAAGGTGAAACATCCAGGTCGCGCCGGTCGAGTCGACCTCCCAGCTCTCGGCCAGGTCGCCGATGAGGCTGTCGTCGGGCCCGAGCCGGACGAGGCCGCGGAAGACGAGCGCGACCATCGCCCGCTCGGCCGGGGTCCGGGCTGAGAACGGGCTGACCGAGGTCGCGGATCCCAGGACGCCCTCGACGTACGGGCGCGTCGGGACCAGGCTCGCCTGGGGCGTCGCCGCGGGCCGCTCCGGGACGAACGACGGGGCGACGACCGCGCCGGTCAGGACCACGAGGACGAGGGCGAGGATGCCGACGACGGCCCGATCGCGGAGGGTCACCGAGCGGCCCGGTCCGTCCTCGACGGCCGCGCCACCCTCAGGCCGTCGTGTCCAGCAGGTACGACGCCAGCGAGAAGAGCACGAACAGCACGATCAGGATGATCGTGAACTGCCAGAGCCGCCGCTCGATGCCACGCCGGCTGCGGTACACGGCCGAATCCCCGCCGAATGCGCCCGACAGCCCGGCGCCCCGGGCCTGGAGCAGGATCGCCAGGACCAGAGCGGCGGAGACGATGAGCTGGCCGACGGCCAGGGCTGGGTTCACGGGGTTCGACCTCCTGGGTGACGGCGTGGGATGGTAGCACAGGGTCGCCGCCGGACCCCGGCGTGGCGGACTCCGGGCGTGGCGGACTCCCGGCGTGTCGGACCCCGGCGTGTTGGACCCGGGAGCGCTGCCGTCCCGACCGTCAGGGCTCGAGCAGCGAGCGCCCGGTCACCCCCGGCCAGGGCGGCAGCCCGGCCAGCTCGAGGAGCGTGGGCGCAACGTCGGCCAGGACGCCGTCCCGAAGACGACGACCGCGGACAGCCCGGCCGACGACGACGAGCGGCACCGGATTCAGCGAGTGGGCCGTGACCGTCGCCCCGGAGGCGTCGCGCAGCTCGTCCGCGTTGCCATGGTCGGCGGTGATCGCCAGGAGCGGGCCGGGTCCGTCGGGATCGCCGGCCTCGAGCTCGCCGACCGCAGCGACAATCCGGCCGAGACAGGCGTCGAGCGAGGTCAGGGCCTGGACGGTCGCCTCCCAGATCCCGGTGTGGCCGACCATGTCGGCGTTGGCGAAGTTGGCCACGATGACGTCGTAGCCGCCCGACGTGATCGCCGCCACCAGGGCATCGGTGACGCCCGGGGCGCTCATCTCCGGCTGGAGGTCGTAGGTGGCAACCCTGGGGCTCGGGACGAGGAGGCGCTCCTCGCCCGGGTACGGGGCCTCGCGGCCGCCGTTGAAGAAATACGTGACGTGGGCGTACTTCTCCGTCTCGGCGACGTGGAACTGGCGCCAGCCGGCCTCCGACACCGCCTGTGCCAGTGACCTGGCCTCCTCGGGCGGGAACGCCACCGCCACGGGCAGGCCGGCCTCGTATTCGGTCATCGTCACGACATGGAGACCGGTCGGGGCCGCTCGCCCGTCGGACGCGGCGCGGTCGAAGTCGGCGAAGGCGGCGTCGGCGAGGGCGTGGCTCAGCTGCCGGGCCCGGTCGGCCCGGAAGTTGAGGTGGATGATCGGCTCGCCATCCTTCAGGCCGCCGTCGACGCCCGCGACGACGGTCGGCCGGACGAACTCGTCGTTCTCGCCTCGCTCGTAGGCCCGCTCCACCGCGGCGACGGCGGATGGCGCGCCTTCCCCGACCGCGTGGACGATCGCGTCATAGCCGGCCTCGGTCCGATCCCAGCGCCGGTCGCGATCCATGGCGTAGTAGCGGCCGCCGACGGACGCGATCCGGGCATCGGGGTGGACAGCGGCGAGACGCCGCTCGAGGTCTGGGACGAACTCGATCGCCGAGCGCGGCGGCGTGTCTCGCCCGTCGAGGAGGGCGTGGACCCGGACGCGGGCCACGCCGCGGCGGGCCGCGAGCTCGGCCAGCGCCACGAGGTGGCGGTCGTGGGCGTGGACGCCGCCCGGGCCGATCAGCCCCACGATCGACAGCCGCCCGGTCAATGCGACGGCACGGGCGCAGGCCTCCAGGAGGGCTGGCCGTTCGAAGAACGAGCCGTCGGCGATCGCAGCGTCGATCCGGGGCAGGTCCTGGAGCACCGGGCGCCCGGCGCCGAGGTTCAGATGTCCGACCTCGGAGTTGCCCATCTGGCCGGTCGGCAAGCCGACCGCCTGGCCCGAGGCCTCCAGGCTGCAGTGCGGCCAGCGGTCAAGGAGCCCGCGCCAGACCGGCATCGGCGCCGCGGCGATGGCGTCGGCGGCGGGGTCCCGGCCAATGCCGAAGCCGTCGAGGATGACGAGGACGATGGGACGCGGCCGCGCCGCTCCCATCACGACGACGCGGCCCGGGACGCGGAGGTCGTGGTCGCCGCCCGGCGCGCGGTCGCTGTCACGCCGGCCCGGGCCACGATCCCGGCCATCTCGTCCGGCTTCAGGGAGGCACCGCCGACGAGCGCCCCGTCGATCGACGGCTCGGCCAAGAACTCGCCGATGTTGGCCGAGGTGACGCTGCCGCCGTAGAGGACCGGGACAGCCTCGCCGTCCGCCCAGTCCAGCGTCCGCAGACCCGCCCGGATCGCCGTTGCCATCGCGGCCGCGTCGGCGCCGCGGGCGTTCCGCCCGGTGCCGATGGCCCACACCGGCTCGTAGGCGACGACGAGCCCGCCGGCCAGGAGGGCCGCCGCGTCATGGCCGCCGAGGGCGCCCCGCAGCTGATCGACCACGAGCGCCTCGGCGGCGGCGGCTCCGGCCTCCCGGACCTCGAGCGGCTCGCCGATGCACAGGATCGGTCGGAGACCGGCCTCGATCGCCCGGCCGAGCTTGGCCGAGATCCTGGCGTCGGTCTCGGCGTGGTCCCGTCGACGCTCGCTGTGGCCGACGATCGCCCACGTCGCCAGGCCGCCGAGCATCTGCGCGCTGGTGTCCCCGGTGTACGCCCCGGCGACCTCGTGGTGGACGTCCTGGGCCCCGACGGCCACGTCCTCGCCGGCGAGCGCATCCCGGACCGCGGCGAGGCACACGAACGGCGGGCAGATGACCCGGACGACACCCGGCTCGCGGGTCCGTGACGCGATGATCCGGGCCAGCTCGCCGGCATCGGCCGGGGTCGTGTTCATCTTCCAGTTCGCGGCGATGATCACCGGGCGCATGCCCGAATCATGCCAGAGGCGCGGCCTCCACCCCCGGGTCGCCGACGCCCGGCTCGCCGAGCGCCAGCCGCTCCAGTCGGTCGAGCGCCCGCTGGACGGCACTTCGGTGGAGATCCAGCCGCTCGGCCAGCTCGGTCAGCGTCGCCTCGGGCGTCTCGCGCCGGCCCTCGGCGACAAGACGGACGACGTACGGCTGGGCGGCCAGCCGGCCATCGGCCGCCAGCGCCTCGATGGCGGCGAGCTGCCGCCCGGCCGCCGCCACCGAGCGCCCGAGGTTCGCCGACTCGGCGTTCAGGACGCGGTTCAGCTCGCCGCGCAGAGCTCGCGACACCTGGCGGGCCTCGAGCTCCAGAAGGGCGGCTCCGGCCCCAATCCGGCGCAGGAACATGCCGACCGTCTCGCTGCTCTTCCAGGTCACGACACCGCGGCCGCGGCGGACTCGCCACGAGGCCGGCAGGCCCGCCAGCGACAGCCACTCCGCGAGCCCGGGCGCCTCGCTCGGCGTCACCACGAACTCCAGGTGCGTCCGCCCGCCGGCCAGGCTCAGCGAGCCGCGCGCCAGGAAGCGGCCCCGGAGCCAGGCCATCCGGCAGTGCTCGGGGAGGGCCGGGAAGTCGATCCCTTCGGCGCCGGCCCCGCCCGAGCCGGTGCTCGTCGTGCGGCGTCCGAGACGAACCGCGAGCCTGGCGATCACCGGGTCGCGCGGCTCACCGGCGACATCCAGACCGGCCCGCTCGGCGGCCCGGTCGCAGGCCCGCGACGGATCGATCGCCGCCAGCTCGGCCCGCAGCGCCGCCACGAGGTCGCGATCGGCCGTCGTCATGACCGCCGGCCGATCAGGCGGTCCGTGACGCGCCGATGCGTCGCCGCGCGGGTGCCTCCCGCTCGGCGGCCCGGAGCACGGCCGCGGCGAGCCGCTCGGGGTCGTGGTGGTGGGCGTTGCGCGGATCGACGACGTCATCGGTGACGAGCCGCGGCGGCGGCTCCACGCGTGGCGGCCAGCGCAGCCGCACCGATTCGGCCTGCCAACCGGTCGGGACACGACCGTCGAAGCGGTCATTGGCGAGGACAAGGTCCACGAGGGCGGGCGAGGTGTGGGCATGGAGCGCTTCGACATGGTCGGCGAGGTCGTAGCCGGCCGTCTCCCCAGCCTGGGTCGCGACGTTGCAGACGTAGATCCTGACACCGGCAGCGGCGGCGATCGCATCGCGGATCCGGGGGATCAGGAGGACGGGCAGAAGGCTGGTGTAGAGCGACCCCGGACCGAGGACGATGATCTCGGCCTCGGCGATCGCAGCGATGGCGTCCTCGGACGCGGCGACGTCGCCGGGCGTGATCCAGACGCGCTCGATGGCGCTCGTCCGCATGACGTTCGACTGGCCGGCGACGACGAGCCCGTCCCGCGTCCGGGCGTGGAGGGTGAGCGGCGTCGGCGAGGCCGGCAGGACCTGGCCGCGGACCGCGAGGACGCGGTTCATCCGCCGGACGCCCTCCTCGAAGTCGCCGCCCTCGACCGCGGTCAGGGCGGCGATGAGGAGGTTGCCGATGGCGTGGCCGCCGAGGCCGCCGGGCTGGGTCTCGATTGGCTGGCCGACGACCCGCTGGCCGCCCGGGAAGCGATACCCCAGGAGCTCGCTCATGAGCGGCTCGGCGTCGGCCAGGGCGGCGATGCAGTTCCGGATGTCGCCAACCGGCGGGATCCCGAGCTCCTCTCGAAGCGCCCCGGATGAGCCGCCGTCGTCGGCGACGGTGACGATCGCCGTCAGGTTGCTGGTGTACTCCTTCAGCCCTCGGAGGAGGGTCGACAGGCCGGTCCCGCCGCCCATCGCCACCACCCGCGGCCCCTTCGCGAGGAAGCGCTTCTGGTAGATGACCTCGACGAGCGGCTGGTCCTCGTCCGGCGCCCTGAGCGGCGCCGTCACCGCCCGGACGACCCGGGCGACACCGAGCATCACGATTGCGACCCCGATCCCGCCAGCGACGAGGCCGCGGAGCGGGTACGGCAGGAACTGGAGGGTCATGACGTCGATGACCACGCCGACGAGGGCCCCGGGCCGGAGGTCCTGCGTCACCTGGCGGACGACGTGGGCCACGCCGAGGGCCAGGACGAGGAGGCCGACGAAGACCACGAGGAGCCAGCGCTTGACGCCGATCCCCGGGGCCAGCCAGCGGCGCAGGTTCATCGACGCTCCAGCTCGCGGTGGAAGACGTGGACCGGCCCGCGGCCCGAGGCGCGCAGCCAGGCGGCCAGCTCCTCGACGAACACGATCGAGCGGTGCTGGCCGCCGGTGCAGCCGACGGCAATCGTCAGGCGGCTCTTGCCCTCGGCCTCGTAGGCCGGGATCGAGAACGCCAGGAAGCCCTCGACCAGCTCGAGAAAGCGAGCCGCCCCGGGCTGGGCGAGGACGTAGTCGCGCACCGGCGTCGTGAGCCCGGTGCGCTCGCGCAGGTCCTCGACGTAGTACGGGTTCCGGATGAACCGGGCATCGAACACCACGTCAGCCTCGAGCGGCAGTCCGAACTTGTAGCCGAAGCTGACCAGCTGGAGGGTCATCTGGTCGGGCTCGACGTCGCCGAGCCGGGCGAAGAGCCGCTCTCGCAGCTGGCGGAGCGAGAGATCGGAGGTATCGACGACGACGTCGGACTCCTGGCGGACGGGATCCAGGAGGCGCCGCTCCTCGGCGATCGCGCCGGCGATTCCCCGGGCCTCGCCCAACGGGTGGCGGTGGCGGGTCTCCGAGAACCGCCGGATGAGGACGTCGTCGCGGGCCTCCAGGAAGAACACCTGGGGTCGGATGCCGCGGCCCTCGAGAGCGCCGCGCATCGCCCGGTAGGCCTTCTCGGCATCGCCGGCCCGGACGTCGAGGACGATCGCCACCCGGGCGTAGCGGGTCGGGTCGCTCGCGACGAGGTCGGCCAGGTTCGACAGCAGCTCGCCCGGCAGGTTGTCGACGACGACGAACTCGAGGTCCTCGAAGAGCTTCGCCGCGGCCGTCTTCCCGCCTCCGGACAGCCCGCTCAGGATGACGACCTGGTTCGGTCCGGCGTGGCGCTCGGGAGGGTCCGCCGCGGGCGACGACGGATCGGCGGCCCCGCCCGCGTCGCGATCCACGCTCGCCATGCGGGTCAGTCTACCCGGCGATCCGGCCGCTCAGCGACCGCTCCGTCGGATGACGAAGATCGTCGCCTCGTACAGGGCGTACAGGGTCAGGCTCAGGATCCCCGGGCTGATCAGATCGCCACCCGGCGTCGCGACGGCGGCGAACACGAAGATGCCAAGGATCGCCATCCGGCGCGACCGGCGCAGCCGGTCCGACGTCACGATCCCGACCCGCGACAGCCCGACGAGCAGGATCGGGAACTCCATCAGCAGCCCGAACGCCAGGAACAGGGTGCTCACGAAGTCGAAGTACTCGCGGGCGGTGAGGAGCGCCTGGAGCTCGTCTGTCTGGAAGCTCAGGAGGAACGCCGCGGCGTACGGCAGGACGGCGTAGGCGATCCCGACGCCGATGACGAAGAAGACGAGCGCGGCCGGGATCCAGGGCAGGATCGAGCGGCGCTCCGAGGCCGTCAGGCCGGGCGCGACAAAGCGCCAGATGTGCCACAGGATGACCGGCATGCCGAGGATGATCCCGACGACGATCGCGATCCGCAGCCGGATCGCGAAGGCATCGCCGATGCCGGTCGTGTAGAGCGTATCGACCGGGAGGGGCGAGCTCAGGAAGGCGATGATCTGCTCACCGACGGCGAAGCCGACGACAGCCCCGAGAGCGATCGCGAGGATCGACCAGGCGATCCGGTTGCGCAGCTCGGCCAGGTGGTCGACGAGCGACATGACCGCGCCCGGCTCCTCGGCGGCGGTCCCCGGCGTCGGCGGGTCAACCGGGATCAGGCTCCGGTTGGGGTCGGCCGCGGACGGGGTCGAGATCTCGTCGCTGGTCATGCCGCGGCGCGGGCCGGACGATGCGTCGGGGGCCGGCTACGAGGCCGGCGAATCCGGATCGGAGGATCCTGGCGCGGCACCGACCGGCTCGGCCGGGGCCGCGGCGCTCGGGCCGGCCCCCGACGGTGCGGTCGGCGCCTGGGTCGGCGCCTGGGCCGGGGCGACCGGCACAGCCGGCGCGGCAGCCGGGGTCTCGACGGCGGCGGACTTCGCGGCGTCCTGGCCCTTCGCCGGCTCGAGGCTCGTGGCCTCCTTCACGTCGGTGGCCGCCCGGCGGAACTCCCGGATGCTCTTGCCGAGCGCAGACCCGACCTCCGGCAGCTTGCCCGGCCCGATCACGAGCAGGGCGATGACGAGGACGATGATCAGCTCACCGGGACCGATGTTGAACGGCATGCGTGTGGGCTCTCTCCCGATCGCGGCCGAGCGGCCGTGGAACGGCGGCTAGGGTAGCACAGGCAGGTTGGCTGCCCATCGGGCCGCGGCGGCCACGAGGCGCTCGGCGGGGTCCCGGGGCGCACGCTCGGCGACGGGTTCGGTGGCCGCCCGGGCGATCGCCCGCGAGACGTTGACGAGCAGGCCGCCCCCGGGCCGCCCGCCGGCGGGCGGGGCTGTGGCCGGGCCGTCGCGGAGGACGGGCGCCGCGTCCCCACCCTGCGCTCCGACACCCGGCACGAGGAAGCCGAGGCCGGGGGCGATCGCCCGGATCGTCGCCAGCTCGCGCGGCGCCGTCGCCCCGACGACGAGACCGACGGTCCCACCCGGTCCCCAGCCCGCGGCGCGGCGGGCGACACGGGCCCACATCGGCTCGGCCGGCCCCTCGCCGCCGGCCTCGACGACGAGGTCCTGGAGCTCGCCGGCGCCCGGGTTCGAGGTCCGGCACAGGACATAGGCATAGCGGTCCAGCCGCGTGAGCAGGGGCGCCACCGCCTCGCTCCCGAGGTACGGGTTGACGGTGACCGCGTCGGCGCCCAGGGCATCGAACAGGGCCACGGCCTGGCGGGCCGCGGTCGAGCCGATGTCACCGCGCTTCACGTCGACCACGAACGGGATCCCCGTCGGGACCGCCGCACGGACCCGCTCCAGGGCAGCCAGCCCGGGACTCCCGAAGGCCTCGAAGAAGGCCGCGTTCGGCTTGACCGCGGCGGCGTGCGGCGCCGCCGCCTCCACGAGCAGGCGGGCGAACCGCTCGACGCCGGCGAGGTCCGGCGAGAAGCCCGGCGGCAGGCCCGCCGGGTCCGGGTCGACGCCGAGGCACAGGACAGTGCCGACGGCCGCGCTCCGCGCCGCCAGCCGCTCGAGGTACGACGGCCGGCTCACGGGTTGACCGAGGCCGGAGCCGCGGTGCCGGATGGCGCCACGGTCGACGTCGGCACCGGTGTGGGCGTCGGTGGCGGCGTCGGGATGAGGTCCTCGGACACCCACCAGTCCGGCCGCGAGCCGGCATCGAGGCCGGCCGCGATCGTCATCTGGATGCGCTCCCCCTCCGAGATCGGCAGGCCCGTGATGTCGATCGGCGCCAGCCACAGGTCGGTCACGCCGTGGTCGATGACCAGAAACGCGATCGCGTCGCCGACCGGCGACCAGACCGGCGAGAAGCTTCGTCCGTCATTCGTCACCCGAAGGAGCTCGGTCCCGTGGCCATCCAGGATGACGACGTCCGTCCCGAATGCCGTGGTCCGCGTCGCCGCGATGTACTTGCCGCGGTGCGACCACACCGGGGTCGTGTAGCCGGGGCCGGTCAGGACCCGGGCCTTGGCCGTCGTCGTGTCGTAGAGCGCGATGACCGGCGCGCCGCGCGAGCCATCCCGGCCGTTCTGGACGTAGGCGATGTAGCGGCCATCCGGCGACCAGACCGGGTCCTGGTGGCCCAGGGGCTCGTTCTCGGCGACATCGAGCCGGGTCAGCTGCAGCGTCGCCAGGTCGAGGACCTGGAGGACGACGTCCGACTTCGTCGGGTCCGGCCCATCGGTGACCAGGGCGACGCGGGTGCCGTCGGGCGAGACCGCCGGCTGGCGCAGGAAGTACGACCAGGTGAAGCTGCCCGGGGTGATCCGGCCGGTGAGCAGCGCCTCGGGCTCGCTGCGGCCGTCGGGCGGGACGCGCATGAGCGTCGGCGTCGCGAGCCGGAAGCGCCGGGCGGCGCCGTTGATCCGCCAGCTGCCCGTCTCGGGGGTCGTCCGGATGAAGTAGACCCATTCGCCATCGGGCGAGAACGTGGCCATCGAGTCGCGTCCGCCGCTCGTCAGCTGCTCGGCCCGGTTGCCCCGCTGGAGCCACACGTTGCCGGCCTTGACGTAGGCGATCGTTCCCGGCACGTCCGCCCGGGGATCGACGATGACGACGTTGCTGGGGGTCGCCGTCCGAGTCGGCCCGTCGTCGCCCGAGGCGCCCGGTCCGCCCGGCAGGTCCGGCAGGTTGCCGGTCAGGAGGCCGACGCTCAGCAGGGCCACGATGACCAGGCCGGCGGCCGACAGGGCCGGCGCGAGCAGGTCGGTGGGAACGCTCGAGGGACCGCCCCGGCCCCGCGCCGATCGACGTGCGGTCACCCCCGGCTCCCGGGATCCGCGACGCCCGCCGGCACCGCCATCGACGCCGCGCTCGACGACGTGCCGGGCGGCAGCGACGTGCCAGGCAGCGCCGCCACACTCGGCGTCGCCGGCGCAGCCGCTGCCTGGTCGGGGCCGGGGCCCGCGCCGGCCAATCCGCCGGCCAGGATCGTCGCCGCCTCGGGATGGTGACCCGACGGGGCGGCGTCCCGGATCTCGAGCTGGAGCGATTCGACACCCCCGAAGCGGCGGCTGGCGAGGCGTGCCACGACGTCGATCCGATCGCCCTCGGCGACCTCGGCCACGAGCTCCGGCCAGCCAAAGGCGATCCCGTCGAGAACGTCGAGCCGTCGCTTCAGGACGAGCTGCCCGTGACCGCCGGTCGCCTCCCGCGCCCGGACGACCGTCAGGCCCAGGACCGCGACGACCGGCTCGGGATTGCCGGCGCCGCACGGTGCCAGCCGGGCGAGCTCGGCGAACAGGCCGTAGTCCACGTCCGTGGCGGGCAGCGCGAGATCGATCCGGAGGGTCGGGCGCGGATCCCGCGGCGCCGCGGCGGCGAGGGCGAGGAACCGCTCTCTGAACGTCTCCCAACGCCCGACCTCGATCTCGAAGCCGGCCGCCCCCGCGTGCCCGCCGTGGCGGATGAGCAGGTCCCCGCAGGCGGCGATCGCGTCGGCCAGGTGGAGCGCGCCGTCGCCACGCCCGGAGACGCGGATGACGCCGCCGAGATCGGCCCCCACGAGCGCCGGCCGGCGGCGCTCCTCGGCCAGGCGCCCGGCGACGAGCCCGACGATGCCCACCGGCCAGGGCCCGCGGACGAGCGTTGCTGGTGCGTCGTCGATGGCGTCGGGCGACGTGCGGGCCTCGGCCAGGGCCGACTTCATGAGGTCGCGGCGGGTCGCGTTGGCGACCTCGAGGGCCGTGGCCAGCATCTCCGCCTCCGCGGGCGCGTCGGCAAGCAGGAGGCGGGCCGCGTCGAATGCCTCCCCGACCCGCCCGGCGGCGTTGAGGCGCGGGGCGAGGACGAAGCCGATGGCCTCGGAGTCGACGGCCTCCGGCGCCACGCCGGCCTGGGCGAGGAGCGCCGCGATCCCCGGCCGGGTGCCGCTCCGGATCCGCTCGAGCCCCAGGCGCACGATCGCCCGGTTCTCGCCGAGGAGCGGGGCGACGTCGGCGACCGTCCCGATCGCGGCGAGGTCGGCCAGCCCCGTGGCCTCTGGCCGGTCGCCGAGCAGCAGCCGGGCGAGGGCGAAGGCCACGCCCGCGCCCGAGAGGCGCTGGTCCGGGTAGTCGCTGTCGAGACGGTGGGCGTTGACGATCGCGGCGGCGGCCGGGAGCTCGGCCGGGACGCGGTGGTGATCGGTCACGAGGACGTCGATGCCACGGGCTCCAGCCGCCGCGACCTCGGCGACGCTCGTCGTCCCGGTGTCGACGGTCACGATGACCCGGGCGTCGTTGCGGGCCGCGGCCTCGACCGCGGCGAGCGACAGGCCGTGGCCCTCCTCGAGGCGCGACGGCACGTACGGGATGACCTCGACGCCGAGGGCCCGCAGGGCGAGCGTCAGGATGGCGAGACCGGTGATCCCGTCGGCGTCGAAGTCGCCGAAGACGAGGACGCGCTCGCCGCGATCCCGGGCGGCGGCGATCCGGGCGAGGAACGCGGCCGCGTCGGGCAGGCGGGCCGGATCGTTGAGCCCGGCCTGGGCCGGCCCGAGGTGGCGCTCGAGGTCGGCGGGCGCGCCGATCCCCCGTCGTTCCAGGAGGGCCACGAGCCGCGCCGTCAGGCCAAGGCGGGCGCCCGCCTCGACGAGGAGCGGGTCCGGCGAGGTGGCGCTCGGGAAGACCCAGCGGGCCCGCGGCTGGAGCACCCGCTCAGGATGCCACGGGCGGCTTCACCGACGCTTCGCCGGCGCTTATGCGGTCGTCCGGCGGGGAACCCGCGGCCGGGTCAGCCGGCCCCGGCGGCGGTCATCCCACTCCTGCCAGACGACCAGGAGCGGGCTGGCGTTGAAGATCGATGAGTACGTCCCCGAGACGATCCCGATGAGCAGCGCCAGCACGAACGCCTCGGTCGCCGAGCCACCGAAGAGGAGCAGCGCCGTCAGGGTCAGGACGACCGTGAAGCTCGTGGTGATCGAGCGGCCGAGGGTCTGGAGGAGCGAGTGGTTGACGATCTCGGCGAAGGGCTCCCCGGCATGGCGAACCCGGTTCTCACGAATCCGGTCGAAGACCACGATCGTGTCGTGGACGCTGAAGCCGATGACGGTGAGCATCGCCGTCACGAACAGGCCGTCGACCTCCACGTCGGCCAGCGTTCCGACGATGGCGAAGAATCCGAGGACCACGATGACGTCGTGGAGCAGCGCCACCAGGGCGGTGACGCCCATCTTGACGTCGCGGAAGCGGAGGGTGATCCAGCCCAGGATGCCGAGGCTGCCGACGAGGATGAGGATGATTGCCTGATTGATGAGGTCGCTGCTGACGACGGCGCCGATCGAGCTCAGCGAGGCCTGCTCGGAGATCGGCCCGAGCGCCTCCTGGAGGCCGGTCGCGATCCGGCCGATCTCGCCGGTCGTCGGGACCTGGGTGTTTGCTCCGGGGACCGGGGTGGGCTCGGGTGATCCGCTGGGCTCGGGCGAGCCGCTGGGCTCGGGTGAGCCGCGGGACTCGGGTGAGGCGGTCGGGGTCGGCGAGGCAGTCGGGGTCGGCGAGGCAGTCGCGTCGCCGGATCCGCCAGGCGTCGGGCTGGGGCTCGCCACGGCCGTCGCCGTAGGGACCGGGCTCGGGGTGGCAGGCGGGGTGGCCGTGGCCGTCGGCGTGGGCGCGACCGTGGGCGTGGGCGCGACGGTGGGCACCGGCGTCGGCGTCGGCTCGACGCCCCGCAGGTCGAGCTTGGAGAGGCGGATGTCAAAGAAGCCCTTGCCGGTCCTCGTGACCACGGCGTCGGGCTGGCCCAGGGTCGCCAGCTCGGTCCGGACCTGTTCGGCGGTCACCTCGGCATCGGCGAACTTGATCGACCAGGTCGTCCCGCCGGTGTAGTCGATCGAGAACTTCAGGCCCACCTCGCCACCGCTGAACGGCGTGAGGAGGATGAAGATCAGGCCCGGGATCGTGATGAGCAGCGAGAAGGCGAAGAACCAGCGCTTCTTGCCGATGACGTCAAACACCGGGCGTCGCCTCGCGCCGGATCGCCGCCCGGCCGGTCGGCCGGTGGACGAACTCGGATTCGGAGATCCCGTAGAGGCGCGCCTTGCGGGCCCAGTCCTGGGCGACGACGATCCGCAGGATCGTCCGGGTCACGGTGATCGCGGTGAACATCGAGGTCAGGACGCCGAGGATGAGGACCAGAGCGAAGCCCTGGATCACCGATGACCCGAAGAAGTACAGGATCGAGGCGGTGATCAGGCTGGACACGTTGGAGTCGAGGATCGAGTTCCAGGCCCTGGCGAAGCCGGCCTCGATGGCCTGGGGCAGGCTCTTGCCCAGGCGAAGCTCCTCCTTCGAGCGCTCGAAGATGAGGATGTTGGCGTCGACCGCCATGCCGACCGAGAGGACGAAGCCGGCGATCCCGGCGAGGGTCAGGGTGACCGGGATGAGCCGGAAGATCGCGAACAGGACGAGCGCGTAGTACAGCAGCGCGACGCCTGCCACCAGCCCCGGCAGGCGGTAGTGCATGAGCATGAACAGGAGGACCAGCCCGACCGCGATCGCCCCGGCCAGGATGCTCCGGTCGAGGAACTCCTTGCCCAGCGTCGGATCGATGGTGTCGCTCGAGAGCTCCTCCACCGGGAACGGCAGGGCGCCGAAGCGGAGGACGTTGACGAGGTTGGTGGCTTCCTGTTGGGGCATCCCGCCAATCGTGCCCTCGTTGGTGATCTGGACCGTCCCGCCGCTGATCGCCTGCTGGATGACCGGGGCAGAGATGACGACCGAGTCGAGGACGATCGCGAACTGCTCCTGGACGTGCGCGGCGGTCCAGGCCGAGAAGAGCTGCTGGCCGCCGTCCTTGAGGTTGAAGTTGACGGCCCGGCCGCCCTGCGAGTCCTGGCCCAGCGTGGCGGCCTGCAGCTGGTCGCCCGAGAACAGGATGCAGATGGTGCTGATCGCCCCGGTCCCGCTGCAGGCGGTGACGCCGTCGAGGTCGAGGGTCTGGCCCTGGCTGACCTGCGTCCCGACCGGGATCGGGACGAAGTCCAGGCGGCCGGTCTGGCCGACGAGCTGGCGGACGGTGCCGGTGTCGGTGACGCCCGGCAGCTCGACCACGATCCGGTCCGTGCCACTGGTGACGACCACCGGTTCGGCTACGCCGGTCGAGTTCACGCGGGCCTCGATGATCCCGCGGACGACCTCGAGGTCGGCCAGGCCCGGCGACTTGTCGCCCACCGCGTTGACCCGGTACTCGACCTTGAGCCCGCCTTGGAGGTCGAGGCCCAGCTTCGTCTCGATGAGACGGGCGCCGCCGTCGGGATCGAGGCCGGGCAGCCGGAGCCGGGGCCAGAAGTCGACGATGAGGGCGAGCACGCCGATGACGGCGATGAAGATGACGGTGGTCCTGCGCATCGGTCGCGGATGATACAGGCGCGGGGGGCGTGACGCCGTCTACGGCTCGAGGCCGACCTTGATCTTCGCGGCGAGGGCGGGACCGATCCCCGGGACGGCCGCGATCTGCTCGAGCGGCGCATCGCGAATTCGCTTCACCGAGCCGAACGTCCGGAGGAGCGCCGCCCGCCGCCGCGGCCCGATGCCCGGGAGGTCGTCGAAGACGGACCGGACCGAGGCCCGGGCGCGCAGCCTGCGGTGGTAGGTGATCGCGAAGCGGTGGGCCTCGTCGCGGATCCGCTGGACGAGGTACAGGGCCTGCGAGGTCGTGGGCAGGAGGACCGGCTCGGCGCGGTCCGGCAGGACCAGCTCCTCGCGCTCCTTGGCCAGGCCGGCGAGCGGCAGGTCGTGGAGGCCGAGCTCCGCAAGGACGGCCATCGCCGCGTTCACCTGGGCCCGGCCGCCGTCGATGATCACGAGGTCTGGCATTGCCCAGCGTCGCTCCTCGGCGCTGCCCTCGTCGCCGGGCCGGGCGTTCCGGAACCGCCGCCGCAGGACCTCCTGGTGGCTGGCCACGTCGCTCTGGCCCTCGACCGTCCGAATCTCGAAGCGGCGGTACTCGCCGGTGCGCGGCCGGCCGTCCTCGAACACGACCATGCTGCCCACGGAGTTCGTGCCCTGGAAGGTCGAGATGTCGTAGCACTCGATGCGGGCGGGCAGGACTGGCAGCTCGAGAGCCGTGGCGAGCTCCTCCAGCGCCCCGAGCGTCCGGCCCTGGTCGGCCAGCCAGCGGGCCTGCTCGCGGGCCAGCATCTCGGTCGCATTGCGGGTCGCGAGCTCCAGGAGGCGGCGCCGCTCGCCGCGTCGCGGGACGACGATCCGGACGCCGCCCGTCGGTCCGCGGTGGGTGGCCGTGGCGGTGTCGACCGCTCGGACCCACAGGGCCGTCTCCGACACCGGTGCCGCGCCGGCGCCGCGGGCGGCGGCGTTGACAGCCGCGCGGCGATCGGCCAGGAAGCGCTCGAGATCGGCGCCGTCACCGAGCTCGACCGGCACGGCCACCTCCCGCGGCACGCTCGAGGCCCGGGCGTAGTACTGGGCGAGGAAGCCCGACACGACCTCGGCGTCTGTCGTCTCGCGCGGCGCCTCGAGGAGGAAGACGTCGCGCCCGATGGCCTTGCCGTTGCGGATGACGAAGAGCTGGACGGCCGCCTGACTGTCCCTCCGGGCGAGCCCGAGGAGGTCGAGGTCGGTCCTGGCGAAGGCCGCCATCTTCTGGCTCTCCATCGTCCGCTCGATCGCCCGGACCTTGTCCCGGAGGGCCGCCGCGCGCTCGAACTCGAGCCGGTCGCTGGCGACCTCCATCCGGGCCCGGAGGGCCGTCGCGACGCTCTCCTGGCGACCCTCCAGGAACAGCTCGACCTGGCCGATGTCGGCCCGGTAGGCGGCCTTCGAGATCGCCTGGATGCAGGGTCCCTGGCAGCGCTTGATGTGGTACAGGAGGCACGGCCGCTGGAGAGCCCGCTCCCCGTCCCTGATGTCGATCGAGCAGGTTCGGAAGGGAAAGATCCGCCGGACCAGGTTCATCGCCTCGTCGACGCTGCTCGCGGACGCATACGGCCCGAAGTAGCGGCTGCCGTCCTGGGGCAGCTTCCGGGTCCGCTCGATCCGCGGGAAGTCGTCGGCCAGGGTGACCTTGATGAAGGGATACGACTTGTCGTCCTTGAGCCGGACGTTGAACGGCGGCTGGAACCGCTTGATGAGGCTGTTCTCGAGGAGGAGCGCCTCGGACACCGAGTCCGTCAGTGTGTACTCGACGTCGGCGATCCGGTCGACGACCGAGCGGACGACCTGCTGCGCCGGCCGGACGGCGGAATCCTTCTGCCAGTAGCTGCGGACGCGGCTCCGAAGGCTCTGGGCCTTGCCGACGTACAGCACGCTGCCGCGGGCGTCCTTCATCAGGTACACGCCCGGCCGGTCCGGCAGGTTCCTGAGCGTCGCGGCGAGGGGCGTCGAGGGAGGCGCGGTCACGCCCCCGATGGTAGGCGAGGATCAGCCGCGATGGTTCCTCAGCGGCGGTTGCCGGCGGGTCCCGCGACCGGCGGGTCGAGGAGCTCGAGGGCGAAGACGCCGAGGGTCGCGCCGCCGCGAACGAGGGCCACCGTGTGGCAGCCGGCGGCGAGCCCGGACGTGTCCAGGACCGCCATCCAGCGGCCTGCATCGGCCCGCCAGGTTGCAGCCGCGACGCGAACCGGGCCGGCGGACCGCGCCGCGCAGCTCCGGACCTCGAACGCCGCGGAACCGGCGAGGGGCAGGCCGTCGAGCCAGGCCCGGGCCTTGAGCGGCAGGGTCCGGCCACGGGTCGCCGTCACCGTCCCGCCGTCCCCGACCGGGTCGCCCCACTCCACCGTCCCGAGGTGGACCACGACCTCGAATGAGGCCGACGCCGAGTTGCCCGCGGCGTCGGTGGCCGTGCAGGTCACGGTCGTCACGCCGAGCGGGACCGCGCTACCCGGCGCCGGGTCGCAGGCCACGGTCGGCGCCGGATCCTGGTCGTCGATGGCAGTCGGGAGCGGGTAGTCGAGGGCGGTGCCGGCCGGGTCGTCGGTCACGAGCTCCAGGCCGGCCGGCAACCCGACCAGGGTCGGGGGCGTCGAATCGGCCGCCTCGATGTCGAGGCTGAAGGTGACGATCGTCAGGCCGCTCGTGCTGGAGCCATCCGACACGCCCGCCGGGCTGAGCGTCCGGCCGTAGATCACCGACAGCTCGTAGTCCTGGCCCGGGACAGACGGAGCCACGATCGTGACGCGACTAGGCTCGGCCGACGTCACCTGCAGCGGCGACGCGCAGCCGGCGACCCCGCCGGTGTCGTTCGCCCAGCCCGGCGGCACCGGCCCGACGGTGGTGCTGGTCGCGCTGATCGAGCCGCCCTCGACGGGCTCGGTCACCTCGGCCTGCCAGACGGTCACGGCCTGGCCCGGATCCACGTGCCGCAGCCCGGTGCAGGTCAGGACCATGTCGACATCGCGGATGACCGTGGCACCGGGCGCCACCGTGCCCAGGTCGACGAGGGTCTGGACGCCCGCGCTGAGGTCGTCGCCGTCGGCGCCCACGACGTCGGCCATCGCGATGCCGGAGGCGAGGAGGGCCGCCACGGCGGCCAGCGTGGCCGATCGGCGGACGACGCGACCCAACATCGAATGGCCCTCCCCGTAGCGACCCCGGCGGTGTGGTGAACGGACTGTCCGCCATCGCGCGCCTGTCGCCCATGGGAGACAGGTCCCGATTGGTGCGCCGGTGCGCCCCGCTTGGGTACCGGTGCCTCGGTGCCTGGAATCAACGAGGCCGGGCCCGTTCGGAAGCCCGGCCTCGGACGATTGTCGTCGACGCGGCGGCTACGGGGTAGCGGCGTCGCCGATGTGCCGGTCCTGGATCGCCGGCGAGATCGGTGAGTTGGCGGTGATGTAGGCGATCACGTCGTCGAGCATCGGGTTGCGGGTCGCGTAGCGGCCCGAGAAGTTCGGGTAGCCGTCGCCGCCGACGGCCATGAAGTCGTTGATCGCGATCGTGAACTCGGTGGTGTCGGAGCCCGTGAGGTCGAGCTCCGCGCCCTGGGTCACGCCGTCGAAGTACCACGCATGCAGAACGCGTGAGCCGGCTGCGGCCGCCGGGTCGTATTCGAACCGAAGGCCGGACACCTGGATGAACCGGCCGCCGCCGATCTGCGAGACGCCGTTCTCGAGGATCGTCTTGAGCTCGGTGCCGCTGATCGACAGGGTGACGGAGATGTTCCCGAAGGGCAGCATCGCGAGGGCGCCCCCCTTCCGGATGATGAAGTTGCCGCCGCCGTCCAGGCACGGCTGGCCGTTGCCGTCGACGAGCTCGCCGGGCATGCACGTGAGGTTCGCTCGTAGGCCGCCCGAGTTCGTGAACGCGAAGTCGACGCCGTAGGCATCCCGGAGGGCGTCAGACGTCAGGTTGCCCTCGAGCGACTCGCAGGTCCGGCCCTCGACGTTGCCACACGGGTCGGCCCGCGGGATGGCGACGGTGGAGGTCCCGATCTGCTCGTTGAGGATCGGCGCGAGGGCCGTCTTCAGGTCGTTGATGAGGGTGGTGATCGCAGCATTCGGGGTGACGCCGATGTTCCATGGCCGGTGCCAGCGGGCGGTCTTGTAGAGGAGCTGCCCGTCGGCGTCGGTCACGAGCTTGATCTCGGTGGTCCGGGCACCCTTCGAGAGGTTCTCGGTCACGAGGATCTGCTGGCCGTCGGCGTCGGCGGTCGTCAGGTTGACCTGGCGGCCGGTGTGGTCGCCAGCCAGGACGTCAACGCCCGAGAGCCCGCCGGCGAGATCGATGAGCTCGCCGGTGCAGGCCCGCCCGAAGGGGTCGGTGCAGGCCAGCGCGCCGGCGTGGCCGAACGCCACGACGACGTCCGCGTCCTCGTCGGCTCGCAACTCGGCGGCCAGGGCGTTGATGATCGGAGCCGGGTCACGGAACTCGAGCGACGCGACGTGGGTGGGGGTCACCAGCTCCGGGACGTCGGTGTTCGTGAAGCCGATGAAGGCCACCCGGACGCCGTCGAGCTCCCGGATCACCCAAGGCGTCGCCCAGTCGGGCCGGTCGTCTGTGCCGGCAAGGAAGACGTTCGAGGTCAGGTAGGTGAAGTCGGCGGCTGCGACCTGCGCTTCGAGCCGGGCGATCCCGGCGTCGAAGTTGTGGTTGCCGATACCGTCGAGATCGATGCCCGCGAGGTTCATCGCGTCGATCGTCGGCGCGTCCTCGAAGAAGCCCGAGATCGGCGGCGTGGCGCCGACCGAGTCACCGGCGAAGAACCGCAGGGTCCCTCCGGGCGTTTCGGCCTCGGTCTCGTCCCAGATCGTGTCGATGTAGCCGAGTCCGCCGATCCGGTTGCTCACGCCATCGACCGATTCCGACAGCGGCTCGAGCTGGCCGTGGAAATCGCTGACATTGAACAGCGTCACCTGGCGGTAGCCGCCGCCGTCGGCAAAGAGGTCGGCCCGAACCTGGCCGAAGGCGTTGGCCGGGGCCGGCAGGGCCAGGGCGAAGGCCAGGGAGGGGGCAAGATCGATCGCCCGGACGTCGTCGACGCTGGCATTGGCAATGCCGGGACCGGCGGCCATGAAGGCGGCCCGCAGGTTGATGTTGTTGTCGAGGTCCATGACGCTCGACTGGTAGCCGTGCTGCCCGAAGAAGTGTGACGGCGCGATGAGCTGGCCAGGGGTCGCCGCGTCCCACTGGTAAGGCGGGTACGAGAAGACCACGACGTCGCCGGTGCGCGTCGGGTGGAGCATGTTGATCGTCCCGCCAGCTCCGTCATCGAGATAGCGCGTCTCCTCCTTGAGATAGACGGCGTCGATGACTTCCCAGCCAGGGTGGTCCGGATCCACGATCCCGAGGTAGGCGGCCTCGATCGCCGCTCTCGCGGCGGCGTACTGGGCGGAGCTCAAGCGGGGATCCGGGACGCCGGCGTCCTTCTGTGCCTGAGTCCGCGGATCAGGGTCCCGGCCCGCAAGCTGAAGGTAGACCTGGAGGGTGCCGCCGGCCCAGCAGGCCTTGGCGACGTCGAGGTTGGAGCGCGGCCGGCAGTTGCTCGTCTGCTCGGCCGACTGGAGGCCGAGCTCGAACAGCGGCAGCCCGCCCTGGAGGGCGAGGTACTGCGGGGCGAATCCGTGGTCGGCCCCGGCGAACACGATGGGATCGTCGTGCCCGTTATCGGCCATCACCTCGAGGGTCAGGCCGAGGGTGTCGTTGGCGCCCCGATAGGCGCGCTCGATGAAGTCCCCGCGGGCCGCAACGCGCCCATCGGCGACGCCGTTGAGGTCGAAGTCGTCATACGCCGGGTTGGCTTCGCCGGCGCCGCCGGTGCCGGGCACTGTTGGTGTGAGGAGCGACAGGAACTGGTGCTGGAACTCGTCGGTCACCGGGTAGCCGACGAAGAAGATCTCCGGGTCGTAGGTCTCGCCGATGTATTCGATGATCGGATGGTGGCCGGTCTCCCAGTAGAGGCCCTGTTCGACGTACGTCTCCTCGCTGACGACGCCGGCCTCGAGGACGGCGAAGTCGGCCGCGGTCGAGACCGGGAAGGTCTCGGCCACGAAGTCCTCGAACGAGCCGCTGAACCCGGGCTCGCCGGGCCAGCCCGTCCAGACGGCATTCGAGCGGGTGACGGAGGTGTGGAACAGCCGGTAGACGGGCTTGTTGCCGGAGCCCGTCTCGAGGCGCTCGACCTTGAACAGGAAGCCGGCGGTCTTGCCGTCGAGGGCGCCGCCCTGGATTGCCACCTTCATCTCGGCCCAGTCACCTTCGCCGAGGTCGGCGACGATGCCGTTCGCGGGGTCCATGTCGGTGTCGAAGAGCACCCGGTCGTACTCCGGGTGGCCGTCGCGATCGGTGCTGTAGAACAGGACGTTGAGGCCGTACTTGTCGGCCCCGAAGTCGAGGACCCGCATCCGGGTGGCCCGGGCCGCGAGGGTGCTCTTGGGCAGGTGCTTCCAGCCCAGCTGGGCCGCCGTCATCGTCCCCGAATAGAGGTCGTCGGGGGCCCACTGGCCACCGCCGGCCGTGTTGCTCAAGCCTGGATGGTCGAGGTTCGAGTCGAACTGCAGGCCGAACGCGGCGATGAAGGCGGCGTCGTCGAGCGGCGCGGCGTCGATGAAGTTCGTGGTGACGCCACGTCCCGACAGGAACCGCCGGAAGTCCACGATCGGTCCGTTGATCGAGGCGTCCCGAGCGCCCGCCCACTCGACCAGGGCGACGCGCTTGCCGGCCTTCTCCCAGGCCTGCCAGGCCGCCTCGGTCAGGAGCGAGCCACTGCCGAGCGCAGACGTACCGAATGCGAAGTTCGAGCCGCTCTTGTGGAAGGTGTTGTTCGTCGTGCCCGTCTCCGACACCCAGTCACCCGTGCCCATGCTGTACCAGCCGGCACCGGTGTTCGGCGGCATCTGCGAGATCATCCCGGGGCCGCTATCGACGCCCGTCGACGTGAGCCAGTCAAAGGTCGAGAACGCCCCCGGATCGTCGGCGACGTAACCGTCGACGAGGTCCTGGCGCATGCCATCGGCGGCGAAGAAGACGGCGGAATCCGAGAACGGGGGCCCGTCCTCCGGGCCCGGCGCGGCGGCGACGGGGCTGCCGATGAGACCGGCCGCCAGGAGGCCGAGGACGGTCAGGAAAACGAGGGGACGAACGCGCGTTTGGTTCACGGGGAACTCCTCCACGTCTGGGGCACGGCAACGTGGTCGCGGGTGAGACGCCAGTCCGCACTGGACCGCACGGGACGACCCTGGACGGCACACGATAGCGCGGTTTCGCCGGCCTGTTAACGGCGCCTCGCCCGAAGATCCCATGATCGGTGCGCCGGTGCACCACTTCCGGTGAGCGGCCGGTAAGCGACGCCTGCGACCATCGCCCGCATGGCGCAACACCCGGCGGTCGCGGCCCGGCTCGCGCGTCTCGCACCGGACCAGCGAGCCGCCGCAACGGCACCGCCGGGACCGATCCTGTGCGTCGCCCCGGCCGGAAGCGGCAAGACGACGACGCTCGTGGCCCGGGTCGCCTGGCTCGTCGACTCCGGCGTCGACCCGGCGTCCATCGCCGCGATCACCTTCAACCGCAAGGCGGCCGAGGAGCTGTCCGGGCGCCTGGCGGCCGCCCTCGGGCCGCTCGACGTCGCCGCGGGCGCCGTGCGGGTCCGGACGTTCCACGCCCTCGGCCTCGAGATCCTCCGGGCCGCCGGCCGGCCCGTCGCTCCCTTGCTCGACCGGGAGACCGTTCTCCGGGAGGTCCTGCCGCGGACGACGGCTGCCGAACGCCGGCGCCTGGACACCGTCATCTCCCGCCTCAAGCTCGACCTCGACGTCGATCCCACGGCCGTCGCCGCCGACCCCGAGGCGGGGCCCGTGGCACGGGCATTCGTGGCCTACGAGGGAGCCCTCGCCGCGGCCGGGGGGCTGGACTTCGACGATCTCGTCGCCCGCGCTGTCCGGTTGCTCGAGGGCGAGCCAGCGATCCTCGAAACGTGGCGAGATCGCTGTGCCCATCTCCTCGTCGACGAGGCCCAGGACCTGGACCGGAGCCAGCTCCGGCTGGCCCTCCTCCTCGCCGCTCCAGCCAACCGGATCTTCCTCGTCGGCGATGACGACCAGTCGATCTACGGCTGGCGGCTGGCCGACGTCCGGCGCCTGCTCGGCCTGGCCGAGACGTCGCTGCCCGGCCTGCGGCGGGTCGATCTGGTCACGAACTACCGCTGCCCCGCCAGCGTCGTGGCCCGGGCGGTCCGGCTCGTCGAGCGGAACCGGGAGCGGTTCGCGAAACGGATCGCGGCCCGGCCCAAGGCCCCAGGGCCGGTGATCCTCGCCCCGGTGGAGGCCGACGACGTCGACCGCTGCCTCGCCGTCCTGCGGTCGTGGGCGTCACCCGGCGCGACGGGGTCGGGGGACAGCCGGGCGATCCTTGCCCGGACGAACCGCGAGCTCCTGCCGGCCGTCGTCGCCGCGCTCGCCCTGGACGTCCCGTTCCGGGCCTCAGGCCTGGAGCTGCCGGTCGATTCGGCCCACGTCGACGAGCTCCTCGCGGCCATCCGGGACGCCGGGCCCGGGCCACTCCTCGTGACCCTGGCCCGGCAGCGCCGCGTCACGGCCGGCGGGCCGGCTCACCAGATCGTGGAAGCCGTCCTCGCCTGGGCGCCGGCGTTTCCGGACGGCGCCGCGCTCGAGACGGGGATCGCCGATGTCCGGGCTCGCCTCGCTCGGCTGCGTCGCGACGACGCGGCCCTGACCCTCGCCACGGCCCATGCCACGAAGGGCCTGGAGTTCGACCACGTGGCCGTCATCGGGATGGACGAGGGCCGCTTCCCGAGCGCCCGCTCGGTGGCCGAGGCCGAGGACCCGCCCCGGGCACTGGAGGAAGAGCGGCGGTTGGCCTACGTCGCCTGGACCCGGGCTCGCCGATCGCTCATCCTCGTCTACGACCCGGGCGCCCCGTCGCCGTTCCTGCGCGAAGCCTTCGAGCCGTGGGAGCTGGAGCCGGCGGCGTAGGATCGGCCCCGATGACCAGGTTGCCGGCGCTCGGACCCCGGGGCGAGGGCTGGGTTGCGATCCAGCTGGCGCTCTTCGCCGCCGTCGGCCTCGCCGGCATCGTCACGCCCGGGACGTGGTCCGGCCCGCTCGGGACGGTAGGGGCCATCGCCGGCGCGTTGCTGGTCACCGTCGGCGGGGCGCTGGCCATCGCCGGCATCGTGGGCCTCCTCCGCGGCCAGGCCCTGACCGCCGTGCCCCATCCTCGGGTGGAGGCCCGGCTCGTGGACGACGGGGTCTACGCCCTCGTCCGACACCCGATCTACGGCGGCCTTGGCCTCGGTGCCGCCGGCTGGGCGCTCGTCCGAACCTCGTGGCCGGCGCTGCTCGTCGCGGTCGTGCTGCTCCTCTTTCTCGACCTCAAGCGGCGGCGCGAGGAGGCCTGGCTGGCGGCCCGGTTTCCCGGGTACGGGGCCTATCGATCCAGGACCCGGCGGATGATCCCGTGGCTGTGGTGATCGGGCCGGACAACGCCGACGGGGGCGGGCCGGCTGGCCGCGCCCCCGTCGGGAGCTGCGATGTCGCGAACGGCTACGGGACCATCGCGATCCGTCCGAGGGTCGGCGGCGCGACCGGCCCGACCTGGGCGGCGAAATACTTCTCGACGGCGTCGAGGTCGACGTCACCGCCGAGCCGGCTGGTGCCGGCCTTGAGCACGACGAAGTTGTCGCCGCCGTCGGCCAGGAAGCTGTTAACCGTCACCCTGTACGACGCCGCCGGGTCGACGACCACGCCGTTGAGCCTGATCGACGCGGCGTCAACCTTGGCACATGCCGCCCCGCTCGCGCTCCAGGCGTAGCTGACGCCGGCCGAGACCTGGAGGATCCGGTTCGACGTCTGGCCGCAGCCGACGAACTGCTGTTCGAGCAGGGTGTCGATCTGGGCGCCGGTCAGGGTCATCGTCACGAGGCTGTTGCCGAACGGCTGGACCGTGAAGATCTCGCTGTAGGTGACGACCCCGTCGCCCTCGCCGACCGGGCTGCTGGCGTAGGTCAGATCGGCCCGGATACCGCCCGGGTTCATGAACGCCATGACGGCGTCGCCGAAGCCCGGGTCCTTCGTCGCGAACCACTGCGAATCGGCGATCAGGTCGCCCAGGGCCGACTCGCCTGCGGCGTTGACCGTTCGGATGATGTCGGCCGTGATCTGGCCGACGACCCGGTTGGCGAGCGGCGCCGAGAGCGTCTTGTACTTGTCGATGAGAGCCGTCTCGTCGACGGCCTTCGCAACGTCCCGGGTGACGATGACGTTGTCGATGCTGATCGACGTCGGCTCGCCGGTGGACCGGTCGATCGTCAGATCGATGTCGGTCACGAGCCGGCCGAAGGACGAGCCCGACGAGACCGGGCGACCGTCGATGACGCAGTTGTAGGCCTGGTGAGTGTGGCCGCTGATGAACAGGTCGACCTCGTCGTCGGTCCGGCTGACGATGTCGACGATCGGGCCTGACGGGCCGGTGCAGCCGTTGTAGTCGGAGCCGGCGAAGCCGCCCTCGTGGATCAGGACGACGATCGTCTGGATGCCCTTCTGACGGAGCTCCGGGACCAGGGCATTGACGGCGTCGGCCTCGTCCTCGAAGACGACCCCGGCGACACCCGACGGGGTCACGATCGTGGGCGTCGTCCGGGTGACGACCCCGACGACGGCGAGGCGGGCGCCCGCGAAGCTGAAGAGCTTGTAGGCGGGGAAGATCGTCTTGTCGTTCTTGGCCCACTTCACGTTCGCGGCCAGGAACCGAAAGTCGGCCCCGGCGAAGTCGTCGCCGTCGAGGCAGCCGTCGACCGGGTGGCAGCCGCCCTCCTGCATCCGGATGAGCTCGGCCACGCCCTCGTCGAACTCGTGGTTGCCGACGGCGTTGAGATCGAGGCCGATGAGGTTCATGGCCTCGATCGTCGGCTCGTCGTGGAACAGGGCGGAGAGCAGCGGGCTGGCGCCGGTGAGGTCGCCGGCCGAGACGACAACGGTGTTGGGGTTCGTCGCCTCGAGCGCCCGGACATGGGTGGCCAGGTACTCGATGCCGCCGGCATTCGTCGTCCCGATCCGGCCGGACGATCCGGACGGCGGCTCGAGGTTGCCGTGGAAGTCGTTGACGCCGAGCAGCTGGACGTCGACGCTGCCCTTCGGGGCGGCCGCCGCGGTCGGGGCGCCGATCGTGGCGACGCCGAGCGCGACGGCGAGCAGAACCGGGCCGATCCGGCCGCCCGGCAGCCGTGCCGAGATGGAGTGAATCACGATCTGCGTCCTCCTCACGATGCGGGACGCAGTTCGGGGGGTGGGCCGGGCCTCGGGCGCCGAAGCGGCTCCGGGCCTGCCGCTCAGGCCTTACAGGATAGCGGCCCGAGCCCGCAGCGAGGCCCCGGCCGGCCCGTGCCGGTGCGGCTACGCACCACGGTGCGCCTCCCACCGGGCGATGACCTTGAGCAGCCGGTCGATGGCCGCAAGGAACGGCTCGGTGACGTCGGCCGGCAACGCGTCGCGGACCGAGTCCTTGGGCCCGAAGGCGGCCCGGCCGACCCGGGCCGCGGCTCGCAGGCCCGGCAGCGGGTCGTCCCGCAGCCGGTCCGGCAGTGGTGCCAGGTAGCGGACCCAGCGCTCGGAATCGACCTCGCGGGCGACCGCCACGAGGCGGTCGGCGGCCCGGGCCGCGGTGAGCGCGGCGGCATCGATGTCGGGGAGCTCGTGCCGGGATACGGGTCGAGCTGGCATCGCCGGCCCTCAGCGGGCGGCGACGGCGCGCTTGCGGCTGGGCGGCCGTGCCGGCAGGGTTGCGGTCCGGCCGTTCGTGGCGCCTCTGGGCGCCCGACCCGCCTCCTCGGCGAAAGTCACGTCCGAGAGCGGGATCAGCGGCTCGCCTCGGAGGACCCGGGCCAGATACTCGCCGGTCGCGGAGCCGCGGATCCTGGCCACCGCCTCGGGCGTCCCCTCGGCGATGATCCGACCGCCCCTGGCACCGCCCTCGGGCCCCAGGTCGACGATCCAGTCGGCGGTCTTGATGACGTCGAGGTTGTGCTCGATGACGAGGACCGTGTTGCCGGCCTCGACGAGCCGGTGGAGCACCTGGAGGAGCTTCTCGACGTCGGCGAAGTGGAGCCCGGTCGTGGGCTCGTCGAGGACGTACAGGGTCTTGCCCGTCGCCCGCTTCGACAGCTCCGTCGAGAGCTTGACCCGTTGGGCCTCGCCACCCGACAGGGTCGTCGCCGGCTGGCCGAGGTGGATGTAGCCGAGCCCGACGTCGTTGAGGGTATTGAGCTTGGCCGCGACGGCCGGCACGGCGGCGAAGAACTCGACCGCCTCGGCCACGGTCATCTCGAGGACCTCGGCGATCGAGCGGCCCTTGTAGTGGATCTCGAGGGCCTCGCGGTTGTAGCGGGCGCCTTTGCAGACCTCGCACGGGACGTAGACGTCGGGCAGGAACTGCATCTCGATCTTGATGATCCCGTCGCCCTTGCAGTTCTCGCAGCGACCGCCCTTGACGTTGAAGCTGAAGCGGCCCGGCGAGTAGCCGCGGACGCGGGCCTCGGGCGTCGCCGCGAAGAGCTCCCGGATCGTCCCGAACAGGCCGGTGTAGGTGGCCGGGTTGGAGCGCGGGGTTCGCCCGATCGGGCTCTGGTCGATCTCGATGATCTTGTCGATGTGCTCCGCGCCGTCGAGCCCGTCGTGGGCGCCGGGGGTCTCGCGCGAGCCATGGAGCTCGCGGGCCAGGGCCCGGTACAGGACCTCGGTCACGAGCGTGGACTTGCCGCTGCCCGAGACCCCGGTGACGGCCGTGAACGTCCCGAGTCGAACGCCGACATTGATGCCCTGGAGGTTGTGGGCCCTTGCCCCGCGAACCGTCAGTCGCCTGCCGTTGCCCGTCCGGCGGGCCGCCGGGATCGGCACGCGGCGGTCGCCGCGGAGGTACGCCCCGGTGATCGAGCGCGGCTCGGCAAGGACCGACTCGAGCGGGCCGTTGGCGATGATCTCGCCGCCGTGCTCCCCTGCCCCGGGGCCGATGTCGATGACCCAGTCGGCGGTCCGGATCGTCTCCTCGTCGTGCTCCACGACGAGGACGGTGTTGCCAAGGTCGCGGAGCCGGGTCAGGGTCGCGATGAGCTTGGCGTTGTCGCGCTGGTGGAGCCCGATCGAGGGCTCGTCGAGGATGTACAGGACGCCCATCAGGGTCGTCCCGATCTGGGTTGCCAGCCGGATCCGCTGGGCCTCGCCGCCGGACAGCGTCTGGCTCGTCCGGTTGATCGTCAGGTAGTCGAGCCCGACGTCGACCAGGAAACCGAGCCGGGCCCGGATCTCCTTCAGGACCTGGTAGGCGATCGTCCGCTCGCGGTCCGTGATCTTCGCCGGCAGGCCGTCGGCCCAGGCCAGGGCATCGGTGATGGAGAGGTCGGAGACATCCGAGATGTCCCGCCCGTCGACGGTCACGGCCAGGGCTTCCGGCCGGAGCCGCTTGCCGTGACAGGCCGGGCAGGGCCGCTCGACCATGTACTTCTCGAGCTCCGTCTTGATGTACTCGGAGTCCGTCTCGCGGTACCGCCGCTCGAGGTTGGTGATGACGCCCTCGAAGGTCGCGACATAGGAGTTCTCGCCGCGCTCGTGCTTGTAGCGGATGACGACCTTCTCGTCCCTGGCCTTGTCCGAGTACAGGAGGTGGTCGATCGCCTCGGGCGGGAGGTCGCGGAGCGCGGCCGCGGGATCCCAGCCGTGAGCCTCGAACACGGCCTCGGTGATCTTCATCCGCCACGAGGCGTCGGTCGGCATCCGGCTCCACGGCACCACGGCACCCTTCAGGACGCTCCGGGAGCGGTCCGGGATCACGAGCGCGGGATCGATCTCCAGGCGGGTGCCCAGGCCCGTGCAGGTGGGGCAGGCGCCGTGGGGCGAGTTGAACGAGAAGCTGCGAGGTTCGAGCTCGTCGATCGTCGTGCCGTCGTACGGGCACGAATAGCGCTCCGAGAAGCGCCGCTCCTCGAACGGCTGGGGGCCGCCGTCGCGCCCGGCCGGGGCGATGAGGACGACCCCCTCGCCAAGCCGGAGGGCTGTCTCGATCGAGTCCGCGAGGCGCGGTGCGTCGGGGTCCGCCACGGTCTTCCCGGTCTCGGGGTCGATCGGTCGGCCGGCGTCGTCCCGGGCCCAGTCCTCGGGTGCCTCGGCTCGGCGGACGATGTAGCGGTCGACGACGACC
Source organism: Chloroflexota bacterium (assembly GCA_040752335.1). Taxonomy (GTDB): domain Bacteria; phylum Chloroflexota; class Limnocylindria; order Limnocylindrales; family CSP1-4; genus UBA5189. Next base: position 53,746 of record JBFMEV010000016.1, read on the forward strand.
TCGATCGAATGCCGCTTGTACTTGTCGAGCGTGGGCGCCTCGGCCAGGTCGTACGTCTCGCCGTCCACCCGCACCCGGACGAAGCCCTGCTTGCGGGCGGCCTCGAAGACCCTGTCACCCTCGGTCTTGCGGTCCTTGATGAGCGGGCCCAGGACGAGGAGGCGGGTGCCCTCCGGCATCGCCAGGACCTGGTCGACGATCTGCTGGACGGTCTGGCGCTCGATCTCGCGACCGCAGGTCGGACAGTGGGGATGGCCGATCCGGGCGAACAGCAGCCGGAGATGGTCGTAGATCTCGGTGACCGTCCCGACCGTTGACCGCGGGTTGCGAGAGGCGCCCTTCTGGTCGATCGAGATCGCCGGCGACAGGCCGTCGATCTGATCGACGTCGGGCTTCTCCATCTGGCCCAGGAACTGCCGGGCGTAGGCCGACAGGCTCTCGACGTAGCGCCGCTGGCCCTCGGCGTAGATCGTGTCGAAGGCGAGGCTGGACTTCCCGCTTCCCGACAGCCCGGTGATGACGACGAGCCGGTCGCGCGGGAAGTCGAGGGTGACATTCTTCAGGTTGTGCTCGCGGGCTCCGCGAACGACGATCCGATCCTGGGGCACGCTCGAAGTGTACCGGAACTGCGCCAAACAGAACAGGTGTTCGTGAGGCCGCCCCGGGCCGCGGCTCGCGCTACCGGGTCGCCAGGATGGCCTCGAGCCAGGCCGAGTAGTGGGTCGCGAACGCCGGCGGCAGCGGCCCGGGCGTGAACAGCCAATCGCGCTGGAGCCACGTCGGGTCCCCGATGATCTCGGGAGACTCGGTCGGAACTTCGCCGCGACCCAGGTGGTGGAAACGGTAGCCGAGCTCGCTCAGAATCTCGGTGAGCTGGCCCTCGGTCCGGTTGGCCAGGACCTCGCAGATGACCCATGGCGCATGCGCCCGGAGGAGCTCGCGGCCCCCGGCGAGTACCTCCGGCTCGGTCGACTCGGTGTCCATCTTGATGACGGCCGGCCGGCGCCCGGTCCTGGCCGCCCAGTCATCGAGGCGCTCCACCGGCACCTCGACGGCCCCGCTCGTCGGCCGGAAGCCGGCCTGGAGCGAGTTCGAGCTGTCCGTCACGGCCGACAGATAGAGCGTCGCTCGGCCGCTCCGGCTGCCGAGCGCGATCGCCTCCACGTCGCAGGTCAAGGCGTTCGCGACACAGGTGTCTCGGAAGGTCGCGCTGAGGCTCGGTGTCGGTTCGAAGCCGGTGATCCGGGCGGTCGTCGTGGCCGCCCCGACGATCGCGAAGATGCCGACGTTGGCCCCGATGTCGAGGACATCCCGGGCTCCGAGGACGGAGATCGAGGCGAGGTACGCGGCCATCGTCTCGGGCTCGTAGCGGGCAACGCCGTTCTCCTCGAGGAGCCTCGGGACGTAGGAGCGGTACGGGGCGGTCATCGTGACGACCGGGGGGAGGGCGCGAGGGCGCACCACGGGCCCGAGGCCGGGCGGTGGATCGGGCATCCGGATCCTGACCGTCCGGGTCGCCGGAGTCCAGCCCGTGAGCCGCTTCGGGAGGACCGTCCTGAGGAACCGACGCGCCGGCTGCGGCAGGACACGGACGATCGCGGCGCGCAGCCGCATGAGCCGGGACATCTCGCGGATCATACGCAGGCCAGGTCGGGCTAGAGCACGACGAGACAGCTCGGCGGGTGCTCGCCGCGCCCGAGCGCCCGGATCAACCGGCTCGGCCCCAGCCGCGGCAGATCGGCGAACATCGTGGGGTTCGCCGCGAGGCTCCGTCGATTGCCCTTCGTGTCGGCGAGTGCCAGGACGAAGTGGTCCGTGGGATCGTCGCGCCGCTTCAGGGCAATGCGCCGCTCCAGCGCCTGCGTGTCGTGGAGGCGCATCTCGAGCTCGAACGCCGTCCGCTCCCCCGCCCCGGTGACCACCGCGTCCCAGGCTCGCAGCTCCACCCGATCCGTGAGCCGGGGCAGCGGCACCTCGCGGCGAACCCGCAGAGCCGTTGCGGCATGCCGGAGCAGCCCGTCGAGCCGCCGAGCGTGCGCCGCATCGCGGAGCGGACCGCTGCCCGGGTACGCCCGGATTGCCAGGTCCAGCCCGAGGACGGCAGCGATCCGCGATGCCTCGCCGACGGCCAGGTCCACGCGGCCATGCTCGATCCCGACGTAGTGCGATCGCGACATTCGCGCGCCGGTCGCCACGGCGTCCTGGCTCCAGCCGGCGGCCAGGCGTGCCGCCCGGTACTCACCCCCCAGCTCGAGGCGGACCCGCGCTGCGCGGCGATCGCCCCGCGCGATCGCCCGTTCGACTGCTGCCATGGGGGCAATCCTGCCGGCCGGCGCCTATCTCTCGGTCACCCACGAATTAGCCGCCACTTGTCGTCGGTGGACGTCAACTCGACCAAGCCGCGGTGTTCGCCGGGAGGCGCCAGCCCCGTTTGTGGACTACGACGTCGATGCGACCGTGCAGGAGCTCAGGACGGCCACGAACCGGCCCGTCAGACTGTCACGCTGCCCCGTCCGTGGCAGTTCTACGTCAAGTTGTAGCCCCGTGGCGACATCCGACGGCGGACGGTACCGCGGGCGGCGTCCGGCGGCAGCATCGGCAGGGGCGGCGGGATCGGCAAGGGCGGCGTCCGGTGCCGCGGGATGGTGCGGCGATGCCCACACCCGCACGATCCGACAACCCCGGATCGTCAGTGGCGTGGAATCAGCGGCGGCGGCGAGGCGGGCGGGTGCCAGTCCGGCGGCGGATGTTCGGGGTGACGGTCCGGTCCCAGGTCGGGCGGTCCAGCCAGCGGGCCTGCCAGCCGGCCTCGTCCTCGTGCTCGTCGCGGATCCCGGGCAGCCAATCGGAGGCCGTCCCAGCGCCGCCGCGCCCGGCCTCGTCGCCATCCACGCCGGGGGTCGATCCGACCGGCTCCTCGCCGGTGGCGACTACCGTTACCGAGGCGACCTCGAGCGCCGGGCCGGAGGGCTCCGCCGGCGCGCCGGGGGCGTGCGAGGCAGGACGAGCGCGGGCCGCGACCTCGGCGGCCCGGGCAACGATGACGGACTGGTCCTCGGACAGCACCCGCAGGCGGATCGACTGGATCTCGTCGCGCAGGGCGGCCGCCCGCTCGAACTCGAGCTCCTTCGCGGCGGCCTTCATCTCCGCCTCCATCCGCTTGACGAGCTCCTCGACCTTCTTCGCATCGAGCTCGACGAGGCGGGCGTCGCGGGCCTCGCGCTCGGAGCTGTAGACGATCGTCGACTCGGCCACCGAGCGGAGCTGATCGTTGAGATCGCGGATGCCCTTGACGATCGTCCGCGGCTCGATCCCCTTCTCCCGGTTGTAGGCCTCCTGGACGGCCCGGCGACGGTTGGTCTCGCCGATCGCAGCCTTCATCGAATCGGTCATCGTGTCGGCATACATGACGACCTCGCCGCCGATGTTGCGGGCCGCCCGGCCGGTCATCTGGATGAGCGACCAGGCGCTCCGCAGGAAGCCCTCCTTGTCGGCGTCGAGGATCGCGACGAGCGTCACCTCGGGCAGGTCGATCCCCTCCCGCAGCAGGTTGATCCCGACGATCACGTCGTAGACCCCGAGCCGCAGGTCGCGCAGGATGGCCACCCGCTCCAGGGTGTCGACCTCGGCGTGAAGGTACTGGACCTTGACCCCGAGCTCGCGGAGATAGTCCGCGAGGTCCTCGGCCATCCGCTTCGTGAGGGTCGTGACGATGGCCCGCTCGCCCCGCTCGACCCGGACCCGGATCTCCTCCATGAGGTCGTCGATCTGGCCCTCGGTCGGTCGGACATGGATGACCGGGTCGACGATGCCGGTCGGCCGGATGAGCTGCTCGACGACCTGCTGGCTCCGCTCCAGCTCGTACGGCCCGGGCGTCGCCGAGAGATAGATCGCCTGGTGGACGGTGGCCTCGAACTCCTCGAACGTCAGCGGTCGGTTATCGAGGGCCGATGGCAGCCGGAAGCCGAAGTCGACCAGGATCTCCTTGCGGGTCCGGTCGTTCTTGTACATGCCGACGACCTGCGGAATGGTCATGTGCGACTCGTCGGCGACGAGGAGCCAGTCGGGCGGGAAGTAGTCGAGGAGGGTCCACGGCCGGCTGCCGGCGGTCCGCCGGGAGAGGTGCCGCGAGTAGTTCTCGACGCCCGAGCAGTAGCCGAGCTCGCGGAGCATCTCGAGGTCGAACGTCGTCCGCTGCCGCAGCCGGGCCGCCTCGAGGGCCCGGCCCTCGGCCTCCAGCTGGCCGACTCGCTCCTCCATCTCGACCTCGATGTCGACGATCGCCGCCTGGAGCTTGTCGGCCGGGGTGACGTAGTGGGTCGCCGGGTAGACGTTGACGTCCTTGCGCTCGGCCAGGAGCTCGCCGGTCAGCGGGTCCAGCTCGGTGATTCGCTCGACCTCGTCGCCGAAGAACTCGACCCGGACCAGCCGCTCCTCGGACGCCGGCTGGAACTCGAGGGTGTCCCCGCGGACACGGAAGCGCGCGCGGGTCAGGGCCTGGTCGTTGCGCTGGTACTGGAGATCGACGAGGTGGCGGAGGACCGCGTCGCGCCGGTACTGGCCGCCGAGGCGGAGGCGGAGGACCGTCGCCCCGTAGTCGACCGGGGCGCCGATGCCGTAGATGCAGCTGACCGAGGCGACGACGATGACGTCGCGGCGCTCGAACAGGGCGTGGGTCGCGGCGTGCCGGAGCCGGTCGATCTCGTCGTTCCTGCTCGAATCCTTCTCGATGTACGTGTCCGAGCGCGGCAGGTAGGCCTCGGGCTGGTAGTAGTCGAAGTAGCTGACGAAGTACTCGACGGCGTTGTCGGGGAAGAACTCGCGCAGCTCGGCGTAGAGCTGGGCGGCGAGCGTCTTGTTGTGAGCAAGCACGAGCGTCGGCCGGTTGGCCGCTTGGATGGTCCAGGCGATTGAGGCCGTTTTCCCAGTACCCGTGGCTCCGAGCAGGGTCTGGTGGCGATAGCCGCGGGCCAGGCCGTCGGTCAGGCGCTCGATCGCCTGGGGCTGGTCACCGGTCGGCTGGAACGGGGCCACGAGGCGGAAATCGGGCACCTCGAGAGTCTAGCAGAGATGGCTCGAGCGACTCGAACGCCCGTTCTGAATCTACAGACCAGGCGTCACGACCCGACCATCGGGCGGCGTCCCGGGTATGAGGCCCATTCATGGGCTTCGCTCCGACCGAGCGCGGCCGGTCATCCTTCCACGGCGGAATCGGCCGTGCGCGTTGCTCGCCAAGCGAGCCCGACCTCGTCTTCATGAGCCACATCGATCGCCGCCGCGAGATGCCCGACCCCGGGCAACAACTCACGGCGGCAGGGCGGGCGCGACCCGATCCAAGGCGTCGGCGAAGGACGCGAGCGAGCGCACTTCCAACGTGCGTGAGCGCGCGCCCGAAGACGTCAACGCGGCAGCGGGCCGCATCCGGCGCCGCCGGGGGACCGTTGGCTGGTGGGCGCGGTACTCGTCACCCATACCGCCGCAGCCGTCCGCGACCGATGCTGGCCGTGCACGCGCCGCACCGAGGTCGCCATCCGCCCATGGGCATCACGGCCCGACCGAGAAGGGCCCGACCGAACATGGCCCGCCGCTCCCGCCGCTCCGGCGCCGAGGGCCAGAGCCTGGTCGAGTTCGCCCTGGTCCTGACGCCGCTGTTCCTGATCCTCCTGGGGATCGTCCAGTTCGGCTTCATCTTCAACGCCTACATCACGATCACGAACGCGACCCGCGAGGCGGCCCGCGAGGCCTCGATCTACGTCTACGACCAGACCCTGACCGAGGCCCAGAACGATGCCGCCCGGAACGCCGAGATCCGGACGACCTTCCAGGAATCGCTGAACCTCCTGTCGCCGAACGCGCCGTACTTCACGACGACCGGGACGTGGACCCAGTCGGGCGACGCCTTCACCAACGGCGATCTGACCGTCACCTATGCCCTGCCCGACGACGTCACCGACAGCGAGCCCCGGACCGGCCAGACGGTCACCGTCCAGGCCCGCTACCACCAGGATCTCCTGATCCCGTTCATCTCCGCCCTCCTGCCCAGGGATGGCAACGGCCGGATGGTCCTGACCGGCGAAGTCACGATGGTGATCAATTGACGACCCGGCCGGCGCACCGGGCCGTCCCGCTCCGCGAGCGCGGCCAGGTCCTCGTCGTCTTCGCCCTCGGCGTGGCCGGGCTGCTTGCCGCGGCCGGCGTGGCCATCGATATCGGGCGGTTCTACAGCGAACGGCGCTTCCTCCAGAACGCCGCCGACGCGGCCGCCCTGGCGGCCGCCAACGCCCTCATCCGGGGCGAGTCGCAGACGACCGCCGAGGACGCCGCCCGCGACACCCTCGCCCGGAACTTCCTCGGCGACCCCAACGGCGTCGTGGCATCCCTCCCGCCGTCGACGCCGGTCTACGAGAGCGGCCACGCCGGCGATCCCGCGTACCTGAAGGACGGCATCCTCGTCTCGGGCTGCGACGTCCGGGTCGCCGTCCAGAATGACATCGCCTACACCTTCGGCCGGGTCGTCGGACTGGGCAGTCAGGCGATCGGGGCACGGGCTCGGGTGGACTGCTACGGCGACCTCCTGCCGATCGCCGTCCGGCGCTACATCAACACCCCGGGGCCGAACAGTGGCGCCACCTGGCCCTGCTCCGACAACCCCAGCTGGTTCACCGACTACTTCGCGACCGCCGAGACCTCGTGCCTCGGCTCCGAATCAGACGCCGCGCTCCGAACCGCTCCGAACCCCGGGGCCGACTTCAACAGCCTCGATCCCGGCTCGGACACCGCCAACCACGGGCCGGTCCTCGCGATCCTGGGCCAGGGCGCCCAGCCCAGCAACGGGGCCGACTTCCGGGGCTTCGTGGCCCTCGACATCCGGAACTTCCAGAGCGACGGCTCGCAGCTCTACTACAACGGCGTCACGGCATCGACGAACTCAAACACCCTGAAGGCCATGGAGGCCGCCTGGTTCAAGGATGGCTACCCCGGCCCGATGTTCCCGTCGATCGTGTCGCCGCCCGACCCCAACGATCAGGTGGCTATCATGTCCGGCAACTCGACCGGCATCGCCATCGATGAGCTGAACACCTGGTACGTCCCGGGCGACGAGATCCTGGTCCTGGTCTACCCCGGCAACGTCATGGCCATCCCCGACTTCGCGATCACGCCGCCGGCTCAGCTGACGCTCGCGGCGACGGGCACGCTCGCGAACGCCGGCTCGCTCAAGGTGTCGCGCAACCAGGCGTTCTCGGGGACGGTGACGCTCAGCACCCTGGCCGACCTCCTCGACGCCCAGAACCCCCTCACCAATGGGACGATGACCGGCGGAGCGGCGTCGATCACGTACAGCCCCAACCCGGTCACCCCGTCGCTCGGCTCCGGCGAGACGGTGAACCTCTCGGACATCACGACCGCCGGGGCGACCGAGGGGATCTACACGATCTGGGTCCAGGGCCAGGCCGGCAGTCCCTACCTGACGACGAAGATCGAACCCATCGCGGTCAAGGTCGGGACCGTCACCCGCGACTTCACCTTCACCTCCGACGTGACGACCTTCGACGTCGCGGTCGGCGGTGACGCGACCTTCGACCTCGAGCTCACCAACAGCCCCAACAAGAACACGGCCTTCGGCAATCCCGTCACGCTCTCTGTCGACACGCCGCTGCCGTCGGGGATCGGGGCCATCTCGTTCTCGTCGTCGAGCGTCAGCCCGACGAAGACCGGGGCCCACTCGACCCTGACGATCAACACCGGGACGATGGCGCCGGGCCTCCACGACCTCGTCATCCGGGCGACCGGGATGAACGGCGACAGCACCTCCCGCAAGGTCACCCACCTGATCCAGGTCACCCTCAACGTCGGCGGCGTCGGCAGCACCGGCAGCGACGAGTACGTCGACATCTCGGGCTTCGCCGTCATGCGCATCGCGTCGGCCGATGCCAACACGGTCACGGCCTATGCGATCACGCCGGTCATCACCGATATGAACGATCCCCAGCTGGTCCGCGGTCAGGTGGCCCGGCTGGTGCCCTGGGACTAGCCGGGCGGGCACGGCTCATCCGCGGTTCGTCGGCACGGCGGCCGCCAGCACCGGGAGGCATCGAGCAACCGATGGAGATGGAATACAAGGACACCAGCGGGCGCCGCGGCAAGGCGATCATCGTCCTGGGCCTCGTGCTCGCGGTCGGCGCCGGCGCCGCCGCCTTCTTCCTCATCAACCAGGCCCAGCAGCAGGCCGGCCAGGGCGACCTCCAGAAGGTCTCGGTCGTGGTCGCGACCCGCGACATCCCGGCCCGCAAGCCGATCGAGGCCGACGACCTCACGGTTCGCCAGGTGCCGCTGGACGCCACCAACGGCAAGGGCGTCGTGACCCAGCCAAACGACCTCATCGGCCAGGTCCTCGCGGTCACCGTCTTCAAGGACCAGCTGGTCACGACGAACCTCATCGCCTCGGCGGCCGGCGGCGGCGGCTTCTCGATCCTCGGGCCGAACGAGACCGTCGGCCCGGATTCGCCGGCCTGGCGGGCCGTCTCGCTGACGATCCCCGAGGCCCAGGCGGTCGGCGGCCTGCTCAAGGCCGGCAACACCATCGACGTCTTCGCGACCGCCACGGTCAACGTCCCCCAGGAGCTCCTCGAGGACGGCGTCTACTACACCGACCGCTCGACGAAGCTCGTCTACCAGGACCTCGTGATCCTCGCCCGCTCGGGCCAGTTCTACGTCGTCCGCTCGAGCGTCGAGGTGGCCGAGGAGATCGCCCACCTCCAGGCGGCGGGGAACGTCACCTTCAGCGCCGCGCTGCGGCCCGAGCAGGACGTCCGGACGGTCGACGCCTCGCGCCTCGGCGCAACGACGAACCTCATCATCACCAAGTACGGCCTCCCGATCCCGGAGACGTACCCGGCCGGCGGCGGCCCGGTCGCCACCCTGCCTCCGATCGAGCCGAGCCCGTCACCCTCGGCCGGGTCGTCCGCGACGCCGACGCCCTGACGTCGGGCGCGGAGGACCGGAGCGTCGCCGAGGACCACGTCGGCGCCGCCGCATCGTCTCCGCGCCGCTGACCCGGCGCGCCTCCCGGCCGCCCGGCCCGCCCCGCGGGCCGGG
>JBFMEV010000017.1:0-62661 GCA_040752335.1 Chloroflexota bacterium
GCCCGCCCGGCGCGGTGCGCCGGGCGGCCCAATGTCACTGGGTTCGACGGATCGATCAGCTACCCGGGACGTGCATCAGGAGCAGCTGGCCGTCCTCTCGACGAGCGGTGAAGACCGTCTCTGACCCGGTGACCGGGTGGGTGTAGACCTGGCCGGGCACGGCGCCGGGCAGGTTGATATGCGACTGGACGTCAAGCGCCCACCAGCCCTCGCCGAACCAGGTCGAGACGTCGACGATCCCGCTCGTCTCAGCCGGAGCCTGCGTTGCGGTGGCCACATGGGTCCAGGTCTCGGCGTCGAGGTCGTACATCCAGATCTTGCTGAACGACGACGTGTCCTCCTGGACCATCAGGCTGTTGTGCCCGACATCGAGGTTGTCCGGGCTGCGCAACCCGAGCGAGCTCGCCTCGAGGAGGATCGAGAACTCGTCGACGACCGTTGGGTCGGCCTCGTTGAGAACGAGCTTGAAGATCCGGCCGCCGGCCGTGGCGCCGGCCCCAGCGCGATAGAGCCGCCCGGTTCCGGGGTCGACGAGCCGGCTGTTGCCGGTGTCGGCGAAGTACACGACCTGCGGGTCGTCCGGGTCATAGGCCACGTCCTCGACGCGGACGAACTGGAAGACGTTGTTGGCGTTCGACCAGTCCTCGAGCGCGTCCTGCGGCGCAGCCGCCGTGTCACCGCGGGCGACCGCAGGGTCCACCTCGATGAACTCGCCGGACCAGACATCGCCGGGGGCCATGTCAAGGTAGTCGTTGGCGCCATTGAACGGGTCGGCCGGGTCGACCGGGCCATCCTGGGTCCCGGTGACCCGGAATGCCCACATCGTGCCCTCGTCCTTCTGGAACGCCTTCCAGTTCTTGCTGTTGAAGGCGTACAGCTGGCTGAGGTTCGGTCGAGCGGGCGTCGAGGGAAAGGTGAAGGTGTCGTCGCCGGACAGCGAGAAGATGCCGCTCCAGCCTCCGGGCACGATCACCGTGTTCTCGTGGTTGTGGCGGCCGGAGCCGGCGAGGACACCGATCTTGCCGTTCGCCGTGTCCAGATACACGGCATAGCCCGCCTGGCGGACGTTGAGGCCGCCGTACGCCGGATCGGGACCATACAGGGCGCCAGCAGGGATCGCGAGCGCGTCGTTCGACTCCTCGTTGACAAGGAACGTGTAGTGCGGGAAGCCCTGATCCGGCCCGGCCATAAAGGCGGAGCAGAAGCGGATGAACCCTTCGTCCTCGGAGAGGACTGTCTCGAGGTCGAGGACCTCCATGGTCTCGATATCCACCCGGACCCGGCTGACCGAGGAGTTCTCGAAGTCAGCGAACCCGCCGAATGGGACGGGCGATTGCTCGTGGGTGACGTACAGGTCGACATAGCCGAGCGGCGCCGGCGCCGGCACGACGCCGATTCCGTCCGGGATTCCCTCGAACATGGTGCCGAAGGCGGTCTCGCCGGAGTTGACAAGTGCGCGGAACGTCGCGCCGGATGAACCGGCGGCCATGACGTACGGATCGCTCGTCGTGACGTACGAATCGCCTGCCGGCGTCGCCGGGCCCCAGCCGGCCGCGCCAAGCGCCGGCCCTGGGACGGCGACGGCGAGCGCGGCGATGGCCACGACGACGCGAGCGCGGCGCGGGACTGCGCGGATTCTCACGATGCGTCCTCCACTGCTGGCTCTCCCCGTGAGCCGTATTCGGGCGTGTCCGCCCATGGTGCCTCGCGACACCGCGTCGCGCCACCGGGTCGGGGTGAACGGTCGTTAACGATGGTGCGCCTGCGCACCGGAATCCTGTCCGGTGTGGTGCGGCATGGTCGGCTTACACGGTCCTGACAAACCGTGTGCCGGCGGCGATGGCCGGCCGGCGCGGACGGCGCCAGTCTCCGGGTGAGGCGTCCCAGGTGGGCGCCACGCATCGGGGACATCGACACATGCCGAACCATCGAAGACGGGGAGCCCTCATCGTCGTCGCGACGCTGCTGGTCCTCGCCGTCGTCACGGCCGGCTGCGGACGACGCGGCCTGGCCGGCGCGGCCGGGGCCGAGGACGCGGCGACGAGCGGGGCGGCGGCCAGCCCGATCGCCACGCTCGAGCCCGGCGAACCCGCCGAGTCGAGCCCGGCGGCCGTCGAGGCAACCGCCTCCCCGGCCACCGAAACCGAGGCCCCGGCGGCCAGCCAGCCGCCGAACCCGGGCTCGAACGCCACCCCGGCACCAGCGCCGCTCGTGGCGCCGGACCTGACCGAGATCGAGCAGCTGCTCGCCGAGCTCGACGCCGCCCTCGGCGCCGACGCCACCGCCGACACCGAAGAAGGGAGTCCGAAGTGAACCGCACCCTCTCGCGCCGCCATCGCGTCATTCGTCTCGCCGGCCCGCTGACCGGCGTCCTCCTCGCCATCGCCGTGGTGGCAACGCCGGCCCTCGCCGCCTCGGCGCCCGGGGCCCACGTCGGCACGCTCACGGTCAGCCAGGCCGACCACCTCACCGACCACGCGCGCTGCGCCCGGGCCTGGTACGAGGCCGCGGCGAACCCGACCGTCGAGAGCTACAAGGTCGTCGGGCTGTGCGAGATCGATCGCCGCCTGGCGACGATCGACCGGCTCGAGAACGCCATCGAGACGTCGCGGGCCCTGACCGATGACCATCAGGCCGCCCTCCAGCGGATCCTCGACAACGCTGCCGCCGGGCTGCGCGCCCTGCGCGCCGAGATCGAGGCCGACACGACCCTCGCCGAGCTGCGCGAGGACATCAACAGCATCTTCGAGGACTTCCGGATCTACGTCCTCGTCGTCCGCCAGGTCTGGCTGGTCATGGCGGCCGACACGGTCGATGTCGCCGGGGCCAAGCTCGAGGAGACCGCCGCCGACCTGGCCGTCCTCATCGAGCGGGCCGAAGCCGCCGGCCAGGACGTGACCGAGGCGCTGGCCCACCTCGAGGCCATGGAGGCCGCGATCGCCGAGGCCCTCGGCGGCGTCGACGGGGTGGCCGCGGATGTCCTGCCGCTCACCCCGGCCGACTGGAACGACGGCACCGCCGGCCCGATCCTGCGCGAGGCCCGCCAGGCGATCGCCGAGGCCAGGGCCGATCTCCGGACGGCGATGGCCGAGGCCCGCCAGGTCATCGCCGCCCTCGCCGCCTAGCGTCGCATGCCCACCGGCCGCCGGCCTCGTCCACTGGGGAACGGGGTTCGGCGGCCGTGGCATGCGCCGTAGACTCGACGTGAGATGAAGATGATCCTCGTCGTCGACGACGCACCGAACATCGTCGAGCTCGTCCGGATGTACCTCGAGGGCGCCGGCTACGCGACCCTCGTCGCGACCGACGGTCCGACTGCCGTCGAGCTCCACCGGAAGCACCGGCCCGACCTCGTGGTCCTCGACCTGATGCTCCCGGGCATGGACGGCTTCGAGGTCTGCCGGGCCATCCGGCGCGAGGCCGACACGCCGGTCGTGATGCTGACCGCCCGGACCGATGACGTCGATGCGATCGTGGGCCTCGAGCTCGGGGCCGATGACTACGTCACCAAGCCGTTCAACCCGCGGGCCCTCGTGGCCCGCGTCAAGGCGATCCTCCGCCGGACCGATGGCACGGTCCGGCTGGGCCGCCCGATCGAGGTCGGGACCCTGCGCCTGGACCCGCGACGGCGGGAAGCCTCGGTCGGCGAGCGGGCGGTCGAGCTCCGGGCCCGCGAGTTCGACCTCCTCGCGGCCCTGGCCCGCGATCCCGGCGTCGTCCTCAGCCGCGAGGCCCTCCTCGAGGACGTCTGGGGGACCGATTTCCCGGGCGAGACCCGGACGGTCGACGTCCACGTCTCGGAGCTGCGCAAGAAGCTCGGCGCCGATGGCCCGACGATCGAATCCGTCCGTGGGGTGGGCTACCGCCTGATCGCCGATGCCTGACCGGGTGTCGTCGCGGATCGCCGTCGCCTTCGTGGCCGTCGGGCTGGTCGCCGCCCTGGCGGTCGGGGCGGGACTGTTTGTCGGCCTTCGGACGCTCCACCAGGAGGCCACGATCAGCGCCCTCGGCGACCTGGCTCAGCCGGTGCTGGCACGGGTCAGGACGATCGGGGCCCTGGCCGAGCTCCGGCCGGCCCTCGCCGCGATCAAGGCCGAGCTGCCGGCCGACATCGGGCTCTACGGCCTGGTCGGCGAGCGGGTCGTCACGGCCGAGGCCAGCGACACGGTGGTCGACATCGGGCCGATCGAGATCGCGGCCGACGTCAAGGCCGGCCAGTCGGTCGGGGGGAGCCTCGCGGCCCGCGACGGCTCGCGGGTCCTGTACTCGGCCACCCTCGTCCGCCGCGACGGGCTCGTCCTGGCCCCGGTTGCCGTGGTGCTCACTGCGCCGGACCGGTCCGGGGCACTCGCCCTGCGCGATCTGCTGCGGGTCCTGCCGGCGGTCGCCGTCGTCACCGCCATCATCGCGATCCCGATCGCCTGGCTCCTCTCCCGCTCGATCACCAGGCCGCTCCGCCGCCTCGCCGAGGCGACCGCGGTCGTGCCGGCCGCGGGGTCCTCGCCGACGCCGCCGCTCGTGCCCGAGGGCCCGCGCGAGGTCCGGGAGCTGACCCATCGGTTCAACGCCATGACCGCCGAGCTCGACCGGATCCGGGCCGAGGAGCGGGAGCTCCTGGCCAACATCCGGCACGACCTCAGGACGCCGCTGACCGTCGTGTCTGGCTTCGCCGAGGCCCTCCGCGACGGGACGGCCGCGGGTCCCGATGGCGCCGCGCGAGCCGGCGACGCGATCGCTCAGGAAGCGGATCGGATGGGCCGGCTCATCGAGGACCTCCGCTCGATCGACGAGCTGGGCACGGCCGGCGTGGCCCTCCGGCCGGAGGCCCTCGATCCGGCGGCGCTCGTGACCGAGGCCACCGCCCGGTTCGAGCCCCGGGCGGCGACCGCGGGGGTCCAGCTCCGAGCCGATTCCGATGCGGGGCTGTCGCTGGCCGCCGACCGGGCGGCCGTCGAACGGATCCTGGGCAACCTCATCGACAACGCCCTGGCAGTGGCCCGGGAGGGCGGTCGCGTCCTCGTGGAGGCGCGCCTCGGGGCCGGCGGGAGCGTCGCCTTCCGGGTCTCCGACGACGGCCCGGGCTTCCCGGCCGGCTCGCTCGATCGGGCCTTCGACCGCTTCTACCGCGCCGATCCCGCCCGGACCGGGCCGGGCACCGGCCTGGGGCTGTCGATCGTCAGAGCCCTGGCCCGGGCCCACGGTGGCGACGCGGTGGCCGAGAACCTCGCCCCCTCGGGGGCCCGCGTCACGGTCACTCTGCCGGCGGTGGCGCTGGCACGGCCCGCGTCCGGGTCCGCCGCCGAGCCCGCTCGCGCCGCGAACTGGCGTTGAGGCCGCGGTCCGGAGCCAGCAGCTGCACGCCCTTGAGCGCCACGCCGGCCCGACAGTCCGGGTTTCCGGCTACGCCCTTGAGCGCCACGTCGGCCCGACAGTCCGGGTTTCCGGCCACGCCCTTGAGCGCCACGCCGGCCCGACAGTCCGGGTTTCCGGCCACGTGTGGAGAAGTCCGGCCTGGGAGTCCGGATCACGACGTGATCGGGGCCGATTCGCGCTCCATTCCGGACTGGCGAGCCGGGACGCGCCCGGTCGCGTCGAAACTCCGGCCTGGGAGTCCGGCTGCTGGTGTGAATCGACCCTCGGCGGCAGCGCGGGCGTGAGATGAGGGTCGCCGCCAGGCAGCGGGCCGTCGCCGTCGCCCGGGGATTCAGTCGGTGACGAGCTTCCAGTAGCTGTCCTTTCGGACGACCTTCTCGCCGCGGAAGGTCCACAGATCGCAGCCCTGCAGATCGATCGGCTGGCCGTCGGTCGTCGTGCCGGAGAGGCGCCACTCGGAGGCCCCCCGATCGCCGTCCACGAAGTGGGCATCCTCGCGGTAGCGGACATCGGGAATGCCGGCGAACCGCGCCGCGAACGCCTCGCGGATCTCGGCCAGCCCGGTGAATCGACGACCCCAGCGGTCCGGCCCGCGCGGCGACTCGAAGACCGCGTCGTCGGCGAAGTGCTCGAGGATCGCGTCGAGGTCGTGGCGGTCGAAGGCGGCCGCGATCGCCCGCAGCGTCTCGACGCGCGTGTCGTGGTCCATCGAGCTCCCTCCCGTGTGGTACTCCGCGAGTTCGATCAGGCGAGGGCAACCCCGCCAGCGCCGTCCGAGCTCGCCTCGACCCGGCCGATCCGCCAGTGCGGCACCCCTCGCGCGTCGAGGCCGGCCTCGAGCTGCGCGATCGAGGTCGGGGCGACGGCGGCGAGCAAGCCGCCTGAGGTCTGCGGATCGTAGGCGAGGGTCACGAGCTCCGCCGGCACGCCGTCGGCGATCTCGAGGGCCGGGCGGACGAACCGCCGGTTGTGGGCAGCCCCACCGGTCTCGACGCCGGCCCGCGCGACCTCGATGGCACCCTCGAGCGCGGGGAGCGCCGCCGCCTCGAAGACGAACCGGACGCCGGCGGCCCGGGCCATCTCGAGGCCGTGGCCGAGCAGCCCGAAGCCGGTGACATCGGTGGCCGCGGCGACGCCGGCCTCGGTGAGCGCCTCGGAGGCGTCCCGATTCAGGCGCCGCATGGAGTGGACCGCGGCGGCGAGATCGGCGTCGCTCGTTCGGCCCTGGCGCCGGCCGCTGACCAGCAGGCCTGTCCCAAGCGGCTTTGTGAGGACCAGCAGGTCGCCGGGCCTGGCCCCGCCCTTGCGCAGGAGCCGGTCGGGGTGGGCGACGCCCACGACCGCGAGCCCGTACTTCGGCTCGGGGTCGCGGATCGTGTGGCCGCCGGCGAGGATCCCGCCGGCCTCCCGGACGACGCCGGCGGCGCCGTCGAGGACCGCCCGGAACGCGTCCCGCGGCAGGTCCTCGGGGATTGCCGCGACCGACAGCGCGAACAGCACGCGCCCACCCATCGCGAAGACGTCGCTGAGGGCGTTCGCGGCGGCGATCTCGCCGTAGGTCCGCGGGTCGTCGACGATCGGCGGGAAGAAGTCGACGGTCCCGATGACCGCGAGGCCCGGGGCCACGAGATGGACCGCTGCGTCGTCGGGCGGCTGGAGGCCGGCGATCAGGCCGGCCGGCGCCGCCTCGCCCGCCACGACGCCGAGGCCGGCGAGGACCTCGGTCAGGGCGTCCGCTCCGAGCTTCGCGGCGCAGCCGCCGCACTCGGTCAGCTCCGTGAGGCGGATCGCCGATGGGACGGCGAGGCTCGGGACGTCGGTCGCCATGACCGGATCATAGGGCGACGCGTCCGAGCCGCTACGATCAGCCGCGGGAGTGGGTTCGGGCCGGTGCCCGGCCCGGTCTTCAAAACCGGTGGCGCGGCGCCCGGCGTCGCGCGGTGGGTTCGACTCCCATGCGCTCCCGCCAGTGGACCTGCGATCCCGTGCGGAACCCGAGGAGGGCGAGTGACCACGACCGACCGGCCGAGGCCGCCGAGCGTCGAGCGGGTGCTCGCCGTAGCGCGCAGGCGCTCGACCGTGGAACGGGATCCGGATGCGGTGCTCGCGGCCGCCCGCGCGGTCGTCGTCGAGGAACGGGCGCGGCTGGTGGCCGGGAAGCCGCCACGGGACGTCGACGCGCTCGGGGCGGGGGTGGTGGCAGCGCTCGAGGCGTTCGACGGACCGGTCGGGGCGGCCCAAGGGCGCGACGCCGGCCCGACGCCCGTGATCAACGCGACCGGCGTCCTTGTTCACACCAATCTCGGGCGGGCCGGCTGGCCGCGAGCGGCGATCGCGGCTGCCCGGCTCGCGGCGGAAGGGCAGGTCCTCCTGGAGCTCGACCGGGCGACCGGCAGACGTGGCGCCCGCTACCGCGCCGCCGAGGACCATCTCGTCGCGCTGACCGGCGCGGAGGACGCGCTCGTCGTCACGAACAACGCTGCGGCGATCGCCCTCGGCGTCGGGCTGGCGGGGCGCGGCGGCGGCGTGGCCGTCTCGCGCGGTGAGCTCGTCGAGATCGGCGGGGGCGTGCGGATCCCCGAGATCCTTCGCCGGGCGGGTGTCCGCGTGGTCGAGGTCGGGACGACGAACCGGACCCGGGTCGGCGACTTCGAGGCCGTCCTCGCCGACCCGAAGGCCCGGATCAGCGTCGTGCTCCGGGTGCATCCCTCGAACTTCGTCCAGCGCGGCTTTGTGGAGGCGCCCGACCCCACCGAGTTGGCAGCGGCGGCGCACAGGGGCGATGCGATCGTCGTCGACGACCTCGGCAGCGGCGCCCTCCTGCCAACCGAGCGGGTGGGGCTCGCGCACGAGCCGATGCCGCGTGAGCGCCTGGCCGCCGGCGCCGATCTCGTGACGTTCTCCGGCGACAAGCTGGTCGGCGGGCCGCAGGCCGGGCTCGTCGTGGGCAGGCGTGACCTCATCGCGAGGCTGCGCCGCGATCCCCTCGCCCGAGCGATGCGCCCCGACAAGACGATCCTCTCCGCGGTCGCGGCGACGCTCGCCCTCTACCGCGCCGGCCGGGCCATGGCCGAGATCCCCGTCTGGCGGATGCTCGCAAGGTCCCTCGAGGATCTCCGGCGCCGAGCGGAGTCCCTCGAAGTGGCACTTCCCGCCGGGGCGGCCCGGGTCGTGGAGCTGGAATCGACGGTCGGCGGGGGCTCGGTGCCGGGCGAGACGCTGCCCTCGGTCGGGCTCGCCCTGGCGACCTCGACCGGCAATGCCGCCACGGATCTCCTCGCCCACCTCCGGATCGGCAGTCCCTGCGTGATCGCGCGAATCGAGCGCGACCGGGTCGTCCTGGACCTCCGGACGGTCGAGCCCCGCGACGAAGAGGCGCTCGTCGCGGCCATCGCCCGGGCCCTCGCGGGCGGACCGCCATGACGGTCGTCATCGGCACCGCCGGCCACATCGACCACGGCAAGACGACGCTCCTTCGTGCTCTCACCGGGATCGATGCCGACCGCCTGCCAGAGGAGCAGCGGCGGGGGATGACGATCGACGTCGGCTATGCCCACCTCGACCTCGAGGATGGGACCTCGATCGACTTCGTCGACGTGCCCGGGCACGACGCCCTCATCGGCAACATGCTCGTCGGGGCCGGCGAGATCGACGCGGCGCTCCTCGTCGTCGCCGCCGACGACGGGCCACGGGCCCAGACGATCGAGCACCTCGAGCTCCTCGATGCGCTCGCGATTCGCGATGGCCTCGCGGTCGTGACGAAGGTGGACGTCGCGGGCGAGGCGCGGGCGGCCGAGGTCTCGCGTACCGTGGCGGAGCTCCTGGAACGGACCTCGCTCGCCGGGGCCACGGTGGCAATGGCCTCGGGGACGACCGGCGAGGGAATCGAGGCCGTCCGGGCAGCCATCCTTCGCCTCCGGGACGTCGTCGCGGCGCGGCAGGAGATGCTGCCCGCGGGCGCGACGCGTCTCGCGATCGACCGGGCGTTCTCGGTCAAGGGCCGCGGCGCCGTGGTGACCGGGACTCTCCGGGGCGGCGAGCTGCGGGTCGGCGACCGGCTCCGCCTCGAACCGGCCGGCCGGGACGTGCGGGTTCGCGGTCTTCAGGTCCATCACGCCGCCGTCGAGGTGGCGGGACCGGGGAGGACCGCCGTCAACCTCGCCGGCGTCGAGCTGCCCGACCTCGACCGTGGCGCGGTCCTCGTCGCGGGCGGGGGGATCGAGGCCACGGACCGGCTGCTCGTCGCGCTCGCTCCGCCGACGGTGCTCGGAACGGATCGCCGGTCCGGCGGCCGGCCCGCGTGGCCGCCCCCCGATGGCGCCGGCCTTCGCCTGCATCTCGGTACGGCCGCGATCGACGCCCGGGTCGGGCGGCGCGGTCGCGAGGCCGTGGCCCTCCCCGACGGTCGGGTCACGGCGCTGCTACGGATCGGCGCGCCGATCGCGACATTCGCCGGCGAGCGGGCTGCCCTTCGCCGGCCATCACCGGGGGATCTCGTCGCCGGCGTGGTGATCCTCGACCCGCTGCCGGCCCGGGGCGTCTCGCGCCGGCGCGCCTCGGCGGAGCGACTGACGAGCCTCGCGGCCGCGGTCGACGATCTCGACGCCGACGCGACCGCACACGCCCGCCTCGCCCTCCACGGGCTGCGGGTCGACGAGCGCGGCGCCCTCCTGGCGCCCGATGTTCATGAAGCGCTCGGGGCCGCCGCGATGGAGGCCATCGCGGCACACCACCGGGTCGAGCCGGCCTCGGCCGGGCTGCCGGCGGCTGCCCTCCGATCCGTCGTCCGAGCAGCGCTCCGCCGGCTGGCCACGATGCGCCGCGAGGACGCCGGGGCCGTCGAGGCGGCGATCGCGGGCGTCGTCGATCACCTCCTCGCCCGACGCCGGCTCGCCCGCGACGGCGACCGATACCGGGACCCGGCCCGGGTCGGCGGTCCGCCGCTGGTGCTCGAGGCCGCGATGGCCCGCCTCGAGGCACTCCTCGACGTTCCGGCGCCGCCCGACCTGTCGGATGCAGCGCGGGCCGCCGGCTGTCCATCGGAAGGGATCCGGGTCCTCGAGAGCTCCGGGCGGATCGTCCGCGTCGAGGCCGACCTCGCCTGGGCCGCGCCAGCGTTCCAGCGACTCGTCGCCACGGCCCTCGAGATGGCGCGCAGGAGCCCGCTCCGCCCGGCCGCCCTGCGCGACGCCACCGGGACGAGCCGGCGGGTCGTCATGCCGCTCCTCGAGGACCTGAACCGGCGCGGGGTCCTGGCCCGGACGCCGGCCGGCCACGTGCCGGGTCCCCGGGCGCCGCGCCCCCCGGCGGTCCGAGCATGAGCGCTCGCCCCGCCGCCCCCGGCGATCTGGCACCGCTCGCTAACGTCACTGGGATCGTCCTGGCCGGCGGCCGCTCGTCACGGTTCGGCAGCGACAAGCTCGTCGCCGAGCTCGACGGACGGCCGCTCCTCCACCACGCGATCGAGGCGCTGGCGGCCGTGACCGAGCGGATCGTGGTCGTGGCCGCGCCGGACGCGAACCCGAACCTCCCGGGAGGCCTCGATGCCCGTGTCCGCATCGTCCACGATCCCGAGCCGTTCGGCGGCCCGCTCGCCGGCCTCGCCGCCGGCCTGGCCGCGGTCGAGACCGCGACGGCGCTCGTCGTCGGTGGCGACATGCCGCGGATGGTCCCGGCCGTGCTCCGACGCCTCGCCACGACCACCGGACCGACACGGCCGGCGGTCCACCTCGAGATCCCGGGCCGCCTCCACCCGCTGCCGATGGCCGTCGACGTCGAGGCCGCGGGCCAGTCCGCAGTCGTCGTCCTCGGCCGAGGCGACCGGGCGCTCCGCGAGCTCCTCGCCGAGCTCCACGCCGTCGCGATCCCGGCACTCGTCTGGCTGGTCCTCGACCCGCGCGCCGCCACGATCGTCGACGTCGACCGCCCGGCCGACCTCGGGTCGGCTCGCCGACCCGGGACGTAGACTCGCGACCGTGGACCCCGCGATCCGCGCCCAGTTCTCATCCGAGCCGGGGACGACCTATCTCGACAGCGCGACATACGGCCTGCCGCCCGAGCCGACGCTGCGTGTCATGCGCGCGGCGCTCGACGCCTGGAGCGCCGGCAGCGCGAACTGGATCGAGGACTGGGACAAGGTCGGCGAGCGTGGGCGAGCGGCGTTCGCGGCACTCCTCGGGATCGAGCCGAGCCGAGTTGCGCTCCTGCCGGCGACGTCGGTGGGTGTCGGGCTCGTCGCCGCCGAGCTGACGGTCCGCGACGATGTCGTGGTCCCGGCCGACGAGTTCACCTCGGTACTCTTCCCGCTCCTCGTCGCCCGCGATCGCGGCGTGCCGGTCCGGGAAGTCGAGTTGGTGCGCGTGGTCGATGCGATCACGCCGGGCACGACGCTCGTGGCCTGCGCCCTCGTCCAGATGCAGACCGGCCGGACCGCGCCGATCCGGGCGATCGTGGAGCGGGCCGCCGAGGTCGGCGCTCGCGTCCTCCTCGATGCCACCCAGGGAACGCCGTTCGTGGCCCTCGGCGACATCGTCGAGCGGATCGATTACGTGGTCGTCTCGGCGTACAAGCACCTGCTCTGCCCGCGCGGCGTGGCGTTCATGGCCCTCCGCGCCGACCACGTCGGGCGGCTGACCGCACTGAACGCGAACTGGCGGGCCGCCGACCGCCCGTATGGCCGCTTCTTCGGCGGCCCGCTGACCCTCGCCCCGGACGCGGCGATGTACGACGTCTCCCTCGCCTGGCTCCCGTGGCTGGGTGCCGCGGAGTCCCTCGAGCTCCTCGTCCGCTGGCAGGCGGCCGGCGCACTGGAGGAGCCGATGCGGCTGGCCCGCGCCCTGGCCGAAGGCCTCGACCTCGACTGGGGCGGCAGCACCCTCGTGTCGGTCCCGATCAATGACACCGACGCGGCGCGCGCGGCCCTCGGCGCGGCCCGGATCAGGGCCTCCTTCCGTGGCACCGGCGTTCGCCTGTCGCCCCACGTCTACAACGACGAAGCTGACATTGAGCGGGCGATCGCGGCCCTCGCCCCCGTCGCACACGGAGCGCGGGTGGCGACGATTCCAGCCAAACGACGAAGCTAGAGCACCCGAAGAGCCGCCCGGCCGCCGTGTGGCGCGCACGACCCCCAATCGATGGCCGAAACGGCGGATTGGGGGCGAGCTTGAAGAAGATGTTCGTCGCTTGGCGGTGATTCGCGCCATCGACAGGGCGGCACGTGCTTGCCGGCGGCCTCAGCCGTCGAGCGCGGGCGCCTCGTAGACGACCTCGCCGCCGACGATCGTGGCGACGACCTTGGTGTCGCCCGCGCGGCCCTGGCGACCGCCCGCATCCGAGCCGCGTTCCGCGGCACCGGCATCCGCCTCTCGCCGCACGTCTATAACGACGCGGCGGACATCGAGCGGGCGATCGCCGCCTTGGCTCCGATCGTCTCCTGGGCTCCGTGCGGGTTCAATCAGTCAACACAATGATCTTGGCGAGTGCCGCTGGTGGTTTCATCCAGCCGAGCGTCCGTCGAGGCCGGCCGTTGAGCTCGTGGTTGATGCGTCATCCGGGGTCGAGCCGGGACCGGACAGTCCTCTCGAGTGACGGTGGAGCCCCGCCTCGAAAAGTCGCCGACCGCGGGAGTTGAACGCTCCCGGGCGTCGGTGGGCTCGGGGCGCTCCGACCCATCATCCCGGTGTGTTGTTCCCAAGTCGTGCGGACCGTTTCCAGTAGGTCGCGGTGCCAAGTCCATCGACGAAACCTGTCAGCAGCCAAGAGCCGGTGTCACCTGTACCGGCTGCAATCCATGCCCACCAGGCAGGGTGGGTGACGTCGGGGCCACGCCCGGCGATGGCAACGGCGAGAAGATAGGTCGCAGGCAACACTGCAGCGACGCGCCAACCTGACAGGGACTGGGCGACGAGCAGCAGGCCACCGTATGCGAGCGTGGCGCGAGCCGCTACGACACCAACGGATGTAAGACCGATCAGCTCCTGGAGGGTGCTGACAGCGCATGACGCGACGATGGCGCTGATGACGAGTAGGAAGTCGAGGGCGCGAGTCGGTCGAACAGCCACAGCCTCAACCCGATCGTCACTGCGCGAGCAGCTCCCTGATAGCGCCATGGGAACCAAAAGGGCAATCATGCACGCCGCGGCGACATTGGCACCGGCTGGGCTCGGCATCGCGCGGAGGGCCGCTAGCGGCGTCACGAGCAGTAGCGCACCTAGCGCGATCGCTGCGAGCAGCAGGTCGATACGGCGGACTCGGAACCACAGAACCATCTACTCGACTCGCAGATCATGAGCGGGCCAGGGATCGCATGCCTGCGTGATGTTGCGGATGCGGGCGACCCATGCGTCTCGAATAGTCGGTGGTGCGTCCTCGAGCTCACGGACGACCTCGCCAACCGACGGATACTCAGGATCAAACACATGCGCATGGAGGGACGCGAAGGCTAGTTCTGAAATACCACCAGTCCACTCGTACCACGCTGCGAGGTACTCAGTCGCTTGCCAGCCAGTCGCGCCGCCCGGGCAATCCGGGAATGGTGGCAGGAGTGATTGGGCGAGTGCGGCGATAAGGGCGTCGGAATCGAGCGGCAGGCCGGACAGCACAATCAGCGCGGCGTTCGGAGGGCGTACATCCGACCGGGCTTCCGTGATCAAGTCGGGAACCGGGATGCCAACGAGGCTCCAACGCTGGAATACCCGAGGAGCGAGCGGCGCCAGCGCCTCGAGATGTTCGCGGTGCTCCGGCCACACGCATAGCCTCGTGAGTGACATATCCTCGCACAGCATTACCGTTGTGTCACGCGGAATCGTAGGCGAATACGACATCCCAGCAACCAACGACGCGCCGATGAGAGTTGGAATCGCGAGACTAAGTGCGGAACCAATCACACGTCGAAGCGCGGTCGTGCGCGCAATCGCCACCCATGCAGCTGCAATGATCCCGAAGTCGAGAATCGACGAGGCTATCAGGGGGCCCGCCGCCAGATCGTCAGATGGGCTGCAGCAGTCGCGGAACATCCCGGTCAGATGTCGGAGCCAAACGGGGGACATCGCAGGGACAAAGGTCAACCAGAATAGGGGCACCACGATCGCAAGCGGTCCGGCCAGGGAAAAAGGGAGGAGGAGCCCCGCGGCGAACCCCGCGATGGAGAATGCGGCGATGTCAAGGGCAGCAACGGCGATCAGCCTTGCGTCTGGAGCACCGCCATCAATTCGAAGCAGTGAAACACCCACCGCGACCACCGTGGCGACAAGTGGGATGGTGATCGAGGGCCACAGTAGGCCGAGAACAACCGTTAGTTGGCGCCGAACCCATGGACCCTGCCACCACCCTGCACGACGCAGCCGCGATGCCTCCCATGCCGCCGTTGCAGCCGCGAAGGGCACGATAAGACCGAGGGCTGCCGTACCTTTCGCCGTGGCATTGACACCGTATCCATCGGGCAGGCGAAACAGCGTTGAGTACCAGGCGGAGCCGAGGACGAGCGGGAACGCGAGCCAGATTGCCGGCATGGACCTGACAGCCGTGGCGAAGCGGATCATGGTGAGTGACGAACGAGCGTCGCGTAGGCGCTCTCGCCGCGATAGGCAGCGCCGCGCGGCGCGAGGCCGAGAAACGCTGTCACGGGGCCATGAAACAGCATTCGACCATGGTCCATCACGACCGCCGTGTCGAAGAGATCATCCAGATCGTCGACTTGGTGCGTCGAGGCGAGGAGAGATCGGCCCTCACCGACTTCATGGATTAACGTGCGAAACGAGGAGCGCTGAGCTGGATCGAGTCCAGCGGTTGGCTCATCGAGCAACAGCACCTCGGCGTCTTGCACAAGCAGCTGCGCAAGGCCGACCCGATGGCGCTGTCCCCCCGATAGCTCGGACGCTAGCCGATCTCGCTCGGCAGTAAGACCGACTCGATCGAGCGCAACGGCCGCCCCTGTCCATGCGTCGGATCGAGACAACCCCTTCAGCCAGCCGGAGTAGGCAACCTGTTCTCGCGACGTCAAGCCGGGGATCGCGTACGCGTGCTGCGGCATCCAACCAACGCACCTGCGGATCTTAGCGCGATCACGTCGCCGGTTCGCCGCAAGCCCATCGACCTCGATCGTCCCGCGCTCGGGGGTCAGCGCAGTCGCAGCAAGGGCCAGCAGGGTGGTCTTCCCCGCGCCATTCGGCCCAAGGAGCACGGTTCGCCCAGGCGTGAGCCGCCACGTCAGGTCTTCAAACACGGCCGGGCGCTGCGCCCTTGAGAGTGGTCGCCCGGGATATCGAAACGTCACATGGCTGAAACTCAGGGCTCTTGCTTGCACAGGGCTGGCGTGATGCTCCTTGGAACCGACTGGCGTAGAGGGGTGGGGGGCCGGTTCCGAGCCCCACCACCCCCGTACTTGCGCTAGCTTCCGGGATAGTAGATCTTCCAAGTGTCGCTGTAGATGTCCCACCAGCTTCGATTCTCGGCGCTGTAGTCCACCCCGGACTCGACCGTCCACGACTTCGAGCGCCACGTGCTGTTGTTGTAGCAGTCGACGGACTTTTCTCCGATACCTGTGCTTGGGAACAGCGGCCAGTGGTGCATGTAGTTCCACTTTACTGACGCGTGCCCAAACTCGCTGTCGCAGTATCTCTGGTATAGGGTGGACGTCCCAGCCGTGTGTTGTGCCCAAATCGGCGTGTTGTATCCCTCGTTAAGTGGTGCGACGGTGGTGGGACCAAGCCACCCTGCAAGCGCCGTTCCGGAAACCAGGGCGGAGAGCGCAAGTCCAACGATCACGCCCCTGAACTTTCCCGAGAGCATGCGTACGACCCCCAAGTGTCGGTGCCCGAGCGGTGACAGCGGTTCGAGTCTCTTGATCGCTTCGCCCCGATCTGGGACGCACCTATTCACCAACTCCGGTGCCGATAGCCGCGGCTGCAGCGTTGCGCAAATCCTACGTAGAGGGGAATCTTGGAGGCAGGGCCTCTCCGCCCGAGTCGACGGGCCATGTGGCTGAACTCGGTGGTCGTCTCAGACCTCGAGGGCCGGCGCCTCGTGGACGAGCTCGCCGCCGACGATCGTGGCGACCACCTTCGTTTCGCCGATCGGAGGCGCGTCGGGGGCATCGATGTCGTGGTCGAGGATGGCAAGGTCGGCCAGGCGCCCAACGCCGAGCCAGCCAGCCTCGTCCTGGCGGTTGACGTAGGCCGAGCCGACGGTCGCGGCCCGCAGGGCCTCCTCGAGGGTCAGCCGCTCCGAGGGCAGGAACGGCTCGGCGTCACGGTGGCCGGGCCAGACCCGCCGAGTTGCCACCTCGATCTGGGGGAAGGGATCGGCCGTCGAGACGGTCCAATCGGAGCCCATCGCCAGTCGCGCGCCGGCCCGCAGCAGCGACGCGAACGGGTACTGCCACGTCGTCCGCACCGGCCCCAGGATCGGGATCGTCAGCTCGTCCATCTGCGGCTCGTGGACGGCCCACAGCGGCTGGGCGTTGGGAATGACGTCGAGGGCCGCGAACCTGGGCACATCGTCGGGGTGGATGACCTGGATGTGGGCGATGTGGGGGCGCCGGTCCCGTGGGCCATTCGCCCGCCGAACCGCCTCGATCGCGTCGAGGGCCTCGCGGACGGCCCGATCGCCGATCGCGTGGTAGTGGAGGTCAAGGCCCCGGGCGTCGAGCTCGGACGAGAGCCGCTGCAGCTCGGCCGGCTCGAAGTTCAGGAAGCCAAGATCCCCGGACGGTCGGCCGTCCGGGTCGCTGTACGGCTCGAGCAGCGCCCCGGTCCGGCTCTCGAGGATCCCGTCGACGAAGAACTTCGCGCTCCCGGCCGACAACCGTGCGGCACCGGGTCGGGCGGGGTCCGCCGCGGCCGCTTCGGCGGCCACGGCATCGCGAATCGAGGCAATGCCATCGGGACCACCGAAGCCCTCGAGGTCGGCCGACCGGAGCGACAGGACGACCCGGGCCGTGAGCCGATCCTGTCCAGCGACCGCCCGATACGCGGCCAGGAACGGGCCGTCGACCATCGCATCATTCCAGCCGGTGATGCCCCAGGCGTGGTATTGGGCCTGGGCATCGAGGACCGCTCGCTCGAGGGTCTCGCCGTCGTGCGGCGGGATGTGGGCGGCGACGAGCTCCATGGCCGTCTCCTGGAGCATCCCTAGGGGCGTGCCGTCAGGGTCGCGCTCGATCCGGCCGTGCGGCGGGTCGGGCGTCTCGGCGGTGACCCCGGCGAGCTCGAGCGCCCGGGTGTTCACCCACGCGCCGTGGCCGTCGCGGTTCGAGAGGTACACCGGCCGGTCCGGGACGACGGCATCGAGGAGCTCCCGCCGGGGGATCCCGCCCGGGAACGTGTCGAGGGACCAGCCATCGCCCGAGATCCAGGCGCGCTCGGGATTCGCAGCGGCGAAGGCCGCGACCGCGGCCAGGTGATCCTCGACGCTGCTGAATCGGTCGAGGCTGCATTCGACCCGCCGGAGGCCGCCGAACACGGGATGGCAGTGGGCGTCGGTGAAGCCCGGGGTGACGGTGCGGCCACAAAGGTCGATGACCCGGGTCCCGGGTCCTCGCTGGGCGAGGATGTCGGCGTCCGTGCCAAGGCCCAGGATCCGGTCGCCCGAGATCGAGATCGCGCTCGGTTTCGTCCGCCCGCCCGGCTCCATCGTCCGGATGTGACCGTCGTACAGGACCAGATCGGGCGTCACGTCGTGCATGGCGGAAATCCTAGGCCGGGCGCGGCCGCCGGCGGCTACAGTCCCACCATGAGCACCACCGTCCATCTCCTCCACGCCGGCTACGCCCGCGACGGCGGTCGCGTCGGCGGCTCCGTGACCCTCGTCCGCGACGGCGACGCCGTCATCGTGGCCGACCCCGGGATGGTCGCCCGGCGCGGCCTGATCCTGGAGCCCCTGGCGGCGCTGGGGGTCGTCCCCGAGGCCGTGACCCACGTCTTCCTGAGCCACCACCATCCGGATCACACCGTCAACATCGCCCTCTTCCCGAACGCCGAGGTCGTCGACTTCTGGGCCCGCTATCGGGACGACCTGTGGCTCGACCACGACGGCGACGGCCACGAGCTCGCGCCGCACTCTCGCCTCTGGCTGACCCCCGGCCACACCGAGGAGGACGCCACCCTCCTGGTCGAGGCCGACGACGCGACCTACGCCCTGACCCATCTCTGGTGGTTCGGCGACCGGACGCCGCTCATCGATCCCCTGGCCTTCGACCAGGCCGCCATCGAGCGGGGCCGCGAGCGGGTCCTCGCGGCCGCCGACATCGTCATCCCGGGCCACGGCGAGCCCTTC
This sequence comes from Chloroflexota bacterium, assembly GCA_040752335.1. Classification (GTDB taxonomy): domain Bacteria; phylum Chloroflexota; class Limnocylindria; order Limnocylindrales; family CSP1-4; genus UBA5189. Next base: position 18,646 of record JBFMEV010000017.1, read on the forward strand.
CGGGTCCGCGGCTGAGGGTCGTCGGGAATCGAACGACCCCGCCGGACCGGCGGGGTCGTTCACGCCGGGCAGCGCCGTCAGACGCTGCGAGCTGCCTTCACCACGACCGTGTTGGCGTACTTGTCGTGAAAGCCCTGCTTCGTCGGGCTCGTGGCCGTCGTGTAGAGCAAGTAGATCAGGTACAGGAAGACGATGAACCCGATCGCCGTCCCGATGCCGCTCACCGAGGTGAACGTGCCCGAGATCGTCGACGGACCCCACAGCGCCAGCCAGCGCTTGGTCGCCTGCTCCATCGTCAGCGTCTTGCCGTCAAAGGCGTTGCCGACCTGCATGCCGAGGACGCGCATGCCGACCGACGCCCGCATCGATGTCCAGGTGTAGATGAAATAGCCGGCCCCGACGACGAGGCTGAGGATGGCGTACACGACGCTCGCCACGAAGTCGGCGTTCGTGACCGTGAAGCCGGCGTCGAGACCGATCGCCACGAGGACGATGCCGATCACGGCGAAGACGAGGCCCATCACGATGGCGTCGATGATCAGGGCAATGAAGCGGTTCGGGACGTCGGCGTAGACGAACCCCGGAATGCCCTGGACGGTCGGCGGCGGCGGCGCCTGCCAGCCACCCATCGGGGCCGGCGCCGGTGCGGGCGGTGGAACCTCGGGGGCGGGCTGCGGGGCCCCCGGCGCGGACATCGGCTCTTCTGCCATGGCTTCCGATCTCCCTCCCTCGCTTGGCGCCGGATCGAGCCCCGGCTCCCGAGAGCCCCAGCATAGACACGTCGGTGGTGTGTCGGAAGGCCACGACGCGGAATGCATCGCCCGGCCCTGGCGGAGGTCGTGAGGCTTGATGCTGCCAGCGTCACCGACCCCCACAACGCCGGCCCGCGGGTCGGTGCGGCGGCCCCGCGCCGGTCAGCCGCGGCGAGTGGCCAGGATGTTGAGCCGGACGTAGTCGAGGACCGGCTCGGGCATCCGCCGGGCGATCTCTTGGACGTAGCCGGCCCGCTCGCCGTCCGGCAGGCGGGCGATGTGCTCGCGCAGGCAGACCGTTGCGAGGTACGTCTCGAGCGGCTCACCCGGCTCCAGGCGGGTCGGTTCGTCGGTCAGCCAGACCTCGACGTTGCCGAACCCCGATGCCTCGAGGCGGGCTGCGGTGGCCAGCGGCGTCGCGAAGTTGCGGGCGGCATCGAAGCCGTCGCCGACCGTCCGGGCGATCCGCCGGACGCTCTCTATGTTGCCGATCCCGCCGCACTGGGCGACGAGCCGGCCGCCCGGGCGGATGACCGCGGCAAGGTTGCGGAACAGGGCGTCGTGGTCGGGGACCCAGTGGAAGGTCGCCGTCGAGAGGATGGCGTCGACCGGGCCCTCGATCGGGAGCGGTCGGCCCAGGTCGGCATGGACGTAGGTCACCCGGTCACCGAACCGGGCCAAACGGTGACGCGCCTCCACGAGCATCGCCGGCGAGGCATCGAGGGCGACCACGTGGCCGTCCGGCAGCCGCTCCGCGAGCGCCTCGGTGACGCGACCGCTGCCGCAGCCGGCGTCGAGGACGAGCTCGGTCCCGGCGAGCGGCAACCGGTCGAGCACCTCGAGGCCCCAGTTGTGCATCGGGTCGGCGATCCGGTCGTAGGTCCGGGCGTCCCACTCGGCGGTCATCGGACCCTCAGCTTCCTGGTGCCGATCTTGCGGGCTCGGGACCGCGGGCGGGCGCGGGACGTGCCGGCTCGGCCGGGCGCAGCCCGATCCAGTTGACGATCGCGCCGCCGAGGAGGAGCGCCGCAACGACGAGCATCGTCGCCGCGAAGGCCTCGCCCGACGCCTGGCGGGCGGCGTCGGCGATCGCGGGGTCCACCCCGGCCACAGGCGGGTTGAGCGGCTGGACGGCGGCCCGCAGCTCGGCCGAGCCCGGGTCCAGCCCCGGGACCCGGCTTGCGAGCGACGCGTAGAACCGATCCGTGATGACGATGAAGATCGCGGCGGAGACGAGCGGCTGACCCACCCGCGACAGGGCGTTGTTGAGCGCCGAGGCCAGCCCGGCTCGTTCCACCGGCACGGAGCCCATGAGGGTCGAGGTCAGGGGTGCAACGACGAGCGAGATCCCGATCCCGAACAGCACGGCCGCCGGGAACGGATCGATGAGCGCGGCGAGCGGCGGCACGAGCGAGGCCGGGTCATCAAGGCGGGCCAGCCACGGCGTCGAGTCCGCGGGCACCCGCAGCCACCAGGCCACACCGGCCAGCATCAGCAGCGGCCCCACGACGAGGAACGGTCGCGAACCGTGGCGGCCGGCCAGGGCCCCGACCCGGGCCGAGAGGAGGACGAGGGCGACGCCCGAAGGCAGGCTGACGATCGCGGCCCCGACCGGCGTGTAGCCGAGGACGCCCTGGAGGAACAGGCTCTGGACGTAGAGCAGGACGTAGAGGGCCGCGTAGATCAGGAGCGTCGAGAGGTTGATCGCGCCGAAGATGCGGTTCCGGAACAGCCCTGGCGGGACGAGCGGGTCGCGGCGACGGAGCATGAGGATGGGGAAGGCGATCAGGGCCGCGGCCCCGACGACGAGGGTGATGAGGGGCTCCGGCTGGGCCCAGGCGACCTGCTGGCCCCGGATCGCCCCGAACGCCAGGCCGCCCACGGCCACGACCGCGACGATCGACCCCAGCCAGTCGAAGCGCTGTCGCTCGCCGGTCGCCCGCAGCTCCGGCACGTAGCGGAAGGCGAGGACGAGCCCGATCGCCACGAGCGGGCCGTTGACCAGGAAGATGCTCCGCCAGCCGAACGCTTCGACCAGGGCCCCGCCCAGCGGCGGGCCCACGATCAGGAGGACCGACGTCGCCGAGGCCCAGATGCCGAACGCCCGGCCCCGCTCAGGGCCCTCGAACATCGCCGTGATGATCGCCAGCGAGCCCGGCACGAGGAGCGCGCCGGTGATCCCCTGGAGGAGCCGGGCCACGGCCAGGACATCGAGGCTCGGCGCCAGGCCGCAGGCCAGTGACGTGACGCCGAAGCCGATGAGGCCGATGGCGAACACCCGCCGCCGACCGTACAGGTCACCGAGCGCGCCGGCGACCAGGAGGAACGCGGCCAGGGTCGCCATGTAGCCGGCGACGACATAGACCTGGCCCTCCAGGACGCCGATGCCGATCGCGGGCAGCGTCGCGCCGATCCGCGGCAGGGCGATGTTGACGATCGTCCCGTCGAGGAAGACGACCGCCGAGCCGATGATCGCGGCGCCAAGGGCGCCGCGCTGGGTCGAGGTCATCGGGCGAGTGTAGTGGCGGACCGGATCCGTGCCGCTCAGGCGCTAGACTCACCGCCGTGCCCGGACCCGTGGCGCTGGTCGGCGCCGGAGAGTTCCTGCCGGGGATGGCGGCCTTCGACCGCGATCTCCTCGCCTCGGTCGGCCGTGCGCGTCCCCGTGTCGCGATCCTGCCGACCGCATCGGCGCTCGACGGCGAGGCAGTGTTCCGGCGCTGGGCCGACCTCGGGGCCGAGCACTTCGCCGCCCTCGGAGCGGAGGTCGAGCCGGTCCTCATCCGGAACCGCGACGAGGCCGGCGACGAGGCTGCCGCCCAGGCGATCGGCGAGGCCGACCTCATCTACCTCTCGGGCGGCAAGCCGGCCCATCTGCGGCGGGCCCTCGACGGCACCCGGGTCGGCGGCGCGCTGTGGGCGGCCCACCAGCGGGGCGCGGTGATCGCGGGCTGCTCGGCCGGTGCGATGGTCCTGGCCGCCCGCCAGCCGGAGTTCCGCCGGGGGGTGCTGCCCTGGCCGCTGCGATGGTCGGACGGGCTGGGGCTCGTGGACGCGGTCGCGGTCCTGCCGCACTACGACGCCTGGCCCGAGGCCGTCGTTGCGCTCATGGCTCTCCAGGCCCCACGCCACATGGCCGTCCTCGGCATTGACGAGGACACGGCGGTGGTGGGGCGCGACGGGTCCTGGCAGGTCCACGGCCGGGCGCGGGTCACCGTCTGGCGGGGCCGCCACCGCGAGCGCTTCCGGCGGGGCGACGCGTTCCGGCTGTAGCGCAGACGTCCTTCTCTTCGCCGCCGCGACCCCGCCGCGACCCCGCCGCGACCCCGCCGCGACCCCGCCGCGACCCCCACCGCGATCCCCGCCGCGATCCCCACCGCGATCCCCACCGCGATCCCCGCCGCGACCCCGCCGCGCACCAGCCCCACCGATGCAAGCAACCCTCTCCCCACTCGAATCCGCCGGATACCAGTCCCCGTGATGCAGCGCCGACGAAGGCCGCCCGCCGAGCGGGGGGTGTGCCTCGGAGTGCGGCGTCACGAGCGGCAGGAGCACGAGCCGCGCAGCGCGGCCCACCCTATGCATCGCTACTTCGCCCAAGATTGCGGGGAGCGATATGCGGCGGAATCGAACCGGACGTGGACCGCACGATCGCTTGGGGCGATATGCGGTGGATTCGAACCGGACGCGGACCCCCACGATCGCTGGGGGCGATATTCGGGCGGATCCGAACCCCGCCGACGCCGGACTCGAAACGCCCGGCCTTGCCTGGGGCGCCGGGAGCTACTCCGGGCGGATCTTCCGGAAGCAGTCGGAGCAGTAGACCGGGCGGTCCATCCGCGGCTTGAACGGGACCTGGGCCTGGTTGCCGCACTCCGAGCACAGGACCGCGAAGTACTCACGGCCGCCGCCGGTGTCGTAGCCCCGCGGCCCGCCCAGGTCGCGGGCGTCGTAGCCGCCGTCGCGGGCGGCGCGCCGGCTGGCCCGGCAGCTCACGCAGCGCTTCGGCTCCGAGGAGAAGCCCTTCTCGGCGTAGTACTTCTGATCGTCGGCGGAATGGATGAATTCGACGCCGCAGTCGACGCAGTTGAGCGTTCGATCGACGTAGGTCACTGGGCTGCCTCCCGAGAGCGCGATGTCGGCGGGGTACGCGCCACCTTCGGGATCGGCGTCGGGGCGGCCGGAGAGGCATGGAGCCGGGGCCGCGACCCGTGGTGCCGATGTGGAGTCCCTTGGGCGGGGCGCACCGGAGTTCGTTGCGGCGAGGATACACCGGATCGCCGGACGGCCGGTTTCGGGCACCCTCCGGCCTCCGCTCGCCCCGTCCGGATCGCGCGCCGGCGGCCCCCGGTCGTGACAGGCGACCTGTCACAATGCGGTGCGACGGTTCCGGGCGACGGGCGAGGAGCAATGGGGGCGCCTCGCACGTCGGGACCCGTGGGGCCGCGCGGGGGCCGCCGTTCCGGTGGCACCGCCGGCCCGGACGGGTCGGGCACCCCGGGGCGTCCCTCGACACGGACACCACCTGGAGGCTGCCAGACCGAATGCTCCGAGTGCTCCATACCGCCGATGTCCACCTGGGCGCGCGCCACGCGGACCTCGGGGAGCAGGCCGCTGCCCAGCGCGAGCGCCAGTTCGCGGCCTTCCGGGCGACGGTCGACCTGGCTCTGGCCGAGCCGGTGGACCTCGTCCTCGTCGCCGGCGACCTGTTCGACTCCAACGTCCAGCCGCGCCGGTCCGTCGAGCGGGTGGCCGCCGAGCTGCGCCGGCTGGTCGAGGCCCGGATCCGGACCGTCCTCATCCCCGGCACCCACGACGTCTACGACCGCGCCTCGATCTACCGCTCCTACGACCTTCCGGCCCTTGCCGGCGCCGTCGGCTCGGATCTCCTGACGGTCCTCACGCCGGAGCGTGGCTCCGTCCACCTGGAGACGCTTGACCTGGTCGTCCACGGCCCGGTCTTCGCCACGAAGCGGGCACCGCATTCGCCGCTCCGCGACCTGGATGTCGCGATGGCGCCGGCCGCCACGTGGCAGATCGGGATGGTCCACGGCTCGATCGCCATCCCGGGACAGACCGACGGCGACGAGGTCGTCATCACGACCGACGAGATCGCGGCGACCAACCTCGACTACCTCGCCCTCGGCCACTGGCACTCGACGAGCAAGGGCAAGGCCGGGGCCACGATCTACGCCTACTCCGGTGCCCCGGAGCCGGTGGCCCTGGACCAGGACCGGGCCGGCAACGTCCTGCTCCTGACCCTCGACGAGCGGAACGGCAAGAAGAGGGTAGAGGTCGCCGAACGCCAGGTTGGTCGGACCCGCTTCGAGCGCCTCGAGCTGGACGCGCCGACGGTCCCGTCCCAGCCGGCGCTGATCCAACTCCTCGCCGGGCGCGCCGACCCGGACCTCGTCCTGGACGTCCGGTTGATCGGCGTCCGGCCGGACGCCCTCGACCTCCACACGGACGAGGTCGAGGCCGAGCTCGCGGGGCAGTTCCTGAAGGTCCGCGTCCGGGATCGATCGGTGCCGGCCCTGTCCGAGGGCGCGATTCCCCCGGCCGACACGATCCTGGGAGCCTTCATCCGGGACGTCGAGGCCCGGGTCGCCGAGCTCGAGGCCGCCGGCGACGACGTCGCCGCGGCCGAGGTCCGCGACTCTCTCCGGCTCGGCCGGCTGCTCCTCGCCGGTGAGGAGGTGACCCTGTGAGGATCACCCGCCTCAGCGTGGCGAACCTGCGGCGCCACGGGGCGCTGGACCTCGAGCTGGCCCGCGGCCTGACGGTCGTGCGCGGGCCGAACGAATCGGGCAAGACGACGCTCCAGCGGGCAATCGAGCTCGGGCTCACCCGCCGGGTCACCTCGGCCTCGGCCGATATCGACGGCATCCGGACGTGGGGCGCCGCGGAGGACGCCCGTCCGGTCGTCCGGATCGAGTTCGAGCAGGAGGAGGACGACGGTATCCGCGCCGGCTTCGTCGAGAAGGCGTTCCGGGGAGCGAAGGGCAGCGTCACCATGGAGTACGAGGGCCAGTCGATCGCCGACCCCGCCCTCGCCGACCAGGTCCTGGCCGAGCTGACCGGCATCCCGACGGAGGCCTTCTTCCGTTCGACCGCGTCGGTCCGCCATCACGAGGTCGCCGACCTGGCTCGCGACGAGAGCGCCCTCCGGGATCGTCTCCAGGCCTCCATCTCGGGGGCGGACCGTGGCACCAGCCGGGCCCGCAAGAAGCTCGACAAGGCCCTCTTCGAGCTCAACACCAAGGGCGAGAAGAACCCCGGCCGGCTCAAGGTCGCGGAGGCCGAGGTGACCCGCGCCGCGGCGGCCGTCGAGGCCGGCGAGGCTGCCCTGGCCCAGCTGGAGCGCGACCGCGACCGCCTGGCCCTCGCCCGCGAGCGCCGGAGCGAGGCCGACAGCGCGCTCATCGAGCGCCGCTCGCTCCTCGAGAAGGCTCGCCAGGCCGAACGCCTGACCGCCGAGCGAGACATCGCCCAGGAGCGCTTCGAGCGCTACCGCACCGCGGTCCAGGTCACCGAGGACATTGCGGCGCTCCACGACAGCCACCCGGCTCGCGACCCGCTGCCGGTCCTCCGGACGACCGTCGGGCGGATGCGCAACGTGGACATCCGGATCCGGGAGCTGCGGGCGATCCTGTCGGGCGAGGTCGAGGTCAAGTTCGAGGTCGAGACTCCCACCCCGCGTGCGTGGCGCCCGACGGCGATCGTGGCTTTCGTCCTGATCTTCGCCGGGATCGCGGCAGCGGCCGCCCAGCAGCTCGCGATCGCGGCCCTGCCCAACGAGTTCGCGATCCCTCTGGCCCTCGTGATCGGCGGCTTCGCGCTCGCGATCGTCGGACGCAGCCAGCGCATCCGGGCCCTGGGCTTCTTCCAGCAGAAGCAGCTCCAGGACGTCGAGATCGACCGCCGGCTGCGGGGCCGCTCCCAGCTGGAGCAGGAGCTCCAGGAGGCGGAGCTGGACATGGCCAACCAGCTGTCGGGCCTCGAGCTGCCGGACATGGCCGCCGTGGAGGCACTGCTCGCGGCCGAGGAGGCCCACGTCGCCAAGATCGACGTCCTGTCGGCCCAGCTCGAGGGGTTGGTCGGGCGCGAGCCGCCTGACGTGCTGCCGTCCGTCCGGGACGCGGCAGCCCTCGAGATCGACCAGAAGACCGGTGCTCTCGAAGCCCTCGGCCCGATCGCCAAGGAGCCGCGCGCCAGGGAGCGCCTGGAGGTCGAGGTCAAGGACGCGGAGCGGGCCCTCGAGACCGCCCGGGACGAAGAGGCGAACGCCCGGGCCAAGGTCGAGCAGAACAGCGTCGACGCCGAGGAGGTCGCCGCCCAGACCGAGAAGCTCGCCACGTGGCAGGAGCAGCTGGCGACGCTCCAGCGCCGGGACCGGGTTTACGACCTGACGCTGAAGGCGATCGACACCGCCGAGCGGGCGACGATGCGGACCGCCACCCGGTACCTCGAGAAGCACATGGTCGGCGACCTTGCGAAGGTCACCGACGGGCGCTACCGGCGGGTCCGCGTGGACGACGCGACGCTCGGCATCGAGGTCTTCGCCCCGGAGCGGGGCGACTGGGTCGATGTCAGCGCCCTGAGCCAGGGAACGCTGGACCTCGTCTACCTCGCCGCCCGGATCGGGCTGGTCCGGCTCGTGACCGGCGACCGGCGGCCGCCGCTCGTCCTGGACGACCCGTTCGTGACCCTCGACGATGACCGCGCCCGGCGCGCGCTCGACGTCCTGAAGTCGATCAGCGCCGATTTCCAGGTCATCTACCTGACGACCTCGGACCGCTACGACAGCGCGGCCGACGTGGTCCGGGTCCTTGACGGGCCCACCCTGGCGGATCGGGAGGCCGCCGGGGCCGCCTGACGGGCGCGTCCTCCCGCGGGTCCCGTGGTCGACCTCGTCCTGCCCGCGTCGGGCGCGGTCGTTGTCCTCGCCCTCATCGCGGCGGGCGCGTGGGGGACCTCCGACTTCGGAGGTGGCTACCTCGGCCGGCGTGCGCCGATCCTGGGGGTCCTCATCTTCAGCCAGGGAACCGGCTTCGTCCTGGCCGTCGCGATCATGCTCGGCCGGGGCGAGCCGCTCCTCGTCGGTGAGGACCTGGCCCTCGGCCTGGGCGGCGGGCTCCTGGCCGTCGCCGGCATCGGCGGCCTGTACGGCGGGCTGGCGATCGGGCGGATGGGCATCGTGGCGCCGGTGGCGGCGGTCCTCACGGCGGTCACGCCGGCCATCCTCGGGATCGCCCTCGAGGGCTCGCCGGCCCCGGTCGCCCTGGCCGGCATGGCCCTCGCCATCGCCGCCGTCATCGTGGTGTCGCGGGTGGCCGACGACGGTCCTTCCGACCGGCCATCGGGCCTGGCCTACGGGCTCGTCGCGGGCGTCGCGCTCGGCCTCCTCAGCTTCGTGATGTCGCGAGTCGACGATGCCTACCTGCTCGCCCCGATGGCCGCGTACCGGGCCGTCCAGGTCGCGGTCTTCGGGCTGGTTGTCGCGCTCGGACGGCGGGCCTGGCGGCTGCCGCGATCGACCTGGCCGCTGGCCCTCGGCGTCGGCGCGATCGATCTCGCCGGCAATGTCGCCTTCTTGACCGCTGCCCGGATCGAGCTCGCCCCGGCCGCCGTCATCTCGTCGCTCTACACCGTCGTCACGGTCCTGCTTGCCGCGACGATCCTCGGCGAGCGGATGACCCGGTTCCACGCCGCCGCGGTGCTGCTCGCCGTCCTCGGCGTGGCGATGATCGCGGGCGGTGCCGCCGCCACTTGATCCCGGGCGCGGCGGCGCGCTCGATTGGCAGGCCTGCGGCCAGGGCCGCCGAGCGTCGAGCACCAGAAGGATTAGCGCGCACCCCAACGTCTCTTGAGCCTCCGCCAAGATCCGATTGCGGCCTGGCTGAGGGGATCACAGCGCACGGACTGCTAACCGCGCGCCATCGTCGCCCGATTCCGTCGCGAGTGCGGCGGAATAGCAGTCCTGGTGCTAGGGATCGCTGCCGGCGCTCGGCACGAGCCGGACGGTCAGGCGATCGAGGGTCTTGCGATCTCGGACGATGACGATGTCCGCGTATCCTTCCGAGGCTAGTCGCCCCGTATCGAGGATCGCCCGGACCGCGCCAAGCTGGCGGGCAACCACCTCCTTGGGTACCTGCCGGCCTGGCCGACTCACGTTCCGCTCGTGGACGAGTGCCGCCGGCAGGTCCAGGACGATGGCGACGACCGGCACACCGTGGCCCGCCGCGATGGCCCGGATCTCGCGCCGGGCCGCGGCCGTGGCGTTCGTGGCGTCGACTACGGCGAGGCTGCCTCGCGCCAGCCGCCGCTCGAGGGCCCGGTGGAGGGCGGCAAAGGCCGCCCGGTTCAGGCGCTGGTCGGCCGCATCGCCGGTGATCGCCTCACGGATCGCATCGGACGAGAGGATCGCACTGGGCGGGAAGTGGCGGGCGGCGAAGGTCGACTTGCCCGCGCCCGCCGCCCCGACAAGGAGGACGACACACGGGTCCGGGATCGCGAGCTCGGCCATCGGCCGGATGATGGCACGAGGCCGCGCGCCTCAGACCGGCTTCCGTCGCGCCTCCCAGCCGCCGGCCTCGGCCCGGCGGACCTCGTAGGCCGGCTGGTCGTAGACCGTCGGGCCCCGGCGGGCCCGGCCGTCGGTGAGCCGGTACTTGGAGAAGTGCCACGGGCAGACGAGGCAGCCGTCCTCGAGCGTGCCCTCCGACAGCGGCCCGCCGGCGTGGGCGCAGGTGTCGTGGAGGGCGAGGATCGACTCCCCCTGGCGGACGAGGGCCAGCGTGTTGATGCCGAGCTTCGCTTTCACCGGCCGGCCCTCGGGGATCTCGCCGGCGGCATCGAGCTCGGCCGGCTCCAGCCTGATCCACTTCGTGCCGGCGCCGCGGAAGGCGTGCCGGCTGACCATGTTGCCGAGGGCGTAGACGATTTCGCCGCCAACGTAGGCGCCCCCGGCGAGGATCAGGAAGGCCACCACCGACGTCCAGACCGCCACGGCGCGGTCCGCGCCCTCGCCGGCGCCGCCCCGGATCGCGAGCGAGGCCACGTAGACGAGGAGGGCCACGACCATGAGCGTGCTGTGGACCGTCGCCCGCTCGCGAGCCGTGCCGTCCGTATCGGCGTAGTCGGCTGCACCGGCGACGGCCGCCGCGATCATCGAGAGGATCCCGACGATCAGGGCCACGTCGGCGGCCATCCGCAGGTCGAGGACGTCGAGGACGATGACGAGGAACAGGATCCCGATCGGGGCATCGGTCAGGACGCTGTGGATCGGGTGGCCGAGCCAGCGGCCGTTGAGGAAGTCGCGGATCGCCGGGATCGGGCGGAAGAGGGCATGCAGCCAGCGGTGGTTGAAGTCGCCGAGCGGCTTCGCCCAGCGTCCCTGGGCGACGATCAGGCGGGCCAGCCAGCGATCCATTGGGCACCTCCCGCGGCCGAGCGTGCGGCGAGCGTAGCGCGAACCGGTCGCAGACCTCGTTTCCAGTAGGCTGCGCCGGATGTCAACGACCGCGCGGATGCGGACCGGTCGACGCGGGTGGCCTACGCTCGTCGCGGTCTTCTGGATCACCTCGATGGTCGAGGGCCTGGGGGTCAGCCAGGTCTTTGCCCTGCTGCCGTCCCAGCTGTCCTCGATGGGCGTCCCCGACGCCGACCGGCTCCAGTTCATCGGCCTCTTCAGCGCGCTCCTGTTCGTTCTCGGGATGCCGCTCGTGCCGCTTTGGGGCGTGTGGGCCGACAAGTACAGCCGCAAGGCGGTCATCGTCAGGAGCGCGATCGTCGAGGCCGTCGTGTTCACGGGCATGGCCCTCGCCCGCGAGCCCTGGCACGTCGCCCTGAGCGTCCTGCTCATCGGCTTCCAGCTCGGGAATACCGGCGTGATGCTTGCCGGCATCCGCGACGCCGCCCCGACGCCGCGCCTCGGCACCGTCATCGCCGTGTTCGGCGCCTCGGGACCCGTCGGGTTCGCGGTTGGCCCCACGCTCGCGGGCATCCTCATCGACGGCCTGGGCTGGACGGTCAGTGGCGTGTTCGCGCTCTCGGCGGCCCTGTCCCTGGGGACGGCGGCGCTCGTGGCGTTCGGGTCGCGCGAGGTGCGACCGGAGGTGGTCCCGGAAGGGCGCGTCCTGACCCTTGCCTTCGGGGCCATCCGCGGCGTCTTCGCCGACCCGGCCGTCCGCGGGATCTTCCTGATCTTCGGCACCGCCTTCCTGGCCAACCAGATGTCGCGGCCGTACCTGCCGGTCGTGGTCGAGGAGATCGTCGGGCGGGGCCCGGGCCTCGCCAGCGGGATCGCCCTCGTCGCGGGGACGGCCGCCCTCGCCGGCGCGCTGCTCTCACCGGCCGCCGGCGCGCTGGGGGACCGGATCGGCTTCCGGCCCGTCCTCGTGGGAGCGCTCGGGGGCGGTGCGGTCACGCTGGCGTTGATGCCGCTTGCCCCGCAGATCGGCGGCCTCGGGCTCCTGGCCCTCGTCGCGGTTGCCTTCGCCGCGGCGAGCTCGTCGGTCAGCGCGATGGTCTTCGGCCTGCTGGCCACCGAGGTCCCCGCCGAGCGTCGGTCCCAGACGCTCAACCTCGTCTACCTGCCGCTCTACGCGGCCGGGATCGTCGGGCCGGCCCTCGGGGGGATCGTCGTGACGGCCGGCCTGCCGGCCCCGTTCTTCCTCGGCGCGGCCGTCTTCGTCGCCGGTGCCGTGATCGTGCTCCGGTGGCACGGCCGGCCGGCTTCGGCAACGGCCGAGGCGCCGTCGGCGACGCCGTTCGCCTAGCCCCGGGCTACGTCGGGCGGCGCCGCTCCACGATCGCGAAGGCGAAGACGATCCCCGAGAGCCCGATCGCGCCGAGGATGATCGCCACCCGCCACTCGGCGATCGGGTAGAGCTCGCCCGGCGTCACGAGGTAGAACGTGCGGAAGCGCCCGTCGAAGGCGACGTTCTCCGGGTAGACCGCCTCACCGTACCGCTCGTAAGCCGTACCCCAGGGGATGAGCTCGCCGTCGGGGGTCAGGATCTGGGTGTCGAAGACGTGCCCAGCCGAGAACGCCCGAGTCTCGAGCATCCTGGACTCTTCGACGGCCACGAACTCGCCGCGGAGCATCGCGTCGACGGTGAGATTCGCCCCGACGGCGCTCGCGATCGACAGCGCGCCCGCGAGGAGCAGCGCCGGGAGGACCCGTCCGAGCCGGGCCCCGACGGCCAGGGCAATCCCGAACGAGGCGAGCGCGTAACCCGGGATCGCGACCCCACGAAGACCGAGGTGGTGGAGCGTCCGCAACGGTTGCATCGAGGGGTCGCGGACGAGCTCGAGGCGGTCCGACAGGAGGCCGGCGACGATGCTCGCCCCGAGAACCACGAGGAGCACCGGCAGCGCAACGCCGAAGAGCCAGCGACGCCGCGATGGTGCGATCGACCAGGCGAGGGCCGCCGTGCCGCGCTCGACCTCCGTCGAGACGATCGCCACGCCGCCGATGAGGCCGAGGGCGAACGGCAGGATGACGATCGCGAGGACGACGTACATCCCCAGGTCGCCGGCCAGGGCGAAGTAGGCATCCACCTCGGCCCCGCGGGTGGCGCAGCCGGGATCGAACTGATCGCCGTAGAAGAAGCACGACGCCGGGATGTCGAAGGCGAGGAGCCGGAGCCACAGGCCGGCGGCGGCGCCAAGGACTGCCGCCGCGACGATCGCCAGGGCCACCGCCTCGAAGCGGTGGATCCGGAAAGTCATCAGGGCCCGGCTCATGACGCCACCGCCAGGGTCTCGGTCGGCGCAGCGGGTCGGGAGGCCGCGAACGGGACCCGGCCGGAGGCGAGGTAGCCCATCACGATCTCCTCCATCGATGCCGGTCGGCCCGGCGGCTCCGCGTCGTCGGAGGGCGTCGCCCGCACGAGCGCCTGCAGGCTGCCCGCACGGTCCGGGAATAGGGCGACCCTCGGCGTCCGGGCCGCGACCGCTTCGGCCTCCGAGCTGACCCAATGCGAGGCGAGCGCATCGGCGACCGTCTCGTGGTAGAGCACGTGCCCGAGGCCCAGGACGAGGAGCCGGTCGCAGACCGGCTCCACCTCGGCCACCACATGTGAGGCGAGGATCGCGGTCGCGCCGTCGGCCCGGACGGCCTCGCCGAGGACGGTGAGGAACTCGCGGCGGGCGAGCGGGTCGAGGTTCGCGAGTGGCTCGTCGAGGAGGAGCACCGGTGCCCGCGTCCCGAGCGCGATCGCCAGCGAGACCTGGGCCTGCTGTCCACCCGACAGCTCGGCCGGCGTCACCGACAGCGGAATCTGGAGCTGCCGCAGCCGAGCCTGGGCGTGCGGGAGGTCGAAGCGCGGCCGAAGCGATTCCGCGAACCGGATGTGGTCGAGGACCGAGAGGTCGCGGTACAGCGACGGATCCTGAGGGACGTAGCCCAGGCTCCGGACCGCCCCGGCCCGGTCGCGGGTGGGATCGATGCCCCAGACACGGACGGCACCCGCGGTCGGGCGCTCGAACCCCACGCACAACTTCAGGAGCGTCGACTTGCCGGCCCCGTTCGGGCCGACGAGGGCGGTGATCCCACCGACCTCGACCCGGAGATCGACTTCCGACAGGGCCCAGGTCCGGCGGTAACGCTTCGACAGCCCGCTCGTCTCGATCGCGGCCACGGTGCCTCCCTCCGCGGCGGCATCTGGACCGCTCGCGAGGCCATCGTCGGGCGGCGTTGCGCGTCCGGGCAGCCGCGGAGTCCCGGGCCACCGTTCCGGGATTCCCCGGACATCCGACCGCGCCGCGCCCTGCTACCGTCCGGCACGTGGACTACCTCATGGGCAAGCGCTTCAAGTGGCTCGCCGACCGCCTCGCCGCCGGGCTCGCCGTCCTGACCTTCGTCCTCGGCCTCGGCGCGCTCACGACTTGGCGCGTCGACCTCGGGGTCCGCCTGGGGTATGACGGCGAATACGTCCGCATCGAGGCGGTCGCCCCGCAGAGCCCAGCGCGGCGGGAGGGCTTCGCGGCGGGGATGATCGTGGTCAGCGTCAACGGTGCCACACTCGTGCGGCTCCCCGGGGACTACTACGAGAACCTCGACGTGTTCGGCAACCCGGTCGGCGATGGGCCGGTCCAGGTCGACGAGCCGACGATCGTGCCGCTCGACCCGGGCTACCTGTCCCAGCTACTGACCGGCCCGGTCGGCGACCTCACGGCCATCCCCGACTCGGATCTCCAGGCATTCGCGGCGAGCTACTACGGCCTGGTGTACGTCGGCAGCGACTACGTCGGCGACCTCGGCCGGGCCGCGCCCGGGCTGATCCTCGGTGCAGCGTTGCTCCTCGTGGGCGCCTGGTGGCTGGCCGGCGGCCGGGCTGGTGCGTCGCTCACACCGTTCGCCGTCCCGCTCGCCGTCGCCACGGCGATGCCGTTCCTCGTCTGGCCGCTTGAGGCAACCTGGTCTGGACCTGCGCTGGCCATCGTCGGGGTCTTCCTGCCGCTGTCGATGATTCCCCTGGCGCTGCGATTCGCCGGCCGGATCGCCGACGAGAGCGTCCGGCTCCTGGCAATCGCGGTTGCCCTCGGCTGCGCCGTGGCCGCGGTGCTGATCGGCGGCTTCTCGCCGGTGATCGATGCCGGCAACGGTCCGGACGCCTGGGTCTGGCCGGCGCTCGTCGCGGCGATCCCTCTCGTTCCGGGCCTGGCCGCGGCCATCCCGATCCGTCCCGTCCCGCCACCGGCGACATCGAGCGGTGGCCTCGTCCGGTCGACGGAACTGGCGGTCGCCGGCGCCACGCCGATGATGGCGATCGCCACCGTCCCGGCGTACGACCCGTTCTTCATCCCGTTCTCGCTGTGGCTCGTGCTCATCGCGGTGGCCGGCCGCTGGACCATCCGACCACTGGCCCGGCTCGCGACGCGGGCGACTCTCCAGCGCGATCTCGTCGTCGCGGCGACGGAGGCCGAGCGGGCCCGTGTCGCCGCCGACATTCACGACGACGCGCTCCAGGAGCTGACGCTCCTTGTCCGGCGCCTCGAGACGGCCGGCGACGAGGAGGGGGCCGGGATGGCCCGGACGGTGTCAGACCGGCTTCGGGCGATCTGCGGCGCCCTCCGCCTGCCGATCCTGGACGACCTCGGCGTTGGGCCGGCCCTCGACTGGCTCGTACTCCGCATCGAGCGTTTGGCTGGTGGCGAAGTCCGCCTCGAGAAGGCCGATGGCACCCGGCCGCCGCCGGACGTGGAACTGGCGATCTTCCGGGTCGCCCAGGAGGCCCTCGGCAACGCCGTGAAGCACGGCAAGCCGCCGATCGTCGTCCGCTACCACGCCACCGAGGCCGGGGCGTCGCTGTCGGTCGACGATGCCGGTCCGGGTATCGAGCCCGACGCGCCCGCCCGGGCTGAGCAGGAGGGCCGCTTCGGGCTCCTCAACATGCAGCAGCGGGCCGAGGGCATTGGGGCGATCCTCGACGTCCGGCGCTGGCCCGGCGGCGGCACTCACGTCGCGCTCGAGTGGCGACCCCACTGAAGGCTGGGCGGGCCCACTGATTCGCGTCGCGATCATCGACGACCACCCGATCGTTCGCGACGGCACGGCCGCGATCCTCGGCGCCCAGCCCGGCCTCGAGGTCGTCGGGACGGCCTCGAGCGTCGACGAGGCGGTCGAGCTCATCCGTCGCGAGACGATCGACGTCGTCCTCCTGGACATCCGGCTCGGCACCGATAGCGGCCTGCGGCTGCTCCAGGAGGATCTCGGCGGCCCGACCGCCGGCCGGGCGGCCCCGGCGGTCGTGGTTCTCTCCGCCTACGACTACCCGCAGTACGCCGAGGCGGCGATCCGGTTGGGCGCCGCCGGGTTCATCATCAAGACCGCGCCGCTCGCGGAGCTGCTCGCTGCAATCGAGCGGGCCGCCGCCGGCGGGATGGCCTTCAACGTCCGCCCGCGGCCCGGCGGCGGCGCCCACCTGACAGCCCGCGAGCTCGAGGTCGTTCGCCTCGTCGTCGAGGGCCGCAGCAACGACGAGGTCGGCGCTTCGCTCGGGATCGGCGCCAAGACGGTTGAGACACACCTCCGCCGCCTGTTCGAGCGCTTCGACGTCGCCTCCCGCACCGAGCTCGCCGCCCGCGCCCTCCGCGAGGGCTGGCTGGACATCCCGCCGGGTTAGGCGGGCAGGTCGCGCTCCGGGGGGCCGGTGTAGTTGGCGTCGGGCCGGATGATCCGGTTCGAGGCGGCCTGCTCGAGGACGTGGGCCGTCCAGCCGGCGTGGCGGGCGAGGGCGAACGTCGCCGGGAAGAGGTCCGGCGTGAGGCCGACGCCCTGGAGGACCGGCGCGGCGTAGAACTCGACGTTCGTCTTGAGCGATCGCTCGGGGTGGAGCTCGGCCAGGACCCGCAGGGCGACGTCCTCGACGGCGATCGCGAGGGCCAGCCAGTCGGGCTTGTGGGCCATCGACTCGGCGACCTGGCGAAGGGCCCTGGCCCGGGGATCGTAGGCCCGGTAGACGCGATGGCCGAAGCCCATCAGCCGCTCGCCACGGGCGATGGTCTCGCGGACCCAGGCCTCGGCCCGCTCCGGCGAGCCGACGGTGTGGATCTGCTCGACGACCTCGGTCGGGGCGCCGCCGTGGAGCGGGCCCTTCAGGGCCCCGATCGCCCCGGCCACGGCCGAGGCGATGTCGCTCCGGGTCGAGGTGATGACCCGGGCCGCGAAGGTCGAGGCGTTCAGGCCGTGCTCGGCGCCGACGATGAAGTAGGCATCGAGGGCCCGGGCCGTGCCGGCATCGGCGGGGGTCCCGTTGAGCTGGTAGAGGAAGCCCGGGACGAGGTCCAGATCGGGGTTCGGCTCGATGGGCTCCAGGTCCTGGCGAAGCCGGGCGAACGCCGCCAGCGCCGAGGGCGAGAACGCCGTCAGGGCGCGCGCCTGCTCGGGGGTCGGCGGCCAGTCGAGGCGCTGGGTCGCGCCCCAGACGGAGACCGCGGTGCGGAGCGCGTCCATTGGCTTCGCGGTCGCGGGGAGTGCCCGCAGCGTTGTCAGCACGGCCGGCGGGACGGGCCCGGTCGGGAGGTGGTGGCGCGGCTCCCACTCGCCGGTCCAGAGGAGGTTGGCGACCGCGGGATACGTGCCGCGCTCGACGAGATCGCCGATCCGGTAGCCGCGGTACAGGAGGCGGCCGGCCTCGCCGTCGACGTAACCGAGGGCCGTCTGAGCCGCGACGACGCCCTCGAGGCCGGGAGAGTAGGGCTTCGGCGCCGGTGGCGCGGGCGGTGCGGCGTCGGGCGGCATGCTGTCGGTCATCGATCGAGATGGTAGTCGCGCCCGCCGAAACGCGGAGCCGCCGGCGGGCCGCAGGTGACCGGGCCGGAGCTGGTCATGAGCCTGGTTCATGGATCGAGCCGCAGCCACGCTGGGCGCGGCACCGGAATCGGTGATTTCTCGCGAAACCGTGGCGGTGCCACGCTCACATCCCGCGCCCTCGATGAGCCACGCTCATGGCGAGCCGAGGAACGCCTCCACGGCCGCGACGAAGGCCTCGGGATGGGTGTGGTGGGCGGCGTGGGCAGCGCCCTCGATGCGGACGATCGAGCCGCGGGCGAGACGAGCGTCGAGGGCCATCGTCGCCTCGTGGAACGGCGCGACGCTGGCGCTGCCCAGGACCTGGAGAACCGGCACGGCGACGGCCCCGAGGGCCTCGAGCGAGGCCGCCGGGGAGCGCTCGGCGTCGAGCTCGCGCGGGATGGTGTGGGCGGCGGCCACGCGGAGCGGCCAGACCGGCGCGGCCCGGAAGCCGGCCATCGCCGCGTCGTCGAAGCCGACGACCTCGCGCATGAAGGCCTCGAGGGCGGCCTCGGGGTCGCCGCGATCGAGGTCGGCCCGGAGCCGGGCGGCGAGGTCGTCGCCCTGGTACGGCCGCGCCGGCGGCGCCGGAGCCCCTTCGTAGCACACGACCCGCCGGATCGCCGTCGTCAGCAGCGAGGCACCGAGGGCACAGCGCCCGCCGTACGAGTGCCCGACGACATCGACCGCGTCCGCGCCGGCGACGCGCGCGGCGGCTTCGGCCACGGCCGCGACGTCCTCGAACTCCCGCTCGATCGAGTACGGACGCGTGTCGCCGGAGGCGCCGCGGCCTCGGCGATCGATGGCGTGGAGGCGCCGCCGTCGGCCGAGCATCGGGCCGACGACGCGGAACGTCAGATGATCGGCGGTCGTGCCGTGGACGAGGAGGAGCGGCCGCGTCCCGGGCTCCGCCAGCCCGGATTCGAAGACCGCGATCGTTGTCCCGTCGGCCGAGCGGACCAGCCGGCCGGGCTCGCTCAGCGCGGGCTCGGTCGGCGCGGGCTGGCTCACGCGGGGCTCGTCCGGCCCAGGTGCGGCGGCAGGGACAACGCCGCGGCCTCGTCGAGGATCCAGACCACGCCGCTGCGGCGCGCCAGCTGACCCGGGAGTGCTCGCGGATCGACGCGCCGCCCGAAGATCCGGCCGACGATCTCCGCCTTGGCGGCCCCGTACGTGACGACCATCGCAAGGCGCGCGGCGTCCAGCATCCAGGGATGGAGGGTGATCCGCTCGACTCGCGGTGCGATGTGGGTCGGGGCGGGCACGGCCTGGGCCCACGCCGGGTTGCCCCAGGTGGCCGAGTCCGGGAAGACCGAGAAGAGATGCCCGTCCGAGCCGATCCCGACGAGGACGACGTCGAGGATCGGGAAGCCGGAAGCGGCCAGCGGGAGGGCCGCGCTGCGCAGCTCCTCGGCGTAGCGGGCGGCCGCCCAGGCCGGCGGATGGCCGCCGGCCATCGCCTCG
Organism: Chloroflexota bacterium; assembly: GCA_040752335.1. Classification (GTDB taxonomy): domain Bacteria; phylum Chloroflexota; class Limnocylindria; order Limnocylindrales; family CSP1-4; genus UBA5189. The sequence goes on from JBFMEV010000017.1 coordinate 38,164, forward strand.
CCGATCGGCACGACGTGGACGTTGGCCGTTGGCATCGGGACCTCGCGGAGCAGCAGGTCCCAGCAGGCCAGGGCGTTCGAGAGCGGATTGTCCGGCGCCACCCAGCGATCGTCGCCCCACCACAGGTGGACGCGGTCCCACGGGACCGAGTCGTGGAGCGGCTCGCGGGCGAGGTCGCGATAGATGGGGCCGGGGGTCGATCCGCCGGTCGTGGCCCAGTGGGCGACGCCACGGGCGTCGACTGCTGCTGTGAGAGCGGCCGCGATCCGCCGTGCGGCGACCGTGGACGCCACCTCGCCATCCGGCAGGACGAGGACCTCGGGCTCGCCCCGGTCGGCGGGAGTCGGAGCCGCGGTCATCCCCGGCCGCCGCGCGCGGCGGCCGCCAGGAGCGCCGCCGTCGCGATCGGGTCGCGACCAACCGACTCGATCGTCTCGGCCAGGAGCTCGACCTCCGTCCGGCGGGGGGCCATGAATCGCCGAACCGGCAGCCCCGAGCCGTCGAGCGTGGCCCGGACGATGACCGCCTCGGCCTCCGCGGTGACCTTCACCTCGAGCTCGCCCGAGCGGCGCCGGGCGGTGAGCTCGACCGCGAGCGTCGTCCCCGCGGGCATCGGCGATTCCACGGGGACGAGCCCCACCGGGATCCGCCGCCGGCCGGCACGGAGCGTCCCGCTCATCGGCGGCCCGAGCTCGGCCGCGTCGTCCGCGCCGGGGCCGGCAACGGCGTCCAAACCCGCCACGGGCCGGAGCGGCTCCACGACGGCCATGCCGAGCCGCGATGCCAGCCAGGCGGCGTGATAGAGCGGCTTGATGACGTTCGTGCCGCCGGCCCCTGCGCCGCGATGGGCGGCGTACCGGACGATGATCGAGCGGATGTCGCCGAGGAACGGCCGGAGTTCGGGCCGGTCGAAGCTCGAGGCGATCGCCTCACGCCAGCGCGACTGGCGCAGCATCGCGAAATCGCTCACCGCGACGTACCCCTCACCGAGGTCGCGGTTGGCCACGATCCGGGCCAGGGCGCCAAGCCGGTCCAGTCCGTCGCCCGACCAGGCCGAGCCGTCCACGACGAGCCGGTCGGCCATCTCGAGGAGCTCGATCGCAGGCCTCGAGGCGAGCGGCGGGTCGCCCGGCCACCACAGGCTGACCGGCAGGTCGTGGATGAGGAGCGGCGCCACGATCGCCGCGAGATGGCGGCCGCTCTCGCCGCCGGCCACGAGGTCGATGAACTCGGTGCAGGTCTCGGCGGCGTCGCCGCGCGGCACGACGCAGACGGCCTGGATCCGGGCGTCGAGCCACGACGGCCCATCCGGGTCTCCGCTGGACACGATGAGCGTCCGCGAGGGATGCCGGCCGGCAAGCATCCGGATGATCGCTGCGGCGTGCTCGCCGATCTCGGGGCTCCGGCAGATGACGACGAGGTTCATCACGCTCGTGCGGGCCGCGATGTGGCGCTCGGGCTCGCCGCCCTCGCCCTCGGTCGTGAGCGGCGCCTGGGCCCAGATGCGGGCCAGCTCGGCTTCGATGCCGGCGATCGTGTGGGTCCGCGACGACCAGCGCAGGACCGGCTGGCCGACCGTCGCGGCCGCCTCGAGCGGGCCGGGCCCAGGCGAGCCCGACGCGAGGCCGGCCATCCTCAGATCCGCCGCCAGCGGCGGCCGTCGCGCTCGATGAGGGCCTCGGCCCCATCCGGGCCCCAGGCCCCGGCCGGATAGTTCGGAAACTCCGGCGCCGGCGCGTCCAGCCACGAGTCGACGATCGGCGTGGCGATCGCCCAGGCGGCCTCCACCTCGTCGGCCCGGGTAAAGAGCGAGGCATCGCCGAGCATCGCGTCGAGGATCAGGGTCTCGTAGGCATCCGGCGAGTCCACGCTGAACGCCGAGCCATAGGTGAAGTCCATGGTCACCGTCCGGATGTCGAGGCCCAGGCCCGGGACCTTGGAGCCGAAGCGCAGGAGGATCCCCTCGTCGGGCTGGACCCGGATGGCGAGGAGGTTCGGCTCGGGGTCTGCGGCCGCGTCCCGGAAGAGCCGGTGGGGGACCTCCCGGAACTGGATGGCGATCTCCGTCGCCCGCTTCGGCAGGCGCTTGCCGGCCCGCAGGTAGAAGGGCACGCCGGACCAGCGCCAGTCGTCGATCTGGAAGCGGGCGGCCAGGAACGTCTCGGTCTCCGACAACGGGTCGACGGCGTGCTCCTCGCGATAGCCCGCCACCGGCTGAGCCGAGACCCAGCCCGGGCCGTACTGGCCGCGGACGGCGTTCCGGGCGGCGTCGGCCCGGGTCGGGACCGGGATCGCGCGGAGGACCTTGACCTTCTCGTCGCGCAAGGCGTCGGCCTCGAACGTCGCCGGCGGCTCCATCGCGACGAGGGTCAGGAGCTGGAGGAGGTGGTTCTGGACGACGTCGCGGGTGGCGCCGGTTTCCTCGTAGAAGGCGCCCCGCTCCTCGACGCCGATCGATTCGGCCATCGTGATCTGCACGTGGTCCACGTAGCGGCGATTCCAGAGCGGCTCGAAGATCCCGTTTCCGAACCGGAAGACCATGAGGTTGCGAACGGTCTCCTTGCCCAGGTAGTGATCGATCCGGTAGACCTGCGACTCCCGGAAGACCTTGCCGACCTCGCGGTTGAGGCGGCGCGCGGAGTCGTAATCTCGCCCGAACGGCTTCTCGATGACGATCCGGCGCCAGCCGCCGCCGTGGACCTCGTGGTCCAGGCCGCAGCGCCCCAGCTGGCCGACGATGAGCGGGAAGGCCGACGACTGGGTCGCGAGGTAGAAGAGCCGGTTGCCGCCGGTGCCGTGCTCGCGGTCGATGTCGTCGAGGCGAACGGCCAGGCGGTCGAAGGCCGCGTCGTCGGCGAAGTCGCCCTGGTGATAGGCGATCCGGGCCAGGAATCCCCGGCCGACCTCGGGCTCGAGGGCCACCCGGCTGAACTGGTCGAGGGCCTTGGCGACCTCGGCCCGGAAGGTCTCGTCGTCGTACGGCCGCCGGCCGACCGCGACGAGCATCCAGTCCTGGGGCAGGAGGTTCGTCCGCCACAGCTGGGCCAGGGCCGGGAAGACCTTCCGGTGCGAGAGGTCGCCGGTCGCCCCGAACAGGACCATGACGTGGGGATCGGGGACCCGCTCGAGGCGGAGCCCCTCGCGCAGCGGGTTGCCGTCGAGCCTGGGGGCGTGGCGGCGCCTGCCGCTCCGCTCGAGGCGGAGCTCGCGCATCGTGCGGGGCGGGGTCCCGGGCGGGGCCGCGGTCCGGGTCATGGCGCTCGTCGCCGGCCGGGGCCGCCTAGCTCGGCTTCACGGCATGGCCGCCGAACTCGTTCCGGAGGGCCGCCAGTACCCGCGCGCCATAGCTGTCGTCCTGGCGGGAGCGGAAGCGGGTCTGGAGGGCGATCGTGATGACCGGTGCGGGAACGTCATGATCGATCGCCTCCTGGACGGTCCAGCGGCCCTCGCCGGAATCGGCGACCCAGCCCTTGAGGTGCTCCAGGTCCTGGCCCTGGCCCTGGTAGGCCCGCCCGAGGAGCTCAAGGAGCCAGCTACGGACGACGCTGCCGTGCATCCACAGGTCGGCGACCTTGGCGAGGTCAAGCCTGTAGTCCGAGGCGTGGAGGATCTCGAAGCCCTCGGCGTAGGCCTGCATCATCCCGTACTCGATGCCGTTGTGGATCATCTTCACGTAGTGGCCGGCGCCCGGCGCCCCGGCATGGAGGTAGCCGTCCTCCGGGGCGAGGCTCCGGAAGATGGGCTCGAGGGGTGTGACTGCCTCCGCGTCGCCGCCGACCATCAGGCAGAAGCCGTTGGCCAGGCCCCAGATGCCACCCGACACGCCGGCGTCGACGTAGTGGAGGCCGCGCTCCTTCAGGCTGGCGTGGCGGCGGACGTCGTCGTGGAAGTTGGTGTTGCCGCCATCCACGATCGTGTCGCCGGGCTCCAGGTGGTCCATCAGCTCGAGGATCTGGGCCTCGGTCGCGTCACCGGCCGGGACCATGATCCAGACCGCTCGCGGCTTCTCGAGCCTGGCCACCAGCTCGGCGATCGTGAAGGCCGGCTCCGCGCCCTCGGTCGCGATCTCGCGGGTCTTCTCCGGGCTCCGGTTGTAGGCCACGATCTCGTGGCCATCCCGGAGAAGCCGGCGGACCATGTTGCCGCCCATCCGGCCGAGGCCGATGAACCCGATGCGCATGTCGTGGGGCCTCCTGGGAGCTGCCGCCGATCTTCGAGGGTCAGTCTAGTGCCCGCTCGAATGCCCGCTCCAGGACTGCCAGGTCTGCGGCGGCGTCCCGGCCCAGCCGCAGCCGAAGGAGCGGCAGGCCGCGGGCGGCCAGGACCTCCGCGTCGCCCTGGGCCTGGGCGTCGATGAGTCGCCCGAACGTGTATGGCCAGCCGGGGATCTCGCGATCGTCCGGATGCTCGGCCGTGAGCTGGAGGAACCAGCCGATCGGTGCGCCGCCCTTGTGGAGCTGGCCGGTCGAGTGAAGGAAGCGGGGGCCATAGCCGGCCGTCGTGGCCCAGCCCGTGCGGTCGCGAATGAGGGTCCGCAGCCGATCGAAGGCCGCGTCGCGCTCCGGCGACGGGGCGATGAACGCCTGGATCGCCGCGTATCGCCCGGCATTGGGGGCGCCCAGGCTCGCCGCGATCGCCTCGGCCAGGGAGGCCTCGCCGAGCTCCGCGATCCAGAGGAGCTCCGGCCGGGCCGCCGCCGCGGCTTCGGACGCGACATCGGTCCCGGCCAGGACGCCGACGGACGCCGTCGCCAGGACCCGGCGGGTCCGCTCCTTGGCCTCCTCGACGTTTGGCTGGTCGAAGGGGTCGATGTCCAGGACCGCGCCGGCGACGGCGGTCGCGGCTTCCCAGCGAACGAACTCGCCGCCGAGGTCCATCGGGTCATCGAGGGTGAGGCGGATGACCGGGTGCCCGGCCGCGGCAAGAGAATCGAGGAGCGCCCTCGAGGGCTCGGAGGACCCGGCGAGCGAGAGCGAAACGAACGCCCGATCCGAGCCGTAGGCACCGGCCTCCCCGAGCGGCTCGCGGTCGACCGGCACGATGCCGGTGCCGTGCTTGCCGGTCGACTCCGCGATGAGCTGCTCGGCCCAGGCCCCCAAGCTCGCCAGCGCCGGGTCGACGATGAACGTCAGCTTGTCGCGGCCGGCCCGGGCGAGCTCGCCCACCGCCAGGCCCAGCAGCAGCCCGGGATTCCGTTCCGGGTCCGGCTCGCGGCACGCCGCGAGCATCGTCGAGGCCGACGTCAGGAGGGCGTCGAGGTCGATCCCGATGAGCGACGCCGGGACCAGCCCGACATACGACAGGGCCGAGTACCGCCCACCGATGTCGGGCGGGTTGAGGAACACCTCGCGCAGCTCGTCGTGGTGGGGGATCGCGGTGACGCTCCGGCCTGGATCCGTGATCGCGATGACGAAGTCGCCCGGCGGCTGGTCCGAGCCGGCGGCCTCGAGGGCCGCCTCAAGGCGGGCCCAGGCATCGGCCAGGAAGGCCAGCGGCTCGGTCGTCGTACCCGACTTGGAGGCCACGATCCAGAGGGTCGACAGGGGGTCGAGGTCATCGACAGTGGCGGCCACCGCCGCCGGATCGGTCGAATCGAGGACCCGCAGGTCGAGATAGCCCTCGGCCGTCCCGAACGTCCTGTGAAGGACCTCCGGGGCGAGGCTGGAGCCGCCCATGCCCATGACCACGGCGGTCCGGAAGCCGGCCACCCGGATCCCATCGCCGAAGCCCTCGAGGGCCGCGATCTGGTCGGTGAAGTGGGCCGGGGCGTCCAGCCAGCCGAGCCGCTCGGCGATCGTCGCCCGGACCGCCGGGTCGTCGGACCACAGGCTCGTGTCGCGATCCATGAGCCGGCGCGCCCACTCGTCGCGCCGGGCGTGCTCGACGACCGCGGCCAGGCGCGCCTCGTCGGCCGGGGCGAGTCGAAGGTCGAACTCGGCGCTCACACCACGAAGTCTACGCGCGGCAGCGGTGCGGGCAGCGCCGCCCGGCCGGCTCGGCGCTCGAGACGGCTCGAGGCTCAGCCCTCGGCTTCGATCGCGAGGACCTTGTCGAGCCGCCGCCGATGGCGGGTCTCGCCCGAGAACGTTGCGCTGAGGAATGCGACCGCGCATTCGAACGCGACCTCCGGTCCGATGACCCGGGCCCCCAGGGTCAGGACGTTCATGTCGTCGTGCTCCACGCCCTGGTGGGCCGAGTAGGTGTCATGGCAGACGGCTGCCCGGACGCCCCGGACCTTGTTGGCGGCCACGGACGCGCCGACACCGGAGCCGCAGATCAGGATGCCCCGGTCGGCGGCGCCGTCGCGGATCGCGAGGCCGAGGCGTCTCGCGAAGTCGGGGTAGTCGTCGTTGGGGTCGGAGCCGTCGCCGCCGAGGTCGATGAGCTCATGGCCGATCGCCTGGGACCCACCGAGTCGACGGAGGAGCTCCGCCTTGAGGCCTGCGCCGGCGTGGTCGGCGGCGAACGCGACGCGCATCAGCCGGACCCGGACGTCACGAGCCGTGGCTCGGGGCCAGCGTCGGAACCCGACCCCGCAGCTCGCCGCGGGCGACTCGCCGCGCGACGTCGGCGACACGTTCGACCGTGAAGCCGAGCTGCTCGAAGATCGTCGCGGCCGGGGCCGACGCCCCGAAGCGGTCGAGCCCGACGATCACGCCCTCGTCGCCGGCGTAGCGCTCCCAGCCCAGGGCCACGCCCGCTTCGATCGTGACCCGCTTCCGGATCGAGGGCGGCAGCACGGCGTCCCGGTAGGCGGCGTCCTGGGCCTCGAAGCGCTCCCAGCACGGCAGCGACACCACGCGTGTCGGCGTGCCCTCGGCCTCGAGCGCCTCGGCGGCGGCGAAGGCAAGCTGGAGCTCGGACCCCGTCCCGATGAGGATGAGCTCGGGCGGCACGCCGGTCGCGTCGCGGAGGATGTAGCCCCCGCGAGCCACGCCCTCGCGGGCAAGGCGGTCCGTGCCCGGCAGCGTCGGCAGCTTCTGGCGGGTGAGCGCCAGGGCCACCGGACCGTCGCTCCGTTCCACCGCCACGGCCCACGCGGCCGTGGCCTCGTTCGCGTCACCGGGCCGGACGAACCACAGGTTCGGGATGGCCCGCAGCGCGGCGTAGTGCTCGACCGGCTGGTGGGTGGGACCGTCCTCGCCGAGGCCGACCGAATCGTGGGTCCAGACGTAGACCACGTGGAGCCCCGACAGGGCCGCCAGGCGGACCGAGCCGCGCATGTAGTCGCTGAAGTTGAGGAACGTCCCGGCGTAGGGGATGAAGCCGCCATGGTAGGCGAGGCCGTTGGCGATTCCGCCCATGGCGTGCTCGCGGACTCCGAACCGGAGGTTCCGGCCGGGCTCGTCGGCGCTGAAGCTCGACTCGCCCTTGACGTCGGTCAGGTTGGATTCCGACAGGTCCGCTGCGCCGCCGAACAGCTCCGGCAGGCGGGGCGCGAGGGCGGCGATCGCGTCCTGGCTGGCGTTCCGGGTGGCGACCTCGGCCCCGGCCTGGTAGACCTTCAGGTCGGTGTCCCAGCCGTCCGGCGGGCCGGTGCGGCGCTCGCGCCGGCGGTACTCGGCGGCCGCCTCGGGGAAGGCGTCGCGGTAGCGGTAGAAGCGCGCCTCCCAGTCGGCGTAGAGCGCCTCGCCCGCCGGGACGGCGGCGCGGAAGATGGCTGCGGCGGCCTCCGGCACGTAGAACGACCGGTCCGGGTCCCAGCCGTACGCCGCTTTCGTCAGGCGGACCTCGTCCGGCCCGAGGGCCTGGCCGTGGGCCTTCTGGCTGTCCTGCCGGTTCGGGCTCCCGAAGCCGATGTGCGTCCGGACGGCGATGAGCGACGGCCGGTCGTCGGCCCGGGCGGCCTCGACGGCGGCCTGAATGGCAGCGAGATCGTTGCCGTCGGCGACCCGGAGGGCCTGCCAGCCGTAGGCCTCGAAGCGGGCAGGGACGTCCTCCGACCAGGCCATCGACGTCGGCCCATCCAGCTGGATGTGGTTGTCGTCGTAGAGGACGATGAGCTTGCCGAGCCGGAGGTGGCCGGCCAGGCTCGCCGCCTCCGAGGCGATCCCCTCCTGGAGGTCGCCGTCGCTGGCGATGACGTAGGTCCAGTGGTCGACGATCGCGTGGCCGTCGCGGTTGTACTCGGCCGCCAGGCGGCGCTCGGCGATCGCCATCCCGACGGCGTTCGTGAGGCCCTGGCCCAGCGGCCCGGTCGTCGCCTCGACGCCGGGGGTCAGGCCGTGCTCGGGGTGGCCGGGCGTCCGCGAACCCCACTGCCGGAACGACTTCAGCTCCTCCATCGAGAGGTCGTAGCCGGTCAGGTGGAGGAGCGAGTAGAGCAGCATGCTGGCGTGGCCGGCCGAGAGCACGAACCGGTCACGGTCGGCCCAGTCGGGATGGCTGGGGGAGTGGCGCAGGAACCGGGTCCACAGGACGTAGGCCATCGGCGCGGCGCCCATCGGGGCGCCCGGATGCCCGGAGTTGGCCTTCTGGACGCCGTCGATCGAGAGCGTCCGGATGGTGTTGATCGCGAGGAGCTCGAGCTCCGGGGAGAGCGACCGGCTGCGGTCACGGACCGGCGATGTCATCGGGCGGATCGTACCAACGTCCGCCGTCGGCGATGCGCGGCTACCATCTTGGCGTGGCATCCGCCAACGCCAGGCCTCGCGTGCTCGTGCTGGGGGACCTGGTCCTCGACGTGGTCCTCTCACCCGAGCGACCCATCGAGAGCGGGACGGACGTGCCTGGCACGGTCGGCATCCGGCAGGGGGGCTCGGCCGCGAACACGGCCCGCTGGCTGGCCCGCCTCGGTGTCGATACCCAGCTCGTCTGCTCGGTCGGTCGCGACGGCGCCGGGCGGTCGCTCGTGGCCCAGGTGGGGGCCGACGGGGTTCGTGTCCGCGCGGCCCGCGTCGCCGGGCAGCGGACCGGGCGGATCGGCGTGATCGTCGCGCCCGGCGGTGAGCGCTCGTTCGTCGCGGATCGCCGGGCCGCGCTGGCCCTCTCGCCGGCCCACCTCCGGCCCGAGTGGTTTGCCCGCCTCGATCTCGTCCACATCCCCGGCTACTCCCTCATGGGCGAGCCGATCGCGACCGCGGCCCGGGCCGCGGTGCGCCTGGCCCGGGCGAACGGCGCCCAGGTCTCGTGTGACCTGTCGTCGATCGGGCCGCTGCTGGCCCAGGGCCGCCGGGCGGCCCGTGAGCTCATCGCCTCGATCGAGCCGGACATCCTGTTTGCGACCGAGACCGAGGCCCAGGCATTCCTCGGCCGCTATGCCGCCGACGGGATGGTCGAGCACGCTGAGATCGTCGTCGTCAAGCGCGGGGCGCGGGGCGCGCGAGTCCTCGCCCGCGAGGGCGACGGCAACGCCCTGCGCTTCGACGTCGCGACCGCCCACGTCCCCGTCGCCGACACGACCGGCGCCGGCGACGCCTTCAGCGCCGGCTTCCTGGCCGGCTGGCTGACGTCCCGGGCCGTCGGCCGTACCATCCCCGACGCGCTCCACCGGGCCACCGTCGCCGGCCACCGCGCGGCGGCCCGCCAGCTCGCCACCACGAAGCAGGAGCTGCCCCCCGGATGAACGGATCGCTCGCCGAGCGCCTCCTGATCCAGCCCCAGGTCGCAGCGGCGCTCGCCTCCGGCGGGCCGGTCGTGGCCCTCGAATCCACCCTCATCAGCCACGGCCTCCCGTACCCCCAGAACCTGGACGTCGCCCGTGCCTCGGAGGCGGCGGTCCGCGAGGCCGGCGCGATCCCGGCCACGATCGCGATCCGCGACGGTCTGGTCCTCGTGGGCCTCGACGACGAGGCCATGGCCGCGCTTGCCACGGCGCCGGAGGGGAGCGTCCTCAAGGCCGCCCGGCCGACCCTGTCCGCGGCCCTGCTCCGCAGCGGTTGGTCGGCCACGACGGTGTCGGCCACGATGATCGCCGCCCGTGCCGCGGGGATCGATGTCTTCGCGACCGGCGGGATCGGCGGTGTCCACCTGGGGGCGCTCGGCGGGCCGGGCATAGAAGCGCCGCCGAGCTTCGACATCTCGTCCGATCTCGAGGAGCTGGCCCGGACGCCCCTCGTCGTGGTCTGCGCCGGGCCGAAGGCGATCCTGGATGTCCCGGCGACGCTCGAGGTCCTGGAGACCCGCGGCGTGCCGGTCGTCGCCGTTGGCCAGGACGAGCTGCCGGGCTTCACCGCCCGGTCCTCGGGCATCCCGGCTCCCTGGAGCGTGCCCGACGACGACGCCGCCGCGGAGCTCGCCGCGGCCCACCTCGCCCTCGGTCTGGGGACGGCGATCGTCATCTGCGTGCCCGTCCCGGCGGACGTCGCCCTGCCCGACGAGAAGGCCCGCCGCGTCGCCGCGCAGGCCGCCCGCGAAGCCGACGCCGCGGGCATCCGCGGGCCGGCGTTGACGCCCTGGCTGCTTGCCCGGATCGCGGCCATCACCGACGGGGCCTCGGTTCGGGCCAACACGGCGCTCATCGTCAACGATGCCCTCGTGGCGGGCCGGATCGCTGTCCGGCTGGCGCGGCGCGCGGTCGCGTCCGCCTGAGTCCGCCCCGGCGCGATCTCGCCTTGATGGCCGCGATGGCCATCGGTACACTCGCCGGGCCGGCCTCCTTCGGGCGGCGTGCCCGGACGAGCGGGCGGGCCGGCCAGGCGACCGGGTGACCGGAACCCGACCATCGCCCGCGGCCCGAGCAGGCGTCCAGGGAGACCCCGATGCGGATCTACGACGGCAGCCCCCGGCAGGACTTCGAGGAGGTCCTCCGGTCGATCGGCGCCTACCTGGACCGGCGGGCCATGAAGGACGTCCTGGTCATGGAGGCCCCCGACGGCTTCATCGTCCAGGCGCTCGCCCACGTCGGTGGCACGACGAGCGCCTGGTCGGAATCGATGGGCCAGGTCGAGAAGGAGACGATGACCTTCGCCGACGAGGACATCGCCCGGTTCATGGACGAGGCGATCGCCCATCGCGGCGAGGGTGGGCACGACCAGCTGCCGGGTGCCGGCGACTACGAGCATGCCTTCCGGGTCATCGGCCGCTACATCGACGAGCAGCACCCCAAGGACATCTTCTTCTTCGAGCAGGACGGCGCGTTCGTCCTGCGACTCCATCACGTGACCCAATCCGGGTCTCGGCATATGCTCGCGGAGTTCACCCGCGACGACATCGCGTCGCTCGTCTCGCAGGGACCGACCCTGCGCACACCCGACAAGGAATCCGGGCCGCAGGGGGCGGCCCAGGCCTGACCGGAGAACAGGAGGCGCCCTGATGCGTGCACTCAAGACCGTCGCCGTGGCGCTGGGGATCACCCTCGGCGCCCTCATCGTCATCCCGCTCATCGTCCTCGCGGGGCTGTTCGTCTGGCTCAAGCTCACCGAGGAGGCGGACGAGGAGTCCCTCGAGCTTGACGAGGAGGGTGTCTGATCGGGACGCCCGCTCCCAACGCCGCGCAGACGCCCGCCGCAGACCCGGCGGGCGTTCCCTTGTCGGCGGGCAGCTGGCGGTCGAGCCATCGCGCCGCAGAAGCCGCGGTCCTCCTCGTCGTCGTGGCGCGGGCCGCGAACTTCATCGTGGTCAAGGCGGCCAACGTGGAGATCCCACCGATCACCTTCGCCTTCCTCCGCTTCGGCTCTGCCGCCTTCCTGCTCCTCCTCGTCCTCCGCTGGCGCGAGGGCTCAGTCCGGATGCATCGCCACGACGTAGCCCCGATCCTCGTCCTCGGCGCGATCGGCTTCGGCGGCTACCAGGTCCTGTGGGCGACCGGCCTGCAGTCGATCCCCGCCGGCGATTCGGCATTCCTCATCGCTTCGACCCCGGTCCTGACGGCCCTCCTGGCCGCGTGGGCCGGCTCGGACACCCTCACGCCCAGGAAGCTCGTCGGGGCTCTCATCTCGTTCGTCGGGGTCGGGGTTGTCGTCGCCGGCGGACCGGGCCTGGGCCTGGCGGCGTCGCTCATCGGCGATGGGCTGACGCTCGCGGCGGCTGTGTGCTGGGCGGTCTACACGTCGTTCGGGGCACCGATCCTGGCCACCCATTCCCCGCTCCGGACGACCGCCTGGGCGATGGTCGGCGGCAGCATCGTTCTGCTGCCGCTGGGACTGGTCCAGGCCATCGGGGTCGACTGGGGCGCCGTCTCGACCGGCGCCTGGATGGGGCTCACCTACTCCGCCGTCATCCCGGCCGGTATCGCCAATGTCGCCGTCTTCCACGCGATCCGGCTCCTCGGCCCGACCCGGATCACGGCCCTCCAGTTCCTGGTGCCGTTCATCGCCGTGCTCATGGGCGCGGCCTTCCTCGCCGAACCGGTCCAACCGGCGCAACTCGCCGGCGGCGCCGTGATCGTCCTGGGCGTCGCGATCACCCGCGCCGTCGCCGTTGGGGGCCTCGCGGCGAAGATCCGGGGCTGGTGCCTGGCATGACCGACGCCCCGGGTCGCGCCGCCCCGCCGCCCCCGCTCGTCCAGGCCGCGCCGCCCATCGCGATCCTCGTCGACTACGACGGGACCATCGCCCTGACCGACGTCTCCGACGCGCTTATGGCCGAGTTCGTGACCGAGGAGTGGGAGGCCAAGGCCGCCGAGTACGACGCCGGCCTGGTCGGCTCGCGGCGGCTCATGGAGTGGGAGGTCGGGCTCATCACGACCCCGCCCGACGCCCTCCGGGCGCTGGCCGCCGCCCAGCCCCACGACACGGGCTTCGCCCCCGTCGTCCGCCGGGCCCAGGCGGCCGGCATCCCGGTCGAGGTCGTGAGCGACGGCTTCGGGTTCTTCATCCCGCCGGCCCTGGCCTCGCTCGGCGTCGGCGACGTGCCGGTCGTCTCGGCTGCGACCTCCTTCCCGGCGGGCGAACGGCCGCGGATCGAGTTCCCCAACGGCCACCCCGGCTGCTTCGTCTGCGGGACGTGCAAGCGGACGCGGGTGCTCGAGCACCAGGCCGCCGGCCGGGCGGTCGTCTTCATCGGCGACGGCAACTCGGACCGCTATGCCGCGGGCTACGCCGACGTCGTCTTCGCCAAGCACGCCCTGTTGCAGCTGTGCTTCGAGCATGGCTGGCCCTTCCGGCGCTGGACGGAGTTCGTCGAGATCGACGCCTGGCTGGCCGGCGTCATCGAAGCATGGCGGTCCGACCCAGCCTCGCCGCTCGTGCCGCGACCCGGGTCGCGACCCCTCTACTGCGGCCCGGAGAGCTGGGGCGAGGGTCGCTGGGACCCGCGGCCACCAGAGGCCGCTGGCGATCCGGACATGAACGCGACGCGGCCAGCCGGCCGGTTCTCGACCACGAACCAGGCATACGGGCGGGTGCGCGAGCTCTGCGACCGGTACGCCGACGCCGACATCGGGTTCGTCGACGCGGCCGTGTTCGCGGTCCTCGAGCGCCTCGGCGAGTCGAAGCTCGCAACGCTCGACCGCCGCCACTTTGCGCTCCTGCGGCCCCGCCATCGCGAGGCCATCGAGCTCGTTCCGGTCTGAGCAGCTCGCGGCCGACGCTGGTGGCCCACCGCCCGGTGCCGCCGGCCCATTCTGGAGAAACGAATCGGGATTGCCCGACGCCATACCCTTCGAACCCGGCACCCTCGTCCAGGACTTCCACGATGCCCGCTCGGAGGACGCCGCCCGCGACGTCGCCGACCGGGACCTCGTCGAGCGGGCGCTCATCCGGCTCGACCCCGAGCACCGGGCGCTCGTCGTCCTCCACTACTGCGTCGGCTACCCGCTGCCCGAAGCCGCGATGTCGCCGGGGGATCAGCCTCCCCGTGGCGAAGTCGCGGCTCCGGCGGCGTTCGATTCGCGCCCGGGTCGGTCTTCCGGTAACATTCGAAAAACCCCCGGAGGACCTGACCCGTGGCGAAGTATGTCTTTGTGACCGGAGGCGTGACCTCCTCTCTCGGGAAAGGCATCACCGCCGCCAGCATCGGGAGGCTCCTCAAGGCGCGAGGTCTCCGAGTCTCCATCCTGAAGCTGGATCCCTACATCAACGTGGATCCCGGGACGATGTCGCCGTACCAGCACGGCGAGGTCTTCGTCACCGACGACGGCGCGGAGACGGACCTGGACCTCGGCCACTACGAGCGGTTCATCGACGAGAACCTGACCCAGCTCAGCAACGTCACGACGGGCCGGATCTACCAGGCCGTCATCGCCAAGGAGCGCCGCGGCGACTACCTCGGCGGCACCGTCCAGGTCATCCCCCACATCACCAACGAGATCAAGGAGCGGATCGTCCGGGTCGCCAAGGACGGCGAGCCGGACGTCGTCATCGTCGAGGTCGGCGGCACGGTCGGCGACATCGAGTCGCTGCCGTTCCTCGAGGCCATCCGCCAGATGCGCAAGGACGTCGGCCGGGCCAACGTCCTGTACGTCCACGTCACCCTCCTGCCGGCCCTCGCCGCGACCGGCGAGCTCAAGACGAAGCCGACCCAGCACTCCGTGAAGGAGCTGCGGGGGATCGGCATCCAGCCCGACGTCATCGTCCTTCGCTCGGACCACGAGGTTCCCGACGAGATCCGCGAGAAGATCGCCCTCTTCACCGACGTCGCCACCGAGGCCGTGATCCCGGCGCCCACGGCCGAAACGATCTACGAGGTGCCGCTCCAGTTCGAGGCCTTCGGGCTGGGCCGGCTCGTCGTCCGCGAGCTCGGCCTCGGCGATCCCGACGCCGCTCCCGACCTCGACGGTTGGCGGGCCCTCGTCGAGCGGATCAAGAGGCCCAAGCCGATCCTCGAGATCGCCCTCGTCGGCAAGTACATCGAGCTGCCCGACGCCTACCTCTCGGTCAGCGAGGCGCTCAAGCATGCCGCCTGGGCCCACGAGGTCGACGCCAGGGTCCGGTGGGTCGATTCGGAGGCCCTGACGAAGGACAATCTCCACGACGCGCTCGACGGAGCGGCGGGGATCCTCGTCCCGGGTGGTTTCGGTCATCGCGGCATCGAGGGCAAGGTCCTGGCCGCCCACTTCGCGCGCGACCATCGGGTGCCCTACCTCGGATTGTGCCTGGGACTCCAGTGCGCGGTGATCGAGTTCGCCCGCGAGGTCATGGCGACCGGCGACGTCAACTCGACCGAGTTCGACATGTTCACCGACAACCCGGTCATCGACTTCATGCCCGACCAGCGGGAGCTCGAGGACAAGGGCGGGACGATGCGCCTGGGGCTGTACCCGGCGAAGCTCGCCCCCGGCTCCAAGGCCGCCGCTGTCTACGGCCAGGAGGTCATCTACGAGCGCCACCGCCACCGCTTCGAGGTCAACAACCGCTACCGCCAGACCCTCGAGGGCGCGGGGATGCTGCTGTCGGGGCAATCGCCGGACGGCCGGCTCATCGAGATCGTCGAGCTGAAGGACCACCCGTGGTTCGTGGCCTCGCAGTTCCACCCCGAGTTCAAGTCCCGGCCGGAGCGCCCGCACCCGCTGTTCGACGGCTTCGTGACCGCTGCGCTCGCCGTGCGGGACGGTCGCGAGCCGGTGCTCGGGGCGCGCCCGAGCGAGACGCCAGCCCAGCCGGCGCGGACCGAGGGCGAAGGCGTCTCGACCGGCAGCTGAATCCGCAGTCCGCTCGGGGACGCGATGTCAGGGGTGCGAGGTCGCCCCGATCGCGACCACCTGGGCCTTGCCGAGTTCCGCGAAGGTGGCGTTTTCGCCCGTCATCGTAAAGGCATCGGGAACGACGCCGCCCCCGTTGGTGAAGACGAGCGTGCCCTCGACGGACGCGCCGACGACGTTGATCGACTCGAACCACCGCGTGGGGACGTCGTGGTTGACGAAGGTCGTCCGTTGGCGGGTGGTGGCTGTCCAGCGGAGGTCCACGACAGCATCCGCCGCGAGGCTGCCCGTCGCGTCGGTGATGTGGACGGCGAAGTCATCCACGGAGGCGGCGACCATGTCCTCGAACGCGAACGGTCCCGGCGCCCAGCCGGACAGCTCGAGCTCGGGCGTGTCGCAGCTCTCCGGATCGGGGTTATGGATCCAGAGGATGACGGTGACGTCGCTCCAGCTGGTCGGAGCCCCGCGCAGGCCATTCTTCAGGAGCGTGCCCTGGACAGCCCGAACGGCGCCATCGATCACGACGCAGTCGCCGGCGACCTGAAAATCGGCCGACGCGAACCGCGGGTGCGAGAGATGGCTGTCATCGACCTGCGCGGACGCGAGGCCCGTCGCGGTGACCACAGCGAGCAGCGACGCGACTGTCGCCGTCACCAGCCGGTGTCTCATGGTTGCGACCTCCGTCGAGCGCCCTCCTCCGGCGCTCCTCGTGCGGCTCGAGCGAGCCGTGCGGGATGTGGACGCGCGACCCGGCGACCCGTTACCGGCCGTGAGGCGGTTCGGCGACCCGTCCGCGGGCGCACGGTCACGGCGTTTCTGGCAGTTGCTCGCCTCCTGGGTGACAGCTGACGCGAGCTCGGCGGGTGACTCCCGGTCGGCGTCCACCGCGGGCGTAATATCGACCCAACGACGACACAGCGCCGCTTGCGTCTGCCCTTGGAGTGCCAGATGAAGCTCTTCCTCGACACCGCCGAGATCGGCGAGATCCGAACCGTCGCCCGCTGGGGCGTCCTGGACGGCGTCACCACGAACCCGACGCTTTTCGCGAAGACGTCGGGCATGACCTACGACGAGGTCCTCGCCGAGATCTGCACGATCACGAGCGGCCCGGTCTCGGCCGAGGTCGTGGCCGAGGACGTCGAGGGGATGCTCAAGGAAGGCCGCCACTTCGCCAAGATCGCCGACAACATCGTGGTCAAGGTCCCGATGTCGGAGACTGGGCTCGAGGCGATCAGCCGCTTCGCCGCGGAGGGCATCCGGACGAACTGCACCCTCATCTTCACGGCCAACCAGGGCCTCCTCGCGGCGAAGGCCGGGGCCTGGCTGCTGTCGCCCTTCGTGGGGCGCCTCGACGACATCAACGAGGAAGGGATGATCGTCATCCGCGAGCTGGCCGACATCATCCGCTTCCACGAGTACGACTCAGAGGTCCTGGCGGCCTCGGTCCGTCATCCCCGCCACGTGACCGACGCGGCGCTTGCCGGCGCTCACGTCGCCACGCTGCCGTTCAAGGTCTTCCAGCAGATGGTCCACCATCCGCTGACCGACAAGGGCATCGTCCAGTTCCGGAAGGACTGGGACGCCGCCCGCGAAGCGATGGCCCCGAAAGCGACGAGCCCCAGGAAGAAGGGCCGCGCCAGGAGCTGACCCGCGGTCCGGCGCGTGCCGTGGCGCCTCGGGCGCCCGGTGGAGCCTTGGGCCTCCGGTGGAACCTCGGCTCAGGTGATTGCCCGGTGGAGGCGCCGGAAGGTCGGACGGAAGGCCGGGCGACCGCCAGGCGGCGACGGCCGGGAGGTTCGTCGAGCGCCAGTCCGTCGATGGCCGCGGTCAACGGTCGTCGCCCGGGCGGCGTCCCGTGTGGATGGTGACCATGCCCAGGGTCATCGGTCGCCACCGGACCGCGACGAGCCCGACCCGGGCCATGATCGCGGCGATCTCCTCCGGCGACGGATAGGCCCGGACGCTCGAGACGAGGTAGCGATAGGCCTCGGCCTGGCCCACGACCCGCCCGATGAGCGGCACCGCCCGCTCGAACCACAGCTGCCCGGCGCGCCCGGCGAACGACCGGGGCCGGGCGATCTCCAGGCAGACCACCCGCCCGCCAGGCCGAACGACCCGGGCCATCTCGGCGAAGGCTCGCTCGTAGTCCGGCAGGTTCCGCATTCCGAAGGCGATGGTGGCCGCGTCGAAGGCGCCGTCCTCGGCGGGCAGGCCAAGCGCGTCGCCGACGACGAACTCGAGCCACGGCGCGTCGGCACCGGCGTCCCGGGCCCGGGCCAGCATCCCGGCCGAGACATCCACGCCGAGCACCCGTCCGAACGGCCCGACCCGGTCGGCGAGCGACCCGGCCAGCTTGCCGGTCCCGGTTGCGACGTCGATCGCGGCCATCCCCGAGCGGAGCCCGGTAGCCGCGACGACCCGGCGCCGCCAGCGCGGTTCCTGGAAGCCCGAGATGACCGCGTTCATCCCGTCGTAGACGGGCGCGATCCGGTCGAACATCGCCCCGACCTCGTGCGTCGAGGCGGGATTGCCGTGACTCCCGCCGGCGCCGGCCGGCGCGTCCTTGCGGGTCCCAGATTCTCGATCCGTCGTCGACATCACCCAGGGGCGATGCTACCCGGATCAGGCGAGGATCACCCGGTTCCGGCCCGAGCCCACGGCCTCGTGGGGGGCCGCGTCATCAGCCGGTGGACACCCACGGCGGGAGCGGCGCGGGCGCCGGCGGCAGGCGCCGGCGGCTGGCCGCCGGCGCATCGCTCCGCCCTGCTCAGCGGGCGGTTCGGACGCCGGCGGTCAGCCGCCGATCGTGGCCGCGGCCGTGAGGAGGTCCTTCCGGCGCGCCGTCCGCGCGGCCTGCCCGCTGCCACGGTCGAGGCCCGCCCGGATGACCTGGTAGGCCACGATCAGCTGGGTCAGGGCGAGCGGGTCGGAGTGGCGCGGCGTCGTCCCGTCGATGAACGACCCGATCTCCTCGGGCCGGAGGTGCCGGTGGGTCTCGAGGTGGGCCCAGACGCGTTCGTCGAGATCGCGGGCCTGGTCGGCGCCCACGGTCCCGTCGATCTCGAGGGTCGTGAACCGACCACCGGACGATGCTCGAGCGCCGGCCTCCGTCATCCGAATCGGTGAGCGGGTGCCGTCCCTCGGCGTCAGCACGTCGTCGAGGTCGAGGCGCGGGAGCCGCTCGCGGAGATCGATCCGGACGTCGAGGTGGGCGTCGTCATGCTCGACACCCGTGCCCGGCAGGAAGTAGCCGGGCGGCGCCTCGAACCGGACGACGACGTCGGCGTGGACCCGCTGCGGCTCGATGTGGGTGAGCTGGTCGTGGCGGCGATCCATGAGCTGGCGGATGACCTCGGGCACGCTGTAGCCGCGCTGGGCGCAGTCGCGCCGGACCTTCCACGACCACTTCAGCTCCTCCTGGGGATCGAGCCAGATCCGCACGTCGAAGGCCTCGCGGAGGGCCGCGCTGAAGAGCGGGAAGAGCCCCCGGATGACCACGACTTCGCGCGGCGCTACCGTCTCGGCCGGCCCGAATGTGCCGGTGGCATGGTCGTACGTCGGCTTGGTGATCGTCTCGCCGGCGCTGAGCCGTCGAACGTGGTCGGCCATGAGGTCGAGGTCGTTGGCCACGGGATTCAGGGCCGTCACCCGGGCCGCCTTGCGGCCGGCACGATCCAGCCGGTGGTAGTCGTCGAGACAGATGTTGGTGATCCGCTCCGCGCCGAAGATCCGGTAGAGCCCGGAGACCAGGGTCGTCTTGCCGGTGCCGCTGTCGCCGCCGACGGCGACGAGGATGGGTCGGTGGGTTGTCATCGGGACACCTAGAAGCTCACCGCTGACCAGAGCTCGAGCGCCTGGCGCAGCTCCGGGCAGCCACGGGCCGCCGCCTCGAGGGTCTGGCCGGCCGCGGCCGCCTCGACGGCCGCCCGGGCCGCGACCGCCCCGCTCCGGCTGCCGCCGGGATGGCCGTGGATGCCGCCGCCGAAGAGGAAGAAGGCATCCCGGCCGAAGATCGCGTCGAGCTGCGGGACGTGACCCGGATGAAGCCCGCCGGACGCGACCGGGACGACGGGCCGGAGATCGGCCCACGTCTGGTCGAAGAGCGTTCCGCCACCGGCCGGGGCGAAGTCGGCGGTCATCATCCGGCGCCGCTCGCCCATCTCCTCGATCGTGCCCTCGAGCTTGCCCACGCCGGTCCCGACGTGGACGTGGTCGACGCCGAGCAGGCGGGCCCACTTCGCGATGACCAGGAAATCGACACCGTGGCCGGCCTGGCGATCGAGGACCGCGTGCATCGCCCGGTGGGCATGGAGGGCCAGGCCCAGGCGCTCGGTCTCCTCTCGCAGGCTCGCGGTCGCGGCGAAGCCGACGGTCAGGAAGTCGACCATCACGAAGCGGCCGCCTTCGCGAGCGACGACGTTCGCCCGGCGCAGCATCTCGCCGGCGTTGCCGGCGGTCACGTTGGCCCAATAGCCCTTCCGCTCGCCCGTCTCGGCCTCGGCGCGCCGGACGAGCTCCAGGGTCCGGGCAATACGCTCGTCGAACAGCGACCAGGGCTGGCTGTTGAGGTTCTCGTCGTCCTTGACCGTGTCGATGCCGCCGCGCAGCGTCTCGTAGGCCCGCTCGGCGTGCTGTCGCGGCGACAGCCCCAGCTTCGGCTTGATCGTCGACCCGGTCAGGGCCCGGCCGTAGACGTGTAGCGTCCGCCGGACGCCCGGGATCCCGAAAGCGGGCCCCGGGAACGACTCGACGAGGACCTCGGGAATCCGCATGTCGAGGAGCTTCAGGGCGGCGACGGCCTTGAAGCCGAAGACGTTGCCCACGACGCTCGAGAGGATGTTCGGGATGCTGCCGAGCTCGAACAGCTCGATCGGATAGGCGATGGACGCCACGTCATCCTCGATCCGGTAGACGCGGCCGCGCAGCTCGAAGGCCAGCCCCTCGTCGGCCTCGTCCACGTCCGTCCACGTCCCGGTCGAGGACTCTGCCGCGACCGCGGCGGCGGCCTCGTCGAGCTCGACCCCGGGGCGAGGGCTGATCCGGAAGGCGACGAGCATGTCCGTCGCCCTCGGGCGGTAGCCGAGGTCGAGGTAGAGATCGCGGTACGGGTGGACCCCCGCGGTTCGCGGGAGGAGCTGGGTCATCGGGACGGGCCCTCGTGTCGGGACGTGTGTGACCGCCAGTGGACCAGAGGTCGTGTCATGCCGTCCAATACATATGTATGCTCCGATCCATGCATAAACCTCGATCTTTGATGGCGGGACGCCCCTGGCCGGCCCCGGCCCCGCACTGGAACCTCCACCGCCTGCGGGTCTTCCTGGCGGTCGCCCGTGGTCTCAGCTTTACGGCGGCGGCGCGCGAGCTCGCGATTGCCCAGCCGGCCGTGTCCCACCAGGTCCGAGCTCTCGAGGACGAGCTCGGCGTCCGGCTGTTTCAGCGCCACGGCCGGACGATCTCTCTGACCGAGGAAGGCGAGAGCCTGTTCGCGGCCGCCGGTGACGCCCTGGCCCGGCTTGACGATGGGGCCCGGGCAATGGCCGAGATCCGGGCCGGCGAACGCGGCGCGGTCGACATCTCGGCCGACACGACGTCGGGGATCTACGTTGTCCCGGCCGCCCTCGGGGCTCTCCACCGGGCGCGCCCGGCCCTCGAGATCACGCTCCACGTCGAGAATCGTCGTGGGGTCCTCCGACGGCTGACCGACCGGACCTGCGATCTGGCCGTGATGGCCGACCCGCCGCCGAGGGTCGAGTGCGACGTTGCCCCGTTCCTCCTGGACCGGCTCGTGGTGGTCGCGGCGCCCGACCACCCGCTCGTGGGCCGCTCCGCGATCGACGCCGAGGTCCTGGGCCGGGAGCGGCTCCTGGTCCGGGAGCCGGGGTCTGGCACGCGGGCCGCGACCGAGCGGTTCTTCGCCCGCCGCGGCCGCAGCGTACCGCCGGGGATGGAGCTCGGCAGCACGGGGGCGATCAAGCAGGCCGTCGCCGCCGGGCTCGGCGTCGCCGTGGTTTCGGGCTGGGCGATCGACCTGGAGCTTCGGCTCGGCCGGCTCGCCGTCCTCGACGTCGCCGGCTTTCCGGTCGAGCGGCGCTGGTCGATCGTCAACCTGCGGTCCCGGCGCCTGTCGCCGGCCGCGACGTTCGCCCGGGCCTTCCTCGCCGACTACGCGTCGCGAACGGGCCCGATCGATCCCACGGTCGGGGGCGATCCGGACGGCGCCGCCGGCCACCCGGATGGCGCCGCCGGCCAACCCGAGCCGCCCGCCGCGGGACAAACAGAGCTCGGCATGACACGCCGGAATTCCCGGGCCAGCCGTCGCACTTCGGCCTGACACGCCGGAACGTGACGGCGTTCGGCCCCGCCGCTGCACCAAACCGGCCCCCCGAGCCGAACCGCGGCATGGCGGGTCGGAATTCCGGCGTGTGGGTCCGGCGCCGCTTCCCGGATCGAGCCACGATCGACGAGCGCGCGGACCAACGCCGCCGCCGATTGACGGCCCGCCGATTGACGGCCCGCCGAGCGCGGGGCATACTCCGGGCATCCCCACCCGTCCGCGTCGCGGACCCCTTCCCGCGCGGTCGGGATCCCTTCCTTGCACGTGCAGGTAACCCCTTTCCGATGCCCGGTCCAGACCAGCGATCCCGCAACCGACGCCCCCGCCGTCGCAATCCCGTCGGCCGCGCGCCGGTGAGCGAATTCGAGGAGATGGCCGAGCTCGAGGCCGCTCGCGAGCGGAACGACCTCGACGTCGCCGACCTTCGCGAGATGAGCGTCGCCGAGCTCCGCCAGGTCGGTCGTGACCTTGAGATGGACACCCGGACGGACGATCGCAAGGACGATCTCGTCGACCGGATCCTGCAGGCCCAGACCGAGCGCGCCGGTCACGCCTACGCCACCGGCATCCTCGACATCGTCGACGAGGGCTACGGCTTCATGCGCCGCCATGGCCTCCTGCCGAGCCCCGACGACGTCTACGTCTCCTCCAGCCAGGTCCGCCGCTTCGGCCTGCGCGTCGGCGACCGCGTGTCGGGCGCCGTCCGCGCCCCCCGCGAGCAGGAGAAGTACTGGGGCCTGCTCCGCGTCGACAGCGTCAACGGCGTGGACATCGACACCGCCCGCCGCCGGCCGGTCTTCAACGACCTCACGCCGGTCCACCCCGACGAGCTCATCAACCTCGAGAGCGACTCCAAGAACCTCAGCCAGCGGCTCGTCAACATCGTCAACCCGATCGGCAAGGGCCAGCGGGCCCTGATCGTGAGCCCGCCCAAGGCCGGCAAGACGATGCTCCTGAAGGCCATCGCCAACGGCATCACCGCGAACTATCCCGAGATCCTCCTCATGGTCGCCCTCATCGGCGAGCGACCCGAGGAGGTCACCGACATGCGCCGGAGCGTCAAGGGCGAGGTCATCAGCTCAACCTTCGACGAGCCGACCGAGAACCACACCCACGTCGCCGAGATGGCCCTCGAGATCGCCAAGCGCCAGGTCGAGACCGGCCGCGACGTGGTGATCCTGCTCGACTCGATCACCCGCCTCGCGCGGGCCTACAACCTGGCCCTGCCGCCGTCGGGCCGGACGCTGTCGGGCGGCATCGATCCCATCGCCCTCTACCCGCCCAAGCGGTTCTTCGGTGCGGCCCGCAAGATCGAGGAGGGCGGCTCGCTCACGATCATCGGGACGTGCCTCGTCGACACCGGGTCGCGGATGGACGACGTCATCTACGAGGAGTTCAAGGGCACCGGCAACTCCGAGCTGATCCTGGACCGGAAGCTGGCCGAGAAGCGGATCTTCCCCTCGATCGACGTCATGCGCTCGGGCACCCGCCGCGAGGAGCTTCTGCTCGAGGAGGGCACCCTCCGGATGGTCTGGACGATGCGCCGGATGCTCTCGGCGGTCGGCACGAACGAGGGCATCGAGCTGCTCCTCAACCGGCTCGCCAAGACCGACACCAACGCCCAGTTCCTCGCGGGATTGACGAAGAGCCTCGACTCCTAGGCTGAACGGCCCCCGCGCCGGGGCCGGGCGGCCGTTTGCGCCCCCGGAACGGGCCGTGGTAAGGTCCGCCAGACGTCGAAGCCCGCGGAGGAGCGGGCTTCGCCTCGCGAAGCACGAGACCCCAGCTCAAGAGTCGCGACCCCCGGACGGTCCATCCCCCGATTTCCGCGTTCCCGCCGCGCCCGGACCGTCGCCGCAGGAGACCATATTGCTGAACGCCCCGGCCGGCGCGTTGCGCGCGATAGCGCGCCTCCGCCCGGGCACGAGCGAGCGATCCCAGCGAGCCACGCGCTTCCATCGCCGATCGATCGGCCTGGCGCGAGGCCTCGGCGCGCGCCTGTCCACCCTCGCCCACGTCGCGCACCTGGCCCCCCGGCCGCACCACCGCCCGACGCAGGTGGCCCTCCGGCGCAGCCTCGCCGTCCGACTCGCCTCCGAGCGAATGGTCCCGGTCGTCGCCGCCCTCGTCGTCCTCGGCGCCTCGATCGTCAGCCTCCAGCCCGCGGCCGCCCGGCCGATCGGTGACACCACCGCCGGCGGCGCCGAGGTCAGGCTCCCCGTGGGCGGTGAGATCGTGGCCCAGGACCGCTTCGGAGGGGCCGACGTGGGGGGCGCCCTCGGTCGACCCGCAGCCGACGTCCTGGCGGACGACGCGACCGCCGGGCCGGCGGAGAGCTACACCGACGACGGCACGATCTGGAAGCCGGTCGCAGTCAACACCGTCGTCCAGGACGGCAAGGGCCTGCTCCAGACGTACACCGTGCGGTCGGGCGACACCCTGACCGGGATCGCGAGCCGTTATGGCGTCACGATGATGACCGTGTGGTGGGCCAACAAGCTCTCCTCCAAGGACGATCTCCACGTCGGCCAGCAGCTTGTCATCCCGCCGGTCAACGGCCTCATCGTCACCGTCAAGGACGGCGACACCCTCGATTCGCTGGCCGCGAGCTACAAGGTGGACGCGGCCGCCGTCGTCGAGGTCA
>JBFMEV010000018.1:0-61213 GCA_040752335.1 Chloroflexota bacterium
GCCGCGGCGCACGCCTCGCAGCAATCGCCGGCCGGTTCGGACCCCGTCGACGACGCCTCCCCGGTGAGCACCGGGAGCCTTCGGAGGGATGGTTCCCGGCCCGATGGGGGGTCGGGCCGGGAACCGAGACGCTCACGGACGAGCGACGGGACGCGCTAGTTGAGGGGGTCGCCGTCGCCGGCCTGGAACAGGCCGAGGGCGCCGCGACCGACGAAGTTGAAGGCGTGGGTGACCATCGGGTAGAGGCCGTCCTCCGGCATCTCGAACTCGATGATCGCGCCCTGGGCCGGCGAGAGGTCGACGGCCTGGGCCCCGAAGTTGCCGGGATTCCCGCGGTCGAGCCGGACGCCCTCCTTGATGACCGAGCTGAAGATCGTGCCGACGACGTGGTACGAGCTGTCGATGCTCGGCCCGGCATCGAGGACGAAGACCCTCACCCGCGCGCCCGTGCCAACCTGGATCGGGTTGTCGAGGTACTGGTTGGCGACGCCGTTGAAGACCACGAAGTCGGGAGCCGGGGCCGCCACGGCAGCCTTCGACAGCGAGGCCGGCTCTCCCTGGGGGCCGAGATACCACTCGCTCTGGACGAAGGCGAACTCGGCATCGACCGGCGGCAGGCCCTCGGCCGGCTCGACGATGACCATGCCGTACATGCCGTTGGCGATGTGGTGAAGCGCCGGCGAGGTGCCGCAGTGGTACATCCACACGCCGGCGTAGTCCGCCCGCCACTCGTAGACCTTCTCCTCGCCCGGGTTGATCGAGGTCATCTCGTCGTTCCAGGCGACCTGGCTGGCGTGGAAGTCGATCGAGTGGGCGAGCTGGCTGTCGGGCGGATTGATCAGGTGGACGCGGATCGTGTCGCCGACCTTGACCCGGATGACCGGGCCCGGGACGGTTCCTCCGAAGGTCCAGACGGCCTGGACGAAGTCCTCGGCGACCGTCATCTCCTTCTCCTCGATGACGAGCTGGATGTCGTGGACATCGCCCTCGAGGCGGTCGGGTGCGGCTGCCGGGTAGAGGGTGTAGGCCGGGGCATTCGGGTCGGCCTCGACGTCGGTCGCCGGGGCCGGGCCGCCGTGATCGTCACCGCCGCCGGTGGTGCTGCCGGCGACCGTGATGGCGCCCTGCATGCCCGCGTCGGCATGACCGGGGATCGAGCAGACGAAGGCGAGGCCGCCCGCGGGCACGTCGACTTCGAGGGTCACCGCCTCGCCGCCGTTGGCCAGCCCGGTCGTGCCATCGGCGAAGGTGAGGTCGTGGGGAATCGCGCCGCTGTTGGTGAGCGTGACGGCGTACCGTCCCGGCTCCGCGACCGACAGCTCGGCCGGCGTGAACCCGAGATCGAAGGCCTCCACCGCGAGCTGGCCGAGGACCTCTCCTGCGGCCGTGCCGCCCTGGCCTGGCGCGGGCGATGCCGCGCCGGCCGCGCCGCCGGGCGTGTACGTCCAGGTGGGGGCGCCGGCCGCCGGCGCACAGGCCACCGCGACCAGCGCGACCGCGGTCGTGAGGGCAAGGAAACGTGTCCGATCCATTCCGTGACTCCCGGGCCGTCCGAGGACCCTGTCGCTGCGGCGCCGGCGTCCTTCGCTGCCGGCTAAACATGTACCGCCGCGATATCAATATCCTAGCAGTACGCGTTTCAGGTCGAGGGGCCGAATGGCCCGTCTAGACGGGGTCCGAGGTCCCGATCCCCGGCCCCGGTCGACGGACCGCCAGGCCCTCCGAGGCGAGATCGGCCAGGCTGGCCGAGGCGAGCTCCCGGCGCACGGCCGCCGTCGCCGCGAAGAAGACGTCGTGCACGGCGCACGTGCCGTCGTAGCGGCACGGGCCGCCGCGCAGGACGCAGCGGGGCGGCTCGCCCCGCTCCTCGACGGCGTCGACGACCCGGAGAAGGTCGACCTCAGTGGCCGGCGCGGCCAGCCGGTAGCCGCCGCCCCGGCCGGTCGTGCCGGTGATGATCCCGGCGCGGACGAGGTCCGTCAGGACGTGGGCGAGGAAGCGACCGGGGATGTCCATCCGCTCGGCGATCCGGCGGGCGCTCACCGGCCGGCCATCATCGAGGAGGGTGATGGCGAGCGCGGCACGGACCGCGTAGTCGCCGCGGAGGGTCAGTTCCAGTCGCACGTCCCGCTCACGGTATCGCCGGCGCGTAGCCGGTCAGCTCGACGTAGGCCTCGCCGCCGAGGGGCGACCCGTCACGTGTCGCCCGCACGACCTGCGAGCCCTCCCAGTAGACCACGCCGGTCGTCGGCCGGGTGTCCAGCTCCTGGTCGGCCACCGTCGGCTCGAGGTCGATGAGCAGGCCCTCGCCGGGGATCCGGATCGTCCAGCCGGCCGGATACGTGGCGCCGGTCGAGGGGCTGGCCCACGTCCGTGACGGGTCGGCCTCCACCTCGAAGGCCCTCCGTTCGAGATGGCGGACCGTCCCGTCGGCGTCGACCAGGGTGCCGTAGACGAGCGGGTAGCCGCCGTCGGCCGCCCGGATGAGCGAGATCGTGAGGTCCGTGCCGTCATCGAGGTTGACCGCGAACCAGTCCCATCCACCCCCACCGACCGAGATGAAGTCGCCCCACTGGTGGTCGAACCAGGCCGTGCCCGTGACGTCGTGGGGGCCGTCGGACAGGAGCAGTCCGGAAACCGCGAACCTTGTGCGCGAGTAGTAGTACGAGCCGCCCGCCGGCCCGAAGTCGACCCAGCCATTGCCGCCGTGGAGGACCACAGGTACCAGGGGCGGGGCCTCGGTCCGAAGGGCGAAGCCGGTCGTTCCACCGTCGAAACCGGCCAACAGGTCGGTCGACGAGCTGTCGCCGCCCATGGCCCACGAGGTCGGGAGCTGGTCTCTCGGATCGAGGCTTGGCACGGCCGTGGGCTCTGAGAGGACCGGCGCGGCGGGGTCGCGGAGCCACAGCGAGATCGGGTGCTCGGCGCCGACGGACGTCCCGTCGACCTGCGGCCCGATCTCGGATCGCTGGTCGTACCTGAACGTCCCCGCGACCTCGTCCGTGATCGCGACGTGTGAGGCCCAGCTCACCGGGAAGCCGCCGCGCTCGGCCCGGAAGATGACGAACTCGAAACCCCAGCGGCCGCCCTCGTCGTCCTGCAGGTGGCCGGTGTAGTACCACCACTCGGTCAGTCGGTCGTGGGGCCCGTCGTCGCGCGGGAAGACGATCGGCTGCGGGTCAGGTGGGCGGGTCGGCCCGGGCGTCGGCGTCGGTGGCGCGACCGGGACGAGCGGCGGGTTGGCGAGGATCGGGCCCGAGCAGGCGGCCAGGAGGACCGTCAGGAGAGCGGCGATCGCCACGTGGAGGCACTTCGCACGACTGCGTCTCCGGATTCTGCTGGCAGCATCAAATCCCGGGATCGAGGGCCGACAAGTCCCCGTCCGGGAGGCGCGCCGAGGCAAGGTGCCGCTCGACCGAGCGCGGCGCGCCGTCCCGACCCCGCTCCCGATGCCCGTGTGGCTCTCGCAACCCCCGGCTTGATGCTGCCAGCAGCATGGCCGGTCGGAAGGCAGTCGCCCGGAGACGGGCGGGTTCGCGCCCGGCGCGACGCCGGTCATGAGCGTCCGCGTGCCGGCATCAGGACGGCACCTCGCGCTCGTGCTCGGCGATATCCGGGAGCCGCTCTGCCAGCCGCCATGGGACCCACCAGTTCCAGCGGCCCAGGAGGCGCATCGTGGCCGGCACGAGGAGGGCCCGCACAACCGTCGCATCCAGGGCCACGGCGACCGCGATCCCGAGCCCCAGGGCCTTGATGAGGACAATGTCGGCGAAGGCGAACGAGCCGGCCACGACGACGACGATCAGGGCCGCCGAGGTCACGATCCGGCCGCTCCGCTCGAGGCCGTGGGCGACGGCCGCTCGATTGTCGTGGCTCCGATCCCATGCCTCGCGCATCCGCGTCAGCAGGAACACCTCGTAGTCCATCGACAGCCCGAACAGGACGCAGAACAGGATCACCGGCTGGGTCGTCTCGACGAACCCTAACGGCCGGGTCCCGAGAAGCGCCCCGAGGTTGCCGTCCTGGAAGATCCAGACGAGCGCCCCGAACGAGGCGGTGATCGACAGGCTGTTCATGACGAGGGCCTTGAGCGGCAGGAGGACCGAGCGCAGGAGCAGGAACAGGACGAGGTAGGTCGAGACGATGATGAAGACCGCGGTCCTGGGAAAATCGGCGGCGATCCCGGCCACGACATCCTCGACATCGGCCGCCCCACCGCCCACCAGGACCTCCACCCCGGCCGGTGGC
Organism: Chloroflexota bacterium; assembly: GCA_040752335.1. Lineage (GTDB taxonomy): Bacteria > Chloroflexota > Limnocylindria > Limnocylindrales > CSP1-4 > UBA5189. Next base: position 4,249 of record JBFMEV010000018.1, read on the forward strand.
GTGAGCGGACCGACGTCCGCGCGGAGGTCGACGACGAGCTCGCGACCCGGCGCCTCGTTCGGGCCGTACGGGGTGATGATCGTGATCGCCGTGAGGTCGCCCCGGGTCGTTGCCGCCAGCGCCTCGGCGACGTAGCGATCGGGCGGGCCGGCCGGGTTCCCGTACAGCAGCTGGTACTGGGCCAGGGTCAGGCGCGGGTCCACGTCGACCAGGCTGTCGACCCGGGCGACCCGTGGATCCTCGGCCAGCCGCCGCGAGTAGTCATGCAGGCGGGCGATGTTGGCGGGCGAGGTGACCGGGCCGTCGGTCCGGACCGCCAGGACGATCGGCGCGAACGGCCCGGGACCGAACGCGTCGGTCAGGCGGTCGAATGCCTGGCGCGACGGCACCTCGTCGGGCAGGATCGTCGAGTCCGGGGCATTGAACCGAACGTGGAGGAACGGCACGCCCAGGAGCAGGAGCAGCCCGAGCGTCGGGACGAGCACGCGGACCGGGTGATCCATGACCCGGTTGGCAAGGCGGGCCCACGGACCCTCCTCGACCTCCGTCGCTCGAACCCGCCGAACCCGCAGCCGGTCCAGGCGGGTGCCGGCGATGGCGAGCAGGGCCGGCAGGAGGGTCATCGCGGCGACGACGGCGAGCCCCACCACGATGGCGCCCGCGATCCCCACCGAGCGCAGGATCATGAACTCGAAGAGGACGAGGCCCAGGACGCCCAGGAGGACGGTCAGGCCCGAGAAGAAGACCGCCCGCCCGGCGGTCGCAAGGGTCGCCCCCACGGCGTCCTCGACGCCGTCATCCTGCCAGCCGCGGGCGGCCAGCTCCTCGCGAAAGCGGCTCGTCATGAGGAGCGAGTAATCGACCCCCAGGCCCAGGCCCAGGAGGGTCGCCAGGTTCAGGACGAAGATGCTCATCGGGGTGGTCGAGGCGACGAGGAAGATACCTGCAAGGGCCGTGACGACCGCCGCTCCGCCGACCGCGAGGGGCAGCGCCGCCGCGACGACCGAGCCGAAGACGACGAGCAGAGCCAGCGCCGCCAGGGGCAGGGAGATGAGCTCGCTCCGGCGCAGGTCCGCCTCGCTGACCTCCTGGACATCGCCGTAGAAGGCGGGCCCGCCGGCCAGGCCGACCTCGAGCTCCGGAACGGCCGCCAGGGCCGCCCGGATCCCCGGCAGGGCCAGCGGCGAATCGTCGGCCGGGAGGTCGATCGTGACGACGTCGTAGGCCGTGTGGCCGTCGGTCGAAACCTGGTCCACTGCGAGGGCGTGGGACACGATCCCAATCACGTACGGCGCGTCCGGGACGCCGGCCACGGCCCGAGCCGCGGCCGCCTCGAAGGCCGGCTCGCCAGCCCGCAGGGTGTCGGAGTGGAAGACCACCGCGACGGCGGCCTCGGGGACCCCGATCGCCTCGTGAAGCAGCAGCTTGGAGCGGGCCGATTCGAGGTCCCCGCGGATGAAGCCGCCGGACCGGAGGGCGTCGCTCGTCCGCGCGGCGAGCGGCGCCGCGGCGACCAGGACCAGCGCCCAGGTGGCGACGATCCACCAGCGTCGCCGGGCGGCCCACCGACCCAGCCGCTCGAAGCCTGTCACGCCACCGGCTCCGGGGCGCGCGGCGAGGCGGGCGGCCCGGTCGGCCGGATCAGCTGGGACATCGCGCGGGCATCGTAGCCCCGGGCTTGCGTGCTAGCATTCCGGCGTCGTTCGCCAGCCTCCTCGAGGGCCGACGTGCAGCTCTTCACCCTTGCCTTCACCCACCCCATCGAGTTCGGCGCCTCGGTCGGCGTCACGGTCGTGATGATCTACGTCATCGCCCGGGCCGCCTTCGCGGCCGACGGGCGGGCGTCGTGGACCCGCCGCATCACCGGACCCAACGGGAAGTGGCTGTTCGGCCTGCTGTTCGTGGCCTGGGCCGTGGTCTTCGGGATCGGCCTTCAGCTCGTCCCCCACGAGGGCGCGAACTCGCCGTACGGCGGCCTCGGCCTCCTGGCGATGTTCACCGGCTTCTTCGTGATGATGGGCTTCATCTGGAGCGTCATCGGCGAGTAGCCGGATTCCGCTGGGCTGCAGGGACACCTGGGCCTATCGCAACACAGGCCCCGTGACTACCATGCTGGGTCACCATGCCTCGGACGGGCCGCCGGATACGAATCCATGCACTCGCAATCCTCGTCGGGCTCCTCGCCTGGCCCGTCGCGGCCTACGCGGTCGACGACACGACGCCTCCGCATGGGACCTTGGTCATCAACGGCGGCGCCGAGTGGACGGCTGACCCGACCCTGACCCTAGACGTTCCCGCCTCCGACGACGTCGGTGTCACGCTCATTCGGGTCCACCACTCCAGCACTGGGACATGGAGTGCCTGGACCGAGCTTCCATACGCTCCGCAAGTCACCTACTCGCTCGGAGACCCTGGCAGTCTTGCGGACGGCCCTGTCACGGTCGAGGTCGACTGGCGGGATGCCGCATTCAACGGGTTTTCGGCGATGTCCTCGATCGGTCTCGACCGAACGCCACCGGAGTTCCACACGTTCCAGCAGTGGAGCGACACCGGGCCGGCGGGCACGCTCACGTTCAACCTTGGGGCGAACGATCCGTCCAGTGGCGTGGTCGCGGCGAGGCTGTCGACGACGAACGGCGCACCGTGGGGAGCCGAGATCCCGATCGTCGACCAGCTCGCCGTCTGGGACCCGCGGGACCCTTCGACTGGCGGCAGTCCGTCCGGGATCGGCGACGTCTCGGTGGCTGCCCAGGTTCGGGACGCTGTCGGCAATTGGTCGAACGTCCGCACCCTGACCTTGACCCTGTCAGCGACCGTCGAGATTGCGGTCTCGGCCAAGCCGACCACGGGCAATCCAGTCACGTTCACGCCGGTGTGGTCCGCCCCGGTCGCCCTTCCCTCCGGAACCCGCTGCATGTGGGAGTTCATGATCGGCGACGACCAGTCGCTGTACCACGGCAATCGGAATGACACGTTCAGCTACACGCTGACACAGGGCCCGTCGTCGGGTGGCTGGTGCGGACCGTGGACGTTCACCCTGCCGTGGTCGTCGGTGCGGCAGTACCTCGTCGCCTTCAGAGCGATCCTCCCGGACGGCACGGTGATCGACGACACGATCGGCGGCTCGCCCGACGAGACGGCCTTCACGGCCGGCGTCGGGTCGACCAGCCGGTCGATCAAGAGCTCGACGCTCCCGATGTTCTACGTCCTGCCCGACGACTACCAGTTGATCCTGGGCGTGCCGACGACCTACCGCGCCTTCGCTGTCGGTGGCGCCTCGATTCGATCATCCGACCAATGGGTCGTCGAGTACGAGAACGTGCCCGAGTTCTACGCCGGCAGCGCCGCCCTGACGTTCACCCCGAAGAAGACGGGCCACCTGACCGTCTGCCTCTATCGACGGGCCGGCCCGGGCGACCCGATGGACCAGCTGGGAGCGTGCTTCGACCCGCCCGTCAAGGCCGGGAGCGGCGGCGGTGGCGCTGGCGGGAGCGCGACAGCTTCGCCGGCCGCTGCCTCTGCCGAACCAGGGGCGTCCGGACCTGGCTCGTCGCCCGATCCGTCCGGCGCGGAGACACAGCGACCGAGCCCCCCGGCGGGCGAGGTCGCGGCGGTGGATCCGAGCACCACGGCAGGAGCGATGCCTGATGCGGCGACGCCGACGGTCTCGGAGCAGCCGCGGGCCTCGCTCGGATGGCTCATGGTGGCCGCGATCCTGATCGCTGCCGGCGGGAGCCTCGCGCTGCTGCATCCGGCCCTGCGGGCACGGGCTGCCAGGCTGCGTGACCGCGTCACAGGACCCCGTCGGCCCGGCGGCTGACGCCGCTCAGCCCCTCTTCCGGACGACCCAGGCTTCCTCGGTTGGCCACTGGCGGGCCCATTCGCGGGTGGCCAGGCCGAACGGAACCTCCTCGTCTGGCAGCGCCCCACCGCCGCCGTAGGTCGGGTGTTCGGGAGCCTGGATCTCGACGAGGCGCTCAACCTCGAAGCCGCTGTGGCGGAGGAGGCGTATCCACTCGCCGTGCGAGAGGTGGAACTCGACGGATGTCTCGTCCGGCCAGGTGTAGCGGCGATCGTGAAAGTAGGGCCGAATGAGCCGATCGCCGGCCGGGCCGTCGTCCTCGAGCTCCCCGGTCACGAGCATGAAGATCGGGTGGTTCGTGAGGAACACGAGCCGCCCGCCGGGGCGGAGGAGGCGGGCAGCTTCCGGGACCCAGGCATCCGGATCGGCCCACAGGCAGGCGCCGTACTCCGAGATCGCGAGGTCGAAGCTGGCATCCGGGTACGGGACGGTCTCGGCGTTGCCAAGGAGGAGGGGGAACTCCAGGCCGTGCTCGGCCTGGAGCCGTCGGGCCGTGGCCAGCTGGTTCGGCGAGTTGTCGATCCCGACGGGCCGGGCGCCCATGCGGGCCAGCCAGGCCGAGACATACGCGGTCCCGCAGCCGAGCTCGATGACGTCGCGGCCGGCGAGGTCGTCGGGCAGCAGCCGCAGCTCGGATTCCGGCACGTTCCAGATGCCCCACGAGGCGGTGGTCTTGGCCCAGGCGCGCTCGCCGCGCGGCTCGAACTCGGGTGCCCAGCGGTCCCAGGCCTCGCGGTTCGCTGCGACGTGCTCGGGCAGGGCCTCGCGCGATGGCTGGTCGTGCATCCGCCGGATGATAGCGGCCGACCTGTCCGGCGGCGGCTCGACCGCCGGCCGACTCGGCCCGTCGCCCCATCGTCTGGCTGCTTGACCGCGAGTCACGGAATCCTGCGTTGCGGCCCCGCGTTCGGCGCTCTGGCGGTCCGTTGGTTGGGTTCGTCGATTGTCAGGCATCAAGCGGTGTCAAGGGGGCCCGTGCAGGGCCCGTTAGCAGGTCTTGAGCACCGTTTCGTGACTCGAAAACAACGGGCGGCGGTAGCGACGACCGCCGTGCTGCCGATCGCCCGATCGGCTGGACCCGGCAGGACCCTCGCGCTATGATCGGCCGGCATGCAGACTGCATAGACTTTATGCGCTGACGAGGTCGGCGTGGAGCGCCGCCGGCTCGACCGATCGCGCTCGAGGAGATCGACCCGCGTGGACGCCAAGGAGATCAAGGCAGCGGTCGTGCACCAGGACGCGCGCGCGGCAGCCGCCGAGGGGCCGTGGGTCAACCCGCGTGACCCGGCGAAGGCTCTCGGGCTGGATGGCAAGCCCGCGGTCAGCCGCCGTGCCCCGATCTACGAGGACGTGCCCGACGACAAGTGGAACGACTGGCGCTGGCAGCTCTCGAACCGGGTCAACACCCTCGAGGAGATCGGCCGGGTCCTGAACCTGACCGAGGACGAGAAAGCCGGCCTGTCCGCCCCGGACAAGTTCCGGGTCGACATCACCCCGTACTTCATCAGTCTCATCGACCCCGACGACCCCACCGACCCGATCCGCCGCCAGGTCATCCCGACCGCCCGGGAGCGCGAGGCCTTCACGGCGATGATGGAGGACAGCCTGGCTGAGGACCGCCACTCGCCGGTCCCGGGCCTCGTCCACCGTTACCCCGACCGCGTCCTGATGCTCGTCACGACCCAGTGCGCGAGCTACTGCCGCTACTGCACCCGAAGCCGGATCGTGGGCGACCCGACCCAGAACTTCAACAGCCGCGAGCACGAGGCCCAGCTGGAGTACCTCCGCCGGACGCCCCAGGTCCGGGACGTCCTCATCTCCGGCGGCGATGGCCTGACCCTGGCCCCCAAGCTGTTCGAGCGGATCCTCCGCGGCCTCCGCGAGATCCCCCACATCGAGATCATCCGGATCGGGTCACGGGTGCCGGTCTTCCTGCCCCAGCGCATCGACGACGAGCTATGCTCGATGCTCGAGCAGTACCACCCGCTCTGGATCAACCTCCACTTCAACCACCCCAACGAGATCACGCCCGAGGTCAGCCGGGCGGTCGACAGGCTGGCCCGGGCCGGCCTGCCGATCGGCAACCAGAGCGTCCTCCTCGCCGGCGTCAACGACTGCGTCCACATCCAGCGCTCGCTCGTCCACAAGCTCGTCGCGAACCGGATCCGGCCGTACTACCTCTACCAGTGCGACCTCGTCGAAGGCTCCGGGCACTTCCGGACGCCGGTCGGCAAGGGCCTCGAGATCATGGAGGGCCTCCGCGGCCACACTTCGGGCTATGCCGTCCCGACCTACGTCATCGATGCCCCGGGTGGCGGCGGCAAGATCCCGGTCATGCCGAACTACCTCATCTCGTACTCGGACCACAAGGTCGTCCTTCGAAACTACGAGGGCTACATCACGACGTACGAGGAGCCCGAGACGTACCAGAAGCACGACCAGGCGTCGTGCCGGTACTGCCAGGCCCAGCGACCGGAGCCGGGCCAGTCGGGCGTCCTGGGACTCCTGGAAGGCGAGCGGCTGTGGATCGAACCGGCCGGGTTCGAGGAGACGCACCAGCGCGGTAACGTCGAGGCCCATCGGCTCCAGGACCCCTCGAAGTGGGTGCCGTTCGGGGTCGGGGCGATCGAGGGCCGGGCCGGCGCGCCGCTGAAGGGCATCGAACCGGGCGGCGCGACCGGCGGGGCCGCCGAGCGCCGGGAGTACGGCCCGGGCGAAGAGCCGCGACCGCGTGAGGGCGAGCCGACCGCCTCCGCCCACGGCGAGCTGCTCTAGGGCGCCGGTCTCGCAGCAGGCGACTGGCGCCCGCCTCGACGGCCGTCGCTGTTCATCTGGCTGACTCATCGGATTCGGTGCTGCTGCTCACCGGGCCTCGAAAACACACGCCGGGCGGGCACGGCTTGCGGGTGGCCACGCTTGCTCCGCGCATGATCCATGAGCCAGCCTCATACGGGCCACGCCGGGCCGCCACCGGACGAGGTCGAGGCCGGCGCGGCCTGATCGCGGGGTCCGTGCTAGTCTCGGCGCTCGAATTCCCAGCGTCCCACTCGGAGATCGACGCCCCGGTGATCCAGGCAGAAGCGGCCCCCGGTTCTACGCTCGGCGACCTGCGTCCCGCGCCCGCCGGCCTCCCGGACCCCTCGATCGCGCCGCCGGTCATCGCCGAGACCGGCGATCCATTCACGGCCCTCCGCGTCACGGACCTCGTGGCGCGGTTGGAACGCGGACGCCCGATTCGCCTGGCCGCGATCGTCGACCGCCTCAACGCCGCCTACGTGGACTGGCTCTTCTCCGAGCGCGTCGTCGGTGATGCGATCCTCCAACTCGCCGCGAACTGGGCCGCCGACTACCGAATGACCGGCGGGATCGTCGTCGAGGACGGGCCCTCCGGGGCGACCGTCACGATCGAGGATTCGACGCGTGTCGATCCCTGGATCGTGCGCCAGGCTCAGCGCCAGGCGGCCGCCTGCCGCGAGGCGCTTCTCGACTTCAGCCGACGCGAGCGGACGACCGGCCATGACTGAGCGGGTCGAGCGCTGGGCCGGGACATCGACGCCGCTGGGCATGGGCCGCTGCGCGTGTCCCCGGCGGGCCCGGTCCGCGACGTCGCTCCGACGCCGCGCCTGACCGGTCGCCCGCCCGCCCCGCGTCCCTGACGTCCCCGGCGCGCCCGGCGCGCCGATTTCGGAGGTTCGATCCCATGACTACCAACGGCTACGCCAATGACGCGCTCGTCTCCGCCGACTGGGCGCTCGCACACCTTGACGACCCCGCCATCCGGTTCGTCGAGGTCGATGTCGATACCACCATCTACGAGGGGGGCCACCTGCCCGGGGCGGTGAGCTGGAACTGGACGACGCAGCTGTCCGACGGCCTGACCCGCGACATCGCCGGCCGGGCCGATTTCAGCCGGCTGCTCCAGGGGAGCGGCATCGGACCGGACACGACGATCGTGGTCTACGGCGACAACCAGAACTGGTTCGCCGCCTGGGCCTACTGGCAGCTCCAGCTCTACGGGCACCGGAAGGCCCGGATCCTCGACGGCGGCTGGAAGCTCTGGACGGCCCGCGGCCTGCCGACCACGACCGAGGTGCCGAGCTACCCGGCGACGGACTACGAGCTGCCCGAGCCGGACTTCGCGCTGCGGGCCTTCCGCGACGACATCCTGCCGCGCCTCGGCGATGCCGGGCTGGCGCTCGTCGACGTCCGCAGCCCGGCCGAGTTCCGGGGCGAGGTCCTCGCCCCTCCGGGCCTGTCCGAGACGGCCCAGCGGGCCGGCCACATCCCGGGTGCGGTGTCCGTGCCGTGGGCCCAGACGGTCGCCGAGGACGGCACCTTCAAGAGCGCCGCCGAGCTCCGCGAGCTCTACGCCGCGAACGGCGTCACCAACGACCAGGACATCATCACCTACTGCCGGATCGGCGAGCGGGCGAGCCATTCGTGGTTCGTCCTCCACGAGCTCCTCGGCTACGGCCGGGTCCGCAACTACGACGGCTCGTGGACGGAGTGGGGGAGCATGATCGGGGTCCCGATCGAGAAGGGCTGAGCCGCTGCCCGCTGCCCCTGCCCGCCAAGGCAGGTTCGAGGACGGGGCCGCCGGCCGAACGCCGGCGGCCCTCCACGCTGGGTGGTCTCTCCCGGTGCGCGCCGCGGGCCGGAGCCCACATTCACCCTCGCCGCCCGCGGCGTGACCGGCAAACAAGGAATCTGCGTGGCGACCGGCCAGGCGGCGGCCCTGGCGCTCGCCGTTGATCACGAATCATGACATCCTGCGCAGCTGCCCCTGCTCGGTCGCGCACAACCCAGCCCGGCACGGTTCGTTGACGGCCAATCCCGGGGCGCCTCGCTGGGCCCCGAGGCGAGCCGGTCACACACATGCTCCAGTGACGGCCAGTCAAGAGATCGCCGATTCAACCTCGGCGCACCACCTTCAGCCGAGGCTCGGGTCGGGGACGATGCGGGCCGGGGCGACCAGATCCGGGGCAGTGGCACAGAACGTGTCGTGATCCGTGATCCGCCAAGCGCTGGCGAGCAGGCGCGCGACCGCCGGCGAGGGACCGGGAATGGCGAACGTCAGGCGGGCCCCCGGGTCGAGCTCAGACGAGGTCCCCCGGACCGCGTCGCTCTCCAGGGCCGCAACGAGGGCCGGCCCCGGCTCGGCGTCGGGCGCCATCGCCAGGTGATCGAGGACGCGGCCCGGTCCCATCCGCCCGTCGCGAGCGGCGCCGACGGCGACGGCCCGCCCGTCGACCTCGACGACGAACGCCGTACCGCCCGGGCGCGACGACCAGTGCCGGTACTGGGCCGCGAAGTCGCGGCCACTCCACTCGAGCTCGAGGGTGCTCGCGACCGCCGGGTCGAGGTCGCGGGTCCGGACGCCGCCGGGCCCACGATCACTGCCGGGTCGACGACCGCCGCCGGGCGGCGCCACCTCCGGCAGGATCAGCGGCGCCTCCAGGTACAGCACCGGCCAGAGCGGCTGCATCCCGGCTCGGACGTAGAGGGTCATGGCCCTGGCATCGGACGAGCTGCTCGTCGTCCAGTCGGTGACATCGATGGCCTCGAAGAGCCCGCGGAGGAGTCGTCCGCCGGCCCCCTGGCCGTGGGCCGCGGGATCGACGAACAGGTCTGTGACGTGGGCCGCCGGGCGCCGCCCACCGACGATCGCGGCGCCGGCAAAGCCGGTGATCTTGCCGTCGCGCTCGGCGACGAGCAGCGTCGCGGTCTCGAGGAGATGGTCGAGGTACAGGTAGCCCGGCCAGCGCGGGGCCGTCGTCGGCTCGTCGTTCGCGGCGGCAACGCGCTCGATCGCCTCGAAATCGTCGCGGGTCGCCGGGCGCACCCGGATCGATGAATCGGTCATGACGCCCTCTATCATCGCAAGGTGACCCCGTCTCGACTGCGGCTCGCGCGGGCGACGAGCCTGCCGCCCGGCGTCCGCTGCGCCCGCCTTCCCGAGCTCGACGGCCTCGCCCCGATGGACGTCGCCGAGGGCCTGCGCGATCTCCCCGGCGTGGCCCTCCTGGAGAGCGCCCGGCCGGGCCGCAACGCCCGCTGGAGCTACCTCGCCGCCGATCCGGTCGCGGTCCTGGAAGCGCCGGCTGACGGGCCCGATCCGTTCGACACGGCCAGGCGCGTCCTGGCTCGGCTGAGCGGGGACAGCATCGACATCGACGGCGCGGACGCACCGCCATTCAGCGGCGGGCTCGTCGGTTACCTCTCGTACGACCTCGGCCGGCGCCTTGAGCGATTGCCGTCCATCGCCGCGGCAGACCAGGAGCTGCCGCTCCTGCGGCTGGCCCTCCATGACTGGGTCGTCGCGTGGGATCGGCGGACTGGCCAGGCCTGGCTGGCGGGCCGGGCCCTCGACGAGCGGATCGGACGCCTCGACAGCCGGCTGGCCGAGGTCGCCGACCGGCTCCTGGCCGTAGCCGACTCCGACCGTGGCCTCGATCCCCGGGTCCCGGCCTGGCCCGCCCGCCGACCCTCCTTGCCGCCGCCGACGATCGAGCTCCGCTCCGGACTCAGCCGCGCCGCCTTCGAGGCCGGTGTCCAGACCGTCCGCGAGGAGATCGCCCGGGGCGAGATCTACCAGGCCAACCTGACGCGCCGCCTGGAGGCGCCGTTCCGGGGCGATCCCTGGCCCCTCTACCGGCGCCTCCGGACCGGCGATCCGGCGCTGTTCGCCGCCTACCTCGACCTCGGGGCGAGCCCGGTCACCGGTGCGGCCAGGGCGATCGTCTCGGCCTCCCCGGAGCCGTTCCTGGCGGTCTCGCGGCACGGCCGTGTGGCCGCCGACCCGATCAAGGGCACCCGGCCTCGCGGCCGCGACCGGAACGAGGATCGAGACCTCGCGCGCGAGCTGCTGGCCTCGGCCAAGGACCGCGCCGAGAACGTCATGATCGTCGACGTCCTCCGCAACGATCTCGGGCGCGTCTGCCTGCCGGGCACAGTCCGGGTGCCGCGGCTCTGCCGTCTCGAGCGAACGGCGGCCGTCCAGCACCTCGTCTCGACCGTCACGGGAACCCTCCGTCCCGGGCTGGATGCCCTCCACCTCCTCGCCGCGTCGTTCCCGGGCGGCTCGATCACCGGCGCGCCGAAGATCCGGGCGATGCAGCTCCTGGAGGCCCACGAGCCCGTCCGCCGCGGCCCCTATACCGGCGCGGCCGGATGGATCGGCGCCGACGGAGCGATGCAGACGAGCATCCTCATCCGGACGTTCGTCGCCGACGGGGCCCGGCTGACGCTCCACGTCGGAGGTGGGATCACCTGGCGCAGCGACCCGGCGGCGGAGTGGAACGAGACCGTGGCGAAGGCCCGCGGGCCGCTCTCGGCGATCGGCGGCCGCGAGGTGGACGGATGACCGAGGGCCCGCGGCACGTCTGGGTCGACGGCGCGATCCTGCCCGCCGACGGGGCCCATGTCTCGGCCTTCGATCGCGGCTTCCAGCTGGGCGACGGGATCTTCGAGACGCTCCGGGCGCGCGGCGGGCGGGTGACCGAGCTCGACGCCCACCTGGCCCGGCTCGCCCGCTCGGCGGCCGGCCTCGACATCGCCCTGCCGGCCGACGCCGATACCCGGATCCGGGCCGGGATCCGCGAGCTCCTCGAGGTCGAGGGCCTCGCCGGGCCCGTCGCCGATGCGTCGGTGCGCATCACCGTCACCCGCGGGGCGTTTCGCGGCCGGGGCCTGCTGCCACCGCCCGGCGAGGCCGCCCCCACCCCGACGATCGCGATCCAGGCCTGGCCCGTCGCTCCGCCGCCGCCCGGCCACCTCGAGGCCGGCCTCCACCTCGTCGCCAGCGACATCCGCCGGGATCCCGAGAATCCCCTGGCGACGCTCAAGACGACCAGCCGCGCCGACTACGTCCATGCCCGACTGGAGGCCCGACGCGCCGGCGCCGACGATGCTCTCTTCCTCACGACCGACGGCCACCTGTCCGAGGCCACGAGCGCGAACGTCTTCCTCGTCCGGGGCCACGAGCTGGCAACGCCCGATCTCGCCTGCGCGATCCTGCCCGGCACGACCCGGAGCTGGATCCTGGGCTGGGCATCCGGCGCCGGCCTGCGGCCGGTGGAGAGCTGGCTGACGACCCGCGACCTGGCCGAGGCCGACGAGGCGTTCCTGTGCTCGAGCGTCGCCGGCATCCTGCCGGTGACCCGGTTCGAGGGCCGGCCGATCGGCACCGGCCGCCCGGGGCCGGTGACCCTCCGGGCCCGCACCGAGCGCGAGGCCTTCATCCGCGGCGAGCCGGCACCCGGCTCGCCCGCCCGGCATCAGCCCGACCCGGCATCGTGACCCGGACCGAGCTCATCGTCCGGACGTCCCAGCTCATCAACGAGGGTGTCCGCCTCCAGGCCAACCCGTCATTCGATGCCCTTCGGACGTGGCTCCAGCTGTCCGACGACCTGCTGTCCGCGGCCTGGGGCAGCATGGATCGCTACCACCTGGCGTGGCTCCAGGTTGGCCGACCGACATCGATCGTCCGGGGCCGGCCGATGACCGGCGACGAAGCGGCTGCCTACGTCCGCGAGGTCGCGGCGGCGAAGACGGCGGTCCTCCGGATGAGCCTCGACGCCGTCGAGCGGCTGGGCATGCCGTTCGTCGGCGAGACCGGCGGCGCCGGCGCCACCTGACCGCCGGGGTCTGGCTACTGCTCGACGCTCTCCGACGTGGTCGAATCGTCGGCCACGATCCCGATGCCGATCAGGTTGCGCATCTGGGCCCTACACCTCCCGGACGAAGATCACCCGGTCCTCCGTGCCGTAATCGTAGCCGGCGACCGCCGGCGTCCCGTAGAGGTTCTGCGTCCCGGGTCGGGCATCGATCCGGAAGCCGAGGGCCCGGTGGAAGGCGACCGAGCGGCGATTGCCCGGCCAGGTGACGGCCCGGACCTCCTGCGCTCCGAGTGACCTGGCGTCGTCGAAGAACCGCTCGTAGAGGCGGCGCCCCAGGCCGGCGCCTCGGAGGTTGGGGTCCGTCGAGACCATGTGGCAGTAGGCCACCTCGGGATGGTCGGGCGACCGGAAGCCGACGAGGAACCCGGCCAGCCGGCCGGCGTCGTCCTCGGCCAGCCACGACGTCCCGGTGAAGTGCTGGAACCACAGCCGCGGCAGGATGTGATGGATGGCGCGACCGTCCCACCAGTCGTCGACGACCCCGGCGACTCGCAGGTAGTCGTCCTCTGTCGGGCGGCGGAAGCGGAGCGCGGCCGCGCGGGCCCGCCGCGACGGGTCGGCCGTCGGTCTGCCGTCGGCCGGCCTGCCGTCGGCCGGCCTGCCGTCGCCGGCCCGGTGCGGGTCCGTCGTCACGCGCGGGACCTCACGGGGCCCGCGCCGGCACCCCAGGCGGCCGCGATCGCGGCGACTGCTGCCTCCGCCGGGATGAGCGGCCCGAACACCGACCACAGGTAGGCGATCGGATCGAGGACGCCGCCCTCGAGGCGGCCGTACGCCCAGGTGCCGAGACCCGCGGCGGCGACCGCCACCACCGCCAGCCCAACGGCCACCCGGACCACGCTGCGCCGGGCGAGGGCCGGGGGCGCCACGCCGTCGGGCGAGACCGCGGCTCGTGCGGCGAGGAGACCGATCGCGGCGCCGCCGATGCCGGAGACGAAGAGCAGGCCGCGCTGCTCGGCGAGCACGCCGCCGACGACCACGAGGGCAGCCACGGTCACGACGAGCGCGCCGATCGCCGGGCTGAGGGCGCGGAGCGTCCGACGGAAGCGGGCGCCGCCTGCCTGCCAGCCACCGGCCCCTGGCCCCGCGGCGCCCGCGGCGCCCGATCGCGGCCCATATCGATCCGAGGGCGGGCGATCCAGGCGGCCGGACGATTCCCCGGCCGGCCGTCCGGCCGGCGGACCGCCTGGTGGCGGCCGCTCCCCTGGCTGGCGAGGCGGGATGGCGCCGTCGAGGGGCTGGTTCATGGCAGCGGAATCGTAGCGAGCGCACGACGGACGGAACGTCGGACGTTGCAGAGCTGGCACGCTAGACTTCGGCCTCGTGAGCCACCCATCGCTCGGCCTGCCGCCGCCCGACATGTCCGCCGGCGAACCCGCGGCCGCAGCCGCGCTGCTGGCAGCCCGCCAGCGGCTCGCCGCCCGAGCCCTCGAGGTCGCCGTGGACGCCGATCCGACGTTCCGCGAGCGCTACGCCGAGCTGGCCCTGCGGGAGCTCCTGGCCGACGCCGAGACGATGGTCGATCGCCTCGCTGACGCGATCGCCACCGGCCGCCCGACCGCCCTGGGTCGCTGGGCCGAGCAGCTCGCGCCCCGCTACCGCAAGCGAGGCGTGCCGATGGACGACGTGGTCGCGATCGCGAACGGCCTTCGGGCCGTGGCCGCCACGACGATCCCCCCGGGCGCGGTGCCGGCGGTGGACGCCTCGATCGAGGTCGCCGTCGCCGCGTTCCGCTGGCACCGCCGCCTGGGCGGCGATGCCCGGAAGCGCAACCCGGTCATCGCCTTCATCTACAAGGGCGCCTGAGGCGCGAACGGTGGCGCGATGACGATCAAGTGGGTCCAGGCCGATCCGCTCGTCATGAACGGCGAGCCGTTCTGCTATGGCTCGCGGCTGACGGTCAGGCAGCTCCTCGAGCTGCGCCGCAACGGCTACACCCTGACCGCCCTGATCAAGGATCACCCCGAGCTCAAACGGATGGGCGTCGCCGCCGCCTACGCCTACGCGGCCGACCATCGCGAACGCTACGCCGAGTTCTTCGAGCCTGACGGCTCCCTGGCCGGTCCGGGCCTGACCGCGGCCGAGGCCGCCGGCCTGCCGGAGCCGTATCGGGCCGCGGGCATCGTGATCAAGCCGCCGGCCTGACACGCGCCGATCGGCGGGGCGCGCAAACTGGTTGACCGGCGAACTGGTGGTACGCTCCCAGACCAAGCACCGGAGCGCCCCTTCGCATGACCGACACCGCCGACACGACCCCGGCCGCCGCCGCCCCCACGTTCGATCCCGAGCGCCGGGCGACCGAGCTCGCGATCCTGGATGCCCTGCGGGAGGTGGTCGACCCCGAGATCGGGATGAACGTCGTCGAGCTCGCCCTGATCAAGCAGATCCTGCTCGGCAAGGACGAGACCGAGGTCAAGATGATCCTGACGACGCCGTTCTGCCCGTACGCCGGCTCGATGATCCAGCAGGTTCGCGAGCAGGTCGAGTCGGTCGTCGACCATCCCGTCAAGGTCACGCTCCTGGCCGAGCGCTGGGACCCCCGCGACGCGGGCCTGATGTGGTGACCTGGGTCGCCGCTGCCATCACCCGATGACCGCGTTGTCGCCTGTGCGCGCTCGCTCACGCACGTTTGAGCGCGCTCGCTCACGTGCTCGGCTCCGCCTTGTCCTCGGGCGCCGCAGCGGCGGCATGGCACGCCACAAGTGACCGCACGTTCTCCGATCGACTCGGCTGTCGCCACCACGAGGGGCGACGACGGCACGACCGGGCTCCTCTATGGTGGCGGGCGGATCGCCAAGGACGATCCCCGGACGGAGGCCTACGGCACGATCGACGAGGCCGTCGCGGGCCTCGGCCTGGCCCGGGCGAATCTCGGCGCCAAGCGCCGGACCGGGACGCTGTCGCCGGCCCTCGGCGGCCTGGGGCCGCTCATCCTCCGCCTCCAGCGAGAGCTGTTCGTGGTCGGCGCGGAGCTGGCAACGAATCCCGATGCCTGGGATCGGCTCGAGGACGGGCGAACCCGAGTCTCGGCGGCGATGGTCGCCGACATCGAGGCGCTCCTGGCCGAGGCCGAGGCCTCGATCGCCATCCCGACCGAGTTCGTTGTGCCAGGCGAGACCGTCACGAGCGCCGCCCTGGAACTGGCCCGGACGGTCATTCGCCGCGCCGAGCGGCGGGCGGTGTCCCTGCGCCGCGAAGGCCTCGTGCCGGGTGAGCACCTGATCCCCTACCTCAACCGGCTGGCCGACCTCGTGTGGGTCTTGGCAAGAGCCGCCGAATCGGCAGAATCGAGGCGGGCGACCCCCGCCAGGCGCGACACGCGTCCGGGCCCGCGCTCGCGGGCCGCCGGCCCACCAGGAGGACCTCGATGAGCTTCCAGTCCCCGTTCCAGGCCCAGGCCGATGTCCGGCCGTCCGCCGCCATCGCGACCGGATACCTCAGTCAGGCCTTCCTGTGGATGTTCGCCGGGCTGATCCTGACCGCCGGTGTGGCCTTCGTGGTCCAGGGCAGCACGGCCGTTCTCGACGCCGTCGCCGGGGCCTGGCTCCCGATCGTCTTCGGGCAGCTCGCCCTGGCCTGGGGCATCAGCCTCGGCATCGGCCGGATGAACGCCACGCTCGCCCTCGGCCTCTTCTTCGTCTACGCCGCGACGCTCGGTTTCACGATCGGCATGATCGTGTCGCTCTACGAAGGCCCGTCGGTCGCGACGGCGTTCCTGTCAGCCTCGGCGATGTTCGGCGCAGCGGGCATCTACGGCGTGGTCACGAAGCGCGCGCTGGCAGGCCTCGGCGGCTTCCTGGCGATGGGCGTCATCGGCCTTTTCGTGGCGATGATCATGAACCTCATCTTCCCCAGCGGCGCGCTCGGCTGGGTCATCTCGCTCATCGGGGTCGTGCTCTTCACCGTCCTCACCGCGTACCACACCCAGAAGATCGCGGCCGGCGGGCTCGTGGCCCAGGCCGGTTCGGTGGAGAAGGCCGCCATCCTCGGCGCCCTCCTCCTCTACCTCGACTTCGTCAACCTCTTCCTGTTCTTGCTGAGGTTGCTCGGCAGCAGGCGCTGATCCGGCCCCGTCGAGAGGATCGATTCGATCCGCTCGGGGGCGAGCGGTCGCGACCAGGCGTAGCCCTGGCCCATGTCGCAGCCGAGCTCCCGCAGGCGGCGGGCCTGGAGCGCGGTCTCGATGCCCTCGGCGACGACGCTGACGCCGAGGCCGTGGGCCAGTGACAGGACCGCCTGGACGATGGCGACGTTCCGGTCCGTCTCGTCGAGCTCCGTCACGAACGCGCGGTCGATCTTGATCGTGTCGAGCGGCAGCTGACGCAGGTAGGCCAGCGACGACCAGCCCGTCCCAAAGTCGTCGAGAACGAGGCGGACGCCGAGAGCGCGAAGATCCGCCAGCGACCGGAGGCCGGCGTCGGAACGGTCCATCACCGACGTTTCGGTGATCTCGAGCTCGAGGGCTGCGGGATCCAGGCCGCTCATCTCGAGGACCCCCGCGATCGAGTCAACGAGGCCGGGATCCGCAAACTGGCGGGGGGACAGGTTGACGCTCATGACCAGCCGCTCGCCCGGCCAGCGCTCTCGCCAGGCGCGGGCCTGGCGGCAGGCCAGCTCCAGGACCTGGGCGCCGAGCGGGCCGATGAGGCCGGTCTCCTCGGCGAGCGGGATGAACGCCGACGGCGGGACCAGGCCCCGCTCCGGGTGGGGCCACCTGGCGAGCGCCTCGAAGCCCACGATCCGCTCCGTCCGGAGATCGACGATCGGCTGGTAGTGGACGGCCAGCTCGCGGCGCTCGATGGCGCCGCGGAGGTCGGTTTCCAGGTCCACTCGCTCGAGGGCCTCGCGGCTCCGGATCGGGTCGAACCGGGCCACCCGCAGGGTCGGGTCGGCCTGGGCCTGGACGAGCGCCACCTCGGCCTCGCGGAGGAGATCGCCGGCGCTCGAGAGACCCGGCCGGCCGATCGCCAGGCCCATGCTGGCCGAGATGAACCACACCCGGCCGTCCAGCTCGAACGGCGACTTCAGCTCGGACAGGATGCCGTCCGTGAATCGCGTCGCCCGGTCCGCGTCGCCCGGCGACAGCAGGATGCCGAACTCATCGCCGCCGAAGCGGGCGGCGACGTCGCCGGGACCGAGGCCCAGCGCGACCCGCCGGGCGGCCTCGCGGAGGACCCGGTCGCCCTCGGCGTGGCCGAGCGACTCGTTGATGACCTTGAACCGGTCGATGTCGAGGAGGATGACGGCCACCGGTTCCGGCTCGACCGCCGCGGCCTGGTCGGCGACGAGCGCTTCCTCGATTCGCCGCAGCAGGACCTCCCGGGCCGGCAGGCCGGTGACCGGGTCGCCCGGGTCGTGGCGGGCGGCCTCCTGCAGCCGGGCATTCTCGAGGGCGATCGAGGCGAGCTGGGCGAAGCGGTTCACGGCGTCGACCTCGGGCTGGTGCCAGGTCCGGCCCGTGGGCCCGGAGGCCAGGCCGATGACGCCGACGACCCGGCCGCCCGAGGTCAGAGGCACACCCAGGACGGCGCCGACCTGTGGGCCGTCGAAGACCGGCGAGCGGCCGGCGAACGTGGCGTAGTCGTCGACGGCGACGGGTTCGCCGGTCCGGTACACGATGCCGGCCAGGCCCTCGCCCGCCGACATCGTGTGGCCGATGTAGTCCGAGAACAGGCCCAACCCGGCCCGGATCTCCAGGTGCGCGCCGTCGGGCTGGACGAGGTACAGGTAGGCGTGCGGGGTTCCTAGCAACCGGGCGGCCCGGGCCAGGATCGTCCGGAGCAGCTGGTCGGGGCTGCTGCCTTCGAGGAGCTCGCCGGCGGTCTCGTCCAGGGCCGCCACGAAGGGGTCACGGACGCTGCCGCGGAGTCGCGACCCCTTGGCCAGGTACAGGATCGAATCGGCGGTCTCGACGAGGGCATCCTTGGTCGCCCCATCGTCCGGGAAGCAGGCGAGCCCGATGCTGATCGAGGTCGCCGGCCCGGCCGGATCGGGCCGAAGTGACTCGACGGCGACCCGAATGCGCTCGGCGACCTCCTCGGCGCCGGCCCGTGGCGCGTCGGGCAGGATCACCGCGAACTCGTCGCCGCCATACCGGTAGGCGCGGTCGCCGGCCCGGATGGAGGCCTCGATGGCCCGGGCGACGTGGGCCAGGAGGACGTCGCCGGCCGGGTGGCCGACGGTGTCGTTGTACGCCTTGAAGCGGTCGAGATCCATCATCAGAAGGGCAAAGCGGCCGCCGCCGGCGGCCTCGATCGTCGAGCCGAGCTCTCGCTGGAAGCTGCCGTGGTTGCGCAGGCCGGTCAGGGCATCGCGCTCCGCCTGGACCTTGACCTCGCCGTGGGCCTCGGCGTTGCGGAGGGCGATCGCCGCCTGGGCGGCGAAGAGCTTCGTCAGCTCGAACTCGTTCTCCGAGAAGTACGACTCCTCGCGGCCCATCCGGCCGACGTTCAGGCTGCCCAGGACCTCGCCCTCGGCGATGAGCGGGACGACGATGAGGGACTCGTCCTCCGACGGGGTGCCCGGGATCAGCATCGAGCGCGGGTCGCTCAGGGCATCGTTGGCCAGGACCGCCTCGCGGTGCTCCACGGCCCAGCCCGTGATCCCCGCGCCGAGGGGCGCTTCGTAGCCGAGGATGACCTCGGCGAAGCGGTCCCGGGCGATGACCGGCCGGCGGACGCCCCGCTCGGCATCCACCCGGTAGATCGTAAGGGCGTCGTAGGCCACGACCGCCTTGAGGGAATCGGCGATCAGCTCGAGGACGCCCGAGGGATCGAGCGTCGAGAGGAGCCGCTCGTTGACCGCGAGGAGACGGCGCTGGCTGGCGAGCTGATGCTCCAGCTCGAGCTGCTGACGATGGAGCTGCTCGAGGCGCTCGGCGTTCACGACGGCCTGGGCGGCATATCCGGCGAAGATCGTCAGGGTCGTCTGGTCGTCGGCGTCGAAACGATCGCGGCCCAGCCGGGACAGGACGATGACGCCGCGAACCCGGCCCTCGAACGTCATCGGCACCAGGAGCATGGACTCGGGCCCGTCCGCCCGGCCGACGACGACGCTCCGGGGATCGGCCTGGGCATCGCCGATCCGGAGGCTCTCGTCGTGCTGTGCCACCCAGCCGGTGAGCCCGGCCCCGACTCTGACCCGGAGCATCTCGGCCGTCGGATTGGCGCTGCCCATGAACACGCCGTGGAAGGCGATGGGCTCGCACCAGCCGGTTTCGTGGTCGATCCGATAGATCCGGATCGTGTCGAAGGCGATGAGCATGCCGGCCTCGGCGACGATCGCCTCGCCGATCCCGCGGACGTCGGTCAGCCCGTTCAGGCGTGCGGCGAGGTCCTGGATGGCGCGAAGCCGGGCCGCCAGGCTGTTGACCGACTCGACCAGCCGGGCATTGCCGAGGGCCGTCGCGATGCTGTCGCCGAAGCTCTGGGCCAGCGACTGCTCGTCGAGCGTCCAGTGATATGCCCGGCCGTGATAGAGCGCCAGCACGCCCAGGTGCTCGCCCCGGAACACGATCGGGACGAAGCAGGCGTGGCGGATCCGGTGACGGCGATAGATCGCCCGGAGCGCCGGCGAGACCCCCGGGTCGTCGCTCGTGACCGAGATCCGGACTGCGCCGTCGAGGAACGGCCCGGGCTCCCCGGTCCGCGTGTTCGGGGTCAGGGTTCGCGAGAAAGCGACGAGCTCCTCGGGCAGATTGCGAGAGGCGACGAGCTGGACCGGGTCGGCGCCATCGGCGTTCCACAGCCACAGCCCGACCCGATCGACCTGGAACAGCCGGATCGAGTCGTCGAGGACGTCGTTGAAGAGCCGCGCGATGTCCGGGCTCCCGGACAGCTCCGCCGCCAGGCGGCGAAGGGCCGTGTCGCCGCGCGGCTCGCGTCGTCGCGGCAGCTGCCGGAGGACGGTCTCGGGCGGGGGCACCGTCGTGCGTCGCGGCCGGCGCCGCTCCGCCAGGGCCCGTTCCAGGTCGGACCGGCGGACGCGCCGGGTTCCCCGTCGTTCGCCGCCGCTCGAGGGCAGGCGGCCGGAGGCGCACCAGGCGCGGATGGTGGCGAGACGGACGCCGGCGATCGCAGCCGCTTCCTCGAGGGTGAGCAGCTGTCCCCGGGGTGTCGATCGGGCGGCGAGGGCCATGCGGCTGCGAGTTCCTCCGGCTCGGTTCGCGCCCCCCGCGCCAGCGTGAAAACGTGGTGCGGGCGCGCACAGGCCGGCACCGCGGCAACCGTAGACCGGGGCTGCCGCGGGCACGATAGGAAGGGAGTACCGGGCCGCCCGACCCGGTTGGCGCGGCTCAGGCCGGCGGCGCAAGGTCCTGGATCGAATCGACGATCAGGTCGGCATCCACGGCGAGGGTCGTTTGATCGCCCACGCCGGTCAGGACGCCGACCACGAGGCCGGCCGCGGCGGCTCGGCCCATCGCCAGATCCGCAGGGGAATCACCGATCACCGCGGTCCGTGATTCGGGAACCCGGAGCGTCCGGCAGAGCCAGTGGATCGCCGCCGGATCGGGCTTCACCGGCCGGCCGTCATCGGCGCAGGCCACGGCATCCACGAGCTCGGCGATCCCGAGGTGGGCGAGGGTCCGTTCCGTCGGCTCGCGATCGTCCGAGGTCGCGACGGCGACACCGAGCCCGGCTCGGCGCAGGCCGGTGAGGAGGGACGGCAGGTTCGCGACCGGATGGGCGAGGTCCACCGGGTCCGGTGCCTGCCAGGCCGCGTCGACGAGCCGTCGCGCTGCCTCTCGTCCACGGCCGGTCCCGACGAGAGCATCCTCGAGGGACTCGCGAAGGCGGGCCATCGGCGTCGCGGCGAGCCCGCCGTGCGGCAGGACCCGGCCGCTCCGGATGTCAACGCCGAGCACCTCGTGGACCAGGCCGTCGAGGCGGCGCCCACCACCGGCGGCGGCCAGCCGGTCGGCCAGGTCGCGGGCCCAACCGGCCCACATCCGGTCGAACTCGATGAGCGTGCCGTCCTTGTCGAAGATCGCCAGCTCCAGGCCGGCGAGCGGCCACGACCCGCGAGCCTCCGGCGGGTGGGATTCGGCCGCAGCCACCGAGCGTCGAGGCCCGGCCGCACTCAGAGCGCGGCTTCGGCCGCTGCGACCTCGTCCGCCGCGACGGCGACGGCGTCCGACGCCAGGACGAGCGGACCCTCCGGCGGGAACGAGATCGTGGCCGAGGCGTCGAGCTCCGGCAGGTCCAGTGTCGGCTCGTTGAAGACGTCGAGGATGATGACGACGCCGTCGGCGATCTCGATCCGGATCCGGACGATCGAGCCCAGGAAGCTGACGTCGGCGACCCGACCGGTCAGGCGGTTGGAGCCATCGGGGCCAGTCCCAAGGGCCACCATCTCGGGCCGCAGGGCGAGGGTCAAGGTCGACCCGGCCCGAGCCTCGACCGGCCGAGCCATACGGATTTCCTGGCCGGCGACCGACAGCCGTCCGGAGGCAGGATCCACGACGCCGGCCGGGAGGACGTTGAGCGTCCCGACGAACGAGGCGACGAAGCCGGTCGCGGGGAAGTTGTAGACCTCGAACGGAGGGCCGACCTGCTCGATGCGGCCCTCGCTCATGACCACGACCCGGTCCGACAGCGAGAGGGCCTCCTCCTGGTCGTGGGTCACGTAGACGGTCGTGATCCCGAGCTGGCGCTGGATGGCCCGGATCTCATGGCGGAGGGCGACCCGGATCTTGGCGTCCAGCGCCGACAACGGCTCGTCGAGGAGCAGGACCTGGGGCTCGAAGGCCAGGGCCCGAGCCAGGGCAACACGCTGCTGCTGGCCTCCTGACAGCTGGTACGGGTAGCGGCCGCCCTTGTCGCCGAGGTGGACGAGCTCGAGCAGCTCGGCGACCCGCGTCCGGATTTGATCCCGAGGACGGCCTCGGACCTTGAGCCCGAAACCGACGTTGTCGCCTACGGTCATGTTCGGGAACAGGGCGTACGACTGGAAGACCATGCCGACATTTCGCCGGTTCGGCGGCCGGTTCGTGATGTCGTTGCCATCAAGGACGATGCTGCCGGCGGTCGGGGCCTCGAAGCCGGCGATCATCCGTAGGGTCGTCGTCTTGCCGCAGCCCGAGGGGCCGAGGAACGAGACGAACTCGCCTCGCTCCGCTGCGAGGTTGAAGTCTTCCACGGCAAGGGTCGGGCCGAAGTACTTCTGGACGCCGGTTAGTTCGAGGAAGCTCATCGGACGATCTACTCCTGCCTCAACGGGCGCCGACGACGGTGACCCGGTCGCGGCTGCCGCGACCGATGAGGGCGATGACGATCATGGCGATCCAGGTCAGGCCGAAGCTGATCAGGGAGACGGCCGCAGGCTCGAAAGCCTTGTTCTGACCGAGCAGCGAGAGGTAGACGCCGAACTGGTTGTTGCGAGCCAGAAAGACCGCGATCGTGTACTCGCCGATGACGATCGCAAGGGTCAGGAAGGCCCCGGACAGGAGCGCCGTCCGGAGATTCGGCAGGATGACCCGGAGGATGATCCGCGTCCAGCCCGCACCCAGGCTCTGGGCCGCCTCGGTCAGCGACCGGACGTCGATCGAGGCGAGGCCGGTGTCCACGGCGCGGTACATGTACGGGAACGACAGCACCACATAGGCCGCCACGAGCAGCGCGTCGGAGCCGAGCTCTGTGGCGGTGAACACGAAGGGTTTGGCGCTGTAGACCCGGATGATCCCGAAGACCAGGATGACGGCCGGGATGATGAACGGCATCAGCGTCACGAACTCGACATACGGTCGCAGGCCGGGGACCTTGAGCCGGACCCAGAACGCGGTCGGGACGATGATCGAGAGCGAAACGATGATCGTGATGATTCCGATCGTGAACGAGTAGAGGAGGCTCCCCCCGAACTTCGGGTCGGCGAGTACGTTCGTGTAGGCGAGCGTGGTCGGCTTCGGGCGGAGTGAGAACTCCAGGGTCGCGATGAGCGGAACGATGAAGTAGGCGACGCCGACGAGGAGGATCACCCACGCCGCGAGCGAGCTCCGCCGGCGCTTCTGAGGCGACGACCCCGGCCTCGGCTTGAGCCAGGACCGCATGACCCCGAGTGGGCCGAAGGGCGGCGGTCCGCTGCCGGCACTCATGACCGGAGCCACCGTTCCGAGCGCCGCTGGAGAAGGGTGTAGACGAGGATGCTGAAGCCCATGATCACGACCATCCCCATGGCCATGGCGTAGCCCAGGCCCGGGTTGTGGAGGACATCGCCACGAATCTGGCGGCCGATGGCGATGGTGATGATCTCGATGGTCCCGCCGGTAAGCTGGAACGCCGTCGCCTGGGCCCCGAGCGAGTTGCCGAAGAGCAGGATCATCGTGCCGAGGATCGACGGAGCGAGGATCGGCAGGGCCACGTGCCGCCAGTACTGATAGGCGCTGGCGCCGAGATTCTCGGCCGCCTCCCGCCACTCGCGGCGGAGACCGTCCAGGGCCGGGGCGATGATGAGGACCATGAGCGGGAACTGGAAGTAGAGGTAGACGATCTCGAGCCCGGTCTTGCTGTAGATCGTGAATCCGAGATCGCGCCTCAGGTTGATCCCGTTTTCGGCGAGGAACTTCGTGATCAGGCCGAGGTTGCCGATCGTGAACACGAAGGCCAGCGCAAGCGGGACGCCTGCGAAGTTCGAGGCGACGCCCGAGAAGGTCATCACCGCCGAGCGGATCCAGCCGGGCAGGCCGCCCATGATCACCGCCCAGGCGAGCATGAACCCGAAGATGCCACCGGCGATCGCGGTGACGAGGCTGATCTCGACGCTGTTCATGAACGCAGTCGGGATCGTGCCGGTCGTCAGGTCGGCGAAGTTCTGGAGCGTCAGGTTGCCATCGCCATCTCGAAAGCTGCCGATGACGAGGAACCCGACAGGCAGCCCCAGGGCCGCCAGCGAGAACATGAAGAATGGCACGACGCCGACCCACGCGAAGGTGGGACGGCGTCGTGCGCGCACTGTGAGCGCCGTCACGGCCGGAGGCCGAGCATCAGGCTCTGGTCGGGCTCACCGTCACTGGACGACCGCGCCCACGACCGTCGCCCACTGGTTCTTGATGAGCTCGGTCGCAGCGTTGAGCTGCTCGAGGCTCGGGAAGACCGCCCCGGCTACGTCCGGCAGCTTGGCGAGCTGGTCCGCGGGAACCAAGTCGTTGGCGACAAGGTTCTCGTAGCGGATCGGGTGGCAGTAGCCCGACAGCCAGAGGTTCTGCCCCTCATCGCTGTACAGGTACTCCATCCACAGCTTCGCCGCGTTCGGGTGCGGCGCGTAGGCGCTGATGGCCTGGACATAGACGCCGGCGAACCGGCCGTTGGCCGGGACGATCACCTCGATCGCGGGGCCACCGGAGGCGGCCGACGAGTCGCGGTTGGCGAGGGCGTTGTAGGTCCAGCGCATCGTGATCGGGGTCTCGCCGGAGGCGATGGTGCCGGGCTTGGCGATGACCGGGACGAAGTTTCCGGCGTCCACGAGATCCCTGAAGAACTCGAGGCCCGGCGCGGCGTCATCGAGCGAGCCGCCGCTGGCGAGAGCCGCCGCGTAGACACTCTGGATGGCCTGGTTGGACGACAGCGGATCTCCGGCAAGGGCGACCTGGCTGGCGTATTCGGGCTTGAGCAGATCCGACCAGTCAGCCGGGGGGTTCGCGACCGCGGCGGTGTTCACCTCGAAGGAGAGCACGCCATAGTAGTCGCCGTACCAGTAGCCGTCGGCGTCCTTGGCGCTATCCGGGATCGTGTCCCAGGTTGCGACCTTGTACGGCTGGATAAGGCCCTCTTCCTTGGCCGACGGACCGAACGCCAGTCCGACATCGATGACATCGGGGGCCTGCGGGCCCGGGTTGTCCTTGTTGGCGCGGATCGCCTCGATCTCGTCGCCGGAGCCGGCGTTCGGATCGAGCTCATTGACCTCGAGGCCGTACTTGGCCTTGAAGCCGTCGATGACACCGCCGTAGTTGCACCAGTCATGCGGCAAGGCGATGGTAGTGACGGTGCCCTCTGCCTGCGCGGCCGCGACAAGGGCGGCCATCGGGTCGTCGGTCGGCTCCGCGGCTTCCGATGAGGCCGGTGTTGCCGTTGGCGCCGTCGTCGGCGCCGTGGTTGCGCCACCGCCGCAGGCGGCGGCGACGAGCATGAGGATGGCTCCGCCCACGAAGAGGCGGGGCAGCGTGCGGGTCGTGGTCAACTCCTCCTCCAACTAAAAGGTTCGCGCACCGCGTGTGCGCGCGATCCTGCTGCGACGACGGGACGCCGAACGGCTCCGCCGGGTGCGGGGTGCCTCGGCAACGCCGAAACGGTTACCGGGGTATCGGGGCACGCCGCGAGGTCGGGGTTCGTCCAGCCCCGGCCCATCGTCGTGGCGCATCTTGGGCGCTCTGTTAACGCGGCGTCAAGCCAGATTCCCGGGTCCCGGGACCCGGCCGGCCCTATACTCGCCGCCACGCGTTCCGTTTCCCGGTTCGCAGGCCGGCACTCGGAGGAAGGCCGATGGCCGTCGATGCGGCGTCCCCGCAGGCTTCGCGCACGCTCGCCGATCCGCTGGCTGAATCACTGCGGATCGTCGACCTCGCCGACGCCCGTGGCCTCCAGGTTCGGCTCCTCGGCGGGATGGCGGTCAGGGCCCACGCCCCGGAGTGGCCGGCCCGAACCCGGCGGGTCGAGGTCGATCTCGATTTCGCCACCCGGAGCCGCGACCGCGGCGCGTTCTACGCTCTTCTCGAAGCCGAGGGCTATACGCCTGACCGTCGCCACAACGCACTCTTCGGCGGGACTCAGGCGTACTTCGTCGATGCGCCCCGTAAGCGGCCCGTTGACGTCCTCGTGGACAAGCTCGAGATGTGCCACCGAGTCGACTTCGCCGATCGGCTCGACGTCTCGAAGCCGACCCTTCCGCTGGCCGAGCTGCTGCTCTCGAAGCTCCAGGTCGTGAAGATCAATCGCAAGGACGTCCTCGACGCGCTCGTCCTGCTGGCCGAGCACCCGCTCGCCGACGACGACGGGACCCAGGACACTCGACATGGCCTCGGTGCCGTCAGCCTGCCCGCCCTCACCGCATACACCTCGAACGACTGGGGCTGGTGGCGGACCGTGACCGGTAACCTCGAGGTCCTGGCCCGGTTCCTCGACGGCGGCGGCTATGTCCCGGAAGATCTCGATCTCGGGGTTGGCCGGCCGACGCGCTTCGACCCGGCGGCTCAGGTCGCGGCCCTCGCCGCGGCGATCGAGGCGGCCCCGAAGTCGACTCGCTGGAGGCTCCGGGCCCGGGTCGGCGACCGGGTCAGGTGGTACGCCGATCCGGAGGAGGTGGGCCACGGCCCCTCGTGATCGGCGGCCCGGGGCTTGCCCCGAGCCCCCGCCCGTCGCAGACTGACCAGGCTCGGGAGGGAGGATGCGCGTCTTCTTCGCCACCGACATCCACGGCTCGGACGTCTGCTGGCGCAAGTTCCTGAACGCCGGCGCGTTCCACAAGGCCGACGTCCTGATCATGGGCGGCGACATGACCGGCAAGGCGATGGTCCCGATCGTCGCCCGGAACGGCGGCTGGGAGCTGACGCTCCGGGAGCAGGACCACCGGCTCTCGACCGAGGACGAGCTCCGGGCCATGGAGAAGCGGATCTCCGATCGCGGCTACTACCCGGTCCGGACCACTCCGGACGAGCTCACCACCTGGCAGACCGAGCCGGCCCTCGTGGACGCTCGCTTCAAGGCCGAGATGCTCGCCGGCGTCCAACGCTGGATGGAGCTCGCCGACGAGCGGCTCGGCGGCGGTTCGATCCGCTGCGTCGTGTCACCGGCGAACGACGACATGTTCGAGATCGACCCGATCATCGAGGCTGCGAGGCACGTCGAGCTCGGCGAGGCCAACACCATCGCCCTCGACGGCTTCAGCCTTGTCTCCACCGGCTGGGCCAACCCCACGCCCTGGAAGACGTTCCGGGAGCTGCCGGAGGCTGAGCTCCGGACCCGAATCGATGCACTCGTCGCCGGGGTGACCGACCCGCGGCGGGCGATCTTCAACTTCCACGCTCCGCCGTATGCCTCGAATCTCGACTCCGCGCCAAAGCTCGACGAGAACATGCGCTACGTGGCCGGGGGCCAGGCACTGACCCCCGTGGGCTCGACGGCCGTCCGAGATGCGATCACCGCCTACGGCCCGGCGCTGTCGCTCCATGGCCACATCCACGAGGGTCGCGGGGCCGTCCGGATCGGCCGGACCCTGGCCGTCAACCCCGGCAGCACCTACGAGGACGGCGTGCTCCAGGCGGCGATCGTCGACCTGGACCCGAAGAAAGGCGAGGTGAAGCGCTATCTGCTGATCAACGGCTGAGCGTCCACGCCCAACGGACCTGGCAGTGAGGGAGGAAGGATGACGACGATGACCTCGGAGGGTGGCGGCAGCGCCCCGGCCCTCTTCCTGCGCAACGCGACCGGCCTGGTCAAGGGCTGGTCCGGGTTCGACGCGTTCACCTACTCGTTCATGTCGGTGAACCTCGTCACCCTCGGCATGTACTACGCGTTTCCGGTCTTCGGCTGGGTCGCCGACGGCTCGCCGATCGCGGCAATCCTCGTCTCGGCCGTCGCGGTGACGTTCCTGGCGATCACGTACGCGGGTCTCATTGCGGTCATGCCGCGGGCCGGCGGCGATTATGTTTGGCAGACGCGCGTCCTCGACGGCATCCCCGGGGCCGTCGTCGGGGCCGCGGTCGGGGCGATCACCGCCTACCTCGTGGCCGGGGCGATGGCCCTCGCCGACCCCATTCCGCTCGTCGCCGGCGCCGCCGGGCTCGTCGCCGGGGCGGTCATCGGCTGGTGGCGAGGCGGCATCGGCTTCGTCCTGGCGGCCACCGGCTGGTGGTTCATCCTGGCGCTCTGGGCCCCGATCTACGGCAACATCCTGAACATCCAGTTCGTCCAGCCGCTGGCCGCGCTGCTGGGTGCGTCCGGGGTGGCGGAGTTCTTCGGGACCCAGACCGGCCAGTTCACCGTCTCGCTGATCGTGATCGCCCTGGTCACGTTCCTCGTCTCGTTGGGCATGGCCGGCTACGCCCGGATCCAGCGGGCCAGCCTGTGGATCGGGCTGGCCGTCCTGGCAGTGGTCTTCATCCTGCTGCTGGTCTCGGGCCAGGACGCCTTCCAGGCGGCCTACGACCGCGAGGCGGCGTCCCTGTACGGCGCCTCGAACGCCTACCAGGCGACGCTCGATGCCGAGGCCGGCTACGGCTACGCCTTCAGCGACCTCGATCCGTTCGCGTTCGGGCCGGGGACCCTGACCCTCATCCCTCTGATGATGTTCTGGATCCTCTACCCCAACTGGGGTGCAACCCTGTACGGTGAGGTCCGGGGCGCCGGCGACTTCCGGAAGGTCCTGAACGGCATGCTCGGCGGGATCTGGGTGACGGCGATCCTCGCGATCGTCTTCGTCCTACTGGCCGCGAAGGCCTTCGGCTGGATCTTCTTCCAGAGCGCCAACGTCAACTACCTCGACGCCCTGTACGGCTTCGAGGGCGCACCCGACCCGGTCATCTCGCAATGGGCCTACCCGATCCTGCTGGCGTCGTTCCTGATCGACAGCCACATCGTCCAGATGGTGATCGTGGTTCTGGCCGGGGCGTGGTTCCTGGGCTGGGCCGGGACGCTCTTCCTGTCATCGACGCGGATGATCTTCGCCGCCGCGTTCGACCGGATCCTGCCCGAGGCCGCGGCCCGGGTATCCGAGCGACGAGCGGTGCCGTGGGTGGCACTGCTCCTGATCATGGTCCCGTCCGTCGTGCTGAGCTGGCTCTATGCCTACAACGCCGACTTCGTGGGCCTGACCCTCGACGCGTCGCTCGTCATCGCCGTCACGTTCCTCGGCAGCTCGATCGCGGCGACGATCCTGCCGTGGTGGAAGCGCGACCTGTACCAGGCTTCGCCGATCGCCCGCTTCAACGTCCTGGGCCTGCCGCTCATCAGCCTGGCCGGCGGGATC
Source organism: Chloroflexota bacterium (assembly GCA_040752335.1). GTDB lineage: Bacteria > Chloroflexota > Limnocylindria > Limnocylindrales > CSP1-4 > UBA5189. The sequence goes on from JBFMEV010000018.1 coordinate 33,742, forward strand.
ACGACCCTGTTCCTCGGCTGGATCCTGTACCTCTGGATCTGGGACGACTTCTACGGCATCGGCGTTATCAACCCGACCTCGATCATCTTCCTCGGCATCCTGTATGGGGCCGCGGCGCTGATCTACGTCGTCGCCCGGTTCTACCGCCGGGCCCAGGGCGTCGACCTCGACGCCATCCACGCGGAGATCCCGGCCGAGTAGCCCCGGCCGACCTCGCGAACTCGGAAGGCGGGGCGCCCGAGGCGCCCCGCCTTCGATGTGCCCGGGTTGCGGGCCGGCGGGCGCCCGGTCCACACTGTCCCGCGTCCCAACTGTCGAGGCGCAGCCCACCACGCCTGGGAACAGGAGCGCACGTTGTCCGTCGATCCGACCGCCGTCCGCGATGCCGCGATGTACATCGACGGCGCCTGGACTGCGGCCGCGTCGGGCGAGACCTTCGAGGCGACCAGCCCGTCGACGGGTGGGCGGATCGGGACGCTCCCGAAGGGCGGCCGGGACGACGCCCAACGGGCGATCGCCGCGGCCTACGCCGCCCAGCCCGCCTGGGGCGCCCGCTCGCCCTTCGACCGGGCGGCCACCCTGGAGCGCGTTGCCCGCGTCCTGGAGGCTCGCCGGGACGAGCTGGCCACGGCCCTGACCCTCGACCAGGGCAAGCCCCTCCAGGCCGAGGCCTACGGCGAGGTCGAGGAGCTCATCGTCTACGTCCGGATGGCCGCCGCCGACGCGACCCGCCTCGACGGGATCATGCCGCCCTCGATCGATCCCCGGAAGCGGGTCCTCGTCTACCGCGTGCCGCTCGGCGTCGTCGGCGTCATCACGCCCTGGAACTGGCCCTACACGATGCCGGCCGAGATCGTCGGTCCGGCCCTCGCGGCGGGTAACACCGTCGTCTGGAACCCGGCGACCTCGACCTCGCTGTGCGCGACCGTCCTCGCCGCCTGCTTCGCCGAGGGCGACCTGCCGGCGGGGGTCTTCAACCTCGTGACCGGGCCGGGCTCGGAGGTCGGCGACGAGCTCGCCGGCCACCCGGACGTCGCCGCGGTCGGCTTCATCGGCTCGAGCGCCACCGGCCGGAAGATCGAGGAGCGGGCGCTCGGCAAGGAGCTCCTCCTCGAGATGGGCGGCAACGGTCCGCTCGTCATCCTCCACGACGCCGACCTGAATGCCGCCGTCACCGCGACCCTCACCGCCTGCTTCCTGAACGCCGGCCAGAGCTGCACGGCGGGGGAGTGGATCCTCGTCGACGAGCGGGTCCACGACGCCTACCTCGACCACCTGACGAGCGCGATCCGGCGCGAGACCCGCCTCGGGGATCCCTTCGATCCGCTGACGACGATGGGGCCGCTCAACAACGAGAAGACGGCCACGAAGACGGAGCGCCACGTTGCCCAGGCCCTCGCCAGCGGCGCGAGCGTCGTCGCCGGCGGGGCCCGCAGCCCGGGCCTTGGCAGCCCCCTCTACTTCCAGCCGACCGTGATCACGGGGGTCCAGGCGGGGATGGAGATCGCCCGCGAGGAGACGTTCGGGCCGGTCGCGCCGATTACCCGGATTCGCGGCCTCGACGAGGCGATCGAGGTCGTCAACGCCTCGGCCTTCGGGCTCCTCAACGCGATCTTCACCAGTGACCTCAAGGCCGGGCTCCGGTTCGCCGAATCGGTCCGGGCCGGATGGGTCAACATCAACGAAGGCACGAACTACTGGGAGTCGCACCTCCCGTTCGGCGGCCGGGCCGGGTCCCAGAGCGGCCTGGGCCGGGTCGGTGGGCGCTACCTCATCGAGCGCCTGACGGAGCTCAAGACCGTCGTCGTCAATCTCGCCTGACCCGCCTTGCGCGGGCGCCACCCGCGTGTCGGTGTGCGGGCACTGGAGGCTAGGGAGTCATGGCAACGCTGCCGGAGCGCGCGAAGGTCGTCGTCATCGGGGCCGGGATCGTCGGCAACAGCATGGTCTACCACCTGGCCAGGCAGGGCTGGCGCGACATCGTGCTCGTCGAGAAGGGCACCCTCCCGAACCCCGGCGGCTCCACCGGCCACGCCTCGAACTTCATCTTCCTGACCGACCACTCCAAGGAGATGGCGGCCTTCACCCTCGACAGCGCCAACCAGTACCGCGAGCTCGGCGTCTACCACGAGTGCGGCGGCATCGAGGTCGCCCGGACGCCGGAGCGGATGGAGGAGCTGAAGCGCCGGATCGCATCGTCGATCTCGTGGGGCGTCGAAGGGGTCCGCCTTCTGACACCGGCCGAGGTCAAGGCGATGGTCCCCTTCATCGACGAGACCGTCATCCTCGGCGGCTTCTACACGCCCGGCGTCGGCGTGGTGGACTCCCTCCAGGCCGGCACGCTCATGCGCCAGGCGGCGATGGACCTGGGCGCGCTGACCGTCGCCGCCGGGGTCGAGGTCACCGGGATCGACACGCAGGACGGCCGGGTGACCCGCGTCCGGACGGATGCCGGCGACGTCGAGGCCGATGTCGTCGTCATCGCCTGCGGCATCTGGAGCCCCAGGATCGCGCGGATGGCCGGCGCGTCCATCCCGCTCCAGCCGGCGGTCCACCAGATGATCGACATCGGGCCGGTGCCGAGGTTCGCGACGGCGAAGTCGGAGGTCGACTATCCGATCGTCCGCGACATGGACACGAACATGTACGAGCGGCAGCACGGCAACGGCTTCGAGATCGGCTCGTACGCCCACCGGGCGATCCTCATGGAGGCCGACGACATCCCCTCGATCCAGGCCTCCGCCCTGTCGCCGACGATGCTGCCCTTCACCCAGGAGGACTTCGACCCCCAGCTCGAGGACGCCCTGGAGCTCTTCCCGGAGATCGTGGGCGACGAGTCGGTCGGGGTGAAGCTGGCGATCAACGGGCTCCTGTCGCTGACCCCGGATGGCAACCCGATCATCGGCGAGACGCCCGAGGTCAAGGGGCTGTGGTCGGTCGCGGCGATCTGGATCAAGGAGGCGCCCGGGATCGCCAGGACCATCGCCGAGTGGATGACCCACGGCACGCCCGAGATCGATCCCCACGGCTCCGACGTGGCCCGCTTCTACGACCACCACAGGACCCGCCAGCACATCGAGGCCCGGACGACCGAGGGCTACAACAAGACCTACGGCATCGTCCACCCGATGGAGCAGTGGGCCTCCAATCGCCCGATCCGGCTCTCCCCGGCTTACGACCGCCACGTCGAGCTGGGCGCGACGTTCTTCGAGGCCGCTGGCTGGGAGCGGCCGTTCTGGTACGGGACCAACGAGGCGCTCCTCGGCGAGTACGGCGATCGGGTCATGCCTCGCGAGGCGGAGTGGGAATCGCGCTGGTGGTCGCCGATCATCAACGCGGAGCACCTCGCGATGCGCGACCGGGCCGGCCTGGTGGACCTCTCGGCCTTCGCGATCTTCGATATCAGCGGGCCCGGCGCCTGCGCGGCCCTCGAGCGGCTGTGCGTCAACCGGGTCGACGTCGCTCCCGGCCGGACGGTCTACACGCCGCTCCTGAACCCAGCCGGCGGGATCCTCGCGGACCTGACGATCATGCGGCTCCGCCACGACCTCTTCCGGGTCGTGACCGGCGGCGGCCTCGGGATGCGCGACCGGAAGATCTTCGCGGATGCGATGCCGGCCGACGGCTCGGCCCAGCTCCACGACGTCACGAACGCCTTCACGACCTTCGGGTTGTGGGGCCCGCGGGTGCGGGACATCCTGGGCGCCGCCTCGGATGGCGCCGCGGACATCAGCCACGGCGGCTTCCCCTTCCTGTCCTCGAAGGCGGTCGACATCGACGGCGTCCGGACGCTCGCCTCGCGGATCAGCTACGTCGGCGAGCTCGGCTGGGAGATCTACGTCCCGATCGAGCAAGGTCTCCGAGTCTGGGACGCCCTGTGGCGGGCCGGCCAGCCGCACGGGCTCGTGCCTGTCGGGATCGGGGTATACGCGACCACCGCTCGGCTCGAGAAGGGCTACCGGGCTCACGGCGCGGAGCTGGAGCTCGACTTCGACCTCGTCGAGGCCGGCATGGCCCGGCCGACCCTCAAGGACGCCGACTTCGTCGGACGAGCGGCGTACGAGCAGCAGCGGGCGGGCTCCCCGGCCGCGGTGCTCTGCACCCTGACCGTCGACGACCCGACGTCGTCGAGCGGCGTCGCGCGCTACATGCTCGGCCGGGAGCCGATCCTCGACCTCGAGGGCCGGCGGATCGTCGACGCCAAGGGCCGTGGCTCGTACGTGACCTCGGCCGGCTCCGGCCCGTCGGTCGGGAAGCACCTGTTGATGGCCTACCTCCCGACGCAGCACGCGAAGGCGGGCGAGAAGCTCCTGGTCGAGTACTTCGGCGAGCGCTACCCGGTGACCGTCGCCGTCACCGGCGCGACCCCGCTCTTCGACCCCGACAACTCGCGTATCCGCTCGTAAGAGATCGAAGTGAACGTCCTCGTCTGCGTCAAGCGCGTGCCCCAGACGGGAGGCCGGATCGTCCTGACCGCCGATGGCCAGGCGATCGACACGAAGTTCCTCGGCTTCACGGTCAGCCCCCACGAGGAGTGCGGGGTCGAGGAGGCGGTCCGGATCGTCGAGGCTCATGGCGGGTCGTCGACGGTCCTGACGCTCGGACCGGCGGCCGCCGAGGACCAGCTTCGGGACGCGATGGCGCTCGGGATCGATCGGGCGGTGCTCCTCGAGACTGACGGCTCGGAGTGGGACCCGGTCTCGACCGCCGCTGCCATCGCGGAGGCCGTGCGGGCCCAGGAGGCCGCGCACGGAGTCTTCGATCTCATCGTCGTCGGCAACGAATCCGCCGACAGCGGCGGCTTCCAGGTCGGGATCCGGGTCGCCGTGGCCCTCGGGCGGCCGGTGGTGACCGGTCTCAAGGGCATCGAGCTCTGGGACGGCCGCGCGACGGCGCGGCGCGAGGCGCCCGGTGGCGGCTGGGAGACCTACGAGCTGCCGCTGCCCGCGGTCGTCGGCGTCAAGGAGGGCATCAACCTGCCGCGCTACCCGTCCGTGCCGGGCCGGCTCCGGGCGAAGAAGAAGGAGGTCGAGCGGATCGTCGTAGGCGCGGCGAGCGGCGGTCCCGCGGCCGCCGCGGGCGTCCCGGTCGGTCCATCGATGGTCGTCCTGCGGCTGCCCGAGGAAGAAGCCTCGGAGGCCGAGGTCATCGGCCGGGGCCCCGACGCCGCGCCGGCGGTGGTCGACCTCTTGATGCGCATCGGGGTCCTCGACACGTGAGCGGCCCGGTCGTCGTCTTCGTCGAGCACGGCGCCGGCGAGGCGGATCGCGTCTCCCTCGAGACGCTGGCCTTCGCCCGGGGGCTGGCGACGGGCCTCGGGGGCGTGCCGGTCGAAGCGCTGCTCATCGGCGGCGACGCCACCGCGTCGGGGCTCGCGCCGACACTCGGGTTCCACGGTGTCGCGACCGCCCACGTCGTCGACGATCCGGCGATCGCCGGGGCGTACGCGCCGGCGGCCTGGGGCGCCTCGCTCGCCGGGCTGGCGTCGTCCCGTGGGGCGGTGGCCGTCCTGGCGCCCGGGTCGGACCGGGGCGCCGAGGTCCTTGCCCATGCCGCGGCCCGGCTCGGGATGCCCCTCGCGGCGAACGTCACGTCGGTCACGCCGGGCGATCCGTGGCGCCTGACGCGCCAGCGCTGGGCCGGCAGCCTCCTCGAGGACGCCACCCTCGTCGCGCCGATCAGCCTCCTGAGCGTCGCGGCCCATGCCGTCGCCGTCGACGAGCGCGCGGGCTCGCCGGCCGCCGGCGTGACGTCGTTCGCGCCCCAGGTCGCCCCGGCCGATCTCATCGTCCGGGTCAGCGGCCACGAGGCCCCGGCCCGGGGCGAGGTGTCACTGAGCGACGCCAAGGTCGTCGTTGGCGGCGGCCGTGGCGTGGGCTCCGCAGCCGCGTTCTCGGAGCTCGAGGAGCTCGCCGACCTCCTTGGCGGCGCCGTCGGCGTGTCGCGGGTCGTGACGAGCAACGGCTGGCGGCCCCACACCCAGCAGGTCGGCCAGACCGGGCAGCGGATCGCCCCCGACCTCTACATCGCCTGCGGCATCAGCGGCGCGATCCAGCACATCGTCGGCTGCAAGGCCGCCAAGCGGATCCTCGCCATCAACACCGACCCCGAGTCGCCGATCATGTCCGTCGCCGACTACGCCGTGATCGGCGATCTCCACGCGGTCGTGCCTGCCATCTCGGCTGAGATCCGTCGCCGCCACGGGTAGACTCCGCGGACCGTGGATGAGGAGGCGCTGAGGAGCAACCGCGAACTCTGGGACGCGTGGACGAAGATTCACGTCGGGTCGGAGTTCTACGACGTCGAGTCGTTCCGAACCGGGGAGCGGCCGGTCCGGGTCGAGGACTACGAGATCGCCGAGGTCGGGAGCGTCGAGGGCAAGCGGCTCCTCCATCTCCAGTGCCATTTCGGGATGGACACCCTGTCATGGGCCCGCCTCGGCGCCGATGTCACCGGCGTCGACTTCAGCGAGGCGGCGGTCGCGGCGGCCCGAGCGCTCGCGGCCCAGATAGGGATCTCGGCGCGGTTCATCCAGTCCGACGTGTACAAGCTCCCCGAGGTCCTCGACGAGGCGTTCGACGTCGTCTACACCTCATGTGGCGTCCTGGGCTGGCTTCCTGACATCGAGGCCTGGGCCAGCGTCGCCGCGCGGTTCGTCCGGCCCGGCGGCTTCCTCTACGTGACCGAGATCCACCCCGTCGCCCAGGCGTTCGATGACGAGGGCGTCGAGCCCGGCGAGCTCCGGCTCCGCCATTCCTACTGGTCGCACCCCGAGCCGCTGCGGTTCGAGGTGCAGGGCTCGTACGCCGACCCCACCGCGCCGACGGACGGCCTTGTCGAATACGGCTGGGACCACTCCCTCGGAGAGATCGTGACAGCGGTCGCCGATGCCGGCCTCCGGATCGACTTCCTCCACGAGTTCGACTTCATCCGCTGGCCGACGCCGTTCCTGGTCGAGGGCGCCGATGGCCGCTACCGGCTGCCCCCCGGGACGCCCGGCGGCCTGCCCCTCTTCTTCTCACTCAAGGCCTCCAAGCCTGCGGACTAGGTACTCCGGGGTCGAGTGTGCTACAGTATGCGCTGATCGATGCACATTCGGAGCACGCCACGGCCCTTGCTCGGACCAACCTGACCCTGCCTGAGGAGCTCCTCCGCCAGGTCGACGAGATCGCCGGCCCCCGCGGCCGCAGCCGCTACGTCGCCGACGCCGTGGCCCAGCGGGTGAAGCGCGATCGCCTGCGGCGCGCGATCGAGGACTCGTACGGCTCGCTCGTCCCAGAGGGTGGCCGGCCGATGACCCGCGAGGAAGTCAGTGCCCTCGTGGAAGAGCTTCGCTCCGAGGAGAGCGACTGACGTGCGGTACCTCCTCGACTCGACCCTCCTCATCGACCATGCCAATCGAGACGCGGCCGCGATGGCGCTGCTGATGCGCCTGTTCGAGGAGGGCCACGATCTCTACACCTGCGACGCGGTGACATGCGAGGCTCTATCTCGCGGCGACCCTGTCGATCTGCGGCATATCTCCACCCTTCTCGACGCCCTCGAGTACGTCTCGACCACGCCGACCGCGGCCCGATGGGCGGGTGCTTCGCGTCGGCAGCGCAACGCGGCCGGTGGCAAGCGCGCGCTCGGCGATGCCCTCATCGCGGGCGTCGCCGTGGACCTCGATGCGGTGGTCGTAACCCGCAATCGCAAGGACTTCGCTCGGCAGGGAATCCGGACCCTCGAGTACTGATCAGGCCGGCCGACCGGCCGGGCCGTGGATCCGGCGATCGGTCAGCGTGAACGTCCCGGCAAGGAGCACGGCCGCCATCGCCGCGATGAGCCAGCCGGCGATCGTGAAGTCGCCGGTCGCGTCGCGGATGGAGCCGAGGAGCACGGGCCCAATCGACGAGATGAGGTAGCCGACCAGGAGCATCAGGGCGGCCACGGACGAGGCCTCGGTCGGCGAGCCGGCGGCATCGAGCGGCAGCGTCAGGCACAGCGGGAATGTCAGCCCGATACCGAAGCCGAAGAGCGCGACCGAGGGCACGGCGAGTGGATCCGCGGCAGGTCCGCCGGCCGTCCCGGCGGCGACCCCGATCGCCCCGACGAGGGCAACCGCCGAGGCCGCGGCGAGCTGCGCCCGGCGCGAACGGATGGCCGTCGTCACAAGCGGCACGAGCAGCGTGGCCAGGATGCCGACGCCGGAGAACAGGGCCGTGAGCAGTGCGCCGTCCGAGGCTGCCCAGCCGCGCTCGAGGTAAATGCTCGCCAGCCACGCGACCCCGGCGTGGAACAGGAGCGACTGGATCCCAAAGACGATCCCGAACAACCAGGCGATGCCGCGCCGCCACGGCAGGTCCGGACGCCGCGGGGCGACCCGGCGCTCATGGCCGTCGTGCGGGGCGAGCAACCACCAGGCGAGGAGGGAACCGAGCGCCGCGACCGCGATCGCGGCGAACGCCCCGCGCCAGCCGCCAAACGCCGCGGCCAGCAGGACGGCGAGGGCCGCGCTCGACGACGCCCCCACGATGTAGCCCATGGCATAGGCGCCCGTGCCGAGCTCCGGGTTCCGTGGCGCGGCACGCCGCACGACCTGGGCGAGGATCGGCCCGACCGTCCCCATGCCGAGACCGATCCCGATGGTCAGCAGGATCACCGGCGCCGCGCCCGGGGCGAGGGCGCGGAGCAACCCGAAGCCCCCGACCGCCGCGAGGCAGGCGGCCACAGCCCGGGTCGGCCCGATGGAAGCCGCCAACACCGGCCCGAACGGGGCGAGCAGCGCCATGCACAGGACCGGGATGGTGTTCAGCAGCCCGGCGATGCCGTGGGGCACGGCGAGATCCGCCTGGATCTCGGGCAGCAGCGGCCCGACGACAAGGACCTGGCCGCGGAACGCGAGCCCGGCAACGAAGAGGGCGAGGACGACTTGCCACAACGGCGCATCGGTCCTCGCCTGCGCCGACGCCGCCCGCCCCAGCGTCATGCGCGCGCCCGCAATCGCGCGCCGACCCGGGCTGCGGCGCCGCGGACGGCCGCGGCGATCTCGGCCTCGCGGCCGGGTGGCGGGAAGCGGTACGAGGGTCCGTGGACGTGGATCGCCGCCGCGATCTCGCCGTCGGCCCCGGCGACGGGCGCTGCGACCGAGGTGATCCCGGCGGCCAGCTCTTCCCGGACCCAGGCGTGGCCGTCTCGCCGGACGTCGCGGAGGCGCTCGAGGAGCGTCGCCGCATCGGTCAGCGTGGCGGGCGAGAACCGCTCGAGCGGCTCGGCCAGGAACCTGGCCAGGGCCGGCGGGGCGAGGTGGGCGAGGAAGACCTGGCCGGAGGAGACGGCGTGCATCGGGATCCGGGTGCCGGTCCAGTCGCGGACCTGGACCGGGTTCGGGGAATCGACCTGGTCGATGTAGTGGGCGGTCCGGCCGTCGGGGACGGCGAGGCCGGCGGCCTCGCCGGTCTCGGCCGCGAGGTCGACGAGCGCCGGATGGGCGATCGCGACGAGGCCACGCCGGTCGCGCAGGCCCGAGGCCAGGGACGCGATCCGCGGTCCCAGCCGGTAGCGGGTCCCGCCCGGCTCCTGCTCGACGGCGCCTGCCTGCTCAAGCGTCGCGAGCATACGGGCCACGGTCGACTTTGGCAGTCCCACCCGGCCCGCGACCTCGGTCACTCCCACCGGTCCGTCGGCGACCGCGCCGAGCACGGCGAAGGCCCGCTCGACGCTCTGAATGCTGGACATCGACCCTCGTTGTGGGCTAGGCTGACGCTCGTCGTTCCATCATACGGCACCGTTCCACGATGTGGCACCGGATGAGCGACGGCGGGATCGACCGCACGACGGAACCGCCCCTCGACGGCGCAAGGGGCGACGAACCACGATCCGCGCTTCGCGGGCGGGCCGCGACGCAGGGAGCAAGATCAACCGATGACCCAGGACGGCTACCAGGACATCGATCTCAACGCCCTTGCCGACGACGAGCTCGTCGAGCAGATGCACAACGATCTGTACGACGGCATGGCCCCCGAGATCGTCGAGGGCACGAACATCCTCCTCGGCCGCGGCTGGGGCGCGGAGAAGGTCCTGAACGAGGCCCTCGTCGAGGGCATGCGGATCGTCGGCATCGACTTTCGCGACGGCATCCTGTTCGTGCCGGAGGTCCTTCTCGCCGCCAACGCCATGAAGGCGGGCATGGCGATCCTGCGCCCGCTGCTCGCCGAGACCGGCGCGAAGCCGATCGGCAAGGTCGTCATCGGCACGGTCAAGGGCGACATCCACGACATCGGCAAGAACCTCGTGGCGATGATGCTCGAGGGCGCCGGCTTCGAGGTCCACGACCTCGGCATCAACACCGACGCCGACAAGTTCCTCAACGCCCTGGAGCAACACAAGCCCGACATCCTGGGGATGTCCGCCCTCCTGACGACGACCATGCCGTACATGAAGGTCGTCATCGAGGAGCTCAAGAAGAGGGGCATCCGGGACGACTACATCGTCCTCGTCGGCGGCGCGCCGCTCAACGAGGAGTTCGGCCGGGCCGTCGGCGCCGATGCCTACTGCCGCGACGCGGCGGTCGCGTCCGAGACCGCTCGACGGCTCGTCGAAGAACGCCGTGCGCAGGTCGCCTGAGGCGGCTCCCGGGTCACGCGCGGCGGTGGCGACGCGGCCGCTCGTCATCGGCTGCGGGGCACTCGCGCGCGAGCTCGTCGCGCTGACCCGGCGCGCCGGGCTCCCCGAGGTCGACCTGACGTGCCTGCCGGCGACGCTCCACAACCGCCCGGAGCAGATCCCCGAGGCGGTTCGCGGCCGGATCCGGCGCGCCCGGGCCGCCGGTCGCGAGCGGATCTTCGTCGCATACGCCGACTGCGGCACCGGCGGGCTCCTCGACCGGGTCCTCGAGGAGGAGGGCGTGGCCCGGCTCGAGGGCGCCCACTGCTACGAGGTCTACGCGGGTCGCGCGGCCTTCGCGACGCTGGCCGATGCCGAGCCGGGAACGTTCTACCTGACCGACTTCCTGGCCCGGAACTTCGACCGACTGGTGTGGCGGGGGCTGGGCCTGGACCGCCACCCGGAGCTCCTCGGGCAGTACTTCGGCAACTACACCCGGGTCGTGTTCCTCGCCCAGACCGAGGATCCGGCGCTCACGGTCGCCGCTCGTCGTGGTGCCCGCCGCCTGGGCCTCCGCTTCGAGCGGCGGTTCGCCGGCTACGGTGAGCTCGGCTCGGCGCTGCGAGCCCTGGGTGCCGACACCCTTGCCCCGGAGTCACAGGAAGCTGCCGGCGACGAGGCCGGAAGTCGCGCTCGGCGCAGCGACATGCCTGGAGGTCAACGAATCCGCCCGAGCGTGTCCCGGGCGCGCGGCTCCACGCCGCCAACGCAGGTTTCGATGACTCGCGGTCAATGGCCCCACGTCGCGAGGCTCGGCTGAGGTGGCCGCCACGCTGACCGTCATCTGGTGGCGCGACATCCCCGCCCAGGTCGTGGCCAAGGACCGGCGCCAGTCGCACAAGGTCGTGCTCCACCCTCGGTTCCAAGTGGCGATCGACAAGGCGGCGATGAAGGCCGGCCGGAAGGCGTTCGGGGACTACATCGAGGACTGGCGCCGCGAGGGGCGTTCCTGCGGCGACGACCTCGAAGCCGAGGCCAATGCCGAGGCCGCGCGCCTGGAGGCCCATTACACACGCGAGGTCCTGGCTCGGCTCGTGGCATCCGGCGGCCTGGACCCCGACCGTGCCCCCGAGGACCGGCCAGCATGACCCGCGCGACCCACACCGTTGTCTCGTCGGCCACCAGGGAGGTCGTCCTCGGCTTCGACCGGCCGTTCGTGCTCATCGGCGAGCGGATCAACCCGACCGGGCGGAAGCTCCTGGCCGAGGAGATGCGCAGCGGCGACTTCAGCCGGGTCGAGCGCGACGCCATCGCCCAGGTCCAGGCCGGAGCCCACATGCTCGACGTCAACGCCGGCATCCCGCTGGCCGACGAGCCGGGGATCCTGGCCCAGACGGTGCGCCTGGTCCAGTCCCTCGTCGACGTGCCGCTGTCGATCGATTCGTCGATCGTGGAGGCGCTCGAGGCCGGGCTCGCGGCCTATGTCGGCAAGCCGCTCGTCAACAGCGTCACCGGCGAGGAGGAGCGCCTTGAGCGGGTGCTGCCGCTCGTCCGGAGGCACGGCGCGGCGGTCGTGGCCATCTCGAACGATGACACCGGGATCAGCGAGGACCCCGACGTCCGGTTCGCCGTCGCGAAGAAGATCGTGGAGCGGGCGGCCGATCACGGGATCCCGCGCGAGGACGTCGTCGTCGACCCGCTGGTCATGCCGATCGGGGCGATGCGGACCGCTGGCCGGCAGGTCTTCCGGCTGGTCCGGCGGCTGCGCGAGGAGCTCGGCGTGAACACGACCTGCGGGGCCAGCAACGTCAGCTTCGGGCTGCCGGACCGCGACGGCATCAACGCCGCCTTCCTGCCGATGGCGATCGCCTCGGGCCTGACCTCGGCGATCACCAACCCGCTCTCGGCCGAGGTCAAGGCCGCGATCATGGCTGCCGACGTCCTGATGGGCAACGACGAGGACGCGGCCCGCTGGATCCGGGCCCATCGTGCCGCCGCGGGGACGACCGGGGCCGTCGGGGGGCGCGACGGTCAGGCCGTCCAAGGCGAGCGCGGCCGGCGGGTCAACCGCCGGGCCGGCGTCACGTCGCCGTGACCGCCGTGGCGGACCCGCTCGTCATCTTCACCCCGTCCGGGCGGCGCGGCAGGTTCGCCGACGGGACGACCGTCCTCGACGCCGCGCGATCCCTGGGCGTCGACCTCGATTCGGTCTGCGGCGGGCGCGGCCTGTGCGGGCGATGCCAGGTCCGGCCCGGCGAGGGCGAGTTCCCGAAGCACGGCATCACCTCGACCGCCGGGCACCTCTCCCCGCCGGGCGCCGACGAGGCCGAGTACGACCGCCTGCGCGGCCTCGCCGCCGACCGCCGCCTCGGCTGTCGGGCGGCGATCCACGGCGACGTCCTCGTCGACGTGCCGCCCGAGAGCCAGGTCCATCGCCAGGTCGTGCGGAAGGGCGTGCCGGTCCGCGACTTCGTCATCGACCCCGTAGTCCGGCTGTACGAGGTCGACGTCGAGCGGCCGACCCTCGCGACGCCGGGCGGCGACCTCACCCGCCTCCGGGCCGCGCTGGCCCAGGAGTGGGACCTGGACGGCGACTCCCTCGAGGTCGACGTTCAGGTGATCCGCGATCTCCAGCCGGCCCTCGACGCGGGTGCCTACCGCGTCACCGTCGCGATCCACGACGGGCGCCACGTGACGGCCGCCTGGCCGGGCCTGCACGATCGGGCCCTTGGGGTCGCCATCGACATCGGCTCGACCACGATCGCCGGTCACCTCGCCGACCTCGCCGACGGCGCGGTCCTCGCCTCGGACGGCGTGATGAACCCCCAGATCCGGTTCGGCGAGGACCTCATGAGCCGCGTCTCGTACGCGATGCTCCACGACGGTGGCGCGGCCGAGATGACCCGGGTCGTGCGCGATGCCCTCGGCTCGCTGGTCACGGGCCTGGCAGCCCGGGCTGAGGTGGACGTCGGCGACATCCTGGAGGTCACGATCGTCGGCAACCCGATCATGCACCACCTCGCCATGGGCATCGATCCGGTGCCCCTCGGTTCCGCGCCGTTCGCGCTCGCGACCGACAGCGCCGTTCGGACGACGGCTCGCGAGCTGGACCTGCCGCTGCGGGCCGGCGCCCGGGTTTACGCCCTGCCCTGCATCGCCGGTCACGTCGGGGCGGACGCGGCGGGCGCGATCCTGGCCGAGACGCCGTACCTCGCCGACGAGGTGACGCTCCTCGTCGACGTCGGGACCAACGCCGAGATCGTCCTGGGCTCGCGCGACCGCCTCCTCGCCGCGTCGTCGCCCACCGGGCCGGCTTTCGAGGGTGCCCAGATCAGCTGCGGCCAGCGGGCCGCGCCGGGCGCCATCGAGCGGGTCCGGATCGATCGCGAGACCCTCGAGCCGCGTTTCCGGGTCATCGGCTCGAGCCGCTGGTCGGACGAGACGGGCTTCGCGGCGTCGACCCGCCGGACGGGGGTCACCGGTGTCTGCGGCTCGGGCATCGTCGAGGTCATCGCCGAGCTCTTCCTGGCCGGCGTGATCACGACCGACGGCACGATCGACGGTTCGCTCGCGACGCGTACGCCGCGGCTGGTTCCCGACGGTCGGACGTTCGCCTACCTCCTCAGCGAGGGTCGCCCGGGCCTCGATGGCGGCCCGAGCTCGCCCCGCCTCGTCATCACCCAGAACGACGTGCGGGCGATCCAGCTCGCCAAGGCGGCGCTCTACGCCGGGGCGCGCCTCCTGATGGACCATCTCGGGATCGCGACGGTGGACCGAGTCCGCCTCGCCGGGGCCTTCGGCAGCCAGATCGATCCGCTCCACGCGATGGTCCTGGGGCTGGTGCCGGACACGCCCCTCGAGCAGGTCGGACCGGCCGGCAACGCGGCCGGCACCGGGGCCCTGATCGCGCTGCTGTCGGGCGAGGCGCGGCGCGAGATCGAGGGCGTGGTCCGGCGCGTCGAGAAGATCGAGACGGCCATCGAGCCGCGCTTCCAGGCCCACTTCGTGGACGCCATGGCCTTCCCCCACGCCACCGCCCCGACCCCGAACCTCGCGGCGGCGGTGGAGCTGCCCACGCAACCGGGGACCGGACCCCACGCCGGGGTGTCCGGCGGCACCGGCCCGGCGGCCCGCGCCCGCTCGACCCGTCCGAACCGGCGCGGCCGGATCGTGCCGGCCCCGGCGGAGGCCGATCGATGACCTCGCCGGGCCGACGGCGCCGGGAGCCCGCTCCGGCGCCGGGGGGCCACTGATGCACGAGGGTCCTCGACACCGGACGGGCGGGCGGGCCGGGCGCATGGCGGCCCGCCTCGCCGCGCACGTGGAGGCCGCGCCGTTCCTGACCCGGACCCTGCAGCCCTTCGAGGTCCTCGACGAGGAGGGCCTCTCGCTCCTCGAGCAGAACGCCGACACGATCCTCCAGGAAGTCGGCATCGAGTTCCGCGGCGACCCCGACGCCCTCCGCCTCCTCCGCGAGGCCGGCGCCGACGTGATCGGCGAGCTCGTCCGCTTCCCCCGCGGGATGTGCCGGAGCATCGTCCAGGCGACCGCTCCCCGGATCTTCAGTCAGCACGCCCGAAACCCGGAGCGGACCGTCCTGATCGGTGACCCGTATACCGTCCTGGCCCCGAACTACGGCTCGCCCTTCGTCCGCGACCTCGACAACGGCCGGCGCTACGGGACGATCGAGGATTTCAGGAACTTCGTGAAGCTGGCCTATGTGAGCCCGTACCTCCACCACTCCGGGGGCACGGTCTGTGAACCCGTCGACGTGCCGGTCAACAAGCGTCATCTCGACATGGTCTATGCCCACATGCGCTGGTCGGACAAGCCGTTCATGGGCTCGGTGACGCATCCCTCGCGGGCGCAGGACACGGTCGAGATGGCGAAGATCCTGTTCGGCGAGGACTACGTCGCGGCCAACACGGTGATCCTCAGCCTCATCAACGCCAACTCCCCGCTTGTCTGGGACTCGACGATGCTCGGCTCGGCCCGGGTCTACGCCGAGAATAACCAGGCGACGCTCATCACGCCCTTCATCCTCGCCGGCGCGATGTCGCCGGTCACGGTCGCCGGGACCGCGGCCCAGACGCTCGCCGAGGCCCTGGCCGGGATGACGTTCGTCCAGCTGACCCGGCCCGGCGCGCCCGTCGTCCTGGGGAGCTTCGCCTCCTCCATCTCGATGCAGTCGGGGGCGCCGACGTTCGGGACCCCGGAGCCGGCCCTCGTCCTGTACGTCATGGCGGCACTCGCCCGCCGCCTCGGCGTGCCCTTCCGGTCGGGCGGCAACCTTTGCGCCTCGAAGGTCGCCGACGCCCAGGCTGCCTACGAATCCGCCGCCACGTTCCAGCCGACGATCCTGGCCGGGGTCAACTTCGTCCTCCACGCCGCCGGCTGGCTCGAGGGCGGCCTCGCGATTGGCTACGAGAAATTCATCCTCGACCTCGACCAGTGCGGGATGGCCGGCGTCTTCGTCAACGGCGTCGATCTGTCGCACAACGGACAGGCCATCGACGCGATCCGGGAGAACGGCCCGGGGCTCCACTTCCTCGGCAACAGCCACACCCTGGCGAACTTCGAGACGGCCTTCTACCGCTCCTCGGTCGCCGACAACAACTCGTTCGAGCAGTGGCTCGAGGACGGTGGCCAGGACGCCGCTCAGCGGGCCAACGCCCTCTGGAAGCGGATGCTCGCCGAGTACGAGGCGCCGCCGCTCGACGACGCCATCGACGAGGCTCTCCTCGAGTTCATCGTCCGGCGCAAGGCCTCGTTCCCGGATTCGGAGGTCTAGCGATGGCCTTCCTCCGGCGCGGTGGATCGGCGACCCGGCTGGCACCCGGCCCTCGAGCGGCGCTCGCCGTCGTCCTCGAGAGCCCGACCTTCGAGCTCATCCCGCTCAGGAACGCGCTCGACCAGGCCGCGGCCCTGCCGCCCGGCGCAACGATCTCGGTGACGGCGTCGCCGGCCAAGGGCATCGAGGCGACGATCGACCTGGCCGAGACCCTCGAGGCGGCCGGCTTCCGGGCCGTGCCCCACCTCTCGGCCCGGATGATCCGCGACCGGGGCCACCTGCGGGAGCTCCTGGCCCGGCTCGCGGCGGCCGGCATCGACCGGGCCTTCGTCGTGGGTGGCGACGAGGAGCAGCCCGGCGACTACGCCGACGGCCTCGCCCTCGTGCTCGCCATCGCCGACCTCGGCAACGGGCCGCGGGAGATCGGGATCCCGTGCTATCCGCAAGGCCACGCGGTCATCCCCGACGACGCCCTCCTGCGGGCCCTCCGCGACAAGGCGCCCTTCGCCTCCTACATGACGACCCAGCTTTGCTTCGATCCCCCGGCGATCGCCCGGTTCATCGCCGCCCGCCGGGCCGAGGGCGTCACCCTCCCGGTGAAGATCGGCATCCCCGGCGTCGCCGAGGTCCCCAAGCTCATGACGATCAGCGCCCGGATCGGCGTCCGCGACACCGGCCGGTTCCTGATGAAGAACTCGCGCTTCGTCGGCCAGCTCCTGACCTCGGGCGGCATCTACCGCCCGACCGGCCTGCTCGAGAAGCTCGCGCCGCTCATCGCCGACCCCTCGGCCGGGGTCATCGATCTCCACGTCTACACCTTCAACCAGGTGCCCTCGACCGAGGCCTGGCGGCGCGACTACCTCGCCGCACTCCGCGAGCCGGCGGGGGCGGCCGCGTCCGCCTGAGCCGCCACCCGGACTGAGCGGCCGCGTGGCGTGAGCCGCGCGGCCCCGGCTCGATCTTGGCGGCCGACCCGCCGTTCCCGTATGACCAGGGGGTGGCCACGCCCCGACCCGAGGGATGCCACCAGGCCCGGCGTCCGCATGTTCATGCGGACATCCACCGCCTCCGCGGCATGTCCATTCATCCGAGCTGCATGTTCATGCAGGACATGCCGTCGTGCTCGGCCTCGGGGCTTGTCTCGTGGAAACCCCCTGGGCGCATGGCAGGTTTCGGGCGCGGGCAGCCTACCGGTGCTGGCGTCGGCGCCCGACCCAGGCGAACCCTCGCCACGCCAGCAGGCCGAAGGCGAAGCTCGCGAGCCACGGGATCAGCCAGCCCGGCCCGCCCGGATCGAACGGGCCGGCCACGAGCGGCGCATCACCGTACCGAGGCGTGATCCGGATGACAGGCAGGCTCCGGTGGCGCTCGAGGAGCGCGGCATCGTCGAGGTGCCGGATGTCCCCGACCACGGCCCGGCCGACAAGCCCGAAGCTCCCGATCAGGGCACGGTAGGCGGCCAGCCACTCCCCCGCGTCGCTGACCGGCTCGGCGTGGCCGAGGAACCGCCGGGTCGGGAGGATGACCTCGACGTTGGGGTCGGCGACGAGATTGCGGAACCATGGCGTCGGGGTGCCATAGCCGGCCACGCAGTAGACGGCTCCATCCAGGACGACGTACCCGAGCGGCGCCTCGCGCAGGAGCCCGGATCGCCGGCCACGCGTCCGGAGGAGCATGAGGTGTCCGGTGAGCGGGTTACCGACGAGCCATCCGAAGCCGGCCCGGATCAGCGGCGCCATGAACGATCGATTCACGACGAGGAAGCCGCGCTGGAGCGGCCGGAGGAGGCGGGACAGGATCGGCCCATATGGGAGCGGCGGGCCCTCGACCGAGGCAGGTGGTGGGCTGGCCGACGGGGCGGGCGACGCGCCCGGTGTGGAGGGGCTCTCGATGACGGTCATGGCTGGATCGTCAACTGACCGTGAGCATGGCGCCAGTGTCGAAGGTCCCGACACGTACCCCCAACTCGGCTAGGCTCCGGGGACGACCAACCATCAGGGGATCACCGAATGCCCACGATCAGCGAGCTCTCCAGCCGCTACATCGACGAGGTCGCCGAGCTGGACCCGGTCCGCGGCGAGCGCTGGGGCGTCGCCTCCGACCCGACCCGCCTGACCGATCACTCGCCGGCCGGTCAGGAGGCCCTGCGTGAGCTCCTCGGGCGGACCGTCGACGCCCTGGCCGGCGCCGATCCGCCGGCCGACGAGGGCGAGCGCCTGGGGGCGGGATTCCTCGAGGACTGGATCGGGGGCGAGGCCGGGGTCATCGATGTCGGGGAGCGCGAGCGCAACCTCAGCATCATCGTCGGGCCGGCCGCCAGCACCCGCTCGGTCTTCGACCTGATGGACCGCGAGACGTCCGAGGACTGGGCAAACATCGCCGCTCGACTGCGGGCTGTGCCGGCCTGCATGAACGGCTACCGGGCCACGCTCCAGGCCGGCCTGGACCATGGCCGGCCGGCGGCGCGTCGGCAGGCGATCGCCGTTGCCGGGCAGTGCGCGACATGGGCCGGCGATGGGGATGGCGGCTGGTTCGGGACGTTCGTGGCCGGCGCGACCGGCGCGCGCGTCGGCGACACTCTCCAGGCCGAGCTCACCGCCGCGGCAAGGGCTGCCGCCGAGGCGTACGGCAGCCTCGCGGCGTGGCTGCGCGACGAGTACGCGCCGCTGGCCAGCGAGATCGACGCGTCGGGTGACGAGCGCTACCAGGCCTGGGCCCGCTACCTCCTGGGCACGGACCTGGATCTCGACGAGGCCTACGCCTGGGGCTGGGCCGAGCTCGCTCGCCTCGAGGCCGAGAAGGCGAAGGAGTGCGAGCGGATCCTGCCGGGCGGCTCGTTCCTCGAGGTGCGGGAGCTCCTCATCACGGACCCCGCTCGAAGCGTCCACGGCGTCGATGCCTACCGGGACTGGCTGCAGTTGGTCACGGACGAGGCCATCGAGGGCCTGGACGGGGTCGAGTTCGACATCCATCCGTCGATTCGCCGCTGTGACGTCCGGATCCCGCCCGAGGGCAGCGCGGCCGCGGCCTACTACACGGCCCCATCGGAGGACCTCAAGCGGCCAGGCCAGACCTGGTTCCCGACGATGGGCCGGACACGGTTCCCGACCTGGGACGAGGTCAGCACCGTCTACCACGAGGCGGTGCCGGGCCACCATCTCCAGGGTGCCACGATCAAGCTGGTGCCCCTGACCCGGGCCCAGAAGCTCGGGTTCGTGTCGGCCCACGGAGAGGGCTGGGCCCTCTACGCCGAACGCCTGATGGATGAGCTGGGCTGGTTCCGGACCCCCGAGACGCGGCTCGGGTTCCTGTGCGCCCACGCCTTCCGGGCCGCCCGGGTCGTGGCCGACATCGGGCTCCACACCGGGCGCAGGATCCCGGCCGGCGGGGCCGCGATGTACGCCGGCTGGTCCGGCCGGGCCGGCGCAGCCTGGACCTATGACGGCGCGATCGACTTCATGGTCCGCGCCGGCGGCATGGAGCGAGACAAGGCCGAGAGCGAGGTCCTGCGCTACCTTTCCTGGCCCAGCCAGGCGACCGCCTACAAGCTCGGCGAACGGACCTGGCTGGCCGGTCGAGCGGCGGCCCAGGCGTCGGCCACCGCGACGGGCCGCGAGTTCGACCGAAAGGGCTGGCACGCGCGGGCGCTGTCCCTGGGCCCGCTCGGCCTCCGGCGCCTCGGCGCCGAGCTCGCCGCCATCTGAGGAGGATGAGATGACCACCGAATCCCACGTTTCGATCGATCGATCGACGCTCCTCGAGCGATACCGCACCGGGATCGCCGACCTCGAGGCGGCCCTCGCCGCCGTGACCGACATCGACCTCGACCGTCCGCAGCCGGCGGGCGAATGGACGGCCCGCCAGGTCGTCCATCACCTCGCCGACAGCGAATCGATGGCCTACATCCGTCTGCGGCGCCTCATCGCCGAGGACGACCCGGTCATCCACGGCTACGACGAGCCGGAATGGGCGCGCCGGCTCCACTACGACCGCCCGATCGATGCCTCGGTCGCCGTCGTCAGGGCGGTCCGTGCCGCCAGCCTCCAGCTCCTGGAGTCACTGACGCCGAGCGAATGGGCACGGACCGGCACGCACTCCGAGTCCGGTTCGTACTCGGTCGAGCGCTGGCTCGAGATCTACGCTGACCACACCCACGACCACGCCGACCAGATCCGGCGCGCCCGCCGCGGCGAGGGGTAGCCGACGCACTGACTCGGCGCCGTGGCTCGATTGACGCTTCGCGGCGCCCGCCCGTAGACTAATCCCGACCTTTCAGGTCGGATTTAGCCGCGACCGAGCCGCCGGCGGCGGACGACACCGAGGACCGACCCCTGACCACCCGACCCGCGTTCCATGGCTCCGGCGCCGTCGCCTTCAGCACGAAGGGTGAGTACGGCGTGCGGCTCATGGTCCAGCTCGGGCGGCACGTCGGGGCCGGCCCAGCCAGCCTCGCCGAGATCGCCGCGGCCGAGGATCTGCCCCGGGCCTACCTCGAGCAGCTGGCGATGGTCCTCCGCGACGCCGGACTCGTCGTCTCGACCCGCGGCGCCCACGGTGGCTACGAGCTGGCCCGCGACCCGGCCGAGATCCGGATGAGCGAGGTCCTCCGGGCCCTGGAGGGCCCGATCGCGCCGATGATCTGCGCGACCGATGATCCGGACCACGCCACCACCTGCGACCGGACCTCGTCGTGCACCGTCAACTTCCTGTGGGTCCGCGTTCGGGACGCCATCGCCGGCGCCCTCGACGGGATGACCCTCGCCGACCTCGTCCCGCTCCGGCCGCGGCCCATCGACCTCGGCCTGCCGGAGCCCCAGCCCGCCCTCACTGGAGCCGCGAGCCGACCGTGACCACCACTGAATCCGCCGCCACCGCCAGCCCCGTCGACCGTCGCCGGCATGCCGACGATCGCCGCCTGATCATCCGCGGCCTTCGCGTCGCCCCGATCGCCGACCCCGGCCGCGAGATCCTCCAGGGCATCGATCTGGAGGTCGGGCCGGGCGAGGTCCACGCCATCATGGGCCCCAACGGCTCCGGCAAGACGACCCTCGCCTACGCCCTCATGGGCCACCCCGCCTACGTCGTGACCGGCGGCGAGGTCCACTGGCGAGGCCGCGACATCCTGGCCCTCTCGCCCGACAAGCGGGCCCGCCTCGGGATGTTCCTTGCCTTCCAGTACCCGACGGCCGTCCCGGGGCTCAGCGTCGCGAGCTTCATCCGGAGCGGCCTCAACGCGAGGCTCCAGGGCGTCGACAAGGACGGCGACATCGACCCCACCGACCCGGTGAAGGGCGGCGTCTCGATGCTCGAGTTCCGGCGCAAGATGCGCGAGAAGCTCGCCCTCCTGAAGATGGACGAGACGTTCGTGACGCGCTACGTCAACGAGGGCTTCTCGGGCGGCGAGAAGAAGCGCTTGGAGATGCTCCAGATGGCGATGCTGGAGCCGGAGCTGGCGATCCTCGACGAGACCGACTCCGGCCTCGACATCGATGCGCTCAGGATCGTCGCCGACGGGGTCAACGCGATGCTCAACCCCGACCTCGGCGTCCTCCTCATCACCCACTACCAGCGCCTCCTCAACCACATCAAGCCGGACGTCGTCCACGTCCTCGCCCAGGGCCGGATCGTCAAGTCCGGCGGCCGCGACCTGGCACTCCGCCTCGAGGACGAGGGCTACGGTCCGATCCTGCGCGAAGCGGGCCTCGAGGTCGACGTTCCCGACGACGCGCTCCGGCTCGACGAGCCGGCCGAGCTGGCCCACTGAGCCGGGCTGCCAACCGATGACGATCACCGCCCGCCCCGACGATCCCGCCACCGCGGGCGATCCGCGGATCCGCGACGGCCGCCTCGTCCCCGAGGTCATCCGGGCCGATTTCCCGATCCTCGCCACGACGACCTCGAGCGGGAAGCCCCTCGTCTACCTCGATTCCGCGGCCACGAGCCAGAAGCCGCTCGCGGTCATCGAGGCGATGGACGCCTACTACCGCGAGTACAACGCCAACGTCCATCGCGGGATCTACGAGATCGGAGAGCGCTCCACCGCCGCCTACGAGCGAGCCCGGGCCAGCGTCGCACGGCTCCTGAACGCCCCCGATGTCCACGAGATCGTCTTCACCCGCAACGCGACCGAGGCGATCAACCTCGTGGCCTACTCGTGGGGCCGCCAGAACATCGAGCGCGGCGACGCGATCGTGCTCACCGAGATGGAGCACCACGCCAACCTCGTCCCGTGGCAGCTCCTGGCCCAGGAGAAGGACGGCGACCTCGAGTTCATCCCGATCACCGACGACGGGGTCCTCCGGCTCGACGTCTTCGAGGTTCTCCTCCGCCTCAAGCCGAAGCTCGTCGCCTTTGCCCACGTCTCGAACACCCTGGGCACCATCAACCCGGTCGCCGAGATGACCCGGATGGCCCACGAGGCGGGCGCGCTCGTCCTCATCGACGGCGCCCAGGCGGTGCCCCACGTGCCGGTCGACATCGCCGCCATCGACGCCGACTTCTACGTCTTCTCCGGCCACAAGATGCTCGCCCCGACGGGGTCCGGCGCCCTCTGGGCGCGGCGGGAGCTGCTCGAGGCGATGCCGCCCTTCCTGGCCGGCGGCGAGATGATCCGGGAGGTTCACCTCCGGCGCTCGGAGTGGAACGACATCCCCTGGAAGTTCGAGGCCGGGACGCCGGACATCGCCGCCGCCATCGGCCTGGGCGCGGCGGCGGACTACCTCCGCGAGCTGGGGATGGGCCGCGTCCGCGAGCACGAGCGCGAGCTCCTCGACTACGCCCTGTCGGCGATCGCGGCGGCCCACCCGGACCTGGCCCTGTACGGCCCGATGGACACCGCCATCCGGGGCGGCGTGATCCCATTCAACGTGCCCGGCGTCCATCCCCACGACGTCGCCCAGGTCCTGGACCGCGCCGGCGTCGCCGTGCGGGCCGGCCACCACTGCACGATGCCGCTCCACGAGCGCCTCGACCTGCCGGCCACGGTCCGGGCCAGCTTCAACGTCTACACCACACGGGCGGACATCGAAGCCCTCGTCGCCGGCATCGGCGAGGTGAAACGGGTCTTCGGCTGAGTCCTCAGCCGACGAACTGCACCTCGACCCCGAGCTGGTCGTAGACGGTTCGAGCGCGACGGTCGCGGGTGATCAGCGTTGCCCCGGCGGAGAGAGCCGTCGCTCCGATGAGCGCGTCGTAGGTGCCGCCGCCGGTGATGCCCAGCGCGACCAGCCGCCCGAGAAGCGACGCTTGCTCCCGCCCGGGGAGCACCAGCCACGGCTCCCGGAACTCGGCCTCCAGGAACGCCCGGACCTGGCCGGCTGGGGCGCGATGCGGCGGGGGCAGTCGAGTCAACACGGAGTAGGCCTCGAGGGCGGCGTGACCCGCGATCCGCGGCGAGTCGTCGAGGACCCGCCGTGCGGCCTCGTGCGCCTCGTGCCAGGTGGCGTAGGCCGCGACGACGATGCTCGTGTCGACCGCCTTCACCGCCGGACGTTCTCGAGCGTTGCTCGAACGAGCTCCGTGGTCAGGGGCGGGAGGGGGCGGTCCGGCACGGCGACGAGATGGCCGTCGCGCTCCTCCAGGTGCATGGGCGTCGGCGGCACTTCGACCTCGATGCGGCCATCGACGGCGGTCAGCTCGATTTCCTGGCCGCCGTACAGGGCCAACTCCTCGCGGATCGCCTTTGGGACGACGATCCGGCCGGCACGGTCGATTGTAGTTCGCATGGTAGAATTCTACCACGCCGCGTGCCAGGCTCGCCACTCGAGCGATCGGGGTGTAGGCCGGTAATCGTCAACCGGCGGGTGGCAGCTCCAGGACTCGCTCGAGGAATGCCAGCCGGTCCGCTCGAGCATCCGGGTGGCGCATGTCGTGGCCGGCGTCGTAGGTCTTCAGCTCGACGTGCGGGTCGTCAGGATCGGCGCCGCAGGCGCGCCGCAGCGCCCACCCGGCCATCCCCGGGATGAACCAGTCGCGCTCGCCGAACTGGAGGAGGATCGGGCGCGGGGCGACGGCGCCGATCCGCTCGATCGGGTCGAGGTCGCGGGTGGCCCGGAGGTAGTCGATCCGGTCCTCGGCGATCTCCCAGAAGGGCAGGAGCCAGTCGCTCCAGCGGGGCGTGGCGGCGATGACGACGAGGCTCCGGACCCGGGGGTCCTCGGCCGCGGCCAGGATCGCGAGCATCCCCCCGAAATCGTGGCCGACCACGGCGAGGCGGCTCGGATCCACCTCCGGCCGCGCGGCGAGGAGGTCCAGGCCCGCGCGCAGGCGGGCGACCTCGCGCCGGATCTCTCCGGCGTCCGCCGCCGAGCCAGAGGGATCGATGGTCCACGGGAAGCGGCCCTGTGGCAGGAGCGACACGACGCCGCGCGACGCCAGCTCGCCGGCCTCGTCCAGGAACTGCGTCCGATTGCCGTCCGGCGCGCGGGTCTCCAGCCAGTGCCAGAACAGGATCCCGGCACATGAGCCCGGTGGGGCGGCGTCGGGTCGGACGAGATAGGCCTCGACCTCGCCGGTGGCGTCGGGGCCCCCATCGTAGGGGATGTCCTCGGCGATCGCGTTCATGGCATCTTGCTCACGGTATGCGGCGGTGGGGCCACGCGATGGGCGTCGTTTCCACCTGCGAGACATCTCGGCGCAGGGTTCATCGTCCGATCACGACGCGGTAACCGCCGTGAGTGTAGACTCGCCTCGAGCGCGCCAGTACGGGGGGACTCGCATGCTGCCGCAGCCTCGGGTCCGACGCTACGCCGTCGCGGCACTTGCCGTTGTCCTTCTCGGATCGTCCGGCACGACGACCTTGCCGCCGACCCTACGTCTGCGCCGCAGCCGTCCGGCGGGCCGGGTCTCGAGCCACGCGAAGGAGAACCGATAGGGCCGCTCGCCATCGGCTCTCCGATCGTGTTGCCGCGCGACGGGACCATTGTCGTTCAGACGATCCGCTCGATCGCTGCAGTCTCGATCGATGATCTGTCGCTCGCCCAGCCGACAGGCCAGCTATTGGTCGCTGACGCCGCGCACGTCGCGACGAGCGTTCTAATCGGGCCGTACACGTCCGGCACGAACCTGGTCTTCTCGCTCCACTCGAGCTTCACCGGTCAGGACTACCCGTCCACGGGGAGCAACGCCAACGTAAGCCAGGACGGTCCCGAGCGTTGGACCATCGGCTGGGAGGACTGGACGGACTTCAATTACAGCGATGTGACGATGCTCGTCTGCTACGAGGGTCCCGAGCCAGGCTGCCCGAAGTCCCCGGAGGAAACATTCGGCAGTGGCTCATTCGGCAACGGCACATCGGCTCAGGCGGAGCAGGCTGATCCGGTCAACAGCGCGACGGGCAACTACATGGCCAGCGGCGTCGACCTCCACCTACCGGGCAGAGGCCTCGGCGTCGACTTCGTCCGTTCGTACAACTCGCTCTCGACCGCGGCCAGTACGCTGGGCGTGGGTTGGACCCACAACTACGCGACGCACGTGGTCGCCAATGCGGACGGCTCTGCGACCGTGGTGGCCGAAGACGGCGCCCAGTCGACGTACGCGTCCGACGGAGCTGGCGGCTACCTCCGACCACCGGGTGCGTATGGGATCCTGTCCGCGGCTGGTGGCGGCTACGAGTTGCTGAAGCGTGACCAGGTCCGATACTCGTTCGACTCCACCGGTCGCCTCATCAGCCAGATCGATCGGAACGGCAATCCGATCACTCTTGGCTACGCTGGCGGCCAGCTCACAACGATCACCGACACCGTCGGCCGAACCGTAAACCTGACCTACAACCCCGAAGGACGCCTCGCCTCACTCTCCTTCCCGCCCTCTCGGAGCGTCAGCTACACGTACACCCCGAACGGACAGCTGGAGTCCGTCACCGACGCCCGAGGTGGCATCACCACCTACGGCTACGATGCCGCCGGCAGGCTCGAGACCGTCGTCGACCAGAACGGCCACGCGGTCGTGACGAACGTCTACGGGCCCGACGGTCGGGTCGCCGAACAGATCGACGCTCGCGGCTTCCACTCGTTCTTCGACTGGGACCCGGTCGCCGAGACCTCGACGATGACCGACGCCCGGGGCGGCGCGTGGGTCGACGACTACGACACCGGGATCCTGATGTCGCGGACCGATCCACTGGGCAACACCACCCAGTACGCCTTCGATGCCAATCTCGGGATGTCGGCCGTCATCGATCCGCGGGGGCTCAAGATCGAGACGACCGTCGATACGTTCGGCAATACGACCCTCGTCAAGTACCCCGCACCGACGAACTACACCGAGGCCTGGACCTACAACAGCCGGAACGACCCGCTGACCCACCGCGACCGCCGGGGCAACACGACGACGTACACGTACGACGCCGCCGGCAACCTCAAGACCGTCACCGGGCCGGCACCCCTGAGCCCGGTCACGACGTACAACTACGACCCCTCCGGCAACGGCCTCCTTGTCAGCGTCGTCGATCCCCGGACCAAGGCGACGACGTTCGGCTACGACGTCGACGCGAACCGCAACCAGATCACGACCCCGCTCGGCAACGTCACGACGATGACGCACGACCCGGCCGGCCGGATGGTGACCCTCGTCGAGCC
This sequence comes from Chloroflexota bacterium, assembly GCA_040752335.1. Classification (GTDB taxonomy): domain Bacteria; phylum Chloroflexota; class Limnocylindria; order Limnocylindrales; family CSP1-4; genus UBA5189. The sequence goes on from JBFMEV010000018.1 coordinate 60,694, forward strand.
ACGCGGCAATGTCGGCGGCGCGAACCCTGCCGACTACACGACGACGTTTGCCTACGACGAGGCGGACCACCTCCGGACGACGACGACCCCGCTCGGCCACGTCACAACCATCGACTATGACCCGGCCGGCAACCGGACCGCGCTCACCGACGCGAATCTCAACACGACGAGCTTCGAGTACGACAACGCCAACCACCTGACGGCGGTCGTCGATGCCCTGACGAACCGGACCGAGTACGGCTACGACGAGGTCGCGAACCTGACCAGCCGAACCGACGCCAACCTCCACCTCACGACGTACGCCTACGACCTCGCCGGGCGACTGACGACCGAGACCCGACCGCTCGGCCGGGTCTGGGCCTACGAATACGATGCCGACGGCAACATCACGAAGTGAACCGTACTGACTTTGGTGGAGGCTCCAACTCTTGGAGAATGGAGCCATGGCAGATCGTCCCCGTCCCTCGCGCCGCGGCGAGATCCCGCGGCAGTACCCACCCGAGTTGAGAGAGCGAGCCGT
>JBFMEV010000019.1:0-60826 GCA_040752335.1 Chloroflexota bacterium
AGCCCAACCGCGCCCGCCGGGTGGCCGGCAGGTCCAGCCGGGCCCGGAGCGCCTCGACCGGCGAGATCCGGGCCGCCTGGATCGCCGGCTCCACGGCCGCCGCGAGGGTGATGGCCACGCCGACGAGGAGGGCGATGCCGAGGCTGCCGGGGTCCAGGCCACTGACCTCGGCCGGGAACCCTGTGAGGGCCCGGACCGAGCCGGCCATGAGCGAGCCCAGGAGCAGCCCCACCACCAGCCCGAGCCCGGAGCCCAGGATCCCGATCACGAGCGCCCCGGCCAGGACGAACCGGACGACCTGGGCCCGCGTCGCGCCGGCGGCCCGCAACAGCCCGACCTCGCGGGCCCGCTCCCCGACCGTCATCGACAGGGTGTTGACGATCAGGAACGAGCCGACGAACAGGACGATCGCGGCGACGAGGGCGGTCGTGGCCTGGAAGTCCGCGGTCGAAGCCCGGAGGCCCTCGCCAAGGTCGGCCGGCGAGGACAGGACGTAGGGCTCGAGCGTTAGGGTCTCGGCGAGGCGCTCGGCGACGTCGCGGGCGGTCGCGCCCTCCGCCAGGCCGATGTCGACCCGGGTCACGCCGTCGAGGCCGAAGGTCGAGCGGGCGACCTCGACCGGGACGATGACCGCCCGGCCGGCGGCCCCGGCCACCGGGCCAGGGCCGGCGATGATGCCGATGACCCGAAGGATCGCCGGCTGGCCACGACCCTGGATGCGGAGCTCGCTGCCCAGGACGTAGCCGTCGGCCCGGGCCAGCGTTTCGGTGATCAGGGCCGATGGCTCATTGGGCCGCGCAAGCCGGGCCCCGGCCACGAGCTCGAGCTCGTGGAGGCGCGACCACGCGACGGGCTCGATGCCCACGACGGTCACGGCCTCGCGCGCCTCCGCCCCGGCGGCCGTCACCGGCGTGCCGAGGAAGGTCCGGCGCTCGATGGTGGGGGCGGCGACCTGGATGCCGTCCGTGGCACGGATGGCCTCGACGGTGGCATCGGACAGGCCGCCCTGGAGGAACGCCGAAACCCGCAGGTCGGCGCTCCCGACGACGTCACGGACGGTCCGGTCGACGGCGGCCTCGATGCCCGCGCTCATCGCCAGCGACGCCGACAGGACGCCGACGCCGAGGGCCACGCCGAGGATCGTGAGGAACGTTCGGAGCGGCCGCGCCCCGAGGGTCCGCCAGGCCAGCCGGTCCAGGCCCACGCCGACTACAGGCCCACCTGGGCGAGTCGGGCGATGAGCGGCGCGGCCGAATGGTCGGCCCGGCGGCCGAGCTCGATCTCGTCGCGAATGCGACCGTCGCCGATGACGAAGACCCGGTCGGCGTAGGCCGCAGCCCGGGCGTCGTGGGTGACGAGGACGATCGTCTGACCGCCTCCCTCGCACGACTTCCAGAGCGCGTCGAGGAGCTCGCCGCCGGTCGTGTAGTCGAGGTTGCCGGTCGGCTCGTCGGCCAGCAGGACCGTTGGCCGGGTCACGAGCGCCCGGGCAACCGCCACCCGCTGTTGCTCTCCGGCCGAGAGCTGGTCTGGCCGGTGGCGCTCCTTGCCGGTCAGCTCGACCAGGGCGATGACCTCCCGGATCCGGTCCCGGAGCTCACCCCTCGACCAATCCTGCCCGGCGATCGTGAATGGCAGGGCGACGTTCTCGGTGACGTTCAGGAGGGGGATGAGGTTGAAGGCCTGGAAGACGAAGCCGGTTCGCTCGCGGCGAAGGCGGGTGGCGTCGTCGTCGGACAGGCGCGAGATGTCGTCGCCCTCGAAGACGACCGTTCCGGTCGTCGGCTGGTCGAGGCCGCCGAGGAGCTGGAGGAGGGTGCTCTTGCCCGAGCCCGACGGGCCCATGAGGGCCACGAACTCGCCGGGCTGGACGACGAGCGACACCCCCTTGAGCGCCTCGACGCTCGATTCGCCGAGCTGGAAGCGTTTCGTCAGGTCGTGGGCCTCGAGGATCGGGGGCATCGCTCCTCCGGGTCGGGGCGGCGTTGTCGAGGTCGGTCGAGGGTCGGTCGAGGTCGGTAGAGGTCGGGATCAGTGTAGTCGGGGCGGGCTGGGGCGAGCGAGCCGACGGTCAGTCGCCGAAGTAGCCGCCGGCGACGTCGCCCACGATCGCCTCGACCAGGCCGGCGCTGAAGACCGGGTCGACGACCTGCATCGACCCGCCATCGGCCTGCACCGTGAACCCCACCTCGAGCTCGGGCGGCAGCGTCCCGGGCCGGGTGGCGAGGACGAGCGGGTCGACGGGTACTGGCGACGGCGCGGACGTCGGTTCCGGCGTCGGCTCCGGGGTGGGCTCCGGCGTCGGCTCGGGCGTCGGGGCGGGCGTGATCACCGGCGCCGGCGCGGCGGTCACGACCGGCCGCGGGGTCACGACGACGGGCGGGGCCGTGGGCTTCGGCGTGGGCTTGGGGGTCGGCTTCGGGGTGGGCTTGGGCGTCGGGGTCGGCGTCGGTGCTGGCGCCGCGCTGCACTTGTCGGCGAACAGGACGGTCCACATGTGCTGGCCGTCGGCGCCCTTGTAGGCGCCGATGCCGATGACATCCCAGCTGCTGCCCAGGATGTTGGCCCGGTGACCGGGCGAATCCATGAAGCCCTGCTGGATCGTCTGGGTCGCGATGTCGTCGGGGAAGTTGTTCGTCCCGATGTTCTCGCCGGCAACCTTGTAGCAGTAGCCCGAGGCGGTGAGGTAGTCGAAGACCTTCTTGCCGTCGGGCGGGATGCTGTGGCTGAAGTAGCCCTTGTCGATCATGTCCTTCGAGCGCCAGCGGGCCATGTCGCGGAGCGCCGAATCGACCGTCAGGGCCGGCAGGCCGGCCGACGCGCGGGCCTGGTTCGTGAGGCTCACGAGGAGCGCCTCGTCCTCGGCCGAGAAGCTGTTGGCATCCCAGGCGAAGACCGACGTCGGGAGTGCGATCGTGAGGGACAGGGCGGCCACCAGGGCCAGCCCGGCGAGGGACCGGCGGGGCCGGACGACGGGAGCATGTCGGGGCACTGCGTTGACGTTCATGGCTCCGGGCACTTCGTGGACTGGGTCGCCGTTCGCCGGCGGGCCTCCACCGAACCGGCTCGCCGATCACCCTATGGCCCGGCATCCCGCCCGTCCGCTGCTCCATGGTCCGGGGTCGTCACGACGGGGGTACCACCGGGGCTCACCGGACCGCACCAGACTGCACTGCTCCGTGGCTCGGTGCCGCCGAGTCGGTGTCGAGCGGCTGCCTCGGATCGCCGACGCCCGGACCGAATCGCCAGCTGCGATCCCGGATCGTGGTACGGGCGTCCGACCTCGATTCCGTCGCCACCGGCGATCCCGGATCGCGCTGGGCGCCGAACGGGCAGCGGGCGGAGGTTCAGGCGCTGCTACGACGCCGACCAGACCCAGGGAGTCGTCGTGGTGACGGCCGTGAAGCCCAACCGCTCGAGGATCGGGCGGCTGTCGGCCGATGCGTCGACCTCGAGCAGGCTGAACCCTCGCTCCGCCGCGAGGCTGGCGCGGTAGGCGACGGTCGCCCGGTAGATCCCGCGGCCGCGCCAGGCCGGCAGCGTCGCGCCGCCCCACAGCGTCGCGAAGTCCGTCCCGCCCTCGAACCGGACCCAGGCGGCACAGACGACCTCGCCGGCGGCCTCCGCGACGACGATGGCGATCGCCTCTGGATCGGCGGCGCGCTCCTCCTCGAGCGTGTCGGCGAGAAAGCCGTGGTCGTCGCGCCAGACCGCCTCCTCCATGGCGACGATCCGCTCGAAGTCAGGTCGCTCGGTCACCTCGCGGAGGGCAACGCCGGCGGGCGGCAGCGGCGGTCCGGCGACCCGCGCCACCGGCGCGATTACGACCGTCTCGCGAGGCTCCGGGACGAAGCCCTTCGCCAGCAGGCGATCCACCAGCTCGGTCGGCCGATCGTGGCCGTGGAGCTTCCACTCGAACCGCTCGCCGCGGGCGGCGAAGGCCCGGACCTGGCGCTCGATGAGCTCGTCCAGCGCGGCTCCCTCCAGGCCACCGAGGTCCTGGTAGACGACGTAGCCGTGGCCCTTCATGCCCAGGAACCGGGTGACCGGCCCGTCCCGCTCGACCACCACGCCCACCGGCAGCCGATCCGGCACGCGATCACGGAGCTGGGCGTTGTACCGGGCGAGCAGGTCGGCGGCGGCATTGGCGTCCACGGGATGGGAGTCTATGGCTGCTGGCGCCGGAAGTGACGGCCCGCCGACAGTGGCGAAGGGCCCACCGGGAGCCGGCAGGCCCTTCGGCCACACGGCGCCGCAGCGCGCCGCCGTTCGCCTCAGTCGTGGAGCTCGTAGCGAGCGATGCCGTCCGCCGACAGGTAGATCGCGCCGGAGGGCCCCACGGCAACGCCGTCGAAGATCCAGTGCGGGACCATGCCCGGTGCCGCCGCCTGCCCGGTCGGCAGGTCGGTGAGGAGGCTCGTCAGCGTCGCGGGTGACCTTCCCAGGTCCACCAGCGTGAGTCGATGGGCCAGGCTCTCGACCACGAGCAGGTCGCCGCCGGCGGTCACGGCGAGGCCCTCTGGTCCGGCGAGGCCCGTCGTGACCGGGACGATCGGATCCAGCGTCACGCCGTCTCGGACGACCTGGAAGAGCATCCCCGTCGCCCAGTCTGCGGCCCACAGGTCGTCCTCGGTCGCGGCGAGGCCCAGCGGGTAGGCCAGCTGGGCGAGGACCGTGCGGACCCCGGGCGTCGCCTCATCCACCCGGACGACCTGCCCGGTCCCGAGCTCGGCGACGACGAGGTCGCCGTCGAATCGGATCGCGTTCATCGGGAGCGCGAAGTCCCAGTACGTCGCGAGCGGCACCTGGGCGACCGGATCCCAGACCCAGACGGCGTTCGTGAAGAACGAGGTCAGGACGAGATTCGTGTCATCCGCGGCGACGGTGTCGATGATCGGGATCGCGCCGGTCCTGAGCCGCTGCTGGCCGGTCAGGCCGTCGAAACCCCAGGCCAGGAACTTGTCGGCGGCGTAGACGACCTCGCGGCCGCTGGCGTCGGTCAGGGCCGCCAGCCCGTACGGGGCGCTCATGCCGGCAGGACTGATCGTGACCGGGTCGCCGTTCGGCAGGACCCGGTAGATCGCGCCGTCGTTGCCGCCGGAGACGAAGAGCCGGCCGCGCGAGTCGACGGCCATGTTGTCGCTGTTCGGGACGTCCGCGACGAGTGTCGTCTCGCCCGTCTCCGGGTCGAATTCGTAGACCCGGCCCGGCTCGTCGACGAGGACGTACATCGTCCCGTCGGGCGCGATGTCGACCGCCTTCGGGGGGTCGAGACCGGCGACGACCGGCGTCACGTCGCCACCGGCGACGTCGGGATCGATACGCACGACTTCACCGGTTCCCGTGCGGGGCCCATAGATGAAGCCCTGGTACCAGTCGAAGCCGTTGACGTCCATGCCGGGAACCCCGGTCGGCGCCACGATCACGGTCGCGTCGCCGGTCACGGGGTCGAGCTCCCAGATACCGTCGGCCATGAAGGCCTTGCCCACGAACAGCCGGCCGTCGTCCGAGAACGTGATCGGGTTGACGCCCATGCCCAGGCTGGTGACCGTTCGCTGCGTGCCGTCGGGCGAGATGCAGCCGACGTTGCCGGTGAGGATCGCCGTATAGCAGACGTCGCCCGAGACCGGGTCGAAGGCGATGTCATCGGAGCCCTCGACGCCGTCCGCGGGCCCGAGCTGGGCGAGGATCCGGCCGCTGTCGGGGTCGAGCTTGCTGATCGTGCGAGCGCTGATGTGGCCCGCCCACAGGTTGTCCTGGCCGTCGAAGGCGATGCCCCACGTGCCGCCCGCGAGCGGAGCGGCCGGCACCAGCATCCGACCGGTCAGCCGGACCGGGTCAGCCGCCAGGCCGGGCGTCGCCAGCGCCAGTGACAGCAGGCCGGCGGCAATGATCGCCAGTGGTCGTCTCATGTCATGCCCCTCGTGCTCCTGGCGCGGGGACGCGGCGCCCCTGTGGCTGAACCTGGACGCCTATGCGGGTGCGAACCGGATCGGACCCAGCGGGCCGACCGCCCAGATCGATCCGTCGCTCGCAACCCATACGGACTCGAAGCCGACGCCCGGCAGGTGCGAGGTCCAGGAGGCCCCATCGAACTTCCAGAGACCGCTGCCCGTCGCCGCCCAGACCGCGCCGTCGGGCCCGATCCCGAGCGCCTCCCAGGAGCCGGACTGGAATCCCTCGGCCTCGCCGTAGAAGGCCCAATCGGATCCGCTCAGGCGTGCCACTACGTTGGTGCCGCCATTCTCGGTCTCGCAGAACACGAACCAGGCGTCGCCCGTGGCGGCGACATCGACCTCCCAGCCCGCACTGACTCGATCGGGGCCCGGGTCGACAGGCACCCAGTGCCCAGCGTCGAAGACGCTGGCCTGGCCCAGGCACCACGCCACGTCGATCGTCCAGACGCGACCGTCGGGGCCCACGGCGAGATCGGCGATGACGCCCGCCGGATCCTCGACATCGGCCGGCGCCCACGTCGTCCCATCGAGCTGCAGCGCCCAGAGCTTGTCGCCCTCGGTCTCCATCGGCGCGCCGATCCAGATCGTGCCGTCCGGACCGATCGCGAGTCTCCCCGCCGGTCGCGGGTCGACGACGATCCAGGTGTTGCCCTGGAGTCGGAGGGTCCCCGACGCCGCGGCGGCCCAGAGGCTCCCATCGGGAGCGGCCTCGAGGTCGCTGACCGGGCCCACCGCGCCGGTTGGTGTCTGGATATCCGTGTACTGACTCCAGGCGCCGTCGCGGAATCGCCACAGGCCGGTATCCGTCCCGGCCCAGGCCTCGTCGTACGAGAGCGGCAGGAGGGCGGTCGGCCAGCCTGGATCGACTGGCGCGACTGTGGGCCAGATCCGCTCCCAGCGCTCGCCGGTCAGCTGGAGGAGACCGGCGCCGGTGGCGACGAAGACGGCGTCGCCGGCGACCAGGACCCGGGGCGTGATCCAGCCCGTCTCGTTCGGGCCGGGCAGCCCGTCGTCGGGTCCGTACGTCGTCCATTCCGCGCTGCCACCCCCGGCCGGGTCGAGGCGGCCCACGGTGACGGCACCATCATCCGGGTCTCCGCCGACGGTCCAGATGATCCCGCCGGGTCCGGCCGCGACCGACGCGGCGAAGCGGGGGCCGGCCGGCGACGGCGCGAAGGTCCGCCATGCGCTGCCATCGAAGCTGGCCACGCCCGCGTCGCTCGCGACCCAGACCATCCCATCCGGAAGCGGGCTGATCGACCAGATCGTGCCGCCGAGCGGCGCCGCGTCCTCGACATCGAACGTCCGCCAGGTCTCGCCGTCCAGGCGCTCCACCAGGCCACCGCCGGGTGGCTGAGGGAACCGCATCCAGCCGATCCAGACCGAGCCATTGGAATCGACGGCCATCGAAGAGATCTGGGAATCGGGCAGCGGTGTTCGGTCGTCGTAGCTGGCCCAGGTCACCCCATCCCAGCGCATCACGGCGCCGTCGGTCGTCCCGACCCAGACGCTCCCGTCCGGCGCCTCGGCGGCCGCGACGAGCTGGGCGGGCGCGTCGATGACGTCGCGGAACGCGGTGCCGTCGAACCAGCGCAGGCCCGCCCCACCCGGGGGCGAGCCAATGAGCCAGATGCCTCCCCCGCGGGCCGGCGCGATCGTCGGCGCCGTGAACGCCAGGTCGTGGGCCGGCGTCCAGGATTCGGCCGTCCCACGACGTGCGTCGAACCGCGACAGGCGACCGTCGGCGAGCAGCCACAACGTCGACCCGTCGGCGTCGGCGACCGCCTGGCCGTAGTCACCGCGGTCGCCGACCAGGATCTCGAATCCGCCTGCCGCGAGCAGCGCGGGGCTTCGCTCGAGCTCGACTGCCAGCGGCAGCGACGGGCTGGGCTCGTCACGACGGTCGAAGCCGCCGACGGCGGCGAAGGCGAGGAGCCCGAGCACCAGCAGGGCGACCGTCGCCGCGATCCAGGCCAGCCGAGCTCGCGACCCGAGGCGTCGCCGCAGCCCGATCCGGTCCCACCAGGTCGGGCTGGCGACGGTCGCAACGCCGAGGGCCAGGGCGTTGACCCGCTCGGCCGCCGGCGATGCGGCCCAGCGCGGGTACCCGCCGAGCTCGGCCTCGATGAGCTCGTTCAGACCGCGCCGGAGCCGGAGATCGAACCGCTCATCCATGGCGGGATGCCCCCTGGAGCGCCGGGCGGCGCTCCCTGGTGCGGGCTGCCCTGGCATCGATGAAGGCGGCCAGGCGATCGCGCGAGCGGCTGAGGATCGCGCCGACGTGGCCCGGGTTCAGACCGAGGATGGAGCCGATCGTGGCGTAGTCGAGATCGAGCCAGTAGCGCAGGACGATCGCACTCCGGGACCGGGCGTCGAGCCGATGCAGGCCGTCGGACAGGGCCACGGCGTCGAGCGCCGTGGTCTCCGTGTCGGCCGGCGCCGGCGTTGGATCGGCGGGGTCCAGGGGCACGACGAACCGCACCCGCCGGCGGCGAAGGGCGGAGATGGCGGTGTTGACGACGATCCGGTAGAGCCAGGCCTCGACCGGGCCGTCGGCGCGGAAGCCGGCACGCTGGCGGAAGGCCGCCACGAACGCGTCCTGGGTCACGTCCTCGGCCAGGCCCCGATCTCCGGTCATCCCGTAGGCGATGCCGAACGCGCGGGGGTAGGTGCGTTCGTAGAACGCCCCGAAATCCACCAGCTCGCCCGACACGCCCACGCCGGCCCAACCTCTCGGAGGCTCGTCCTGCCTCCTGCCGATATCGACGCGCGGTCTGGACGCTTCCTTACGGATGATCGCGATGGGCGGCGGAGACGCTAGGGCTGGTCGGCCCGAAATGGCTGCCTCGACGCCGCGGGCTCGGGCACCGGAATCGAGCGACCCACCGGTTGCCGGCCGGCGGGTCGAGTCGCGCGTTCGGGCCCAGTTGGGCGGACTACTCGGACGGGCCGTAGTCCTGGTGATGGACGACCTGGCCGGTCGAGTTCAGCTCGAAGATGCTGGTGACGTACAACACCGATCCGTCGCTCCAGGTCATCCGGATCGGCGCGACGACGGTGGCGCCGCTCTGGACGACAGGCCCGACGACTTCCGGTCTGAAGTCGTAGGCGGCCATGGTCCTGCTGACGCCCTTGATGGCCTGGATGCCCTCGTACGTCGCTCCGCCAGCCGACACGAGCACGGCATCCTCGGCATAGACCTCCTCGAGGAGGGCCGCATCGTTGCCGCCCCACGCCGCCGTCAACTGGGTGACGACCTGCTCGCCGTCTGGCTGCGTTGCTGCGCCATAGGCTCCCCAGGCGAGCATCGCCCCGAGGGCGACGATCGCTACGGCCGCGACGGCGACCGCCCAGCGAAAGCTGACCTCGCGCCTGCGAAACCGGGCCTCGAGCGGTGGCGCTCCCGGCTGTACCCCTTGACCGATCATCGGTCCGCCTCCTTCCCGGGCTGGGCTCCGGCACGCGGCCCAACCCTGACGAAGCACGCTGGTGCCTCCTATCGGTATCGACGCGCGGCCAGGGCGGCTTCTTACCGAGGGTCAGGCGCCGGGCCGCGACTTCAAGCCGACAGACCGTGGCCCGAGCGGTTGTCCGCGGGCCTGGCGCCCCCGTGTCAGGCCGGGCTGCCGCCGAGGGCGGTGCAGATCACGCCCCAGTAGTCGGCGTCCATCTGCGGCGTCAACTTGACGACGACGGGGGTCCCGCCCGAGTAATCGATGATCGACTGCCCGGCATGCACCGTGACGAGCCGACCATCGGCGTCGCGCAGGTGCCAAGCGGTCCCGACGACCCGCTCAGATGCGGTGCCGGGATAGATCTTCTCGGCGACCGCACCGGTCTCGGTCAGCCACTCCCCGGAGTCGAGGTTCGTGTGGACCGCCCGGAACTGCAAGGTCCAGAGGATGTACCCGTCCGCCGCGAGGTCACCGAACTCGAGGTAGTTCTCCTTGATGACCCAGGACTGGCTGTATGTGAAGCTGCACGCCTCCCCCGCCGGGACTTCGAACGATCCGGTCTGGATCCCGTGTACCCGGTACGGCGCACCTGCGAGCGCGGTCGGCGCGAGCGCCAGCGTGAGCGTTGCCACGACCGCGAGAAAGATCAGGCGACGCATCGAACCCTCCTGGGGACGCGCATCTACGCCCCGCAGGTCGGTCTCGCCAGTGGCTCGGCGCGGTCCCGGCGGCCGCAAGGTGGGCCGCGCTTCGACGCCCCCCGCATACCGCGTCAGACTGCCCGCAGTCACCGGCGTGGGCCAGAGCCATCCGTCACGATTCGACCCGGTCACTGCCGCAGTTCCAACCGTGGCGAGGGGTGTCGGGATCGACGGGGCGGGCCGACATCCTTGGCTGAGCGTCACGTTCGTCCCCGCCCCCCGGGACCAGTCTTTGGTCGGCGTAGCTTCCTCGCCAACACCTGCCGGGACCGTTGCATCTGAGCTCGACGCAACTCAAACAAGCGCTCGGGCTGGGTCTCTACGCCGCATGCGCGGATCGCGCAACCTCTCGGCTGCGGGGCTGACGTGCGCAGGGCGGACCTCGGTAGGGCCATCTTGGCTCGTGCAGGGATTTTCGACCACGTCCGGTCACAGCTCGGCGCGGTAGGCGCGGTCGAGATAGCACCAGACCCAGTGCTCCCCAGGCTCGATGGACCGGATCAGCGGATGGCCCGTCTGCTCGTGGTGCCGGCGCGCGTGCTTCCCCGGCGAGCTGTCGCAGCAGGCGACTTCGCCGCAACTCAGGCACATCCGTAGATGCACCGTCCGCGAGCCTTCCGCCACGCACGACGCGCACCCAGACTGCTCTGGTTTGGTGCGCCTCACCGTGTCCAGGTGGGCGCACTCGCGGCGCTGCAGTGAGCCCTGGAAGACGAGCCTCCGCACGATGTCGCCGGCGCGGTCGCGCCGCGTCGGCCCGCGCCCAGCCAGTCCGTTCGGGCCGCCGGCAGGCTTGGTGCGTCGTGCGCGCAATTGGCGACTCACCACAGGCGAGGCTTGACGACCATCAGGAACACCAGCGTTGCCATGATCAGCGGTGGCGCGACGGTGACCAGGGCGGACCTGGGATGGGCGAGCAGGGCGATGAGCTCGCCCGACGGCGCATCGACCGGGCTCGCCGCCGCCGCGGCCTTGATGTCCGCGACGTGGCGGATGCCGCCGAGGGCGCCGATTCCGCCAAAGCCCACGGCGAGCACCACATAACTCGCGAGCAGCCATGGAGCCGTGAGGCTGATCTGCCCGGCGAGCGCGGCTGCCACCCCGAGCAGCAGCGAGGGAACCAGGAGCAGATTCGCGGCGCGCTCGCTCGTCTCGCCGGCCGCGATGAGGGCGCGAAGCTGCGCCACGTCACGCCGCCTGGCGGCGACGAGGATGGCGAGGATGGACCCTTCGGCCAACGTCACCGAGGCGATGATGGTCACGACGTGGAGGAATTTCAGCCACTCGAATGACAATCGAACCCTCCTGGGACCTGACAGCGTCGCGTACCGCCGCGCGGGTTCAGCCTCGCGAGTTGCCCGTCAGGCGGCTCGCTGCGGCTCCGGTGCTCGGTCGATCGCGCGATGTGCGCCTCTCGACAGCAGCAGTCCCGCTCCGAGGGCGACGGCGGCGATCGTGAGCGCGAGGCCGAACGCCACTCCGAGGCTGGAGGCGGACTCCGGGAACAGGATCGATGCGACGCCGAAGGCCATCGCGGCGCTCACACCCAGCCAGCCGCCGAACGCCGACCCCGGGAATGACGAGGATCCGATCACGGTTGCCGCCGCGATCGTCGCCGCGATCGCTGCCATGGCCCCGTAGTGGCCCAGCGCTGCGTGGGGGTCGGCCGCGTTCGCGCCGAACTGTGCCTGCAACTCGAGACCCGCGAACGCGACCGCGCCCACGATGAGAGGCACGGCCGCGAGCAGGACCGCCGGCTTGACCGGTCGGAAGCTGGCGCGACGTTGCCCGGGATGGAACCAGACCAGCGCCGCGAGCACGATGATGCCGACGATCGCCAACGGATCGAGGAGCCCGGACAGCAGGGCCGCCGCCGTGTAGGCCAGCAGCGCAGCGAGGCCCAGCACGGCTGCCGCAAACTGCTCCTGCGGTCGCCACAGCTGGACGACGATGCAGAGGGCGAGCACCCAGGCGATGAGCCCCTGGCCCAGGCCGTGCATCCGGTGGAGCTCGGCACCGGGGTACAGGCTTTCGAGGGTGGCGGCGTCGAGCCAGCTCAGGAGGCCGAACAAGAGGAGCTCGCCGAGCCCGATCACCACGAGGAGGAGCCCCATCAGCCTCGCGATCGTGAAGGCCAGCCCCCGGTTTCGAGGGGTCGCCGGAGGGACGCCTGCCGCCATGGTCAGCACCTCGCGTATCTATCCGACTAAGTGACCCTAACTTGATTATGTGAGACTATATCTGCCGATGGAAGCCGTCAAGCGCACGTATCGATCTCCACGGCGGGACCAGCAGGCCTCGGAGACGAGGCGGGCCATCGCCGCGGCCGCGCTCGAGCTGTTCACGGAACATGGGTTCACCGAGACCTCGATCCGGCAGGTCGCCCAACGGGCATCGGTCTCGGACCAGACGATCTACAAGGCCTTCGGCGACAAGATCGGCCTTCTGTGCGAGGCCGCCGCCCAGTACATCGAAACAGGCGGTGGCGGGACGGAGGCGGCCTTCCTCGCGGCGCTCGCTGCCGAGCCCGATCCGATCGAGCGTTTCCGCGCGGTCGCGCGGAGCTCGCGCGAGCTGTGGGAGTCGGGCGCCCTCGAGCTCGACCTTATGCTCAACGGGACCGAGATCCGCGACCCCCGCCTCGAAGAGCTGCAGCGGCGCAGCCTCGCCTACAAGCTCGAGAGCACGCGTGCCGCGTGTGAGGTCCTCTTTCCCGACGACATCCGCCGAGCAGACTTCTCCGTCGACGACATCGCGGCGTTGGGAACGGCAATCGACTCGGCGGCCACGGTGATGACGCTCCGGGCGCTCGGCTGGAGCATGGATCGCTGGGAGCAGTGGATGGTCGCGCTCCTGACCATGTTTCTCGATCCCGCGCACGCGGCACGGTGGCGCGGGCCGGGGACGTAAGCCGTGGAGTTCGCAGGTGCGGGAACGGTCTTCGACGACCCCCCAGACAGGCGAGCGCGCGAGGCGGCCGGCTGGCCGCAGCCGGTCGAGGCCGCACGGGCTGAACCTGATCCGCGGCGATGAGCTCGAGCGCCTGCTCGACCCCCAGGGACGCGACCGAGCTCCGGCGGCGGCTCGATTCGGCGTTAGCCCTGCGGATCGCGGCTGAAGACGAGTCAGCCCCGAGCGGGAATGGCTCGCCTGCCGTCCCCCGGGCCCGAGCAGTACCGACGGAGCAGAAGATCGCCCTGCATCCGCGCCCGGGAAATCGGCTGCCGGCGCATCCGCCGGTCGGGTCTCGTCATCACGATCGAGGCCATGGCCTGAACCGCCACGCCCTCGCCCACCAGCTCGGGCCGACAGGCTTCTCAAGGGCGATGTGATGCGGATCGCCAGTCGCGGGGCGGAACCCGGCTGCTATTCTGGACCGACGACCATGAGTGTCCTCGCGAACCGCGCGTGGGGTCTGCTATTCGTCACCGGATCGGTCCTGCTTTTCGGCGGGCTGGTCCAGCTCGTGGCTGACAGGCCTGTCGCCTCCGGTCTCATTGGCATCGTCCAACGGAACCTCGGCCTCAGCTGGAATGGTCTCGTGGCGCAGAGCCCTGAGACAGCGATCGCTATCCTCGGCTTCCAACGGATGCTCGCGCTGTTCATCATCGCGTTCTCCCTACTGGTCCTATCGGTAGTGCTCACGGCCTACCGGCGAGGCGAGCGATGGGCTTGGGTCACCATGTGGCTGAACCTCGTCGTCCTCGGGGGAATCGCCGCGGTCGCGACCGCGTACGGCGGCTGGGAGACCGAGCCATCCCGAGATCCCGGTGTTCTTGGTATTGCCATCCTCAGCACACTCGTTCTCCTTGGGTTGTTCCTCCCGTTCCGCACGTTCTTCCCGAAGCGCGTGGCGGACGCCACCGACTCGAGACCGCCAACGGCGTAGACGCCCGCGGCGCGCTCCCTGCGGCCATCGCGGTATGGGTCCCCGCTCCCGATGTTCCGCTTACCTGCGCCGGCGCGCGAACCTCAGAGGACGATCGCTGCCTTGGCTCGGGCGATGCCAGCTGTAGAGCTCCGGAGTCCGGAGGCGTGACTTCGTGCTCAAGGGTGGTCCGTCCGGGTCAGCACCGAATCGAGCCGCCGCCGGAATTCGGTCGCAGTCCGTGTGGGGTCAAGCAGCCGCTCGAGCTCGTAGCCGCGGATCAGATTCAGCACGGTCCGTGCGGCCTCAACAGGCTGCGGCCAGCCGGCCGCCTCGAAGTCGCTGGCCATGGAGGCAACCCAGCGAACCTCCCAGGCGCGCACGTGCGACGCGAGCTCGTCGTCGGTCGAGGCGAACAGGAGCATCTCGTGCTCGGCGCGGACGAAGCGTGACCCGGGCTCGACGAACTCGCGATGGATGATCTCGGTAGCGAACCGCCGCACACGCTCCAGCGGATCGGAGACCGAGGCCCGGTTCTCCGCGTCGATCGTCCTGAGCAGGCGATCGCCATGGGCGAGGTAGAAGCGGAACGCCTCACGGAGCAGCTCCTCCCTCGAGGAGAAGTGGTGGGTCGTCGACCCTGGGGAGACGCCGGCGCGCTCGGCCACTCGGCGGTGCGTCACCGCGTCGATGCCGTGGCTGGCGATGAGCTCCAATGTCGCGCCCAGGATCGCCGTGCGGGCCGAGCCGCGGATCGTCCTTCGCATGGCAGGCATGGTCAGGACGATACCACTTGACGATCGTACGGTTATATCGTACGATCGTACGACATCGGAACCCTGCGGTTGAGTCAGAGGCCACCAACGCTCAGACAGGCAGCTTTCGCAGCGCGACGCATCGTGACGGCCCGCGCCCCCTCGGTCAGGATGATCGGCGCCACCGCGAGGAAGATCTCCCGCTGGCGGAGCAGGCGATCCTCGCGAGGGCGGCCGGGCTTCCTCGACAACGCGCGGCTCATGTACTGAAACTGAACACGTTCCGCTGGGCATGGTCACCGTGGTGCGGCGTGTCCATGCCGGCTAGCCTACGCCGCGGCTCAAGAGCAGGTCGGGTCAATTCAAACGCCATCGCCGAATTCGATGCTCAGTGACCGCTGTGCTCACCGGATTCCCGATAGACTGCGCACGCTCGGGCTCGTTTCGCCGGGAGTGCATGACCTGAATCCGATGCTCTGTCGCATCCGTCATCGGTGCGGACCGAGGGCCATCGAACGAGTCATGCGCTCAGTCTGAGCACGAATCGGGCGATTCTCGCGGTGGCCTTAGCTCAACTGGCAGAGCATCGGATTGTGGCTCCGAAGGTTACGGGTTCAAGCCCCGTAGGCCACCCCACACCACGCCCGGGTCAGCGGCGCCGATCGTGCGCTCGCCGAGGGACGGTCAGCTCGATGAGTGATTTCGGCGGGCCGGATCGCAGCCAGCCCCGAAGGGCAGGAGCGTGACTCGCGTCCCCGGCGCACCGGAGGTCCGATCGACCTGGGTGCATCCCGGATCGCCAACGGCGCAGTCGGCCTGCACCGGCTGTGGCGATGCCAGGAGGGCAAGGATCGCCACGAGCGCCGCGACGATGATGGCCGGCAGGAGCGCGGCCCGGATCTGAACTGAACGCGGACGCACCGCGGAGTCCATGGCCAGAGGGTGCTGCTGGGCGCCGCCGCCCGGCAAGTGCCAATCGGCCCGCGGTGCGACGGGGGAAAACACGACTCGCCGGGCGGCGAGCGGAGACCTAGCCTGATCGGGCCTGACCGGATGGTCCCGCCGCTGGCGTGGGCCATTCGATCCAGTGCCCGCGATCCATGCGCATGCTTGAATGAGTCGCCACTCCTCTCTGGAGCCCACGCGAACGAAGAGGGAGAGCCACCAGGTGACACCGGGAGCGGGGACGTCCCTTGCCGCTGCCCAGCAGGTTGTCGGGACGGTCCTGGTCGTCGAGGACGACGCGGCCAACCGGGCGCTGCTCAGCCACCTCCTTACGTCCGAAGGCTTCCGGGTCGACGCCCACGCCGACGGCGAGTCGGGCCTGGCCGCGGTCGAGGTCGTCAATCCCGATCTCGTCCTGCTCGACGTCGGCCTGCCCGGCATCGACGGCCTGGAGCTGACGCGCCAGCTGCGCCTGGATCCCCGCTACGTCACGCTCCCTGTCCTCCTCCTGACCGGCCGGACGGCACCGTCGGACGTCGTCGCGGGCCTGAACGCCGGGGCCGACGACTTCATCACCAAACCCTTCTCCCAGCCCGAGCTCATCGCCCGAATCCGGAGCGCCCTGCGCCTCAGGCGCGCCCTGGTCGGGATGGAGGCGGCCCACGCCGTCGTCACAGCCCTGGCCAACGCCGTCGAAGCCAAGGACGCCCAGACCGAGCACCACTGCGAGCGCCTGGCGCTGCTGGCCGGGCGTCTCGGCCGGCGCCTCGATCTGGCACCCGCCGAGCTCGACGCCGTCACCTACGGGGCCCTCCTCCACGATGTCGGCAAGATCGGCGTCCCGGACGCGATTCTGGCCAAGCAGGGACCCCTCGACGAAGACGAATGGGAGCTGGTCCGGCGCCACCCCGAGATCGGTGAGCGGATCTGCGCCCCGCTGCGGTCGTTCGGGGCGTTCGGGCCGATCATCCGCCACCACCATGAGCGCTGGGACGGCCACGGCTACCCGGGCCGCCTACGGGGCGAGAGCATCCCGGTGGGGGCCCGGATCGTCGGCCTCGTCGACGCCTTCGACGCCATCACCCACGATCGACCGTACCGGGCCGCTCGAACCCTCGAACAGGCGATCGAGGAGCTCGGAAAGGAGGCCGATGCCCAGTTCGACCCGGAGCTGACCCGCCTCTTCGTCGACGAGATCGCCAGGATGTCGGGCCAGATGCCCGATCCCCCGCTCGATACCTTCGCCCTCTTCGCGCGGCGCCTTCGACCGGTGGGGCCCGGCCTGGTGGCGGCCGGGGGCTTCGCCTCCGCGCGGGGCACCTGAGGGCCGCGGCGGCCCGCGATGGAACCACTGACCCTCGCGATCGAGGCGACCTTCGGTGTCGTCTTCCTGGCCGCCGTCCGCGAGTGGTGGCGTCGACGCGATGCCCTCAGCCTCGATGTCGTCCTGGTCTTCGGGACGCTCATCCTGCTGTTCGTCGTCGGCCTGATCTCGATGGTCGCCGGGCCGCTGCCGAACCTCGTCTCGGCCCTGGCGATCGCGGTCCTCCTTGGCCAGCCGGGGCTGACGCTCCGGCTCGCGGCCCACGTCCGGCATGTCCCGCGGGCCGTCCTCGTCGCCGCGACGGCTGGCTGGGCAGTGACCGCCCTGCCATTCGCCGTCGTCGGCGAGGAGGCGCCGCGGGCGCTCCTGCTCGCGGCCGTCGCCGTGTTCGTGATCACCGAGGCGACGGCCGCCGCGTACCTCGCCCGGGCGGCTCGACGGCGGGCCGGCGCCGCCGCCACGAGGCTGTGGGTCGCCGCAGCCGCGACGGCGCTCTTCGCCGTCTCGATCCTCGTCGCCGGGGCCGGCGCCGGATCGGGAGCCGAGGGCTCGGACGACTCGGGTTCGCCGGTCGCGAGCGTTATCGCCCTCCTCGCCGCCCTGGGCTACGTCGGCGCGTTCGCGCCGCCCCCACTGCTGCGCCGGATCCTCCAGGCGCACACCGCCTACAGCGGCCTGCGGGCGCTCCTCGCGGCGGATCGCGGCACGACCGGCGACGTCTGGCGATCGTTCCTGGCGATCGCCACCAACGCGACCGGCGCCGTCTTCGGCATCGTGGTGGTTGGCGCGGACGACGTGTCGCGGATCGTGGCGGCGACCGGAACCCGACCGTCGCTCGTCGGCCGGCCTGTTCCCGGGACCGTCCGGCGCCTCGCCGACCGCGAGGCACCGCTGCCGACCTTCGCGGCGCTCGACGGACTGGCGGACGTCGCGGCCGGCGCGGACGAGGCCGGTGCCCGCTTCGGCCAGGCGATCCGCCTGGGACCCGATGCCGATGCCTCGGTCGTCCTCCTCTTCTCGACCCACCGGTCGCTGTTCGGCGTGGAGGACCGGCTCCTCCTCGCCTCGCTCGGCCAGCAGGCGGCCGGGCTCGTCGAGCGGCGGGAGGCCATCCTCGCCCAGGAGGCGCTCACGAACCAGCTGAGCGCGACGGTGGAGGCCCTCCGCTCGGCCAGCCAGGCCAAGAGCGACTTCCTGGCCAGCATGAGCCACGAGCTCAGGACGCCACTCAACGCGATCATCGGCTTCAGCGACCTGATGCGCCGCGAGGAGCCCGATGCCGCCGGCAACGTCACGATCCCGATCGAGTGGGTCGAGCACATCCGGCGCGGCGGGACGCACCTCGTTGAGCTGGTCAACGACGTCCTCGACCTGTCGCGGGTGGAGGCGGGCCGGCTGGAGCTGGATCGCGAGCCGATCGAGGTCCAGGCCGCGGTCGCCGAGTCGGTCGCCGGGCTGCGGCCGCTGGCCGACCGCAGGGGCCAGGCGATCGAGGTCGCCGTCGCACCCGGCGAGCACCTCGACGCCGACCGCGGTCGGCTGCGCCAGGTCCTCTACAACCTCCTCTCGAACGCCATCAAGTTCACCCCCGAGGGCGGGCGGATCGCGGTCGAGGGGCACGTGGAGGGTGGCGCCTACCACCTGGCGGTCATCGACACCGGCGTCGGCATCGCCCCCGAGGACCAGGCCGCCGCGTTCGAGGAGTTCCGCCAGGTCGGCGGCGGCCAGCGGAGCGAGGGCAGCGGCCTGGGCCTGGCATTGTCGCGCCGCCTCGTCGATGCCCACGGTGGCCGGATCGAGCTCGAGTCGACGCCCGGCGTCGGCAGCCGGTTCACGGTCGTCCTGCCGACGGCGGCGCCGGCCTCAGCCGCAGCGCGCGACGACCACGCGGGCCCGGAGCCGCCGCCGCTGGGCTCACCGTCGGCCGTCGCCACGCGGACCGCGCCGGTCCTCATCGTCGAGGACGACCCGAGCGCGGTCCGGCTCCTGAAGGCCTACCTCGAGCCCGAGGGCTACCAGGTCCGGGTGGCGCCCGACGGGGAGCAGGCCCTGATCGATGTCCGGGCCACGCGGCCGGCCGCGATCCTCCTCGATGTCCTCCTGCCGGGCATCGACGGCTGGGACGTCCTCCGCCGCCTCAAGGCCGATCCCGAGCTCCGCGACATCCCCGTCGTCATCGTGACCGTCGTCGACGAGAGGGACGTCGGCCTGGCCCTTGGTGCCGTGGACTACCTCGTCAAGCCGATCGACCGCGACGCGCTGCTGGCCAGCCTCGGGCGCCTGAACCTGGTCCCGTCATCCCGGTCCCGGACGGTCAGGATCCTCGCCGTCGACGATGAGCCGGCGGCCCTCGACATGCTCACCGCGACGCTTCGTCCCGCCGGCTTCGACATCGTCAGGGCCGACGGCGGGATGGCCGCGATCGCGATCGCCCGGGCCGAGCGACCCGACCTCGTGATCTGCGACCTGGTCATGCCCGACCTCGACGGCTTCGGCGTCGTGGCCGCCCTCAAGGCCGACTCCGCCACGGCCGGGATCCCGATCATCATTCTCACCGGCTACGACCTGACCGACGCCGACAAGCAGCGTCTCAACGGCAAGGTCCTGCGGATCGTGGCGAAGGGTGCCGAGGCCCAGGCGGGCCTGCGCGCGTGGCTCGTCCGGGCCGATCCCCTCGGCCACCCGGCGTGAGCGACGTGGGCGGGAGCGACGTGGCAGCGGGACGCCTCAGGATCCTGCTCGTCGAGGACGAGCCGGCCAACCGCGCCCTGATCCGGGCGATCCTCGGCCGGGCCCAGGCGCCGGTCCTGCGCGGCCACGTCCTCCACGAGGCCGGCTCGCTGGCCGAGGCCCGGGCGATCCTGGCGACCGAGCCAGTCGACATCGTCCTCCTCGACGTCCGCCTGCCCGATGGCGACGGCCTGGAGCTGGCGGCCGACATCAGGGCCTCGGGGAGCCAGGCGGCCCGGATCGTCATCGTCAGTGCCAGTGTCCTGCCGGCGGAGCGGTCGCGGGCCATCGAGGCGGGCGCGGACGCGTTCCTCGGCAAGCCCTTCGGGGCGGCCGAGCTCATCGGGCTCCTCTCGAGCCTGGTCGGGGACGGCCCCGGCGGATCCGGCGCGACGTAGGCGCGGGCCGGCCTCAGGTCGGGCGGCGGCGGGCGGTCGAGACGACGCGCCGGGCATGGCGGACGGCCGCCACCGGGAGCGGGGCGTCGCCGTGGGCCACGGCGAGGCGCCAGCGGTAGGGGGCCCAGCGGTTCCAGCGGTCGCCCAGCGATGCCGTGTCCGCGGGGTCTGAGCGTCCCGCCCCCAGGCCGGCCCGGGTGTCGAGTGGGACGCGGGCCGCCCAGCGGGCGAGGAGCATTGGGACGCGCGCCTCGAGGGCCGCCAGGCCGTCCGGGCCTTCCAGGCCGTCCGGGCCGCCGCCGATCCACGTTGGGAACCGCGACGCCAGGCGGCGCGAGGCCAGGCGCAGCGCCGGGTAGGCGAGGCGTGGGTGGGGCGTCGTCGCGAGACCTGCCTGGGCCTCGCCCCAGCCGCCGACCACCTCGGCCAGGTCGAGCCACTGGAGGAGGCGGCCCCGGCCGAGGAGCAGGTCGCTCGTCGCATGGATGGCCAGGTGGGCCGCAAGGCCCGGGGCCGAGGGCAGGATCGCCGGCTGGCCGAGGATGGTGGCCTCGACCGCCCCGGCCCACAGGTAGCCGGTCAGCTCGTCGTCGTCGACCCAGGTCCACAGGTGGCGGCGGACCTCGGTGTGGAGCTCGATCCGGCGGGGATTGTCGGGATGCTCGCCGTCGACCGAGACGACGACCTCGTTGCCCGGCAGCTCGAAGGTGTCGTGGGTCGGCCGGCGGGTCCGGTCGGGTCGCGGGCGGTACCCGAGCGTGGTCAGGGTCGCCCGGGCGGGCTCGAGGTCGGCGGGCCGGACGAGGAGGTCGAGGTCGGCCATCGGGCGCCGGAAGGGGTCCGATCCGGGGCGGGTCGCGAGGATCGCGCCCTTGAGCGGCATCACCGGCAGGCCGGCGGCGGCCAGGGCCCGGAGGGCCGCGCCGAGCTCCTCGAGGAGCCGCTCGATCCGGCGCCGGTTGCGGTCGTCCTGGACGGCCAGCCAGGCCCGCAGGTCGTCCGGCAGCGCGGCCACGACCACCGCCGCGGCCCGGTCGCGGACGAGGAACGGCGTCAGCCCGTGGGCGGCGACGAGGCGCCGGAGGGCAGGCGCGACCCGGCCATCGGTGAGCCGGCCGGCGTCGATTCCCATCCCGGCGGCGCCCTCGAGCCACCCGCCGAGCTCTCGGAGGAGCGGGTCGACCAGGTCGTGCGGCACGCGGTGGGGGCGGCCGGGCGCCGGGGCGGCCCGCTCGTCAGCCATCGTGGATGCCGGTGGCGGCGGTGCCAGGCCGGCCACGACCGGCCCTCGTCCAGGCCATCACCCAGAGGCCGAGGACGAACCAGCCGAGGGTCCGGCCCGGCCCGCCGACCCACG
The DNA here is from genome assembly GCA_040752335.1 of Chloroflexota bacterium. Classification (GTDB taxonomy): domain Bacteria; phylum Chloroflexota; class Limnocylindria; order Limnocylindrales; family CSP1-4; genus UBA5189. Next base: position 21,491 of record JBFMEV010000019.1, read on the forward strand.
GGTAGTCGTCGAAGCCCGAGACGACCGCGAGGGCGGCCAGGGCCGCCGACGCCCCGGCGAGCTCGATTGTCCAGCGCCGCCTGGAGCTCGCGAGGAGGACCCACGGGGCCGCCATCAACCCGAGGTAGGCCAGGCCGCCGGCGATGCCCAGCTCGCCGGCCACGGCAAGGGGTACGAGATGTGGCGCGTAGAAGGCGAACTCGAAGTCCGGCTCCAGCTGGCGCATCGCGATCGGCACGGCGCTCGCCCCCGCGCCGGTGAGGGGTCGGTCGAGGACCACCCGCCAGCCCAGCCGGATCTGCTCGAGGCGCTCGTCGACCGAGCGCTGCTCCGTGGCGCTGGCCGACGGCGCGAGCCAGGTTCGCGACGCGATCGGATCCCGGGCCAGCCAGCCGACCGCGGCGGCGACGGCGACGACGAGGACCGCCCCGGCCAGCCATCGCCGGACGGGCGGCCGGGCGCCGATGCCGGCCAGGACCACGAGGCTCACGACCAGGCCCGCCAGTCCGGCCAGCCAGGCGCCCCTCGAGAACGTCACGACCAGCCCGGCCGTGGCGACGACGACGACCGCGGCCTGGGCCAGCCTGGCCAGCCGCGACGTCGTCGGCGCCGCCAGCAGGAGGACCAGGCCACAGGCCAGGAATCCGCCGAGGACGTTCGGATGGGGTGTCAGGCCGTAGGCCCGGAGATACCTCGTCCCGTCCGCGGCGGTCACGACGCTCGTCCCGGCATGGGCCGGGTCCAGCGGCAGCTCCCCGATCGCGGCGAGCCCGAGCGCGCCCCCGGTCGCGGCCTGGCCGATCCCGACGGCGGCCTGGATGGCGAGCATCGCCGCGACCGGGACGGCCAGGCCGGCGAGGCTCTCGACCTCGTCGAGGACGACGAGGGCGAGGACGGCGCCGGCGGTGATCCGGATCGCGCCGGCGACGCTGACCGCGGGCTCCACCCCGAACGGGATCGTGAGCCAGGCCAGGCCCACGATGACGAGCGCCAGCAGGCGGAGGGCCCGCGGGCCCAGCTCGATCCGGCGGCGGTCGAGGCCGCGGGCGAGCAGCCACAGGCCGATGGCCAGCACGACCACGACGTCCACGGCGTAGACGACGAGGTCGGCAAGGACGGCCGAGACCGCCTCGGGTGGTCGGGCCACGACGTCGCTCCGCGCCCGGAATGGCATCGCGACGACGAGGAGGGCGAGCGCCAGGCGCGTCCCGCGGTCCGCCCATCGGGCCAGGCCGGCCCGGCGCGTCACGCCGCGCCTCCGCCCGAGCCCACCGTCTCGGCGATGACCGCCCGGATCGCGGCGGCGAAGACCGGGACGTCGAAGCGCCGGGCAGACGCCACGAGGGCGGCCTGGTCCAGCTCCGTCTCACGCGCCCGGACCATCGCCTCGGCCAGGGCGTCGACCGTCTGCTCCGGGGCGAGGAAGCCTGTCCGCCCGTCCTCGACGATCTCGAGCGCGCCGCCGGCCCCGTACGCGATCGGCGGCCGGCCGGCGGCCTGGACCTCGGCCATCGTCAGGCCGAAGTCCTCGGCGCCCGGGACGACGAGGCCGTCGCAGGCGGCCATCGCCCGGGCGACCTCGGCATCGGGGAGACGGCCGAGAAACCGGACGCCCGGCCCGGCCAGCCGGCGCAGGCGCCCGAGGTCCGGCCCGCTCCCGACGATGTCCAGGCCGGCCCCGATCCGGGCCGCGGCCGCGATCGCCAGGTCGAGCCGCTTGTACGGCCGCAGCCGGGCGACGACGAGGAATCGACCCGATCGCTCGTCGCCCGACCGGAAGGCCGCCGCGTCGATCGGTGGATGGACGACGATCGCGTCGCGGCCGTGGATCCGGCGGAGCCGCTCCGCCGTGTGCACGGAATTGGCCACCAGGCGGTCCACTCGGGCCACGGCCCGCCGATCGGCCCGCCGGAACCAGGCCAGGGCCGGGCCCAGGAGGCGCGCCTGCGCCGGATGCTCGCGGAAGTACTCGTCGGTCTGCCAGATGAAGCGGGCCGGGGTGTGGACGTAGGCGATGTGGCGGGCACCGCGCGGCGGGCGGACGTGGTGGGCGAAGGCCGAGGTGCTCGAGACGACGAGCTCGACCCCGTCGAGGCGGAGGCCCTCGAACGCCGTCGGTAGGAGCGGCGCCAGCGAGGCCAGCGGGGCCCCGGCCCGGAGGAGCGGCTGGAGGCGGCTCGCCCGGACTTCGCGGCCGGCGAGGGCTGGCGGCAGGAGCCGCCGATCCACCACCGACGCGGCCACGACCTCCGGTCGGAGGACCTCGTGGAGGGTCGCCACGACCCGCTCGGCGCCGCCGAGCTGGGTGAAGTAGTCGTGGACCAGGGCGACGTGCATCGGACCCATGGTGGCCGATCGGCGGGCCCGGCGGCGGACCTTCCGTAGCGGCCACTTCGTACGATCTCTGATCCCGCTCCCTACGTCGGGGGGGCGGGATCGGTTCGTTCATGGGCGCGGCCGGCCGGCCGGCTGGTGCAGAATCCAAACCCATGACCGACCTCCGCTACGGGGCCTTCGAGGCCCTCACGTTCGACTGCTACGGGACCCTCATCGACTGGGAGGCCGGCATTCTCGCCGGGCTCCGGGCGAGCCTCGATCCCCACGGCGTGCGGCCGCCCGACGACGAGCTCCTCGAGCGCTACGCCGTCGCGGAGGCCGACCTGGAGGCCGGGCCGTACCTCCGCTACCGCGAGGTGCTGGGACGGGGGCTCCGGGCGGTCGCCCGCGGCTACGGCATCCAGGCGACGGCGGACGAGGTCACGGCGTTCGGAGGCTCGGTCGGGGCGTGGCCCGCCTTTCCCGACTCGGCGGCAGCCCTCGCCCGCCTCGCGCGGCAGTTCCGGCTCGGCGTCCTGACGAACTGCGACGACGACCTGTTCGCGGCCTCGAATCGCCGCCTCGGGGCCGACTTCGAGTGGATCGTCACGGCCCAGCAGGCGGGCGGCTACAAGCCCCGGATCGCCAACTTCGAGCTCCTCCTCGAGCGCCTGGGCCTGCCCCGCGAACGGGTCCTCCACGTCGCCCAGAGCCTCTTCCACGATCACGTCCCGGCCAAGGCGATGGGCTTCGCGACGGTCTGGATCGACCGCCGCCGGGGTCGCCCCGGCGCCGGCGCTACGCCGCCCGCCGAGGCCTCGCCCGACGCCAGCTTTCCGGACATGGCGAGCTTCGCCGCGGCGGCGACGGCGTCGTAGCCTCGTCGACGGGGCTGGTCGGACGGCGTCAGAGCCGCTACCATCGCGCCAACCCGGACGACCACGTACGGGACCCGTCCACGTCCGCGCACTGCGCGGCGAGATGCAAGGGTCCGCGATGGCCGGCCCGGTCGGAGGGTTGGCCGATGGCTACCGTCACCTTCGAGCACGTCTGGAAGAAGTACGGCGAGGTGGTCGCCGTCAGGGACTTCAACCTCGAGATCCGCGACGCCGAGTTCATGGTCCTGGTCGGACCGTCAGGCTGCGGCAAGACCACGAGCCTCCGGATGATCGCCGGCCTGGAGGAGATCTCGGACGGCACGCTCCGGATCGGCGAGCGGGTCGTCAACGACGTCGCGGCCAAGGACCGCGACATCGCGATGGTCTTCCAGAGCTATGCGCTCTACCCCCACATGACCGTCCGCGACAACATGGCCTTCGGCCTCAAGCTCCGCAAGATCCCCAAGGCGGACATCGAGAAGCGGGTCGGCGAGGCGGCCCAGATCCTGGACCTCGGCGGCCTCCTCGACCGCAAGCCCAAGGAGCTGTCCGGCGGCCAGCGCCAGCGCGTCGCCCTGGGCCGGGCGATCGTCCGCGAGCCGGCGGTGTTCCTCATGGATGAGCCGCTGTCCAACCTCGACGCCAAGCTCCGGGTCCAGACCCGGGCCGAGATCGCCCGCCTCCACCAGCGCCTCCAGACGACGATCGTCTACGTCACCCACGACCAGGTCGAGGCGATGACGATGGGCAGCCGGATCGCGGTCATGAGCGCCGGCGATCTCCAGCAGGTGGGGACCCCGCAGGAGCTCTACGACCACCCGAAGAATCGCTTCGTCGCCGGCTTCATCGGCAGCCCGGCCATGAACTTCGCCTCGCTCCAGGTCGACGGCGACCGAATGCGGGGCTCCGGCTTCGACTTCCCCGTCCCGAGCCGCTTCCGGAGCTCGATCGGCGCGACCTCGTCGCGGAGCGTCGTGGCCGGCTTCCGGCCCGAGCACCTCGAGCTCGGCGGGAGCGGCGAGCGGCTGACGATCCGGGCCAAGGCCGACGTCGTGGAGTACCTCGGCAACGAGGAGCTGCTCCACTGCACCGTGGCCGGCCACGACGGCGACGTCATCGCCGTCGTCTCGGCCTCCCACGCCGTCCGTCCCGGCGACGTCCTGGACCTCCAGATCCCGGCCGACAAGCTCCACGTCTTCGACGCCGAGTCGGGCGACGCGCTGCCGGCCTCGACCGCCGCGGCCGTCGCCTGACCCGGTCGGGCGTCTCAGCCGCGCGCCCGAGATGGCGAGGCCAGCGCAAGACGGTCCCGAGCTCCGGAGCGAGCGCCCTCCGACGGACGTGAGCGAGGCGGCCCGTGGAGGAGTGCCGCGCTGGCCCGCCAGGACGGGCGCGCCCGACGACCGTCTCCGCGAGACGGTCGTCGGCTCGCGAATCGTGCACCGTGGCCACTACCTCGAGGTCCGGGTCGACGACATCGTCACGCCCGACGGACGCCGTTCGAGCCGCGACATCGTCGGCCATCCTGGGGCCGTCGCGATCGTCGCCCTCGACGCCGGCGACCGGGTCCTCATGGTCCGCCAGTTCCGGCTGGCCGCCGGCAGGGCGCTCCTGGAGATCCCGGCCGGAACGCTCGACCGGGCGGCCGACGGGACGCTGGAGGACCCCGCCGTCGCGGCCCGCCGCGAGCTCGAGGAGGAGACCGGCATGCGAGCCGGGTCATGGCAGCTGCTCGGGTCGTTCTGGACCGCGCCCGGCTTCGCGACCGAGCTCATGCACCTCTACCTCGCCCGGGACCTGGCCCCGGCCCACGGTGACCGCCTGGGACCGGACGAGGACGAACGCCTCGAGCTGGAGGCGGTCCCCTGGCGCAACGCCGTCGCCATGGCCGAGCGCAGCGAGATCGCCGATGCCAAGTCGCTCGTGGGCCTGCTCTGGCTGGCCCGGATCCTCGAGGGCCGCTGACCGGCCCGGGGCGACGGCAGCCGTGCCGGTGGCCGCGCGACGTTGCGCCTGGAGGTCGCGGCTGGGCGGCGGACCGGCTATCCTCCCGCCGATGCGGGTGCGCCAGTTTCGCCGGGGGGACGAAGCCGGGATTCGCGGCGTGATGGACGCGTCCTTCGACATCGACAGGATGCCGGGCTGGACGCGCAAGGAGATCGAGGTCGCGATCAGCCGCATGCCCGCCGACCCGGTGGGCGTCGTGGTCGCCGAGGACGGCCGCGAGATCGTCGGCTACTGTGCGCCCCGCTTCGATGACCTCACCGTCCACCCCGCCCACCGCCGGCGGGGCCACGGCCGGCGCCTCGCCCGGGCGGCCCAGGAGCTGGCCGCCGAGCACGGCCTCCAGGAGCTGACCCTCTTCGTCCCGAGCCACCTGCCGGCCTCGATCGAGTTCGCCCGGTCAATCGGCCTGCACTACAGCTCCAGCCTGTGGCTGTTCCGGCTGCCGGCCGGCCGCCCGGTTCCGGAGCCGGTCCTGCCGGCCGGCCACGTGACGTACGCCTGGCCCGACGACATCGACGTCGAGGCGTTCGTGGCCTTCGCCAACGCCGCGTGGGAGGGCCACCCGACCCCGCTCCACCTGACGCCCGAGCTGGCTCGCCTGGTCGCCGACCTGCCCGACTTCGATCCCGAGGGCATCTGCTTCGTGGCCAGGGCGGAGGCGCCCCGGGTGCCGGTGGCCTTCGCCAAGACCGAGCTGCGCCCGGACGATGACGGCCGCCCAGTCGGCTGGATCGGGCAGATCGGCGTCCTGCCCGCCCATCGCGGCGTGGGCCTGGGCCGCTGGCTCCTGCGCTGGGGCGTCGCCTACCTCCGGGCGCGCGGAGCGGGGACCGTGGAGCTGGCCGTCGAGGCGGCCAACGATCGGGCCCTCGGGCTGTATCTCCGGAACGGCTTCGAGCCCGCGGTCGAGTGGCCCCACTGGGTCCTGCCGGTCGACGCGCCGATCCCCGCGGCCGTCTGACGATCAGGCCCCGGGGTCCGAAGCCTCGGTGTCCGGTGCCTCACCCGGGCGAGACGCCTCTCCGTCGCCAGCACGCATCCCATCCGCTCCCGTCGCCTCGCCACCGGCACGTGGCCCGCTGATCGGGCCGCTGGCGATCCGGGCGAGGGCGCTGCGATAGACCGACGAGCGCGGATCGAGGGCTACGGCCAGGCGCAGGTGGGTCCGGGCCTCGGACCGCCGGCCCAGCCGCTTCAGGCTCTGGCCCAGGCCGAAGTGGGCGTACGGCGACGACGGGTCGACTTCGAGCAGCCGCTCGAAGGTCTCCCGGGCCCGGTCGTACTGGGCCGAGTTGAAGCACGCCCGGCCCAGGGCCTCCAGGATGGAGCCCTTGTTCGGCTCCACCCGGGACGCCCGCTCCAGGACGACCGCGGCCTGGGCGTGGTGGCGGCCGCGGATCAGGGCCTGGCCGCGCTGGAACAGCTCGTAGGCGCTCTCGCGATCCTCGATGGGGTGGGACGGCTCATCCATTCGCCCGATGGTGGCACGGAACGACGTTGCGCGCCGCCGGCCGATGGTCCCTGCTAGGCCCTCCGGCTGCCGCCTCGTGATCGTCAGGCCGTCACGAATCCAATGACCGTGCGTGACCCACCCCGAGTTTCTGCGTTTCCGGCACGAAGTCGGGGGGAGGTCGTGCTCGTTCTCGCGAATGTGCTCGCCGGTGGATCACAGGCCGGTGTCGGCGAGGCGCCACTGCCCCGGGAGCTCTCGCCCTCAGGCGCCCGGGTCGTCGGGGTGGCGGAGCACCTCGAGCCCGCCTCCCGCTGTCCAACGGAGCAGTCGCCGGTCCTCGCCGAATGCGATGTAGGCCGCTCGGTCGAGGTCCACGGCGAAGAGGGGGTAGGGCTCGTCGGGCCGCCACCCGATGGCGGCGAAGATCGTCTGGCCGTACCGCTCCCGGAGGGCCGGGTCGTCGACGTGGACGGCCGTGCCGTACAGCTTGAAGTCGCCGCGCTTCGCCTCGCGGTCGCACTGCGGGGTCATGACCGTTAGCCGCGGGTCGCGCTCGAGGTCTCGTACCTTGCGTGAGCCGGGCATCATGCCGAGCAGCAGCTCGCCGTCGGCGAAGTAGACCTCGTTGGCGCTGATCCGCGGCCAGCCGTCGGCTCGGAGGGTGCCAACCAGGCACAGGTTCTGCTCGCCGAACCCCTGGTGGGCGAGGGCCGCGAGCTCTGGTGCCAGGTCCGCGAACTGCCCCCAGCGCACCGCGGACCGCTTCAGGTCTGGCGCCAGTCGGCCAGCCGGACGGGGCGCAGCCGGGGGCTGTCGGTCCGGCCGGGGATCCGGCCGCGCTTGGCGATCGGCCGGCCGTCGATCTCCTTGAGGTCGGCGGTGAAGTCGATCGGCGGCGCCCCGCTGATGTACGAGCCGACGGCGAACGAGTCGACCGGCGCGCCCGCCTCCTTGAAGTACCGGATCCGGTCCGGGGTGAGACCGCCCGAGGCGACGATCTTCACGTGCCCGTGACCGGCGAGATCGAGCCTTGCCCGGACCTCGAGGACGAGATCGGCGGTCACCCGGCCGCGCTCGGACGGCGTGTCCAGGCGGATCCCGTAGAGTCGGTCGCCGAGGGCCTCGGCCACGCGGAGCGCCTCCTCGGCCTCGTCCTTGAAGGTGTCGACGAGGACGATCCGCGGCACATCGGCATCGAGGTCCCGGTCGAACGCCAGGGCCGCGTCCACGGTGTCGCCGAAGATGAGGACGAGGGCGTGGGGCATCGTCCCGGTCGGGTTGAGGCCGGCCAGACGGGCGCCGGCCGGCGTAGACGCCCCGACACAGCCGCCCACGATCGCGGCATAGTCCAGGACGTCGGTGATGTCGGGGTGGACGTGCCGGGCACCGAACGAGATGACCGGCTCCGGCGCCGCGGCGTTGACGACCTCGCGGGCGGCGGTGGCCCAGCCGGTCGACTGGGCGAGCATCCCGAGGATCGCCGTCTCGTACAGCCCGAACGCCCGGTACCGGGCCTGGATCCGGAGGACGATCTCCTTGGGGGCGATCTCGTCGCCATCGTCGAGGGCCTCCACGACGGCCTCACCGTCGTCGACGTCGGCCAGGACGTGGCCCAGGAGGTTCTTGGCCTCATCGATCCCGCACAGGATCGCCTCCTGGCGGGCGAAGATCTCCGTCGTCACGACGGGGTCCATGCCCTCGCGCTCGAGGATCCGCTCGGCCCGCGCGAAGTAGACGTCGGCAGAATCGCCCGACAGGATCTCCCACGACGGGCGCGATCGATGGATGGGCATCAGGGCACGCGACTCCCGCGAGCGTCAGGGCGTGGCGCTCGACCCGCCACCGTCAGCCGTACCTCCCTCCGCGTCGCCGGTACGGGCCGCCTCGGGCGGGGGCGCCGGCGAATCGGCGGCGAGTGTACCGTACGGCTCGATCGGGGACGGCAAGGCCGGCGGCGGCAGGGCGGGCGGCGGCAGGGCCACGGCGGCGGCGACGGCGCTCGCCCGGGCCGCGGCGTTCGATCGCCGGCGCCCCCGGATCGCGATCCCGAGCCCTAGGACCGCGGTCCCGCCGATCGCGACCCCCACGCCGGCCAGGAGTCGCTCCCGGCCCACCCGCGGCGCGTCGGTCACGAGGGCCAGGGCATCTCGGGCTGCCGTCTCGGCGATCTCGAGGTCGCCGGCCTCGAAGGCCGCCGCGGCGGCCTCGTACCCGTCCCGAGGAGTTGCACCGAGCAGGCCCACTGTCCCGAGGACGTCCAGCGGCGCGTCGATCGCGACCTCCGTCTCGGCCAGCGTTTCGAGGACCGTCAGCTCGGCGCGGCCGATGTCCTGGGCCTCGACGAAGTTGTCGAAAGCCGCCTCGTAGGCCGTCTCGAGGGCGTCGTCGGGTTCCAGCTCCAGGGCAAGGGCCGCTGCCTCGATCTCGTCGCGCAGGGCCAGGATCTCCCCGGCCTCTGTGATCCGGCTCTCGGCCGAGGCGAACCGCCACGCCCCCAGCTCGCCCCGGACGAACGGCGGCGGCAGCCAGCCGTCACCGTCGTCGAGGAGCTCGGCGTAGGCCTCGCGGGCGGCGGCGCGAGCATCCAGGTCGCGAACCGCGGCCTGCGTCACGACGTACTCGCGGAAGAGCGCCTCGGCCGTCGCGGAGCCACCGATCTCCTCGAGCAGATCGAGGTAGCGGCGCCAGTCGTCGGTCACTGCGACGCGCTCGCCGGGATCGGCCCCGGGATAGGCGGTGAGGTCCTGGTCGGCGGCCTGGAAGACGTCCCGCATTCGCTCGGGCCCGATCTCGTCGTACAGGGCATCGGTCACGAACCAGGCCGCGTTGTAGGCCCACAGCTCGGTGGCCTCGGTCTCCTCGGTGATCCGCCGGGGCGGGCCCCAGGCGGCGAGGTCGATCTCGGCATCGTCGCCGGCGATCGGCTCGTCCGGGACCGGGCGCTCCTCGCCGAGCAGCCCGAGGGCGATCGCCGCGTAGGTGTCGGCCTGGCCCTCGGAGATCCAGCGCCCGGTGAACAGCCCGTCGTTGAACCAGGCGTGCGAGATCTCGTGGAGGATGACGAAGGTGTCGAGCTCCTCGCTGATCTCGATCCGGTCCTCCTCCGTGTAGTACAGCCCGGCGTAGCCCTCGAGCAGTGGCGAGTAGATCTCCGTGACCAGGAGCGCGTCGGCCACCGGCCACGGCAGCCCGGTCAGGTCGAGGAGCTCGGGCACGCCGCGGTTGAGGGTCGCCGCGACCGTGGTCCGCCATTCCGGGTCGTCGGGCCAGCCCCGAACGATGAGCTCGACGTTCCGGGCCGGGCTGACCGTCGTCCTGGCATACGCCGAGTCGCGCGTCGCGGTGACCGCGACCCAGAACTGCGCCGGGTCGTCGATGGCCGTCGCCGAGACCGCGTAGCCGTCGCCCTCGGCCGACGTCGTGACCGTCGAACCGTACGTCTGGATCGCGAAGCCGTCGGGCAGGATCGCCCGGACCGACGACGACCCGGGATCGCCGGACGCCCACAGCTCGAAGGCCACGAAGGCCGGTCCCACCCGGATCGAGGAGCTCGAGCGAGGGCCGCCGGTCGGCAGGTCCCAGGCGATCGTGACGGTCACGGACTGGCCGAAGAGGAGGTTGCGCCGGAGCCGGAGCTCGACCTCGATGTAGCCGTCCCGCTGCCGCGGCGTGACGGCCAGGCCGCCGCTCGCGTCGCGGGCCGTGATCCGGGTCGCCTCGGCCTGGACGAACCAGCTGATGTCGCGCCAGTAGTAGTCGAAGCTGGCGTCGCTGGGCTTGTCGTTGCGCAGCGTGACGACGTCGGCGACGTGGACGACGCCGGCCTCGACGTCGACGCTGTAGGTCGCCGCGGACGTGACGAGGAGGCTGCCGCTCGCGGCCGCGGCCGGACCGGCGGCCGGCGGGGCGAGGCTCAGGCCGAGGCCGAGGACGACGGCTGCCGCGGCCGCCCACCGCCGGCCCACCCAAGACATCCTGCCGAGCTCCTGACTGCGCACCTCGCCCCCTCTGCTACCCAGCATCGCTCAGCCGACCCAACCGGATCAGCCGGCCCAGCCGCGGCGCCGGCGGAGCCGTCGCTGGCCGACGAGCCAGGCGACGAGGATGACCGCCGCCAGGAGCAATGTGCCACCGATGAGCCGTCCGCGGGCGATATCCGGCACGGACTGCCAATCAGCCTCGGCCGACGCGGCCGAGGCGATCGCCGCATCCTGGTCCCCGGCCTCGAAGGCATCCCGGGCGGCGGCGAGGTTGGCCTCCGGCTCGATCCCGATGAGGCCGAGCCGATCGAAGAGCCCCGGGTTGGAGATTTGGGCGTCCTCCGCGGCCCCGATCTGGCCGAGCGCGGCGAGCTCGGCGGCCGCCTCCGCGGGCGCCTCGCGGAACGGATCCTCGCCCTCGAACGCGTCCCGGAGCGCGGGCGGCGGCACGAGCCCCAGCGCCTCGGCGGCCTCGCCGATCGCCTCGCGCTGGCGAACGATGCCCTCGGCGTCGGCCATGAGCCGGGTCGCGGCCTCAAACTGCCAGGCCCGCATCGCGTCGCGGATCGATCGGGGCAGCGGCCAAGGCGCAGCCGTTGCGAGCGTCGCCGCATAGGCCTCCCGGGCCGCGGCGCGTGCGGCGAGGAGCGGCGCGTCCGTCGGCCGCAGGACCCAGCGCCGCCACAGCCGCTCCAGGTCGGCGGCAACCGCCGGATCGGCGTTCGCCTTGAGGAGGTCGAGGAGGCCCCGCCAGTCGGGCGGCGCGGCACCGGTCTCGGCTGCCGTCGACGCGGCGCCGGGAGGCTGGTACGCCGGCTGCCCCGCCGCGGCCGCCTGCCAGGTGACGGTGAGCGCCTCGTCGCCGACGAGCTCGGCGATCTCCCGGGCCAGGATGAGCGCGGCAGCGAACCCGAAGGCGTCCTCCTCGGCGGTCGCGACGCCGGCCGCGTCCCAGGTGTTCAGCTGGAAGGCCAGGCCCAGTGGGGCGTCGGCCAGCTCGGGCGAGCTGATCTCGAGCCCCAGGCCAGCGGCGGCCCGTTCGGCGTACAGCGAGGCAAAGGCCTCGGCGATCCAGCGATCGGCCACCAGGCCGCCGTTGAACCAGGCGTGGGCCGCCTCGTGGAGCACCACGCCGGGATCGGCCGCGTAGCCGATCTGGGCGATCCCGGCGGCGGGGTCGAACAGGGCCGCGTAGCCGCCCCCCGCCCGGACGTACGTCTCGGTGAACGCCAGGGGCCGGTCGTGGCCCCAGGCCAGGCCGATGTCCTCGGCCATGACGGGCAGGCCGGCGACGACGAGGTCCCGGACCCGGGCGAGCCAGTCGGGATCGTCCGGCCAGGCCCGGAAGAGGATGGCGGCGCTCTCCGTCCCGAGCGGCACCTCGACGAGGTCGTCGACGTAGCCGCCCGGCCGATCCGCGGTGATGTCGGCCACGAAGGTCAGGGGCATCGCGAGCGACCCACTCGAGAAGACCTGCCAGCCGGCGGCGTCGACGGTCGGCCCCTCGAGCGGCCCCCGCCCGAGGGCCACGCTGTATCCCTCCGGCATCCGGAGCTCGACCGAGGAGCCGGGCGTTTCCGCGCTGGCGTAGGCCCAGGCCTGGAAGAGGACGAGCGATGGCGTGATCCGAACGGGCCGGTCCGGTGCGCCGCCGGGGTCGGCCAGGTCGTAGGTCAGGGTCAGGGCGAGCGACTTGCCGGCCGCGATCCGGGACCCGAACCGGAGGCGGAGGAGCACGCCGTCCTCCGACCTCGACGACACGGCGACGCTCGGCGATCCGCTCGGCGCCGCGAGGCCGAAGTTCGAGGTCCCGGGCTGGACCGAGAGGAAGCCCTGGTCGAAGAAGTAGCGCCGGGTCAGGGTGTCCTTGAGGGTGTTCGTGGCGGTGATCCGGACGGTCACCGCCACGCGGCCCTCGTCGGGGCGCACCTCGTAGGTCGTGGCTGTCACGAGGGTCAGGCTGGGGGTCGCGGCCCGGACCTCGGCCGGTGCCGCTGCTGGCCAGGCGGTGATCGAGGTCGCGGCCAGGACCGCGGCAACGACGAGCCGTACGAAACCCGTGGCGCGGGTCGAGGCGCGCCTCATCCCTCGGCCGGCATCCCGGTCGGCACGTCGAAGAGCTCGGGGAGGCACGGCCCGAAGCGTTCCCGCAGCCCGGCCGTGCGGTCGGCGCGATCGGCATAGCCGGCCGGGACCCGTCCGCCGATCCAGAGCCACTCGCGGGTCTCGTCGAACAGGCGGTCGGCGATGCCGACGACCCGGGCCAGGGCCAGACCCAGCTCCTCGACATCGAGCCATCGGGCCGGGAGCTCCACGGCCAGGATCGGCCGGCCGTCGTCGGCGATCGAGAACTTCGCGAGCGGGAACTCGTCGTTCCAGCGCAGGAGGGTTCGGTAGGCCCCGCGGAGGCCGTCGCCGATCGGTGGCGCCAGGTGGGCCCAGGCGATGAGGCCGAGGGCCGGCTCAAGGATGAGCGTCGTCCGGAGGTCCCGCCGCCGGCGGCCGTCGAGGACGACGTCCCAGGCGGTCACCCCGTCACGCTCGACGCGCGGCCCGGGCGCGACGCCCAGCTCAACCAGCCAGGCCTCGACGGTGTCCGCGGTCGGGGCGGCGCGCTCCATGGGCACCGCGGCAGTCTAGCCCGCCGAGCGCGCAGCCTCCTCCCGGGCCGTCCGGGCGACCGCGGCTCGGCGGCCCTGGCCCGGCTCGACCGAGCCGCCGCCGGGGACGACCTTCTTGGCGAAGTCGGCCGTCCGGACGCCCTCGCCGATCCGGACATTCCGCCCGATCCGCGCCCCGCGGGGGACCGTGGCCTGCTTGCCGACGACCGTGATGCCGGTGTTGAGCCGGCCGGGCTCCTGCCTGTTGGGTGTGTCGTCGGGGCCCTCGCCGACGATCGCCCCGGCGCCCACCGTGACCTCCTTGTCGATGATCGCCCGGTCGATGACCGCCCGCGAGCCGATGACCGAATCGAACATCACGATCGAATCCCGGACCACGGCGCCCATTCCCACCCGGACCCCCGGTGACAGGACGCTGTTGACGACCGTGCCTTCGATGACGCAGCCGTGGCTGATGAGGCTCCGGTGGACCTGGGCCGTGGGGCCGACCTTGGCCGGCGCCCGCTCCTCTGACTTGGTGTGGATGACCCAGTCCTTGTCGTTGAGCTCGAGCTCGGGATCGTCGACGAGGAGGGCCATGTTGGCCTCCCAGAACGACTGGATCGTGCCGACGTCCTGCCAGTAGCCGGCGAACCGATAGCCGAAGACGCGGGCCCCGCCGTCGAGCATGGCCGGGACGACGTGTCCCCCGAAGTCGATCCGGTCCTCGTCGAGCCACTTGAGGAGCGCCCGCCGCGAGAAGACGTAGACGCCCATCGAGGCCAGGTCGCTCTTGGGCTGCTTCGGCTTTTCCTGCCACTCGGTGATCCGGTCAGCGTCGTCCATGGCGAGGATGCCCATCCGCGAGGCCTCGGCAAGCGGCACGCGGCGGACGGCGATGGTCACGTCGGCCCGGTGCCGCCGATGGGCGGCGATGAACGGCAGGTAATCCATCTTGTAGATATGGTCGCCGGCCAGGATCAGGATCGTGTCGGCGTCGGAGTGCTCGAGGATGCTCCGGTTCCGGAGGACCGCGTCGGCCGTGCCGCGGTACCACTCCGCCACGCGACCGCGGGCGATGTAGGGCTGGAGGAGCTTCACCCCGCCCCGCGTCCGGTCCAGGTCCCACGGTCGCCCAAGGCCGATGTGGTCGTTGAGCGAGCGCGGGTTGTACTGGGTCAGGACGACGACGTCATTGATGTCCGAGTTGACGCAGTTGGACAGGGTGAAATCGATGATGCGGTACTTGCCCCCGAAGGGAACCGCGGGCTTGGCCCGGACGGACGAGAGGATGGACAGCCGCTCGCCCTCGCCGCCGGCCAGGATCATCGCCATCGTCCGCTTCACCGGGGTCCTCCTCGGGCTGGTTGGGCGGGGTTCCGGTCGCGATCGTAGCACCCGACCGTCGCCGTGGGATCAGCAGCCGGTGAACGTTGGGGTTGCGGCCGGGTGCCAGGCGGGACGCGGCGCGCTGCGCCCGGCCGCGCGGCCCGGCGACACCGAATCCGCCCGGTGACACCGAATCGGGCCTGCCACCGCACCAGCCCCGAGCGCGCCCGTGTTTCACGGTCAACGAATCGTGCGCGAGACGCCCATCGTCGCGGCCTCCGACGCGGATCGTGCGCCACAGTCAAGAAACCGTGCCAGACGGGTCCCTCGGAGGGCTCACCGGGCAGGGCAACCCAGCGCGACGCAGATTTCGGTGACTCCCGCACATGCATCCGACCGCAGAGCCCGTGGTGGGCGCCACAACCCACGATTCGTTGACTGCCAAACACGTCGGTGGCCTGTGGGGCCGGGCCGGTAGGCGCGGCGCCGGGGCCCGCTCGAGTCGCGAAGGCCGGCCCGACGTTCCGGCTCGCCCGCCGCCCTCGCCTACAGGAATAGGCGCGGGTTCACGAACTGGCCGTTGAGCTCGACCATCCAGTGGAGGTGCGGGCCGGTGGTCCTGCCGGTCAGGCCCTCGTAGGCGATGATCTGGCCGGCGACGACGTGGTCACCCACTCGGACCGCCGGCGGCTTCGTGGAATTGTCGACGTGGGCGTACCACGTGACCAGGTTCTCGGCGTGGGCGACGATCACGATCCAGGCCTTGGGCGTGGGGTCGTAGGGATTCGCGCCGGCGAACAGCACGACCCCGGGCCCGGCGGCCCGGATCGCCGTGTACATCGGGGCGGCGATGTCGATGCCGCTGTGGAAGTGGGCGCAGCTGCCCTTGGGCGGCTCCCATGAGAAGCCCGTGCAGCCGTACTCCTGAGTGATCCTGCCGGCCATCGGCCAGCTGAGGGTGCCGTTGTACTCCGACGGGATGGCGCCGCCCCGATACTGGGCCGCGACGAGGCGGTCGATCTCCTTCTGGAGCTCCGCCTCGGCTTTCTCGCCGGCGGCGATCGCCGTGGTCAGCGCGGCCTTGTCCTTGGCCATCCGGGCGTAGGCGGCCTGCTGCTCGGCGAGGAGCTGCTTCGTCTCTGCCTCGAGCTCGGCCAGCCGGTCGCGGGCCGCCGCAAGCTCGGCCAGCTGGGTGTCGAGCACGGCCCGCTGGGCCGCGGCCGCGGAGCGCATCGATTCGGTCTGCTCGCGGGTCGAGTCGACCGTGGCGTGGAGGACCGCGAGGACCTTCTGGTCGGCCACGATCTGCTCGGCGAGGGCCTTGTCCTGCTCGGCGAGGTCGAGGTGATACGAGACCTCGGCCAGGACATCGGTGAACGTATCGCTCGAGAGCATCGTCTCGAGGAGGGTCGTCCGGTCGGTGTCGTAGGCGAGCCGGATGCGCTCGGCCAGGAGGGCCTTGCGCTCGTCGAGCTCCACCAGTTTGGCGGCCTCGCGAGCCTCGATCTCGACCAGCTCGAGGTCCAGCCTCCCGACCTGGGCATCGAGCTCGTCGACCTGGCCCTGGGCCACCGCGACATCGAACGTCATCCGCACGACCTGGGTCTTGACCTCGGTCAGGTCGGCGTTGATCTCGGCCAGCGACGCCTTCGTCTTCGCCAGCTCGCCGCTGAGCGCCGACTGGCGCCTGGCCAGGGCGGCCACCTGGGCCTTCTGCTTGGCGATCTGGGCTTCGATCGCCTGCTGCCGGGCGATGGCATCGGCCAGGTCGTCGGCGCGAACGACCGGTGCCGGGGTGGCGACGAACAGGCCGCCGAGGAGCGAGGTCAGGAGGAGAGTGAGGACGGGACTGCGACCGGCACGCCGACGCGGCCGGGTCCAGCCCCGGGCGTCAGTCGTCGAGCGGCGCATCGAGAGGCGTCGTCATCGCGCGAACGATCTCCACACGTGCTGGGGCGCGCTGGGTTTTCGCTCGCCGGGCGACCGCCGCTCCCCGTTGGGCACCACGCAGGAACGACACTTCCGGCTCCCGGGATCATACCCCAGGGTGTCCAGCCGTCGGCCCCCAACGATGGCCCCGCCCGGGCCGGCCGGATCCGGCCGCGTGCTCCTCGAACGGCAAGGGCGGCGCTCAGGCGGGCGGGTTGGCCAGCATTGTCCACAGCGCGCCGGCGATGAGGAACGGCCCGTACGGGACGTAGCTCTTGAGGCTGATCCGGCGGGCGGCGATGAGGATCACGATGGCCACGGCCGCGGCCACCGCGCCGACGACGATCGTGGCCACCAGCCGCAGCGCGCCGACGATCAGCCCGACGGCCAGGAGCAGCTTGAGGTCGCCCATCCCGATGGCCCCCGCGCCGAACGGGATCGAGATGACGAGGAGCGCGACCGGCAGGGCGATGCCCGCGACCACGGCCCAGAGCAGGTCGGTCGGCGTCCGGATGAACGGCCCGATTCCGGCCACGAAGCCGACGAGGGCATAGCCCACCAGGGGCAGGGTCACGACATCGGGCAGGAGATGCTGGTCCAGGTCGGTGGCGAACAGGAGGACCAGCAGGACCACCACGACGCCGACGTAGATCAGGGCCCGGGGATCGGCCCACAGCCGGTCGACGAGGAGCCCGGCGGCCACCGCGCCGGCGACCGCGACGACCCCCGTTCGCCAGTCGATGGGCCGGACGGACCCGTCCTCGTGCGGCGGCCAGCGGGCCGCGATCCGATCGGCCGCCACGCCCCAGGCCAGGCCGGCGACGGCCGCGAGGATGATGAGGATCGCGTCCGCCGGGCGGGCAACCGGCACGGCTCGGGGGCCTCGTCCGTTGGAGGCGGCTGCGGGCCGGCCTCAGGCCGGCGCGGCCCCCGCCAGGGCGAGCTCGACGAGGGTCGCGTGGGCGGCGCCGCTGGCGCCGCGGGCGGCCCACGGCTTGGCCTTCCGGAAATAGGCCGTCCCGGCGATGTCGAGGTGGACCCACGGTACGGTCACGAACTCCCGCAGGAACAGGCCGCTCTTGACGAGCCCACCCTCGGCCCCGCCGGTGTTGACGATGTCGCCGTACCACGACTCCATGTCGACCAGGTACTCCTCGACGAGCGGCAGCTGCCAGTAACGCTCGCCCGCCCGGGCGCCGGCCGCGAGGAGCTCGCCGGTCCAGGCCGAATCCGTTCCGAAGAACCCCGTGACGAGATCGCCGAGGGCCCGGGAGACGGCACCGGTGAGGGTCGCCACGTCGACCAGGTGGGTCGCCCCGAGGCGCTCGGCATAGGTCATCGCGTCGCCCAGGATCAGCCGGCCCTCGGCGTCGGTGTTGATGACGTCGACCCACTTGCCGTTGAGGGCCTTGACCATGTCACCGGGCCGGGAGGAATGCGGCCCCGGCATGTTCTCGACCGCCGGGGCGATGGCCAGGAGCGGGGTTCCGGGGGCCAGCCGGGCGACCGTGGCGATGGCCGCGATCACGGTGCAGGCACCGGTCTTGTCCATCTTCATCTCTTCCATCCGCTCGGGCGGCTTGAGGCTGATCCCGCCGGAATCGAAGCACACGCCCTTGCCGACGATCGCGAGGTGGCGGCCGGCGGCGTCGAGCTCGCCCTTCTTGCCCGAGCGCATGACGATCATCCGGGGCGGGTTGTCGCTGCCCTTCCCGACCGCCATGAACATGCCCATGCCCAGCTCGGTCGCCTTGTCGGGGCCGATGACGTCGATCCACAGGCCGTGCCTCCGGGCGAGGGTGTAGGCCTCCTCGGCGAGGACCTCGGGGGTCACGTCGTTGGCTGCGCGATTGGCGAGTCCTCGGGCGAGATTCGCGCCCTCGCCCATGATCACGCCCCGCTCGGCGGCCTTCGTCGCGGCCGCGGTGTCGGTCCCGGCGGGCACGACGAGGACGAGCTCCTCGATCGCCGGGGGCGCTGTCGGGACCTCGTCGACGTAGATGGTCTTGGGGTCGAACATGCCCTCGACGACGCCCCGGGCGACGAGGCCGGCGACGACCTCGGCCCCACCATTCAGCCCGGCGAGCGGCTCCAGCCAGACCGCGAGCGAGGCCGCGTGGCGGCCGGCAAGGCGATGGAGGATCGCCGCGCCGAGCCGGACCGCGAGCTCGCGGTCGAGGCCCTCGGCCGGGCCGGCGCTGATCGTCAGGAGCCGGGCGGCCCGGACGCCGCCGGCGGCGGCGATCGAGGAGGTGAAGCGCTTCGGGCGCAGCTCGCCGAACGCGACGAGCGCTTTCAGCTCGCCGCTGGCCCGCCGATCGATCTCTCCGAGCGGGCCATCGAAGGCGGGCTCGCCGACGATCGGGATGGCCAGGATGTCGGCCGCGACATCCCAGGGCTGGTCGGTCGTGACACGCAGGCGCACGGAATCAGCTCCTCCGGGAGGGGGCCATGTCCGCGCGCTCGGTCCGGACGGCCCGGGGTTTCAGACCCGGAGTGTACGTCAGGCGCCGTCGTTCCCGGCAGGCGCCAGCGCCTCGAGGATGAGGTGGAGGCGGCCGCGTGCCTGCTCGATCGCGATGACCGCCTGGTTGAGCCCGCCGCGACCGATGTCGGCCACGATGACCACCAGGCCACGGGTGTCGGGCGGCAGCTGGGCCCGAGCCTCGCCCTCCTCGCGGTAGGCCTCCCGGACGGCATCGTTGACGAGCCCGCCCGAGTCGCGGAGGGCCGAGTAGAGGGCGGTGAGGGCCTCGTCGTAGCGGCGGTTGCGGCCGATCCACTGGTCGAGCGTCGCGACGTCCGTGGTGTTGATGAGCCGGTCCCGAATGTCGGTCGCCTCGTCGAGCTTCGCGACCGCGGCGGCCAGCGTGACGAGGGCCGCCTCGTAGTCGGCGTCGCGGCCGAGGGCCGCCGCGGCGGCGACGGTCAGGTCGTGGTCGGTCAGGATCGAGATCAGGTTCGAGGCGGAGAGGCTGCCGAAGGTCAGCGTCGCCCACGATCGAGCGAGGCCCTCGGTCGACTCGACGGCGGTCAGCATCGTGGCCCGGCGGGCCCGCGTGTCCGCGCCGTAGACGATTGCGTCCGCGGCGAGGTCGCCGGGCAGGGCCGCCAGCTCTGCGCGGAGCGCGGTGGACGCCGCCTGGATGGCCATGGCCACCTCCCCGCCGTCGGACAGCGCGGTGGTGAACGGTTCCTGGTCGTCGGCGGTCAGCGAGGCGAGCGCGCCGCGGGCCAGGAGCGCCAGCCGATCCACGTTCGCCTCGATGGCCACGAGGTCGGCCTGGGCGGCATCGAGGGACGGGGCCAGCGCCTGGTCGGCGTGCCACGTGAGCTCGGCCCGGGCCGCGGTCCCCGGCGGGTGCGACCACTGGGCCACCAGCCCGGCGCCGGCCACCGCCATGACCACGATGACGACGAGCCAGGCAATCCCGAGGACGATCCGGCGGACGATCCGCCTCAGCGATGCGATCACCCGGTGAGCGTAGCGCGCCGGGCTCCGCAGGCGCCGGGCAACCGGCCGCGACAGCGTGATGACACCGATGGTCATGCCGCCGGCCAATTGGTCCTCCCCGCCGGGGAACGGTCATATCGGCCCGGGACACGCCGGCCGCAGCCTCTACCATCAGGCGCGATGCCCGACCCGACGACCGCGCCCGGCCGCAAGGACGTCCGCAGCCCGTACGCGCCGAGCCGTGAGGACGTCCGCAGCCCGTTGGCGCCGAGCCGCGAGGACGTCCGCGGCCCGTACGCGCCGCGCCGCGCCGGCGCCGGCGGTCCCCTGCCCGACGCGATCGTCCGCCTCCTGGAGCGGATGCCGAAGGCGGAGCTCCACCTCCACCTCGACGGCTCCGTCCGCATCGACACCGCCCTCGAGCTGGCCCGGACCCGGGGCATCGATGCCCCAACGACCTGGGCCGCCATGTCGGCCGCCCTCGTGGGGCCGCCCCAGGGTCCCGACCAGGCCGAGCTCCTCCGGGCCTTCGACCTCCCGATCGCCCTGATGCAGGACGCCGAGGCCCTCGAGCGGATCACGATGGACCTCGTCGAGGCGAAGGCCGCCGACAACGTCCGCTATATCGAGATCCGCTGGGGCCCGCTCCTCCACGTCGCCCGCGGCCTGTCGCTGAGCGACGGGATCTCCGCCGTCGTTGCCGGGGCCGAGCGGGCGGGCCGCGACCACGGCGTCACGGTCCGGCTCATCTGCACCGCGATCCGGTCGCACGATCCCCGCGACAACGTCGTCCTGGCGGAGACGGCGGCTCGGTTTCGCGATCGCGGCCTCGTGGGCTGGGACCTCGCCGGCCAGGAGGCCCGCTTCCCCGATCCCATGACCCACGCCCTGGCCTTCGAGGCCGCCCGGGACGGGGGCCTCCGGATCACCGTCCATGCCGGCGAATGGGGCGGCGCGCCGCAGGTCCGGCGGGCCCTGGCCGTCAATCCCGAGCGGATCGCCCACGGACCGGGCGCCGCCGACGACCCGGGCCTCATGGCCGAGCTCCGGGAGCGCGGCGTGGTCCTCGACCTCGCCCCGACCTCGAACGCCCAGGCCACGATCGTGCCGACCGTGGCGGCCCACCCGCTGGCCCGCCTCCATCGGGCCGGGGTCCCCGTGACCCTGAGCACGGACGACCTGACGGTCAGCGACCTGACGCTGTCCGAGGAATACCGCAACGCCGTCGAGCGGATCGGGCTGACACTGCCCGAGCTGTGGGCGATCGATCGCCTCGCCCTGGACGTCGCCTTCGCCGGCGAGGCGACCCTGGGTCCCCTCCGGGCCGCCTTCGATGCCTGGGCGACGGGGATTCCGGAGCTCCACCCGACGGCCTGACGGCGGCCTCAGCCGGCCCCGGCCAGCTCCACCAGGACGGCGGCCAGCTCTGTGGCGTCGGCCGCCAGAGCGGTCGGCCGGAGCTCGGGCGCCAGAGCGTCGACCTCGGCCCGCGACGACACCCCGGTCAGCAGCAGGATGCTCCGCGCTCCGACGGCCCTGGCCGCGGCGATGTCCGTGACCAGCCCGTCGCCGATGACGACGGCGTCGCGGGGATCGGCGCCGCCGGCCCGGGCTGCCTCCTCGAGGAGCAGCGGCTCGGGCTTGCCGATCACGAGCGGCATGATCCCCGACGCCGTCTCGATCGCGGCGATGACGCTGCCGGCTCCCGGTCGCAAGCCGCGCTCGGTGGGGTAGACCGGGTCCCGGTTCGTGGCGATGAACCGCGCCCCGGCCCGGACGCAGTCGGCGGCGGCGGCCACCCGGAGGTACGTCAGCTGCGGGTCCAGGCCGGCCACCACCGCATCGGGGTGGCCCGCGGCTGCCCAGCCGTCAAGGCCCTCCTTCGCCATCCGCTCGGCGACGTGGGCCGCCGCGACGACCTCCAGCCCGACGTCCCGCAGCTCGCGGTCCAGGCCCGACGCCCCGACCGTCAGCACCCGTCGGACGCCCGGCTCGCGCTCGACCAGGTACAGGGCGGTCGCACGAGGAGCGCTGACCACCCTATCGGCGGTGACCGGGGCGCCCATCGCCGCCAGCCGGGTGACGTAGTCGGCCCGGTAGTGCATCGAGTTGTTGGTGACGTACACCACGGTGTCGCCGCCGGCCGTCCGAGCGGCGAGGAGCGCGGCGACGCCGGGGACGGGGTCGGCGCCGCGATACACCACGCCATCGAGGTCGACGAGGAGGAGCATGGCCATCGATGCTAGCCGGATCCGGCGGCTAGGATGGGTCGATGCCATCCACGACCCGCTCCGTGCCGGTTTCCGGTGGCCGGCTCCACGCCGTCGAGGATGGCGAGGGCCCGCCGATCGTCCTCGTCCACGCCGGGATCGCCGACCATCGCTCGTGGGACGGCCTGGTGCCGTTCCTCGTCGATGCCGGCCACCGGGCGATCCGTTACGACACCCGCGGCTGGGGCCGCTCCGCGACCGACGACGTCGAGTACTCGAACCGGGCCGATCTCCGGGCGATCCTCGACGATTTCGGGATCGGGCGGGCTGCCCTCGTCGGCAACTCGCGAGGTGCGATGATCTGTCTCGACACGATCATCGAGACCCCCGGGCGGGCCGTCGCATTCGCCTGGGTCGGCGGCGCGATCGGCGGATTCGAGATCGAGCCCTCGCCCGCCGAGCTCCGCCTGTTCGAGCGGATGGAGGCGGCCGAGGAGGCCTACGACGGCGAGGCGGTGGCAGCCATCGACGTCGCACTGTGGGTCGACGGCCCCGGCCAGCCGCCGACCCGCGTTCCGGCCTGGATCCGCGACCTCGTCCATGAGATGGATCGGCCGCTCTACGACCGCGACCGCGTCATGGGCACCTCGCTGGCCCTCGAGCCGCCGGCCAATGAGCGCCTTCGTGAGGTCAGGCTGCCGGTGCTGGCCGTCGTCGGGGCGCTGGACACGAGCGTCACCGTGGCCGCCTCCCAGCGCCTCCAGGCCGGCGTCGCCGGGGTGCGGCGGGTCGTCCTGCCCGACGTGGCCCACATGGTCGGGATGGAGGCCCCGGACCGTCTCGCCGGCCTGATTCTCGATCTCATCCGGCCACTCGGGACGTGGGGGTGACCCCCCGCCGCCGCCGCGCAACCGACGCGCCCACACTGTCCGCCGACCCGCTGGCCGGCGTGGAGCGGGTGTTCATCGACGGCTCCAATCTCGTTCACGCCCTGGCCCGCGGCAGCACCGGGCCGGTGGCCCCACCGAGCGCGATCGTGGCCAGGATCCGGGGGGCCTTTCCGCCATCCGTCGTCGTCGATCTCGTCTTCGACGGCGCGGCTGCCGGCGGCGTCAAGGGTCGGCTGGCCACGGGCCTGCGGGTCGCCTATTCCGGGCGCCTCACCGCCGACCAGGTCATCGACGACGGCGTCGCGGCCCAGCTCGCGATGGACGGCCCCGCCGGGACGTGGGGCATCCTCGTCGTCACCGACGACCGGGGCCTGCGGGACGCCGTGGGGGCGATGGGTGCCCGGACCGCGGGCACGGCCTGGCTCACCGGACGGATCGGGCGGCTGGCGACCGGCGCCCACGGCGAGGGGCCCGACCGTGGGCCGCGTCCCGCGGGGCGAACCGGCCGCGCCTCACGCCACCCGGCTCCCGCGCCCCTGCCCAAGGCCGGCACGACCTTCGGCCATCGGCGCCCGCCGCGGCCCGCCGCGTCGGACCGCGACTGACTGCTAGGATCTCCGCGTGATCGAAGCGCTCGAGCAGCTGTGGCACGGAATCATCGAGGCGATCACGCCGTTCGTGATCCCCGACTGGGGCGAGCTCGTCGGCCTGTTGCCGATCTTCCTGCTCCTCTTCGCGGCCGGCCCGATCCTGTCGCTGCTCCTGCTGGGATGGCTCATCTACGTCGCCAGGGCACCCCGGGCGAAGGTCAGCCTGGAGCTCGCGCCGGTCCGGGCGCAGCTCGTCGACGGCCGGCCCGAGTACCCGGCCGGCGAGCCGTACTGCCCGGTCGACCAGCTCATCTTCCCGTTCGGCGTGACCCGCTGTGACATCGGCGGCCACGACCTCCTCGTCCGCTGCCCGAAGTGCGTCACCGGCCGGCCGGCCCACGTCTCGACGTGCGGCAACTGCGGGCTGGTCCTCAAGATCGAGAACCGCGCCCGTGCCCTTCGTCCGGCCGGCCCGCCACCGGGAGGTGCGGCGGCCGCCTAGGCCGCCGACTCACGAGGCCCGGAACAGGACCGGCGTCCCAGCCGTCCCGGAGACATCGATGGCATCGATCGCGCAGCTCCTCTTCGCCGCCGGCACCGTCGTCATCGTCGTGGCCTTCGCCGCCCATGTCGGCCATGCCGTGCTCCTGGCCAACGGCCGTCGCATGGCGGCCGTCTCGGCCGCCGCGGCCGCGCTCGCCCCCACGTCCGCCGCGGCCCGGCCGGCCTGGGCCGGCATCGCGAGCGGCTCGTTCGTCCGGGCCCGCGCGGCCTCTGATTCGGCCGGACCGGCGCCGTCCGCCGTCGCGACCGGGCTGTCGGGCCTCGCCCAGTGGCTCACGATCGCCGCCTTCGCCGGCCTCGTCGCGTCGCTGGCGCTCCGGGGCGTCGTCGTGGGCCGCGGGCCGTGGGGCAACCTGTTCGAGTTCTCGGTCGCCTTCGCGACCTCGATCGTCGGCGGCTACCTGCTCCTCGAGCGGCGCTACCCGATCCGCTCGATCGCGGCGATCCCGATGGGGGTCGCGGTGTTCCTGACCCTGTACGCCGCGTCGCTGCCGTCGGAGATCGCGCCGCTCGTGCCGGCCCTCCAGAACGCCCCGCTGCTCACGATCCACGTCGGCATGGCGGTCCTGTCGTACGGCATCTTCGCGACGTCGTTCGCCGCCGGGATCGGCTATCTCGTCCAGGGCAAGGGTGACCGCTACGCCTGGCTGCCGTCGCACAGGGTCCTGGACCGGGTGGCGTATCGGGCGGTGATCATCGGCTTCCCGATCTTCGCCACGATGATCATCCTGGGCTCGTGGTGGGCCTCCATCGCCTGGTCCCGCTACTGGGGCTGGGACCCCAAGGAGACCGCGGCCCTCGTCACCTGGCTCGTCTACGCGATCTACCTCCACGCCCGCAACCAGCGGGCCTGGGCCGGTCGCCCCGCCGCGCTCCTCCTCGTCATCGGCTTCGCGATGGTCCTCGTGACCTACTCCGGCTCGCTCTGGTTCAGCGGCCTCCACGCCTACAGCGGGCTGTAGGGTTCGCCGCGCGGCGACGGCTTCGCACCAAGTGCCCATATCGTCACCGGTGGACGACCAGACCAACTTCCAGTCGCCGATGCCCAGGTTCCGGTCGCCGCTGAGGCGCCCAGGCCGCGATTCCACCCCGGTCCAGGCACGGTTCGGGACGAAAGCGACGCAGGCCGCAGTCCGGAGCACCCCGTAGTTGTCCTGACCGTCCAGGGGTGACGAAATGAACAGGTTGTTGGCGCTTTCCAGCCCAACGGCCGGCGTCGGACCGGCACGGATCAGAACGTCGGTGTGACCAACGGCCCGCGCCCCGGAAACGCGCGGCGGCTACCATCAGCCGCCGTGAGCCTCGTCCTCGATTCCCTCGTCAAGCGCTTCGGTCAGATCACGGCCCTCGACGGGATCTCGTTCGAGGTCGAGCAGGGCCAGGTCTTCGGCTTCCTCGGTGCGAACGGGGCCGGCAAGACGACGACGATGCGGATCGTCCTCGACATCCTCCGGCCCGACAGCGGGACGGTCACCTGGAACGGCACCCCGACGACGGACGTCCCCCGGCGGACCTGGGGCTACCTGCCCGAGGAGCGCGGCCTCTATCCGCGGCTCGAGGTCCTCGAGCAGCTCGTCTTCTTCGCCTCGCTCTACGCCATCCCCCGCCGGGACGCGGCCGCCCGCGCCCGGGACTGGCTGGCCCGCTTCCGGATCCCGGAGTACGAGAAGCGCCGGGCCGAGGAGCTATCGAAGGGCAACCAGCAGAAGGTCCAGCTCATCGCCGCGATGCTCCACGAGCCCGACGTCCTGATCATGGACGAGCCGTTCGTCGGCCTCGACCCCGTGAACGTCGCCCTCCTCAAGGAGGCCTTCGGCGAGATGCGGAAGCGGGGCAAGACCCTCGTCTTCTCGACCCACCAGATGGAGATGGTCGAGGAGCTGTGCGAGGCGGTCGCCCTCATCGACCGGGGCCGGCTGGTCCTGGGCGGCCCGATCCTCGACGTCAAACGCTCGAGCGGACGGCAGGTCGTCCGCCTCGGGGTCGAGGGTGACACCGAGCTGCCCTGGCTGGCCGACCTCGAGGGGGTGAGCATCGTTCGCTCGGGCGAGGACTACACCGAGCTCGATGTCCGGGGCCGCGACCCCCAGGACATCCTCGGGGCGGCGCTCGCCCGGGGCGAGCGGGTGACCCAGTTCCTCATCGCCGATCCCTCGATCGAGCAGATCTTCATCGAGCGCGTCGGTCGGCCGCCGTCGGAGGACCAGCACCTCGCGAGCGCCGGCGCGGCGGGCGGCCGGGGCGGGGACGGCGTGGCGGCGGCGGCCGGGTCCGCGGAGGCGGCCCGGTGAGCCCGTCCCTCGTCGCCACCCTCCGCAACATCATGGCCGTCGCCCGACGCGAGTTCCTGTGGCGCGGCCGGACACGGACGTTCAAGGCGACGACCGTCCTCCTCGTCGTCGTCGGCGTCGGGCTGGCCCTGGCCCCGGTGATCATCCGGTTCATCGATCGGGGCAGCACCGGCGACCGCATCGAGGTCGTGGTCGGCGACTCGAGCCCGGCGGTCGATGTCCCCATCGCCCTGAACCTGCTCCTCAACGCCCCGATCCCCGGCCTGCCGACCGACGGTGAGACGACGACGGCCTACCGGGTCGAGGCCACCGCCGACATCGAGGCCGCCCGGGCCCGGGTCGTCGACGGCTCCACGAGCGCGCTCCTCGTCCTCGATCGAACGTCGGCGGGGGACCTCGCCTTCACCCTCTACTCGAAGGACACGTTCCTGTCCCGGACGACCCAGCTCGTCCGCCAGGCGGCGAGCTCGATCGCCATCCAGGATCGGCTCACCCGGGCCGGCATCCCGCCGATCGACCAGGCCGCCCTCTTCGCCCCGCCCGACTTCGACGTCCTGGCCGCCGACCCCGATGCGGTGACGGACGGGCCCCAGACGGGCGAGGAGTTCGCGAGCACCTTCGCGATCAGCTTCGTCCTCTCGATCCTGCTGTTCATGGCCATCATCCTCTACGGCCAGTGGGTCGCCTTCAGCGTGGCCGAGGAGAAGAACAGCCGGGTCATGGAGGTTGTCCTGGCGGCGGCCACCCCGTTCCAGCTCATGGCCGGCAAGGTCGTCGGCGTCGGCGGGCTGGCGCTCGTCCAGTACATCGTGGTCCTCGTCCCGTCGGCGGCGGCGCTCATCTTCCAGGACCGGATCGCCGCGTTCGTCCTCGGTGGCAGCGGCGGGGTGGCGTTGCCGGAGGGCATCTCGATCGGGTTGCTCGTCGTGTTCGGGCTGATGTTCGTCCTGGGCTTCGCGCTGTATGCCGTCCTCTACGCCGGCGCCGCCTCGCTCGTCAGCCGCCAGGAGGACGTCAACCAGATCGTCGCCCCGCTGACGATCATCTCGGTCGGCGGCTACCTCGTCGCGTCGTATGCGGGCACGGGCCTGATCCCGATCGACTCGCCGCTCGTCGTCGTCCTCTCGTTCATCCCGTTCTTCAGCCCCTACCTGATGCTGACCCGGATGGGCCTCGGCACCGCCGGCCCGGCCGAGATCGCGATCGCGATCGCCCTCCTCGCGGCGTTCATCCCGGTGGCCCTGTGGCTCGCCGCGCGGCTCTACCGCTCCGGCGTCCTCATGTACGGCCAGAGTCCAACCCCGCGGACGCTCTGGCGGGCCCTCCGCGCCCGCTGACCGAGCCGCCCCGCTGACCGGGGCCGCGCCCCGCCGACCACCGGCCTCGCCCCGCTGACCGGGCCGCGCCCCGGCGACCACCGGCCTTTGCCGCCATCCGGTCCCCGCCCAGTGTCACCGAGACGCGGTCGTCCACCGCCACGCGGCATTCGCCGATTTCTCGTCCCGATGTCACGCGACGGCGCTGGCCGCCGCCGCCGATCCGCGCCGGCTGGCGATCACCGACCGCTCTCGTCGTGCCGGCCTCATCTCCGCTTCCCGCCCATTTCGTCACGGGGGGACGACAAGACCGAGTTCCCCCGCCGGAATCGCCCGCCGGCCACCGGCCAGGAGCCGCGTTGCGAACCGGCCCGATTCGTGCTCGGTTCGTGCTCAGCATGCAGGCCGGGCGAACCAGCGGACCCGTCGGGGCATCGCGAATCCTGACCTAGTCGTCCCCGGGTGACGATCTGACCATGTTGCAGGGGCGGTGCCTTGCGCCCGCGCCGCCCGCCGACAGTGGCGCCCATCGACGCCCCGGCGACCCCGGGTGCGCCCATCGGCTGGCTACCGCGTCCGCGTCACCTTCTGAAGGCCCCGCGGGAGCTCCGGGTCCAGGCCCCTCGCCAGCGTGAGGTGGTAGGCGAAGAGCTGGGCGGGCACGATCGAGACGATCGGGCGGAGCCACTCCGGCACGTCGACCGGGAGCGCGATCGAGCGGCTGCCGAGAGCCCGCAGGTCCGCGGAATCCGAGAGCACGACCATGTCCGCGGCGTGGTCCCGCCGGAGGCGCTGGACCAGCTCCGCGAGACCGGCCGCGGCCGGCCCGTCGGGCAGAACCGCGAGGATCGACACGCCCGGCTCCACGAGGGCGAGCGGCCCATGCTGGAAGTCAGCGGCGGAGTACGGATCGGCGAAGACCCGGGCCAGCTCCTTGAGCTTGAGCGCCCACTCGCGCGCGGTGGCGTACTCGTAGCCGCGTCCGAGCACGACGCAGCGGTCGGCGGCGGCCATCTCCCGGGCAAGCGCGGCGACCTCGGCCTCGACGTCGAGGGCCCGCTCGATGGCGTCGGGGATCGCCGAGACCTCGGCCGCAACGCCGGCGTCGTCCGCCTCGCCACCGTCCCCGGCGAGGGTCGCCGACAGCCGGGCGATGGCGAGGAGCGAGGTCGTGTACGTCTTCGTCGCGGCGACCGCCAGCTCGGGGCCGGTCCGCAGCTCCAGGACGTGGGCCGCCGCAGTCGCGAGCGGCGAGTCCGGATCGTTCGTGATGGCGACCGTCGGGGCGCCCTGGCGGCGGGCCGCGGCGACGACCCCGACGATGTCGGGTGACGCCCCCGACTGGCTGATGCCGATGACGAGGGTCCGCTCGAAGCGCGGCTCGACGCCGTAGATGGAAACGACGGACGGCGCGGCCAGGGCGACGGCCAGGCGGTTCCGGACGCCGAAGGCGTACTGCGCGTAGATCGCTGCGTGATCGGACGAGCCCCGCGCCGCGATGACGACCGCATCGACGTCGCGGGCCACGACCTCGGCCGCGACCGCCGCCGCCGCGTCCGCGATCGCGGGGTCGGCCAGCTGGCGCCGGGCGGCTTCGGGCTGCTCGAGGATCTCGTCGCGAAGGCCCATCCTCAGCCGGGCTCGGCGCGGTAGACGATGCGGCCGCCGACGACCGTTGCGACCACCTCGAGCTCCGGGCTCAGGACCGTGAGGTCGGCCGCGCCGCCCTCGCGGACGACGCCGCGGGCAGGCGCCAGGCCCAGGAGCCGCGCCGGGGTGGCGGTCACGGTCCCGACCGCCTCGGCGCCGGTCGCGCCGGTGAAGGCCCGGACGTTCCGGACTGCCGCGTCGAGAGAGATGATGCTCCCCGCCAGGCGCCCGTTCGGGAGGCGCGCGCTCGCCACGTCGACCACGACGTCCATCGTCCCGAGACGGTAGGCGCCGGGCGCCATGCCCAGGGCCGCGATGGCGTCGGTGACGGCCGCGAACCGCGCCGCTCCGGCCGCGCGCCACGCGACGCCGACGACCGACGGGTCAACGTGGAGGCCATCCGGGATGAGTCCGACCGTGACCCGGCCGTCGGCCAGCGCCGCACCCACCGGTCCGGGGTCGCGGCGATCGAGGCCCGGCATCGCGTTGAAGAGATGGGTGACGAAGCGAGCTCCGGCATCGAAGGCGGCCCGGGCCTGCGCGGACGTGGCCGCGGTGTGCCCGATCGAGGCGACGATTCGACGCCGCGCGAGCTCGCCGATGAGCTCGAGCGCGCCCGGCAGCTCCGGGGCGAGGGTGACCATGCCGACGCCCGCCTCGCGCGACCAGCCGGCAAGGAACGCCGGGTCCGGGTCCCGCCGGTGGCCGGGATCGTGGGCGCCGATCCGCTCGACAGCGATGAACGGGCCCTCGATGTGGAGACCCAGCGGCCGGGCCCCCGCGTAGCCCGGCGGCGGTCCGCCCAGGAGCGTCCGGCGGGCGGCCTCAACGACCTCGCGCGGCGACGTCACGATGGTCGGCAGGAAGGCCGTCACGCCATAGCGCGGCAGCGCCTCGCCGACCGCCCAGATCGCCGTCGGGTCGGCCGTGAGGTCGTGACCGGCAGCACCGTTGATCTGGAGATCGATGTAGCCGGGCGCGACGAGGAGGCCCTCGGCATCGAGCTCCTCGTCCGCTGCTCGCTTCGGCCGGCCGGCAGCGCTCGATTCGAGGGCGAAGATCCGGCCGCGGGCGATGCCGATGTCGACCGGCTCCCGCCGTTCGACGCCGACAACCCTGGCTGCCCGGATCAGGAGCGATCCGCTCATCCGGCACCCGCGACGCCCAGCCCGTGGCCGGTGGGGTACAGGCCAGGGATCGCCGCCGGCAGGCGGCCGCGGAACCGGATCCGGCCGAAGAGGGCCGCCGCGAGCGCCGCGAGCGACGGTCCGTGGCGCCCGTATGTACACAGGTGCGTCCCTGCGCCCGGGTAGTCCGCGAGGTCAAACGGCGTCCGGAGGGCCACGGTCAGGACCGGCACATCGCTGCCCAGCGCCGCCCGGACGAGGGCTGCCTGGCCCGGCCGAAACGACGCCGCGTCCGTCGCGATGACCGCCAGATCGGCGCCGCGGATCGCGGCGACCGCCGCCGCGATCTCGTGCTCGGACGGATCCGCCGCCACGAGGACCTCGTCGACACGCCCGTGGTGGGCCCGGAGCGCGGCCGCCAGGCCGGGCGCCAGGGTCGAGGTCGTGTCGGCCGGTGTCAGGTCGAACGGCACGGGCTCCACGACGACGAACCGGGACCCATCGGCCGGCCGCAGCGGGAGGAGCCCGGCGTCGTCGCGGACGAGGGTCAGCGATCTCTCGGCGAGCTCCGCCGCGAGGACCCGGTGCTCCTCGCACCCGACGATCTCGAGCGGCTCCGCATCGAACGACGCGATCCAGCGCCGGAGCGCCATGATGCGGGCCGTCGAGGCCGCCACGTCCTCGCGGTCGAGGACCCCGACCTCGGCGGCCCGCCGGATGGCCGCCTCGATCCGCTGCTGCGAGGCCCGCCGAGACGTCGTGAGGAGGAGGTCCACCCCGGCCCGCAGCGCGGCGACGACATCGACCGCCTGCCTGGCGTCCTGGGGCAGGGCGCCCATGTCGAGGGCGTCGGTGATGGAGACGCCATCGAAGCCGAGCTCGTCGCGGAGGAGCCCGGTCATCACCTCGGGGGCGAGCGTGGAGGGGAGGGTCCGCGACCCCGTCACCGACGGCACCGCGAAATGCCCGGACATCGTTACTCGGACACCGGCCTCGACTGCCGCCCGGAACGGCCGCAGCTCCTGCACTTCGAGGCCGGCGCGATCCCGCTCGACGACCGCCAGCTCGAGGTGGGTGTCGACCGAGGCCTCGCCCTTGCCCGGGAAGTGCTTGGCCGTGCCGGCGACGCCGGCCGACTGGAGGCCCCGCAGCCAGGCGGCCCCGAGCGACGCCACCGCCGCCGGGTCATCGCCGAAGGAGCGGATCCCGAGCGACGGGTTCGCGGGATTCGAGGCGACATCGAGGCAGGGCCCGTAGTCGACGTTCACGCCGACCGCCCGAAGCTCCCGCCCGATGGCCCGGCCCACCGGCTCGGCCAGCGCGGCGTCGCCCGTGGCCCCGACGGCCATCGGCCCGCCAAAGGGCGTCCAGCCGTCACCGAGGGCCAGGAGCTGGCCGCCCTCCTGGTCGGCGGCGATGAGGATCGGCGGAGCCTCGGCATCGGCGCCGCGCCCCGCCCCGCCCGCCCGCCGCGTCCATGCCCCCGCCGCGGCCTGGAGCTCCGAGGTCAGGGCTCGGACCTGGTCCGGCGAGCGGACGTTGAGCGGCCGGAAGAGCGTCACGCCGGCGGCCGGCGCCGAGGCCAGCCGATCGCGGAGCCAGGCCGGTACCGTCAGCCCCCGGAACGCGAGCATGACCCGGCCCAGGACGTCGGCGGGGCCCAGAACGTCGGCGGCGCCCCGGTCCGGCGAGGCGGGCATCACCCCTTCACCGATCCCGCGACGATGCCGCGCACGAAGTAGCGCTGGAGGCCGAGGAAGACGAGGAGCGGCACGACCATCGTCACGAAGGCCCCGGCCGTCAGGATGTGCCAGGCCTCGCCGCGCGTCCCCACGAGCTCGTTGAGCTGGGCCGGCATGACCGCCACCGCCTCGGTCGTGCCGAGGTAGACGAGGGCGATGAGGAGGTCGTTCCAGATCCACAGGAACTGGAGGATCGCGAACGAGGCGAGGGCCGGCACGGACAGCGGCACGACGATCCGCCGGAAGACCTGGAAGTGCGAGGCCCCGTCGATCGCCGCGGATTCGAAGAGATCGACCGGCAGCTGGCTGATGTAGTTGTAGAGCAGGAAGATCGCCAGCGGCAGGCCGAAGCCGGTATGGGCCAGCCAGACCCCGAGGAACGTCCCGTTGAGGTCGACCGCCGAGTACATTCGGAGGACCGGGACGAGCGACATCTGGAGCGGCACCACGAGCAGGCCGACGACCACTGCGAACAGCAGCGACCGTCCCGGGAAGCGGATCCAGGCGAAGGCATAGGCGGCATACGCGGCCATCGTGATCGGGATGACGACCGACGGGATCGTCACCACGAGGCTGTTGATGAACGCCCCGGCCATGCCGTCGGCGCTGAGGACGGCCTCGTAGTTCGCGAGCGTCCACTGGGTAGCCGCCTCGAACGGGTGGAGCAGGGCGTCCCACCAGCCCGTCGTCCGGATGTCGTTGGCCGGTCGGAAGGAGCTGATGAGCAGCCCTGCCGTCGGTAGCGACCAGGCTACGGTGATAAGGATCACGGCCGCCCGCAGCGGCAGTCTGCCGACGAAGCGGCGGACGACCCGGGACCCGTGGCCACGGCCGCCCGACCCGCCGCCCGCGCCGCCGGCCCGGGAGATCGCCGTCACTTCCCGATCCCCTGGCGCCGCAGGTTGCGGATGTTGACGTACATGATCGGGACGACCGCCACGAACAGGACGACCGCGATCGCGCTGGCCCGGCCGAAGTTCCGGAACTGGAACATCTCGGTGAACATCCGGTTGGCGATGACCTCGGTCTCGAACCGCCCGCCGGTCATGACGTAGACGATGTCGAAGACCTTGAGGATCGCGATCGAGACCGTCGTCGCGACGGCGATGAGGGTGCCCCGGATCATGGGCAGGACGATCCGGAAGAAGACCTGGCGCTCGTTGGCGCCGTCGGACCGGGCGGCCTCGAGGACCTCCGACGGGACGCCCTTCAGGGCGGCCGACAGGATGACCATGGCGAAGCCGGTCTGGAGCCAGATCATGATGACGATAAGGGCCATCGTGTTGACCGGCGGCGAGGACACCTGCATCAGCGCGACGGGCTCGTTGCCGAGGGCCGTCCAGGCGGCATTGACGAGGCCGATCTGGGTCTCGCCCTCGGGCTGCCAGGCGTACATGAAGCGCCAGATGACAGACGCCCCGACCATCGAGATCGCCAGGGGCAGGAAGATGAAGACCTTGGCCAGCGCTTCGCGCTTGATCCGGTCGAACAGGGCGGCGACGGCCAGGCCGATGCCGACGCTGCCGGCGGTGCCCACGACCATCCAGATGAGGTTGTTCCGGAACGCCATCCACATCTCGGGCGAGGTCAGGACATAGCCCCAGGTCTTCTCGGGGGCACCCTTCTCGGTGAAGCTGGCCACGATCGTGGCCACGGCCGGTACGACCAGGTAAACCAGGAGCATGAACACGGCCGGGCCGATGAACATGTACGGCCGGATCCGGCGCGACCACGTCTGACCGAGGAGGTCGACGAGGCTGTTCAGCCCAGCGAACAGGGCCCACACGCCGCCGACCCCGATGGCCAGGGCGATGACCATGATCGTGAGCTTGGCGTGGAGCGGGTCGATGCCGTCGTCGCGAAGCCCGGCCGCGACGGTCGACTGGCCGAGGAGATCGAGCAGGAAGGCGTACAGGTTGGCGGGACCGTCCGGGTCGCGGACCAGGCCGAGGCCCACGAACACCGCGGCGGCAATGGCAGCTGCGAGGGCCAGCCGCCCGGCGCCCAGGGCGAGGCGGCGCCGGTTGAGGCCGCTCGCGGGAGGTGCCATCGCCTGCTCCACCACTGCCTCGGATCCTCGCGCTGGGTGTTCGGGTGCGGCCGGATGCGTCGGATGCGTCGGAGGCGCCGGCCGTCGGCCGGCGCCCCGAACGCTACTCCGGGCTGGGGGTCACCCGGAGCGATACAGGAGGAGCCGCCTTACGGCCAGCTGGCCTCGATCTCGTCGAAGATCGCCTGGGTGCCCTCGCCGTTCTGGCTGATCCACTTGACCATGCCCTTCCAGAACGTCCCGGCGCCCACCTCCTTGGGCATGCTGTCCGAGGCGTCATTCCGCGACACGGTCGCGTTCTGGGCGATCTCGGCCAGGCCGGACATCGGGTAGCTGGTGTAGGACGCCAGGGGCACGGCGTTGCTGGCGGCCAGGAAGCCGCCGGTCGCGACCCGCTCGGCAACCGAGTCGGGGGTCGAGAACCACTGCATCAGGGCCCGGACCTCGGGCCGGTCCTGGAACATCATGAACATGTCGCTGCCGCCCAGGACCGGGTTGCCGTACTGCGGGTCGATCGGTGGGAGGTAGAAGAACTTGCTGTCGACGCCCGGCTCCTTGCCCTCGGGCCAGAAGTCCGGGATCCAGGCCGCCTGCTTGTGGAGCCAGCACTTGGGCCCCGCGGCGTCGAACATCGGGGTCTGCGAATCGCCGACCCAGGTGCCGTTGATCCGGGTGCTCCCCCCGAAGGTGTAGCCCTCGGTGAAGAAGATCTCGCCGACCTTCTCGGCCGCCGCGACGACCACGGGATCGTTGAACGGGATCTCGTGGCTGACCCACTGGTCGTAGGTCTCGGGCGGGGCCGTCCTCAGGAGGACGTCCTCGATCCAGTCCGTCGCGACCCAGCCCGACGCGTCGCCGTGCTCGATCGTCGTGCACCACGGGTTGCTCCCGTCGGCGACGATCTGGTCACTCAGCTCGATGAGCTCGTCCCAGGTCGTGGGGATCGCGTAGCCCCTGTCGGCGAAGGCCTGAACGGGGTACCACACGATCGACTTCAGGTCCTGCTTGTAGAACAGGCCGTAGACCTTGCCGTCGTAGGAGCCGGCATCGATGAAGCCGGCGCTGTAGTCGGCCTTGACCTGCTCGATATCGAGGACGGTGGCGAGGTCGACGAGGACGCCGTCCTCGGCGTACGTCCGCATCGTCCCGGCCTGGGCGATCTGGGCGATGTCGGGCGCCAGCCCGCCGTCGACCCGGGCGCTCAGGACCGTCTCGTAGTTGGTGATGCCGGAGTAGACGACGGTAATGCCAGTGGCATCGCGGAAGGCGTTCAGGCTGTCGTCGAAGGCCTGGCCCTCGGCATCGATCCACTGGGCGAAGACGTCGACCGTCGCGCCGTCGTACTCGCCCGCGAGGGCGGCCGTGAGCTCGGCGTTCGGGCCGCTGGCGC
Source organism: Chloroflexota bacterium (assembly GCA_040752335.1). Lineage (GTDB taxonomy): Bacteria > Chloroflexota > Limnocylindria > Limnocylindrales > CSP1-4 > UBA5189. Next base: position 57,257 of record JBFMEV010000019.1, read on the forward strand.
CCTTGGTCGGCGTCGGGCCGGCGGTCGGCTCAGTGCCGGTGGTCGCGCTCGGCGTCCCGGTGGCCGCGGGGCCGCAGGCGCTGATCGCGATGGCGGCCACGGCCGTCAGGGCGAGGAACTTGGGTGCGCGCATCGCTCCTCCTCTCGGACGCTCACGCCGGATCAGGTGCTGCATCTCTCCTCCTCGTGTGCTCGGTGGTGGGTGGTCTCGTGCATCGATGGGTTCCGTGGCGGGGCCCGTCGCCGCAACTCGGCGGGCACGTCGTGCGCCGGCCGGGTTTCAGGCGTGGCCCACCTCCCTCCCCCGTGCGTCGCGGGCGAGTGCCTCGCGAGCGACCGTGACCGCCCCCCACGCGCCGGCATCGGCGCCGGCGGGCAGGAGCTCGACGAGCCCGGGCACGAGCACCTCGCGAGCGAGCGGCGAGGCCTCCCGGAAGCGCTCGAGCTCGCGACGGATCGGGGCCATGAACGGCTCCCCGGCGTGGGACACGCCGCCGCCGATCACGATCCGCTCGACGTCGTAGGCGAGGGCCAGGAGATGGATGCCCCAGGCCACGGCCCGGCCGGCGTCCTCGATGACGGCGATGGCCGTCTCGTCGCCGCGTGCCGCCGCCGCGAAGACCGCCTCGGCGCCGAACGGCCGGACGTCCTTCGGCCAGCCCTCCCCGGCCCGCCGGACGATCGCCGGGCCCGCGGCGAGGACCTCGAAGCAACCGCGCATGCCGCACGGGCAGGGCGGGCCGCCGCGCTCCATGACGACGTGGCCGATCTCGCCGGCAAGGCCATCGGCCCCGCGGTGGAGCTGGCCATCGATGACGACTCCGGCCGAGATCCCGGTCCCGATGGCCAGGAGCGCGAGCGACTGGGCATCGCCGAAGATCCGGCGCCGGTGGAGGCCGAGGGCCGCGGCCCGGACGTCGTTCTCCAGGATGACCGGGGTGCCAAGGCGGGTCGCCAGCCGCGGACCGAGGGGCAGGTCGTGCCAGTCGAGATTGACGGCGAGGGTCACGTGGCCGGTGTCGGGATCGACCCGGCCGGGGACGCCGACGCCGACCGCGGCCACGTCTCGGATACCGGCCCCGACCTCCACGAGCGCCTCGCGAACGACGCGTTCGATGGCATCGGCCGCCCGGTCGGGATCCCCCGCCGCGGTCGGTGAGACGTGGCGCGCACGGACGGCGCCGTCGGCTTCGCAGACGAGGATCGCGGTCTTCGTGCCGCCGATGTCGACGCCGACAACGAGGGGCGCGGTCACCGGCGCACCCCGACGCCGCTCCCCGGCACGCGACCGGCCGTGACTCCCTTCACCGGGACACCGCGAGGCCCAGCTCGGCGGTGAGGAGCAGGGCGGAAGCGCCCATGACGACGAGGTCATCGCCCGGCGGCGGGGCGAGCTCGATCGCGACGTTTCGGGAGAGCAGGCCGAGCGACCGCCGACGGGCCTCATCGCGGACCGCCTCGAGCCACGGCTGGCCCAGGCTCGTGACCGAGCCGTGGAGGACGATCCGCTCCACGTCGAGGAGGCCGATCATCCCGGCGATCACCTGGCCCAGGCTGCGACCGGCGCTCACGACGAGCCTTCGGATGGGTTCATCGCCCGCCTCGAGCGCTTCGCGGACGTCGTCGAGGGTGCGGTCCGGGGCCGCGGCGTCACCCTCGCGGGCGAGCTCGGTGGCGCGCTCGACGATCGCCCGGGCGCTCGCGACGGTCTCCAGGCAGCCGAACTGGCCGCAGCGGCAACGGGCGCCGTCGACCTCGACGACGGTGTGGCCGATCTCGCCGGCCCCGAAGCCGTCGCCGTGGAACAGCTCGCCGCCCAGGACCACGCCCGCGCCGATCCCCCGCCCGACCTTGATCGCGACGAGGTTCGTGGTGGGGGCGCCTCCGAACAGCTGGAGGGCCAGCGCGGCGGCCCGGGAGTCGTTGGCGACCTCGACCGGAACGGCGTGGCGATCGCGGAGCAGCCGGCCGAGCGGCAGCTCCTGCCAGTCGAGGTTGACGGCCCAGCGGATCGTGCCGGTCGAGGCATCGACGACGCCCGGGGTCCCCACGCCGATGCCCAGGAGCGTGCCGGGGGTCCGGGTCTTCAGCTCATCGATGAGCTCGTGGACGACGTTCAGCGCCTCCTCGCCGTTCAGGCCGGTGACCTCGCGCTCGCGGGTCTCGAGGACGCGTCCGCGGAGGTCGAGGATCGCGGCCCGGAAGCGGAACTCGCCGAGGTCGAGGCCGATGACGTGGCGGGCATCGTCGACGAGCTCGACGAGGATGGGGGCCTTGCCGCCGGTGCTGGGACCGCGACCGACTTCCCTGGCGAGGCCCTCGGCGATGAGCTCCGCCACGACGTCCCCGACCGTGGTCCGGGTAAGGCCTGACAGGCGGGCGACCTCCGCCCGCGAGATCGGTCCGATGTCGTAGAGCGCGCGCAGGACGAGGGCGACGTTGTAGGCCCGGGTCTGCTGGTGCGTCGCCTTCGTCGGGAAGGTCATCCGCGCGTGCCTCCGTCCGTGGTCCCGCCGCCGGTCCTCGCCCTCCGCGGTCCCGGTTCGGGTGGTCGCGGTAGGCCGGCGAAGCTCGGTCTCGATGACCTCGGGCTAGGTCCCGCTGCGGTGGGCCGTGGCGGCGCGTCGGTTGCGGGGCGACCCGCCGCCCGACGCCGCGTTGCTCGGCGCCGCGCCGGACCCGGAAGCCCGGCACGCTCGTTCGACCTCCTCGCGGGACTTTGCCCGATGTCTTGACAAAGACTGCGCAGCTCCGGGTACTTTGTCAAGAGGCTGGACGAAGATCGCGTGGGACGCGGTGAGCCCTGCCCCCCGCCAACCAGGCGCTCGTGTGGGATACGGTGAGCTCCGCCCCGCCAACGAGGCGCTCGCCGATTTCTCGTCCCGATGTCACGCGACGAAGCTCCGGGACCTGTTCTCCGCCATGTGACCGTCCGGATGGCGATCGGGAGGAGAAACCCCCGATTCAGGGCCTGGACACGCTCTGAGACGCCCTGGCCGGCACCAGGTGACATCCCGGTGGTCAGACGGCAACTGCGGACCGGAAGGGCCGGATCGCGGCCCCGAGCTGCGCCGAGGCGCCACGTGGTTCACAACTGAACGCGCGTTCGATATCATCGACCGAGCTCGACCGTCGGCGGGCCGCGGACAACCGCCCACGCGACGGTGGACAGGCAGCCGTCCGGCGGTGGACGATCGCCGCCCAACGGTGGACATCGGGCGCGCGATCGTGGATGGTCGCCGATCGTGCCAGGCCACAAGATGTAGCGGCCACCACCTAAACGCAACCACTACATCTTGTGGTTTGGGCTTGACTGCGACCCCCTCGAAGCGTACAGTTCGAGGGTCGCTCGATCGCCGCCGTCCCGCCCCGATCCGGCTACTGCGAGACCCGTCCGGCGCCACCGCCGGGCTCCCCGCAGGTGCCTCTCCCGGACCCGAGGCCCGCGACGCGACCAGGCAACGGGAGCTCGAGCCGCAGCTACGGCGACCGCCACGGGCGGACCCGCAACCGGCGGTCCGGGACCCACCAGATGAAGACGCAGCCGCCGGCCCGGACCCCCGCCCAGGT
>JBFMEV010000020.1:0-58287 GCA_040752335.1 Chloroflexota bacterium
GCTCGCCGAAGTGCTCAAGGCTCAATTCGAACAGGGCATCGCACTCGCCCGCCAGGGTGGCCCAGCCCGCCGTTGGGGCCGGTGTCGCCCGGAACGCGGCGAGAACGCGGTTCGCGTCCGCCCGGAGTGCGTCTCGATCGCGAGGGCGCGGCGGCTCGCCTCCCTCGAGCGACGCGCGCCCGAGGGCCGTGGCCGCCTGCACCTTGTCGTAAAAAGCTTGTCGCATCCTGCAGAAAGCCACGTCGTATTCCCACTCCGGACTGCGCCGGACCGAGCCCAACCGACGGGCCAGCCAGACCGGCTCCTGGATAAGGGCGACCCCCACAAAGGCGCCCATCGCCACGGTCGAGCCGTAGCGGATCGTGACCTTCAGCCACGCTGGGAAGCCCGGCGGGAGGTCGTAGTGGAGCGTCACGAGCCACACTGCGACGACGAGGCCGATGAGCATTAAGGTTCGGCTGCGGCGGACAAGCCCGACAAACGTGAACGCGGCGATCGCGGCGATCACGAAGGCGAGCGGCGCGATCGCGAGCAGTTGCCCCACTCACGCGATCCTAGCCCGCAAGAGGGCTGCACTGCGCGACCGGGCTCGCTTGGCGTGACGCTACTTGACGAGGCGGACCAGCTCGCGGCGGCGCTTGCCGATCCGGAGTTCCCACCAAGTGTCGGCGATCGCCTCCCCTAGTGGCTCCGACGGATCCGTCAGCGCTCTGCCGTTACTCGAGACCGCCCCTTGTTGGATCATTCGCCGGGCCTCGCCGCGCGAAGAGAACACGCCGGATTCGGCGAGAACGGTCGCCGCGGCAGCCGCCTTCATCTCGCGAGGCCAGGATCTGCCAATGGTCCCCCAGAGCCGCTCGAGGAGCGCCGGATCCCGGATCGGTTCCGGGGCGAATAGCGCCACCGAGTCCGCCTCGACCTGCCGCGCCACGACCGCCCCGTGCGTCCGGGCGGTGACATCGAGGGCCAGGGCCCGCTGGGCCGCCCGGGCGCCGGGCCGGGCCGCGACCTCGGCATCGAGCGCCTCGATCTCCTCGGGCGACATCGTCGTGAACCAACGCAGGTAGACGCCGACGTCGCGGTCGTCGCTGTTGAGCCAGTGCTGGTAGAAGGCGAAGGGCGACGTCATCGAAGGGTCGAGCCAGACGGAATCGCCGGCCTCGCTCTTGCCGAACTTCGCGCCCGACGGGTTGAGCAGGAGCGGGTAGGCCATGGCGAACGCCGGCGGCGCCCCATCGGGAGCGGCCCCTGCCCCCGCCGTCCGCCGGATCAGCTCCAGGCCGGCGGTGATGTTGCCCCACTGGTCGGCGCCGCCCATCTGCAGCTCGACGCCCAGCGTCCGGTGGAGGTGGGCGAAGTCCGCCGACTGGAGAAGCATGTAGCTGAACTCGGTGAAGGACAGGCCCTTCTCGAGCCGGATCTGGACCGAGTCCTTCGCCAGCATGTAGGGCACGGTGAAGTGCTTCCCGACGTCGCGCAGGAAGTCGATCATCGTCATCGGCGCCAGCCAGTCGAGGTTGTTGACGACGAGCGCCCCGCGCGGCCCCTCGAAGTCGAGGAAGTGCTCCAGCTGGGCCTGGATCGAGGCGACGTTCGCCTGGAGCGTGTCGACGTCGAGGAGGTTCCGCTCGCTCGAGCGCCCCGACGGGTCGCCGATCATCCCCGTCCCGCCGCCGACGAGGGCGACCGGCCGGCCGCCGTGGCGCTGGAAGTGGAGCAGCCCGAAGACCGGCACAAGGCTGCCGATGTGGAGCGACGGGCCGGACGGATCGAAGCCGTTGTAGCCGCTGATCGGGCGCCCGGACGCCAGCCGCGCCTCCAGGCCGTCGGAGGCGGCGTGGAGCATGCCCCGCCAGCGGAGCTCGTCGAGGAGCCCGGCCAGGCCGGCATCGAACGACGTCACCGGATCGGACGACGTCACAGGACGCCGGCGCGAGCCGTCACGAGGCGCGCCGGATGGGTTGGAAGGTCCGCCACGGCACAGATGGTATCGTCACGGCCGAAATGCAGACCAGCCTCGCGAGGCGTCAGCGCCATCGCCGCAGTGGCGCCGCCCGGCGAGGGCGCGGCGGCGGGAACTCCGCCCGCCGCGCCGCTCTCGCGATCCCCCTCTTCCTCTTCGCCAGCTTCCTGGCCCTGGGCTCGGTCGGGTTCATCACCGTCGTCAGCGCCTACGCGTACTACGCGCGCGACCTGCCGGACCCCGCGAAGGCCCTGGACACCCTCGGTTTCGACCAGCCCTCGATCATCTACGACCGGACCGGGACAGTCGAGCTGGCGCGGCTGGGCGAGCGCAAGCGCGAGCTGGTGACCTTCGACCAGATCCCGCCCGAGATCCTCGACGCCACGACCGCGATCGAGGACAAGGACTACTGGACGAACCCGGGCTTCGACCTCGGCGGCTTCATCTCGGCCTCGCTCGACACGCTGCAGGGCAAGCCCCGCGGCGGCTCCACGATCACCCAGCAGCTCGTCCGGGCACGGCTCCTCCCGCCGGAGGCGTTCGAGGGCTCGATCTACGAGCGCAAGGCCCGCGAGATCATCCAGTCGATCCGCCTGACCCAGGCCTATCCCGGCGAGGAGGGCAAGGAACAGATCATCACGGCCTACCTCAACCAGAACTTCTACGGCAACCAGCTGTACGGCATCTCGGCCGCCGCGAAGGGCTACTTCGGCGTCCCGATGGAGGAGCTTACCCTGGCCCAGGTCGCGATCCTGGCGGCGATCCCGCAGTCGCCCTCGGAGTTCGACCTGGTCAAGAACGCCGTCCGTGAGTGCACCGTCGAGCCGCCGGAGGGCGAGGAGTGCGCGGCGGCCAACGTCCGGCTCGTCGTGCCCGCCGACAGCGAGATTGTCAGGCGGCGGAACTACGTCCTTGACCTCATGACGACCCGGAGCGTCCTGTCACAGGGCGACCACACCCTGGCCGAGTACGAGGCCGCCAAGCGCGAAGAGGTCGTCCTCGCCCGCCAGGGTTCGACGCCGTGGAAGGCCGGCCACTTCGTCGTCCAGGTCCGCGAGCAGCTCGGCGCGATCCTGTGCGGCGAGGAAAACGCGACGACCTGCGAGAAGGTGGACACCGGCGGCTACCGGATCGTCACGACCCTCGACTGGGAGATGCAGCGGACCGTCGAGAAGTGGCTGTACCTGACCACCCGAGCCACCCAGGCGGTCAACATGGGCAGGATCCTGGACCGGTACGAGATTCCGGAGGCGGACCAGGCCTGGATCGCCAAGCTCCGCGACCGCAACATCCACAACGGGGCGGCGGCGATCATCGACTACCGGACCGGCGAGGTCCTCGCCTACGCCGGCAGCGCCGGCTTCTACGGGACCGAGGACCCGCTCTACCAGCCCCAGTTCGACGTCCTCTCCGGTGGCAACGGCCGGCAGCCCGGATCGGCGATCAAGCCGCTCAACTACATCACCGGGATCGACGACCGGACGATGACCGCGGCCACGATGTTCATGGAGGTGGTCACCGACTTCGGCGTCCAGCAGCCCTACACCCCGACCCAGGCCGACGGCAAGGAGCGCGGTCCGGTCCGCCTCCGCTCCGCCCTCCAGTTCTCATTGAACATTCCCTCGATCAAGGCCGGCCTGACGAACGGCCTGGATCACCTCTTCCAGCGGATGAAGGACTTCGGGCTGACCTTTCCGACGTCCAACGACCCGGTCGTGTCGATGTCGATCGGGACGCTGGAGGTCCACCCGATCGACCTCCTGAGCGCCTACGGCGCCATCGCCGACGGCGGCGTACTGATGCCCCGGATCTCGATCCTCGAGGTCCGCGACTCGGGCAACAAGGTCATCTACCCGACGGAGGCCGGCACGCCGCTCGGCAAGCGGGTGGCGAGCGAGCAGGCCTCGTACATCATCACCGACATCCTCCAGGGCAACACGATCGAATCGGTCAACCCGTACTGGGCCGACTGGATGATCCTCGAGAACGGCGAGCGCCGCCCGGCTGCCTACAAGACCGGCACGACGTCGGACAACAAGGACGTCCTGGCCTTCGGCTACCTGGCGCCGCCGGACGATCCCGCCGCGCCGGCTCTCGCCGTGGGGGTCTGGATGGGGAACTCGGACGGCACGCCGAACACCGGCAGCCTCTCGCTCGACTCGTCGGCGCCGCTGTGGTCCCGAATCCTGACCGAGGTCAGCCAGGGCATGCCCATGGCCGGCTTCAAGCAGCCCGCCGGCCTGGTCACGGCCGAGGTCGACGCCTTCAGCGGCCTGCTGCCCGGCCCGTACACCGTCAAGACCGTCACGGAGCTGTTCATCGAAGGGACCGTCCCGACCCGTACCGACGACCTCCACGTCGAGCTCGACATCGACGAGGCGACGGGCCTGCTGTGGCAGGACGGCTGCACCGGGCCCATGGTCAAGAAGGGGTTCCTGGACTTCAGCGGCGTGGAGCCGCGGTTCCCCGCCTGGCAGCCGTTCACCCAGGAGTGGGCGGCGAGGGCCGCCCGGGGCGTGGGCGTGGCGGGCGGTCCCGAGAAGACGACCACGAGCTACTTCTACAACAACAGCTTCGCGCCATTCGGGAAGACCTGGGGCGGCGCGTTCGCCCCGACCGAGGTGTGCGCTCCGCTCGAGCCGCCGATCTGCGAGCCCGGGACGTCGTTCGACCCGTTCGCGACGCCCGACCCGTCCGGCGCGCCGCTGCCCACGCCGTGCATCGAGCCGACCCCCGAGCCGAGCAACGGCGGTGGCGGTGGCGGTGGCGGCGGTGGCGGGGGCGGGGGCGGGAAGCCGACCCCGAGCCCGTTGCCGTTGCCGTTGCCAACCACCCTGGGACTGCCGCTCGTCCCGCTGCTGTTCCCACCCGTCCGGGCGCGACTCTGGCCGCCTCGACGCCAGAAGCCCTCGGCGAGGCTCAGCCGAGACTGACGATCGTCGCCCCGTCGCCGCCCTCCCCGCGCTCGCCGGCCCGGACGGCCTTCACGAGCGGGTGCGCGGCAGCCGCCGAGCGGACCGCGTCGCGGAGCGCCCCGGTGCCAAGGCCGTGGATGACGGTCACCCGCTCGAGGCCTGCCAGCGAGCCGTCCTCCAGGTAACGGTCCAGCGCAGCCAGCGCCTCGTCGACGCGGGCGCCGCGGAGGTCGAGCGAGCTCGGCACCGTCCGCGCCCGGTTGAGGCGGATCGCGTCGACGTTGCCGCTCCTGACGCCGGCGAGGGCCGGCTCGGGCGTCAGCGCCTCGGTGAGGTCCTCGAGGGGCACACTGACGCGCATCCCGCCTGCCTCCAGGGTGACCCGGCTGCCGTCCCGGTCGAGGGCCGCGATCCGGCCCTCCCAGCCGCCTGACCGGCTGCGCGCCCGCTCCCCCACCCGCCATGTCCGCGGGCCCGCGGAGGGTCGCGCCTCCGGCGCTGGCCGGGCCACGGCGGGAAGCCGATCCGCCTGCGATGCGAGCGCCTCGAGTGACGCGTCGAGGGCCGGCGCTGCGACGTGCCCGCGCTCCAGGGTCCGGCGCACCACGGCCGCCTCGGAGCGGACGTCCTCCACGATCCGGTCGGCCTCGTCGCGGGCCCTGCGGACGGCCTCGTCGCGCTCGCGGCGGGCTCGCCGGCGCTCATCCTCCGCGGCGCGCAGCAGATCGGCCGCCCGAGCCTCGGCGGCCCGGGCCCGCTCGAGGGCGTCGGCGGTCGCCCCCTCGCTCTCGCGGATCTGGGCGAGGGTCGCCTCGAAGGCCCGCTGGTTGTCGCTCAGGCGCGACCGGGCGTCGCCGACGATCGCCTCGGGCAGGCCGAGGCGCTCCGCGATCGCGAAGGCCTGTGAGCCGCCCGGCAGCCCGATCGTCAGCCGGAACGTCGGGGAGAGGGTCTCCAGGTCGAACTCCACGGCCGCGTTCGAGGCGCCGGGGGTGGTGTGGGCGTAGGCCTTGAGCTCGGCGTAGTGAGTCGTCGCGGCGACGAGGGCGCCGGCCCGGATGAAGTGGTCGAGGAGGGCCTGGGCCAGGGCCGAGCCCTCGGTGGGGTCCGTGCCGGCGCCGAGCTCGTCGAGGAGGACGAGCGTGCCCGGGCCGGCCGCGGCCACGATCCGGATGATCGAGCGGAGATGACCCGAGAAGGTCGAGAGCGACTGGGCGATCGACTGCTCGTCGCCGATGTCGGCAAAGACGTCGCGGAAGACCGGCAGGCGGCTGCCGGCCGCGGCCGGCACGTGGAGGCCGGCCTGGTGCATGAGCGAGAGGAGGCCCAGGGTCCGGAGGGTGACGGTCTTGCCGCCCGTGTTCGGGCCGGTCACGACGAGGGCCGTGAACCCGTCGCCCAGGCGGATGTCGATCGGGACGACGCGGCCGCTGAGGCCGGGATGACGGGCCGAGAGGAGGGTCACCTCGGGTCGGTCGGCGGTCTCGGCCCGGACGCCGTCCATGTCCGCCCCGAGCTGGGCCTTGGCAGCCCAGAGATCGAACCGGGCGAGCGCGGCGAGCGTCTCGCGAAGGGGCCCGGCGTGGGCCGCGACGAGCGCCGACAGCTCGTCGAGGATCCGGCCGACCTCCTCCTGCTCGGCCAGCTGGGCTTCGCGCCAGGCGTTGCCGAGCTCGACCACGACGAGCGGCTCGACGAACAGCGTCTGTCCGGACCCCGACGAGTCGTGGACGATGCCCTTGACCCGGGCCTTGGCCTCGGCCCGGACCGGTACGACATAGCGACCGTTGCGGAGGGTGACGATCGGCTCCTGCAGGGCCCCGGCGATCTCCGAGCCGACGAGGGTGTCCAGGCGGCGGCGGAGGCGGTCGTAGGCGATGCGGACCGCGGCGCGGAGGCTTCCCAGCCGGGGCGAGGCCGTGTCCAGGAGCTCGCCTGCGGGATCGAACGAGCGGGCCAGCGTCGAGCGGATCGCCGGCAGGGCGTGGAGGCTGCGCGACAGCTCGCGGAGGAGCGGCCGCCGGTCCTCGGCGATCGCGGCGTGGAGGCGGGTCGCGCCCTCGAGCGTGTCGGCGATCTCGAGGAAGTGGGCCGGGTCCAGGCGCCCGCCGCGGGCGGCCCGCTCGATCCACGGGCCGATGTCATGGGCCGCGCCGATCCCGACTCCCGGCCGCTCCTCCAGGAGGGCCCGGGCCTGGTCGGTCTCCTCGAGGCCGCGGGCGACGAGCACCGGGTCGGCCTCCGGGACGAGGGCCTCCGCCAGCCGCCGGCTCGGTGGGAACGAGGTGTGCGCGGCGAGCCGTTCGCGGACGAGCGGGAACTCGAGCAGCGCGATCGAGCGGGCGTCCATCTCAGGACGTCCGGCGGCGAACGGAGGCGCTCGAGGCGTCGACCAGCCGGTATGGGAGGGTCGTCCAGGGCTCGCCGGCGTAGGCGACGCCGATCCGGGGCGTGCGGACGATCCTCACCGGCCGGGCACCCGGGGGCGCCACCTCCAGGCGCAGCGGGGCCTCCGGGTCGCAGAGGTCCCGGCCGGTCATGGAGCGGTCGATCGAGAAGGCGGCCGCGACAAGCCCCGGCCCGCCGGCGAGCAGGTGGTCGGCGGTGTGTCGGCGGGCGGCGGCGGGTGCCGGCACGGGGCGTCGGCGGCGCGCGGCCGCGTGCGCGGCGAGGGCCTCGCGCATCGCGGCGACGCCCTCGAGCGGCTCCACGGCCCGAACGAGGACGGCACCGGCCTGGCCGCTGGGCCCGGTGACGACATTGAGGCAGTCGTACATCCCGTAGACAAGGTACACGTAGGCCAGCCCGGGCGGCCCGAACATCGGTGCGGTCCGCGCGGTCAGCCCGGCCCGGGCATGCGAGGCCCGGTCCTCGGGGCCGAGGTAGGCCTCCACCTCGACGATCCGCCCGACTCGGGCCGGCCCGGTCCGACGCACGAGCAGCGCCCCGAGGAGAGCCTCCGCGGCCTCGACCGCCGAACCGGACAGGGACTCCCGCGGAAAGCCCGCGGGCGCGGCCCCGGACCCGTCGCTCAGGGCGCGAAGACGTCCTTCACGGCCGGCGGGAAGGCAACGCCGAAGACCAGCAGAATGAACGGCGCGATCCGATCCCGAATGATCGTCGCCGTGAGCGAGCCCTCGAAGGCCTCGCTGATCTCGCGGATGAACGGGAACTCCGCGGTCGTCTTGTCCACCCCAACCGTCAGGAAGAACGGGTCGGTGATGATGAAGAACGCGCCGAGGATCAGGCCGGCTTCGATGACCCCGATGACGCCGCCGAGGATCTCGTCGATGACGGGGTACTGGGCGAACAGCGGCACCGGTCGGTAGAACAGCTGGATCGCGATCGTGGCCGCCACGCTGCCGGCCAGGAACACCGTCCCGAACGCGATCATGTGGTTGTACTCGGTCGGGTACTGGGTCCAGTTGCGGGCCAGGAAGTCGCCCAGCGGCTCGCGGAGCTGGGCGGCGACGAGGAGCGAGATGAGGATCGAGGCCGTGCCCAGGAGCCGGCGGACGATCCCCTGCATGAAGCCGAGGATGAACATCCCGAACAGGGCGAAGAAGATCAAGAGGTCGATCGCGTCGATCGACGTGATGGCCCCGATAATGTCCACCGTGCTCCAACTCCCCCGGCCCGGCGCGTCGGAGCGACCGTTCGGTCGCTGCCGTTCCCGGGCGGCCACAGGGTAGCAGCGGCGTTTCCGGGGCCGCAACCGGATCGGTGCCGCGGTGCACCCGATCGGGGGGCCCGGCCGGTCAGGTTCGGACCCGACCTCCGGCCGCCGCGACGGCCGCCATGACGGCCGCCATCGCCGCCTCGATCTCCGCCTCGGTCAGGGTTCGATCCTCGGCCGCGAACCGGAGCCGGAAGGCGAGGCTCCGCTCCTCCGCCGCGAGGGGCGCGCCCCGGTAGACGTCGAACAGGTGGACGTCACGGAGGAGCGGACCGGCGCCGGCGCGGATGGCGGCGGCGAGCTCGCTCGACGGCCGGGTATCGTCGACGACGACCGCGACGTCGCGCTCCACGTCGGGCTGGCGGGACGGGGTCACCGCCCGCGGGACCGGCAGCTGGCCATCGCTCAGGCCACGGACCGACAGCTCGGCGACAATGATCTGGCCCCGGACGTCGTAGGCCTCGGCGAGCTCCGGGTGGACCTCGCCGACGCGACCGGCCAGCCCGGTGCGGCCGTTCTCGTCGATCGCCCGCACCTCGGCGGCCCGTCCCGGATGGAGGCTCGGCTCCGTTTGAACCGGCGTGTATGCCGGCTCGCCGAGGCCGAGGTAGCCGGCGACGAGGGCGATCAGGCCCTTTGCGTCGTCGAGGTCGGCGTCGCGAGCCGGCCGGTTCCAGGACGGCGGGTCGAACGGGCCCCACAGGGCGAGCCCCAGGCGCCACCACTCGCGGGTCGTCCCGGCCACCCGGCCGTAGCCCTTGCCCACCTCGAAGATCGCGACGTCGGCGCGGCCCCGCCGGGCGTTCGAGGCGACGATCCCGAGGAGGCTCGCGACGAGTGACTGGCGAAGGACGGAGTGATCGGCCGAGAGCGGGTTCGTGACCGTGATCGGGGTCCCGGCCGCCTCGGCCTCGCCGTCGGCGACCTCGATCGGCTCCCGCCATCGGACGCGGTCGAGCTCCGCCGGTGCGACGAGGGCGTGGGTCACGATCTCGGTCAGGCCGGCCCCGGCCAGCGCCCGTCGCAGGCCGTCTCGAAGGTCGAGCGGCGACGCCCGCCACGGCGGCATGGCCGTCGACGGGAGGGTCGCCGGGACCAGCTCGTAGCCGTGGACGCGGGCCACCTCCTCGGCGATGTCGGCCTCGATCTCGATGTCCCGTCGCCAGCTCGGGACGACCGCCACGAGGACGTCGGCCGCGTCAGCCCGGACCGCGAGTGGCCGCTCGCCGGCGGCGACGCGGACATCGACGCTTCCGCCTTCGCCCGTGCCTGCTGCCGCGATGGCCAGTCCCACGCGCTCCAGCAGCGCCGACTGCTCTCCGGGCGCGAGCGAGGTGCCGAGCAGCCGGTTCACCCTCGCGGGGCGGAACGCCACCCGGCCCGGGGGAGGCTCCGTCGGGTTCGTGTCCACGACCCCCGGGGCCACCGTGCCACCGGCCCACTCGGCGACGAGGCGTGCCGTGCGATCCGCGCCGATCTGGGCCAGGCGATGCTCCTGGCCCTTCTCGAAGCGCAGGCTGGCCTCTGACCGGAGGGCGTAACGGAACGCCGTTCGGCGGATGCTGATCGGGTCGAAGATCGCCGATTCCACGACGACGTCCCGCGTCGCGTCGGAGACCTCGGATTCGGCGCCGCCCATGACCCCCGCGATGCCAATGGGCCCCGCCGGGTCGGCGATGAGGAGCGTCTCGGGGTGGAGCTCGCGATCGACGTGATCGAGCGTCACAAGGCGCTCGCCGGGCCGGGCCACGCGGACCACGATCCGGCCGTCGTGGACCGCGGCGGCATCGAACGTGTGGATCGGCTTGCCGAGCTCGACCATGACGTAGTTCGAGGCGTCGACGACGTTGCTGACGGGCCGCATGCCCGCGGCGATGAGCCGCATCTGGACGGCGGCCGGCGAGGGTCCCACCCGGACGCCCTCGACCCAGCGACCGACGAACCGCGAGCAGAGCGCCGGGTCCTCGACCTCGACCCGGAGACGCTCGCCCGTCCGCCGGCCGGCCTCCTCGACGCTGCTGTCGGGGAACCGAACCGTCGCCCCGGTCACGGCCGCGATCTCCCGCGCCAGCCCGACGATCGAGAGCGCGTCGCCGCGATTGGGCTTGACGTCGACATCGAGGACGACGTCGCCGTACAGGTCGGCGAGCGCGACGCCCAGCGGCGTGTCCGGGGGCAGGATGAGAATCCCGTCGGCGTCCGCGGTGAGGCGGAGCTCGTCGCCCGAGCAGAGCATCCCGTTGCTCGTGACGCCCATCTTCTCGGTCCGCTCGATCCGCCGCTCGCCCGGCAGGACCGCACCCGGCAGGGCGACCGGGACGCGATCGCCGGCCGCGATGTTCGTCGCGCCGCAGACGATCTCGAGCGGCTCGCCGCTCCCGACGGTCACCCGCGTCAACGACAGCCGATCCGCCCGCGGGTGTCGCTCCACGGCGAGGAGCTCGCCGACGACGACGTTCTGCCAGTCGGTCCCCCGCCGCTCGATCGACTTGACCTCCATCCCCAGGAGGGTCAGGCGCTCGGCGAGCGCCTCGGGCTCGAGCTCGACATCGACGTACTCCTGCAGCCAGCTGATCGGCACCCTCATGGCCGGCTCACCGGAACTGCTCCAGGAAGCGGAGGTCGTCCTCCATGAACAGGCGGAGATCGGTGATCCCGTGCTTGAGCATGCTGATCCGCTCCGGGCCCATCCCGAAGGCGAAGCCCTGGTAGCGCTCGGGGTCCAGACCGCCGTACTGGAGCACGACCGGGTGGACCATCCCGGCACCCAGGATCGTGATCCAGCCGGTCCGCCCGCAGGCCGCACAGCCCGGGCCGCCGCAGACGAGGCACTCGACGTCGAAGGCGACCGACGGCTCGGTGAACGGGTAGTAGCCCGGCCGGAAGCGCGTCTTCTTGCCCGCCCCGAACATGGCGTGGGCGAACTGGTCGAGGAGGCCCTTGAGGTCGGCCAGCGTCGTGCCTTCGTCGACCATGAGGCCTTCGACCTGGAAGAACTCGAAGCCGTGGCTGGCGTCGACGGCCTCGTACCGGAAGCAGCGGCCCGGCAGGAGGACCCGGATCGGCGGCGCCATCGACTGCATGACCCGGATCTGGCCGGGCGAGGTGTGAGTCCGCAGCAGGTGGCCCGGGAGATCGACGTAGAGGGTGTCCCACAGGTCCCGGGCCGGGTGATCCGGCGGGATGTTGAGCATCTGGAAGTTCGTCCGGTCGTCCTCGACCTCGGGCGACTCGACGACGATGAACCCGAACTGGGCGAAGATCGCGGCGATGTCGGCCATCGCCTCCAGGCTCGGGTGGAGCGAGCCCCGGCGGCGCGGCCGGCCGGGGGTCGTGACATCGACGAGCTCGCGGCCGAGGCGGGCCTGGAGCTCGCCGCCTCGAAGGGCCGCGCCGCGCTCCCGGAGCGCGGCCTCGATCGCCTCGCGGACGGTGTTGGCTGCGGCCCCGACCCGCGGCCGGTCCTCGGCCGGGAGCGCCCCGATGCCGCGCAGGACGCCGGTCAGGCGGCCCTTCTTGCCCAGCAGCTCGATCTCGAGCGCCTCCAGGGCCGCGCTGTCGGGCGCGGCCGCGGCCTGGACCAGGGCCTCGCTGCGGAGGTCCTCCAGGTCGCGGGTCAGCTGGACCAGGTCCATCGCTCGGGTCTGCCTCGTGGGGATCGGCTGGATGGTAGAGGGTCACCGGCCCTCGAATCACGAGCCCTCGATCGTCGACCGACGTCGAGGGCTCGGGTGGCGTGGGCTCGGCCGGGTCAGGCGCCCTTCGCCACCTCGACGATGCGGGTAAAGGTCGACTCGTCGCGAACGGCGATGTCGGCCAGGATCTTGCGGTCGATCTCGACGTTGGCCCGCTTCAGGCCGGCGATGAACTTGCCGTAGGGCAGGCCCTGGGCTCGGACGGCCGCGTTGATCCGGATGATCCAGAGGGCGCGGAGGTCGCGCTTGCGCTGCTTCCGGTCGCGGGTCGCGTAGGCGAGGGCGTGGAGGAGGGCCTCGCGGGCCGGCTTGACCAGGCGAGAGCGGGTGCCCTTGCGCCCCTCGGCGTCCTGGAGGAGGCGCTTGTGCCTGGCGTGAGCGGTGACGCCGCGCTTGACTCGTGCCATGGGATCCGGGTGCTCCTAGAGGTACGGAAGCAGGCGCTTGACCTGCTTGGCATGCTCGGCGCTCATCACCGACTTGCCCGCGTAGCGGCGGGTCCGGCGCGACGACTTGATCTCGAGGTGGTGGCCACGCCAGGCGTTGACCCGGATGACCTTGCCGCCACCGGTCGTGCCGATGCGCTTCTGGGCGGCCTTGTGGCTCTTCATCTTCGGCACGGCTGCCGTCACTCTCCCGTCGTTGCCGGCTGCGGAGCCGGTCTCGTGGCTGCAGGTGGCGGGACCGCCGGCGCGGCCTGGGCCGCCGCCGGGGCTGTCGTGGCCGGGGCCGTCGGGGCCGGGGCCGGAGCGACCGAGGCCGGGGCTGGCGACGCAGTTGCCCCTTCGGGCGCGCCCTCCTCGGCGGGACGTCCTGGCCTGGCCGCGACCTCCTGTCCCTTCGGCTTGTGGGTCGATGCCATCGTGATGAACATCGACTTGCCTTCCAGGACCGGCGTCCGCTCCGCGATGCCGTGGTCCTTGACCTGGTCCGTGAACCTTGCCAGCAGGTTCCGCCCCAGCTCCGGATGTGTCAACTCGCGACCCCGGAACCGGACCGTCACCTTGATGCGATCACCGTCCTCGAGGAACTCGATCGCTCGATGCACCTTTGTCTCGAAGTCGCCGATGCCGATCTTCGGCGACAGGCGGACTTCCTTGAACGTCACCGACCGCTGTCGGCGCTTGGCTTCCTTCTCCCGCTTGGTCAGCTCGTACTTGTACTGCCCGAAGTCGAGGAACCGGGTGACCGGCGGGGAGGCCATCGGGGCGACCTCGACGAGATCGAGGCCCCGTTCCTGCGCCATCTCGAGAGCCCTCGGCGTCGGCATGATGCCCAGCTGGTTGCCCTCGTCGTCGATCACCCGGACCTGCGGGATCCGGATCATCTGGTTGACGCGCAGGTCTCGGCTGATGGTTGATCCTCCGGCGTTCGGTAGATTGAACGTGCGGAAACGGCGGCGCTGGCGCCCCTGACCGCCGCGGGACTATACCACGGGCCTCGCGGGCCGGACAACGACGGGCCGGTCGGCCCGTGTGCCCGCCGTCGCCCCCACGTCAAACTCGGCGCGAGGTGCTTCGATGAGACTTGGGTTCAGGAAACGTGATGAGCCGCCCGTCAACCCCTCGCAGCCACATCCGTTCCGCCAGATCGACGATCCGGGGGTCGCCGCGATGGCCTCTGGTGGCGGTCCGCAGCTCGGCTACGGCGCGTACGGTCAGATCGCGACCACCGACAACTTCATCCGGAAGGCGCGCTGCGGCGTCCCCGGCTGCGGCCGCGACCGTCACGACCCGATCCACGAGGCCGATCCGGAGTCGTAGCGGTCACGCGAACGCGCCCGCCAGAACGGTCGGGGTCCTCGGGCTCCCGCGGGTCTTGCCCGTCAGGCACGAATCCGAGCCGGAACGGCGCCCCGAGGACTCGCCGGCCGCACTCACCGCCAAATCCCATGCCTCACTCGCACGGCGATGCGCGCAGCGTCGGGTGGAACCGGCTCTTGGCCATTCTCGACTGCGAATGTTGCCTGGAGGGCATGCCGCCCGGGCGCGGCGAAGGCTGTTCGGCGGTACAGGCGGCTGCCGTCCCCGCCCCGGGATCCTCGACTCTAGCCGGGCAGGCGGGCACTCGATTCGGCGGCCAGTCGGGTGGCCAGGTCCTCCCAGCCCTCGGCCGGTTGCTGCTCGCCAGCCCGGGTCCGCGGCGAGGCCGTTCGATCCGCGACCTCGCGGTCGCCGAGGACGAGCATGTACGGCACCTTCTGCTCCTGGGCGACCCGGATCTTGTTCTGCATCCGGCCGTCCGAGGCGTCGACCTCCACTCGCAGGCCTCGGGCCCGCATGATCGCGGCGAGTTCCCGGGACGCTTCGACGTGGCGATCGGCGATGGGGATGATCACTGCCTGGACCGGCGCGACCCACAGGGGGAAGGCCCCCGCGAAGTGTTCGACCAGGATCCCGATGAAGCGCTCGAGCGAGCCGTAGATCGCCCGGTGGATGGCGATCGGGCGCTGCTCCTTCCCTGTCTCGTCGATATAGGTCAGGTCGAATCGCTCGGGCAGCATCGTCAGGTCGATCTGGATCGTCGCCATCTGCCACTCGCGCCCCAGGGCGTCGTCGATGTAGATGTCGATCTTGGGGGCGTAGAAGGTCCCGTCCTTGGGCTTCAGCTCGTAGCTGATGTCGGCGGCCGCGAAGGCCTCGATCGTGAGGCGCTCGGCCCGCTCCCAGAGGGCCGGGTCGCCGATCGCCTTGTCGGGCTTCGTCGCGAACGAGAACCGCGGCGCCAGGCCGAACCAGCCGTAGGCCTCGCGGACCTCGCCCAGGAGGGCCACGATCTCGTCGGCCAGCTGGTCGGGGCGAACATAGATGTGGGCGTCGTCCGTGACGAAATGCCGGACCCGAGTGAGGCCCGACAGGGTGCCGGACAACTCGTTCCGGTGGAGCTTCCCGTATTCGGCGTAGCGGAGCGGCATGTCCCGGTATGAGCGGACCCGGGTCCGGTAGATGTACGTCGACTCCGGGCAGTTCATGGGCTTGAGACTGAAGGTCTGGCCCTCAGCCTCGAACAGGAACATCTTGTCGCGGTAGAGGTCCCAGTGGCCGGATTGGCGCCACAGGCGCTCGGACACCAGAGGCGGCGTGTAGATCTCCTGGTAGCCACGTCGCTCCTGGATCTCCCGCATCGCGTTCTCGAGCACCCGGTAGACCTTCCAGCCCTTGGGGTGCCAGAACGGCGCCCCGGGGCTGACGTCGTGGAACGAGTACAGGTCCAGCTGGACGCCCAACCGGCGGTGGTCGCGCTTCTTCGCCTCGGCCCGCCGCCAGAGGTAGCGCTCGAGCTCCTCGTCCGTCGCCCAGACCGTGCCGTAGATGCGCTGGAGCATCGGCCGCGTCTCGTCGCCCCGCCAGTACGCGCCGGCGACCGAAAGGAGCTTCAGGGGCCCGATCTTCCCGGTGCTCGCGACGTGGGGGCCCTTGCACAGGTCGCTGAACGGACCGTGCTCGTAGAACGAGGTGACCGGCGGCGGCTCGCCGGCCTCGGCCGCCCGCCGGGCGAGGTCGTCGAGGATCTCGACCTTGTAGGCCTGGCCCTGGCCCTCGGCGACGGCGCGAGCCTCGTCGAGCGGGATCTCTTTGCGGACAAACGGATGGTCGGCGGCGATGCTCTCGCGCATTCGGGCCTCGACCGCCTCGAGGTCCGCCGGCGTGAGCGGGCGGGGCAGGTCGAAGTCGTAGTAGAAGCCGTCGGCGATCGCCGGCCCGATCCCGAGCTTCGCCCCGGGGAACAGGTCGAGGACGGCCTCGGCCATGACGTGGGCGGCGGAGTGCCGCATCGCGTCGATGGGGTCGTGGGCGCCGGCGTCGAGCAGCTCGTCGGCGGCCCCCCGCGCGGGGGCCTCGAGGAGCTCCTCCTCCTGCCCTGCCTGCTCAACCATCGCCTGACCTGCCTCTCTCGTGAATCAAATGACCTCCCGTCCGACAGGACGAGAGGTCCAGGCCTCCCGCGGTTCCACCCGCCTTCGCGACTTCGACCCCGGCCACCGGGCCGGGCGACATCGATGTCGCACGCTCGTGCCGCGGTAACGGGCGGACCCGGACCGGTTCTCCGGCCGCTCACGGGTGGTGCGGCTTCGAAGGTCAGCGCCGGGCTTCCAGCCGAGGCCCCGCTCTCTGGTGACCTGCCTCCGAACGCGTGTCCCGATCGATGCGTTGGCGGGACTATAGCGCAGCAAGTCCGCCGGCCGCGTCGACGTTCGGGGCGAGCGCCTCAGGCCCAGGTGGCGAATCGGCGTACGCCTCGTACCTGACCACGGTTCGGAAGCCAAGGCGCTCGTAGATCGGGCGACCAAGCACGCTTGCCTGGAGCGACGCGACGTCGCAGCCGTCGGCGATGCCGTCGGCCACCACCCGCGCCGTCATCGCGGCCCCGAACCCGCGACGGCGCGCCGAGGCGATCGTCGCGATGCTGAAGACGCCGATGGTCCGTCCGGACCGCCAGCCGAGCCCGGACACGACCGGGACCCCGTCGGCGTAGCCCACGTACACGACGCAGTCGGGCCGACCAAGCAGGTCGGGGCACGCCGTGCCCTCGGCGACAGCCGGATGTGAGCCGAATCCCGCCGTGACGACATCCCGGTGCACGTCGATACCGGCGGCGTCCTTCACCGTTCGGATCTCCAGGTCGATCGCTGTTTGCCGCGCGATCGCGTCGTGGTCGATCGGGAAGGCGACCATGCCGGTCGCCGAGGCCTCGTCCCCAGCGGGCACGAGTCCCGCTCCGGCGACGGTCGGAAGGAAGCGATCGTCGGTGCCCTCGCGCAGGCGAACGACGAACGGGTCGCCCCGCTCGCGCGCCAGTGCCATGCCGCGGAGAAGACCAGCCGACGACGCGTCCGGACGTTCGATGAGGACCTGGTTGAACCAGTCGAACGGCAGGCCGGACAGGATCGTCACCACGCCATCCCGGCGATCCACCAGTGCCCGGCTCGTGCAGCCGACCACACCGGTGAGGTAGGCGATCCAGCTCTCGTGCTCGAGGGCGACCGCATCGGGAGCGTTCATGGGCACCCCGACGGGCGGAGCGGGCTGGTGGGCGGTACTGGACTCGAACCAGTGGCCTCATGCATGTCAAGCATGTGCTCTAACCAACTGAGCTAACCGCCCGCGGCGGGAAAGGGTAGCACGGCCCTCCGCTCATGGCGGAGGGCCGTGCGCGCGCCCAGCCAGCAGGCGCCGCGGTCGTCTACGAGCCGCCGGATGTGAGGACCCCGCTGGCCCCGATCCACCCGACCACGATGACGGCGATGATGACCAGGACGATGATCCAGCCCCGACTCAGGCGCATCGAACCCTCCTTACCAGCCCTGGATGCAGCACTGCTTGCCCGTGAAGCCGTTGATCGAGGCCCGCATCCCG
This sequence comes from Chloroflexota bacterium, assembly GCA_040752335.1. GTDB lineage: Bacteria > Chloroflexota > Limnocylindria > Limnocylindrales > CSP1-4 > UBA5189. Next base: position 17,607 of record JBFMEV010000020.1, read on the forward strand.
TGGCTCACAGTGATCGGCGAGCCCTGCCAGATGAAGGCCACGTCGAAGTTCGACCCGTAGTTCGTGTCCGGAAGCCCGTTGTGGTAGCTCCCGCACCACCTGATCGTGACCGTGTACCCGATCGCCGACTGGGTGCAGGTGACCGATTGCCAGGAGACCTTGCCGGTCGACGAGTTCCGGATGTAGGTGGCCGTGGCCGTGACCGACCAGAGGAGCAGGATCGACTGGCTCTTGACCCAGGTCGACCCGCAGTGGCTGTAGCCCGGCGGAATGTGGCAGCCGGCCGCCGCGACGACGCCAGCCGTGCCTCCGCCGGTCTGGACGACAACGTAGCACGCCTTCCTCGCCGATTCGCCCGTTGCCGCCATCGCGGCCTGGCACTCCGCCCCGGTGATCCGGACCTTCGTCACCCCCTGGGCGGCGCCGGCCACCCCCGGGGCCGCCACCGACAGGAGGAGCGCTGCCGCGAGGGCGAGCACGAAGCCCCGATGCCGTGAGAGATGGTTCACGTCCGACCCTCGATTCGCTGTGGCGGGCGGCGGGGTCGACTGGACGGACGGTACCAGCCGCCGCTTATCGCTCGCTTACCAGGACCGGGACAGCTCGAGCCGGCGCGGCGATGATGACCGGGTGCCAGATCGCGGTTACGCCCTCATCGACGCCGGCGACGGGCGCCGGCTCGAGCGATTCGGCGAGCTGGTCACGGACCGGCCGGCCCCCAGCGCCACCGAGCCGCGTCGTGCGCCCGGACGCTGGGCCGGGGTCGCGCGCTTCAGCCCCGGCAGCGGCTGGCGAGGCCCGGACGCTGGCCCGGACGTTGGCCCGGACGCTGGCCCGGACGGGGCGCTCGAAGCGCCGGGCAGCCCGTTGACCGTCGCCGGGATCAGCGTCGAGGTCCGCCCCGCAGCGGGCGGCCAGGTGGGACTGTTCCCCGAGCAGCTCGCGAACGCAGCCTGGCTGACGGCGGCCGTCCGGGCGCGGACGAGCCCGGCCGCGGTCGAGGCCGGCCCCGAGGTCCTGAACCTGTTCGCCTACACCGGCCTTGCGACCCTCGTCGCGGCCGCGGCCGGCGCCCGGGTCGTGCACGTCGACGGCTCGCGTCCGGCGGTGGCCTGGGCTCGACGCAACGCCGAGCTGAGCGGCCTGGCCAACCGGCCGATTCGCTGGCTCGTCGACGATGCCCTGGCCTTCGTCCGGCGCGAGGCCCGCCGGGGCCGGCGCTACGGCGGGCTCATCCTCGACCCGCCGTCGTACGGCCACGGCGAGGGCGGTCGTTCCGGTGCCTGGCGCTTCGACGATCGGATCGTCGAGCTGCTCGACGCCTGCGCCGGCATCGCCGGACCCGACGCCTTCTGGTTGCTCACCGCCCACACGACGGGCTGGGACGAAGGGCGCCTGGCGGCGACGCTGGCGACCGCGATCGACGCCCAACCGGGCGACATCGAGGCTCTCGCCCTGCGCCTGGAGGCCGAGTCCGCGGCCGTCCTTCGTCTCGGCGCCGCGGCCCGGCTCGACCCGCTCCGCGGCGACCGGCGATGATGAGCGCCGTGATCGCGATCGACAGTCCCCATAATCCACGGATCAAGGCGGCCGCTGCCCTGCGTGGCCGGGCCGAACGGATCGCGACCGGACTGGCCCTCGTCGACGGCATCCGGGAGTCGCGCCGGGCGGTCGAGGCCGGCGTGGCCGTGGAGGCGGCCCTCGTCTGCCCTGAGCTCCTTCGCTCCGAGGCAGCCCCCGAGGCGCTGGCGATCCTGCGGGGCCGCGACATCGAGCTCGTCGAGGTGTCCGAGCGAGCGTTCCAGCGCGTCGCGTACGGCGACCGGGCAGACGGGATGGTCCTCGTCGTCCGGCCGCCGGCGACCGAGCTCGAGGCCTTCGAGCTCGGGCCCGATCCCCTCGTCCTCGTCACCGAGGACGTCGAAAAGCCGGGGAACCTCGGGGCGATCCTGCGAACGGCCGATGCCGCCGCCTGCGACGCGGTCATCGCCGTCGGCGGGGCCGACCCCTTCCATCCCAACGTGATCCGGGCGAGCATCGGGACCGTCTTCTGTGTGCCGGTCGCCGTGGCCACGGCCGCCGACGCTCTCGACTGGCTGCGCGGCCGTGTGATCCGGATCATGGCGACAAGGGTCGATGCCGATGTCCTCTACACGGACAGCGACCTCCGCGGGCCGCTGGCCATCGTCCTCGGAAGCGAGGCGCTCGGACTCTCCGAGACCTGGCAGGGGCCAGATATCGAGGCCGTCCGACTGCCAATGCTCGGCGTCGCCGACAGCCTGAACGTCTCGGCCAGCGCGGCCATCCTCGCCTTCGAGGCCCGACGCCAGCGCGGCATCCCGGATCGAGAATCGACCCCAGCCGGAGGGACCAGGTGACCGAGCAGGCCTTCGATTTCGTCATCATCGGCGCCGGGCCGGCCGGGGAATCTGCCGCGTACACGGCCCTCACCCGGGGCGCGAGTGTCGCCGTCATCGATCGGCGCTGGTTCGGCGGCAGCTGCCCCCACATCGGCTGCGTCCCCTCGAAGGCCCTCCTCCACGCCGCCGCGGCCCACCACGCCAATCCCGCGGCCTACGACTGGGCCCGGGCGTCGCGCCGCCGTGATTACATGGTCAACCGCCCCGAGACCGCCCCCGAGCCCGACGACACCTCCCACGTCCGAGGCCTTCGCGACGCCGGGGCCGTCACCTACCGGGGCACCGGCCGAATCGCCGCCCGCGGTGTCGTGGAGGTAGGCCACGACGGCGTGACCCACCGCCTGGAGTCCCGCGAAGTCATGATCGCCACCGGCTCGCGGTCGCGGCGCCCGCCGATCCCGGGTCTCGAGGCGATCGCGGCCTGGACGAACGAGCACGCGACCCTCGCCCGTGAGCTGCCCCGCTCGCTGCTCGTCCTGGGCGGCGGCCCGAGCGGCTGCGAGCTGGCCCAGGTCTACGCCCGTTTCGGGGTCCCGACGACGATCGTCCAGTCGGGGCCCCGGCTCGCCCCGACCGACCATCCCCGCAACTCGGCGGTCATCGCCGAGGCGCTCCGGCGCGACGGCGTCGACGTCCGGCTCAACGTCCGCGCCACCGCGGCCCGGGCCGGTGCCGGCACCGCGGGAGCCCACGTGATCGAGCTGTCGGACGGATCGACGGCCGAAGGTCACGCGATCCTCCTCGCGGTCGGCCGGGACCTCGATCTCGACGAGCTCGGTCTCGAGGCCTACGGCGTCGATGCCAGCGGGCGGACGCCGTTCCCGCGCGACGGCCGGCTCCGCCTCGCCGACGGACTGTGGGCCATCGGCGACCCGGCCGGCCCGGAGCTCCACACCCACCAGGCCCATTACCAGGGCGAGATCGCCGTCCGGATGGCCCTCGGCGACGATGTCGCCCCCGACTACCGGGCCCTGCCGCGGGCGACGTACATGGATCCCGAGGCGGCCTCCGTCGGGCTCAACCCGGAGCAGGCGGTCACGGCCGGGCTGGACTGCTTCGAGCTCGTCGCAGAGTTCGCGACCTCGGCCCGCGGCTACGGCGTGGAGGCCGACCTTGGGCATGTGGCGATCCTCGTCGACCGGACCACGCGGACGCTCATCGGTGCGGCGATGGCCTGCCCCGACGCGTCGGCCGCGATCCACGAGTGCGTCCTCGCGATCCGGGCCCGGGTCCCGATCGAGGTCCTGGCCGACACGATCCACGCCTTCCCCTCGACGTCGCGGATCCTCAACGGCCTCTTCCACGACGCCGCCGAGCGACTGGCCGGCCCGCCGGGCTGACGCTCATTCCTCGAAGGCGATCTCGCCCTCGACGACGACCAGCCGCGGCCGGACCTCGGCAAAGCCCGCCGTCGCCGCGTCGCCGAACTCGCGCGGGGCGGCGGGGAGAACCACCAGATCCGCCCGGGCGCCCGGGACGAGGCGCCCCCCGTCCGACTCCCGAGCCGTGGTGGCGGGCCCGATCGTCGCCGCCCGCAGCGCCTGCTCGAGCGTCAGGGCCTCGTCCGGCCCGAAGGCCGGGGCATCGCTCCCCCACTCCGGGGCGCGCCGCAGGACGGCCATCGCGATGCCCGGCCAGGGATCGATCGGCTCGACGGGAGCATCGGTTCCGAAAGCCAGGACGGCGCCGCTCCCGAGGAGGTTCTGCCAGGGGTACCCGAACGCCTCGGCTCGATCGCCCCAGTCGCGTCGCGCCGTCGCGGCGTCCTCGCGGAGGTGGACCGGCTGAACAGACGCCGCGATCCCCCCGGCGGCGAACCGCCCGAGATCGTCGGGATGGAGGAGCTGGACGTGCTCCAGGCGCGGCATCAGGGCCACCCGCCCGGCCGTGGGCTCGAGGGCATCGAGGGCGGCGCGGGCGGCGGCGTCGCCGATGGCATGGACCTGGCTGGCGATGCCCGCGTCCGCAGCCCGCCCGGCGAGGTCTCGCAGGACCTCAGGCGGCGTCAGGAAGACCCCGCGGTCGCCGCCCGAGCCGGTCCGGGGCTCCAGGAGCGCCGACGTCTGCGAGCCGAGGGTCCCGTCGGCGAAGAGCTTCAGCCAGCCGACCCGGGCTCGCGGATCGGGCGCGGCCCCGAGCGGCTCGCCGCTCCGGTGGCCCCGCTCCGCGGCGAGCTCGAGGCCCTCGGACCGGAGGCAGGCGTGGACCCGCAGGGGCAGCTCGCCGGCATCGGACATCGCCGCGTAGACCTCGAACCCGCCGAGGACAGCGTCGGGCGAGACGTTGCCGGGGTCATGAACGCCGACGACGCCGAGGGCCAGGAGGCGCCGGCACATCGCCCCGACGAGCCGCCGAAGGTCGTCTGGCGCCGGCTCCGGGATGTGGCGCGTGACGAGCGGCACCGCGTTCTCGAGGAGGACGCCCTCGGGCGAGCCGTCGGCGAGCCGCCGGACGACCCCGCCGTCCGGGTCGCTCGTCCGGCCGTCGACCCCACCGACGGCCAGCGCCACGCGGCTGACCCAGACGGCATGATGGTCGAACGACCACAGCGCCGCCGGCCGCCCCGGCGCGACCCGCTCGAGATCGGCGGCCGTCGGCCAGCGGCCCCAGCGCCGCTGGTCCCAGCCGGCACCGACGAGCCAGGTGCCGCCGGGGAGCGCGGCGTGAGCGGCAGCGAGCAGGGCGAGGCCCTCGTCGAGCGTCGCCGCCTCGGTCAGCTCGACGGCCTCGGCCGCGATCGCGGCGTCGAGGAGGTGGAGGTGCGCGTCGGTCAGGCCCGGGATCGCGATCTCGCCCGGCTCCAGCTCGATCCTGAGGGTGTGCGGGTCGGCCCGCGTCTCGAGCTCCACGGCGCTCCCGGCAAAGGCGACGCGCCCGCCCCGGATCCCGACGGCCTCCACCCAGCCGAAGCCGTGGTCGCCGGCAAAGGTCGCGACCCGCCCGCCCGTGACCAGGACGTCGAGCGGCATCAGGCCGGCCCTCCGGGGGGCGTCGCCGAACCGGCGAGGAGCATCGCGAGCTCGTCGCGGGGCAGTCCCGCCCCGAGCCCGAGGGCCAGCGCGATCCGGGCCTTGGGGCCACTGAGCGTCCCGGCGAGCATCGCCCCTGCCCGGACCCAGGTCGCGCCGCCGCCTCGGAAGGCGTAGCCGGTGCCGGCGGCCCCGGCCGGGCAGCGCGTCGCCAGGACGACCGGGATCCCCCGGTCCATCGCCCGGACGGCCGCATCGAGCAACGCCCCGGTCGTGTTGCCGGCCCCGGTCGCGGCCACGACGAGACCGTCGGCGCCGGCCGCCACGGCGGCATCCAGCAGCGAGCCGTCCATCGCGACGTGGGCGGTGAGGAGCCGGACTCGCTCGGCGGCGACGGCCGCGGCGACGTGCCGGCGGGCACCGCGGCGCCGCTCAACGGTAACGCCGTCCGGCCCCACCCGCCCCAGCGGCCCGTCGTTGAGGCTCCGGAAGGTGTCGAGGGCCGTGGCGTGGGTCTTGGTGACGTCGTCGGCCGGGTCGATCGAGCCGGCCAGGACGACGACCACGCCCTCGTCGCGGAGCTGGGGATCGACGGCGCAGGCGACGGCGTCGCGGAGGTTGCGCGGTCCATCGTCGTCGGGCTCGGACGCCGCGCGCATCGCCCCGGTCACGACGACCGGCGTCGGGTCATCGAGGAGGAGGTCCCAGAAGAACGCCGTCTCCTCGATGACGTCGGTGCCCTGGACGAGGACGACGCCGTCGATCGCCGGATCGGCCTGGGCGGCCCGGATCGCGGCGGCGATCTCGAACAGGCCATCGAACGTGAAGTGGCTGGCCGGGGTCCGGCCGAGGTCCAGCGGGACGACGTCGGCGATCGCCTCGAGGCCGGGTGTCCGGGCCAGGATCTCGGCCCCGGACAGGCTCGGGACATTGCCCCCGGCGACCGGGTCGAGGCGCATCGAGATCGTGCCGCCGGTGAAGATCACCGCCGCTCGACGGGGCGTCGGGCTCACCCGGCGACCTCGCTCCCGGCGTGCGGCATCTTGTCGTAGCGGACGTGGCCGCGACGCGTCCCCAGGCGCCACATCGCCCCCGGGATGGCCCCGAGCCAGACCGCCCCGAAGACGGCCGCGCGGAGGGACCGACCGAGTCGCTCCCCGATCGGCAGCGGGGAGCCGTCGACCCCCGCCTCCCAGCGGAGGGCATCGAAGGCCAGGATCCCGCCGGCCGCGAGGTACGTCGCCACGAGGGCCAGGGCCGTCCCGGCGCGACCCGTCGCGACCCCGGCGGTCGCGGCCCCGAGGATCAGCGGCGGGGCCATCAGCTGGGCGCCGTAGGCGGCGAAGTCGGCCCGCGCCCGGACCGACAGGCGAGGGCTCCGCATGACCGCCGGCCCGTGCTCCAGGAGCCGTCGCAGCCCACCTTCGGCCCAGCGCAGCCGCTGGCGCCACAGCCCGGCCCAGGTCCGGACCGGCTCCTCCCAGACCTCGAGGTCGATGGCCCAGGCGACGGTGGTCCCGTGGGCGGCCGCGATCCGGCTGGAGAGGTCGATGTCCTCGGTCAGGGCCCGGGCCCGCCAGCCGCCGACCGAGGCGAGGAGCGCGCGACGGAGGGCGATGCCGTTGCCGCGGAACTCGGAGCATCCGCCCGAGGCCCACCGACCGCGCTGGAGCTCGCCGTCCTGGTTCTGCTCATCGGCCTGGGCGCCGGCGAGCCATGACGTGTCGGGATGGAGGATCCGCCGCCGGGCCGTGACGGCGTCGGCCCCGGCCGCCACGTAGGCGGCGAGGCGGCGCAGGTAGCCGGGACCGATCCGGGCGTCGGCGTCGAGGACCAGGACGACATCGCCGCGACAGCGGTCGGGCTGGGCGGCGGTCAGGGCCGCGCCCTTGCCGTCTGGCAGGCCCTCGCCGTCGCGCCGGATGATCGTCGTCACCTCGGCGATGCCGTGCTCGCGGGCGGCCGCGCGGACGGCGTCGGCCGTGCCGTCGATGGACCGGTCGTCGACGACGACGAGCTCAAACCGGGGGCGCCCGGCCGGATCGCGGTGGTCCTGGGCGGCGATGTCGGCCACGAGCTGGGGCAGGACCACCGCCTCGTCGCGGCCGGCCACGAGGACGCTGATCGTCGGCGGCGGCGAGGACGGGTCGAGCGGCGGCGGGTCGGGCGGGATCGGCGGCCGGCGGCTGGCGCCGAGGATCGGGACGAGCTCGACGGCGACGACCACGAGCGCGGCGCCCACGAGCCAGCCGGACCCCCCGCCGGCGGCGGCCGCGGCTCCGACGGCGATGCTCCCACCGAGGGCCGTGAGGGTGATCGCTCGCCAGGCCGGCGGCGTGACCGCCGGGTCCGACGCCCCCGGGCTCTCGTCACTCACCGAAGTCCTCGGGGTCCTCGAGTGGCGCGAGGCGGAGCTCGTCGTCGGTCCGCATCGCGATGCCGATCGGGTCGACGGCCGTCCCCGGGACCATCATCCCGGCCGTCGCCCGGGTCTCGGCCGGCGCCAGCGGCCCACGCCGGACGATCGAGGCAACCCCGGACAGGAAGATCCCGGCGGCCACGACGAGGATGACCGTCGTCGTGCCCAGGAGGTCGGAGATCGGGCCGACGATGATGATCGGCAGGAAGCTGCCGACCGAGACGAGCATGTTGAGGACCCCGAAGACGCGGCCCCGGACCTCTTCCGGCAGGTCCTCCTGGAGCTGCGTCTGGCTGGAGATGGCGACGATCCCGTAGGCGATCCCGGCGACGAAGGCCATCGCGATGACGACGGCGATGAGCGACGTCACGGCCGACAGGTCGACGAGCGGGGCCTCGACCCGCTGGAGGGCCCGGCTCACCGGGCCGGCAACGGTCATCGCCGCGAGCAGGATCCCGAGCGCGATGAGGCCGCCCTCGATCGCCCGGCGCCGTGGGACGTACCGGCCGTACGAGTTCAGGAGCAGGACGCCCATGACGATCCCGATGCCGAGCGGCAGGACGACGACGAACAGGTCCTCGGCGCCGAGCCCCAGGGTGTCGGCGGCGAAGTCCGGCCCCAGGACCCCGATGACGCCGACCAGGGATGCAGCGATCCCGAGGTAGATCAGCGACCAGCTGATCGCCCGGTGGGTGCTGATGTAGTCCATGCCCTCGGCCAGCTGGGAGAACGTTCCCTGGACGGCCTCGCCGGCCTCGTGTACAGCGTCGCCGTGCTCCGCGCCTTCGACCGTGACCGGCGGATTCGCGGGCAGCGTCCAGCACAGCAGGGCGGCCAGGGCGTAGAGCCCCCCGACGACGAGGAGGACCTGCTCCGGGCCGCCCGAGACCTTGACGACCAGCGGCCCCAGCAGCGCGTAGCCCAGGGCGAAGGCGCCGTTGAGGGTCAGGGTGAAGAGGCCGTTGGCGCTGACGAGCTGGTGCCGCGGGACGAGGTACGGGATCATCGCCGCCTCGGCGGGCGCGAAGAACACGGTGATCACGGAGACGGCGATGTTGAGCAGCAGGATCAGCCCGATGTTGCCGCCGACCCACCAGATCCCGACCATCGCCGCGGCCCGGAGGACGTTCGTGAGGATGAGGACGATGCGCCGGTCGGCCCGATCGACGTAGACCCCGGCCACGGCCGAGAGGAGCACGGCCGGGACGAGGAAGGTCAGGAACAGGGCACTGACCGCCGAGCTCAGGCTGGTCGCCTCGAGGACGATGACCGTCAGCCCGTACAGGGCCATGTTCGAGCCGACCTGGGTCGTCAGCTGGGATAGCCACAGGAACAGGAAGGGACGATTCCGCAGGACCGCAGCGGTGCCGGTTCCGCCGGCCGCGACCGACGGCTCGAGGGTCACGCCGCGTGGGTCGGGCTGGGCCGGGCCGCTGCGCTGATCGCCGGATCGCCCCGCTCCACGAACCCGGCGAAGCGCGCCTCCAGGACCCGCCGCTCGAGGAGGACGTGGCGCGAGCAGGTCCGGCAGCGCAGCCCGATGTCCGCTCCGAGGCGGTCCACGAGCCACGTCGAGCCGCCGCAGGGATGGCTCCGCCGCAGTCGGACGACGTCGCCGAGGAGCAGCTCGAGCACGGGTCCGCGGGTCATCGGCCCGGAGCGTATCAGAGGCTCGGTGTCCCGTGGCCGGGGACGAGATCCCGCTCGGTGGCGGGGATGGCGACCGAATCGAGCGGCGTCACGCTGATCGTCAGGCCCTCGTACGTGGCGCCGAGCTGGGCGATCACCCCGCCGGCCCGGGTGAGCGTGCCGGTCAGGATCTGGGGGCTCCCGATCGCCCGGATCTCGAAGCCGTCGGCCAGCGGCGTGTTCTCGACCGACAGCGCACCCAGCTCGCCGTACACCACGGTTCCCGGCACGAGCCGGACGTCCTCGACCGCGATCGCCTCGGCGCCGGCGTTGCGCAGCTCGTTGAGGAGGTCCTCCACGCCCTCGCCGCCGATCCCACCGGCCACCCGGATTGAGACACCCGGCCCGACGACCGGGGTCAGGCCGGCCCAGGCCTCGAGCGCCGCCAGGTCCGAGCGCAGCTCGCCGATGGCGCTGACGCCCCGATCGCGGGCGTCGGTGAGGGCAGCCACGGTCCGGTCCAGGTCGGCGACCTCCGAGCGGAGGCTCTCGTTGCGGGTGTTGACGTTGGCGATGACGAGCGTCAGCTCCTGGGCGGACAGGTTGCTGAGGCCGGGGTTGGCCGCCTGGCTGCGGAGCTGGGCCACGACGAGGACGCCGAGGAACGCGGCGACGAGGGTCACCGTCCCGCGCTGACGAGTACGGTTCATGAACCGGGCGCCGCGGACGCGTCGGGCCGGGCGTAGCGGCTGCGGATCGTGCCGGCGTAGGCGGGGACGATGACCGCGTCGAGCTCCGAGAACGACAGCCGCAGCCCGTACGGCTCGATCCGCGAGCGGACGAACTCGACGAACGAGGCCGACGTCGTGAGCCGCTCGTAGAGGTCGTCCGCCCCGATCGCCCGGACCTCGTACGGCGGGGCCAGGTAGGCGGAGTTGGCGAGGATCGCGTTGCCGATGTCCAGAACCGCGGTGCCGGTCGTGACCCGCTCGGCGTTGATCGCGACGGCCTCGGCCCCGGCCAGCCACAGCTCCTGGACGAGCGTCCGGATGTCGCGGGCGGTGACGAGCGAATCGCGCTCGGAGCTCGGCTTGTCGGCATCCTCGAGCCGGAAGATGATCCCCGGCCCGGTCATCTGGACCAGCCCGCCGGCGATTCGGGCGTGCTCCAGGGCGGCGTTGATCTCGCGGACCAGGGCCTCGGAACCGGGTTCCTCGGCCTCCAGCTCGGCGATCTCTGCCCGGAGCTCGAGGATCTGGGCCTGGAGGGCGTTCTGCTGCTCCTGGAGGCCCAGCGCCGTCTCGATGAGCGGCGCCCGCTCCTGGCTCGTGTAGCGGATGCGGGGACCTTCGGCCGCCAGCTGAGCGGCGATGAGGAAGCCCAGGACGAAGAGCGCGCCGGTCAGGGTGACCTGCCAGCTGGGCAGGGCCCGGAGGCGGGCGACGACCGAGGTCATGGCGGTGGGTCGTCGCGGGCGGCGTCGCCGGGGCCGTCGTCGGGGCCGTCGCCGATGTCAGAGGCGGGGATCGCGGCGGGGATCGCGGCGGGGATCGCGGCGGTGACGCCCTGGCGACGGAGCAGAAAGACCCCTGCCCCGGCCGTCACCAGGCCGGCGACCAGCAGGGCGACGAGGAGGATGCTCGCGTCCCCACCCGCGTCGTCACCCGGGCCGGGGGCGGTCGGCCGCTCGGTGGGCCCCGGCGACGCGGTCGTGATCGGGCCCGGGACAGGCTCGCCGCCGAGCCAGTCCGAGGGCACCGGTCCCGGCGGGGCCGCCACCGGGCCGTGTGGCACCGGCACCGCGGCGCCAAGGTCGGCCAGCCAGGCGGCCTCGAAGCCCGCGACGTCGACGCCGAGCGCGGCCTCGAAGGCCTCGTCGTCGGTGACGCCGTCGGCGTAGCTGCGGACGAGCCGGACCATCGCCGGCTGGCCGTACTCGCGGACCAGGAAGTCGACCGCCGAGGCACTCTCGGAGTAGGCCAGCCCGAATTGCGCCCCCGTTGTCGGGAACTGGCCGGAGAGCGCCGTCAGAGGCATGAGCGTGGCGCCCGAGGCGGCCGCCTGGACCGCGAGCCGATCGCCGACCGTGTAGCCGTCGGCGAGATACACCGCAATGCCCTCGTTGAGCCACCGCGACGGGTAGTGATACGGGTTCGCGACGGCCGTGTCGAAGACGAGGTGGGTCAGCTCATGGGGAATGACCGAGCCGACCCAGGCGGCGTCGATCTGGTTCGCCGAGATCTGGGCGAAGAGCGTCCGGATGTCGGGGTGGGCCTCGCCGCCGACGTTCTCTCGCGCGCCGGGACCGATGACGTCGTAGAAGTCGTCGTTGCTGGCGTAGATGTAGAAGTGGATCGGCTCCGTCTCGGTGACGCCGAGCAGTTCGGTCACCTCGCGCACGGCGTCGTCGGCGACCTGAAGCGCCCGCCGGCCGAAGGCGTCGCCACCGGCCGTCCAGTGGACGGTCACGAACTCGCCGGCCCGGACGTTCCAGTCGAGCCGGGTGTCCTCGTAGAGCACGGTCACGGTCGGTCCGATGACCAGCCTGCCATCGTCGAGGGTCGCCCGGAAGTGGGCCGCCACGGTGGTGTTCGGGAAAAGCGATCCGCTGCTGGTATCGAACACGTAGTCCAGCTCAACCCGGCCGGCGTCATTCGGGACGGGAATCTCGGCGACGAACGACCGGCTGCTGCCCCCGAGGTCGATGACGATCTCCAGCCTGGCGAGCCCGCCGGCCAGGACCGCCTGGCCGGTGAACTCGATGTCGTCGAGGAACACCACCTCCGCGGTCGGCCGAGGCAGGACGGGGTCCGCGGCGAGGGCGGCGGCGGCACCGGGCCCACCGAGGGCCACGGCCACGATGGTCGCGGCGGTCAGCCGCCCGCGACGGCCGAGCCGCCGTCTCACCGCCATGCCAGGCCCGCGATCCGGAGGATGCCCATGCCGTTCTCGCCCGCCCCCAGGAGCCCGTCACGGGCGAGGGCCCAGCCGTCGCCGTAGGCGATCGGGACGACCGGGACCTCGTCGCGGACCGCGGCCAGGGCCCGCTCGTAGGCCGCCAGGGCCTCGGCCGGATCGCGCGTCGAGAGCGCATCGCCGATGGCGGCATCGAAGTCCGGCGATGACCAGCGCCCGTAGTTGTTGGAGCTGCCCGTCTCGAGCAGGACACCGAGGAAGTCGTTGGGGCCGGGGTAGTCGGCGATCCAGCCCAGGGTCCACATCGGCAACGGGTCGTCGTGGAGCCGGCCGAAGTGGTCCTCGTACTCCTCCAGCACGACCGTCACCCCGAGCTCGCGCGCGAGGTCGGCCACGATGCCATCCGCGTATCGCAGGCCGCCGGCGGCGAACCGGACCTCGGGGAAGCCGGAGCCGCCGGGATAGCCGGCCTGGGCGAGGAGCGTCCTGGCCCGATCCGGGTCATGGACCGGGAGCCAGCTCCGGTCGCCGCGGCCCGGGATCCCGGGCGGGACCATGCTGTCGGCCGGGACCTCGTCGCCCGCCGAGCCCAGCTCGACGAGGCGGGTCCAGTCGACGGCCGCCCCGAAGGCCTGGCGGACGCGCTCGTCATCGAACGGCGGGGCGGTCGTGGTGAAGCCGACGTACGTCAGCGACAACGACGGGACGAGCCGAAGCTGCGGCCCGAGGCGGGCATCGAACCGGATCCACGAGGCGTCGTACGAGCCGATCCCGGTGTAGTCGAGCTCGCCGTCCTCGAAGGCCGCCACCGGGCTCCGGCCGTCGATGTTGGTGAGCAGGTGGACGGTCCCGATCGCCGGGGCCCCGGCCCAGTAGCGCTCGTTCGCAACGAGGGTGTACTCGTCCTCGGTGATCCGGTCCACGACGTACGCCCCGCTGCCGACGTAGGGGCCGCCGTCGATCTCCCCGCCGTCGCGCCAGATCGCGGCCGGCACGATCCCGAAGGTCGGGCTGGCGACGATCGCCGGGAAGTCCGCGCCGGGACGCTCGAGATCCACGATGACGTCTGGGCCGTCGGCCCGGATACCGACGTCGCCCGGGTCGGTGGTCGCCCCGGTGAGGTAGGCGACGGCGCCGCGGACGTCCAGGAGGAGCGACGACAGGAGGGACGGGTCGTCGGGGTCGATGACCCGCAGCCAGCTCCCCACGACGTCCTCGGCACCGAGCGGCGAGCCGTCCGAGAAGGTCAGCCCGTCGCGCAGGTGGAAGACGATCTGGCGCCCGTCGTCGGCCACGTCCCACGAACCGGCCAGGGCCGGGCGGAGCGTCAGGGACGTGTCGAAGGCGGTCAGGGATTCGAAGAGCTGGGCGCCGAAGGCAGCTGACCCCACGTCGCTCTGGTGGGCGGGGTCGAGGGTGTTCGGCTCGCCGAAGAGGAGGCTCACCTCGCCATCGCTGGCGGCGCGCGCGCCGTCGCCCGACCCCCGACCGCCGGCCAGCCCGCCGAGGGCGACAAGGATCGCGACGACTCCGGCAGCGACGAGCAGCCGGGCGCGCCGCGGACGGCTCAGGGCCGCCACCAGGTCAGGGTGCGGCGCGTCCTTCCGGACTCGGCCAGGGCCACCGGTCGCTCGATCGGCACCGGGAGGCGCGGCCGGACGGTCCACGCGTAGCGATCGCCCGAGAAGCCGAACAGGAGGGCGGCCACGCACACGAACCGGCGCATGGCGGGAGTATAGGGGCGGGTCGCCCGCCACCCAGCCCGGCGGGCAGCAAGTGAGGCCTCGTGCTACACCGCCGGGGGAACGATGCTGTGCCTCGAGGCCTCTCCGAGGGTAACGAGGCGGCCTCTGATTCGTTAGGCCCGCGGGCCGGAATTCGGGCTGGAATTCGGGCACGAACGCCGCCAGGCCCTCGGCACCCTACGATGGGTCCTCCAGGGAGGCCGATCGACCGACGATGCTGCAGCTCAACGACACGCTCTCGAGAACCGTCCGCCCGGTCCGGGTGTCGCCGCCCGGCCGGCCGGTGACGATGTACAGCTGCGGCCCGACGGTCTATCGCTACGCCCACGTCGGCAACCTGCGGACGTTCCTCCTGCCGGACCTCATTCGGCGAGTCCTGCTGTACCACGGCATCGAGGTCCGCCACGTCCAGAACATCACCGACGTGGGCCACCTCCGCGACGAGCGGTTCGATCGCGGCGATGACCCGATGCTCGTCGCCGCCGGCCTGGAGGACAAGACACCGGCCGAGATCGCCGACGCCTACGAGGCCGCCTTCCACGCCGACGCGGCGGTGATGAACCTCCTGCCGGCCCACGTCTACCCCCGCGCGACCGAGCACATCCCGGAGATGCTGGCCCTTGCCGAGCGGCTCGAGGACCTCGGCCACGGTTACCGGACCGACGCCGGCAACGTCTATTTCGCGGTCTCGACCTGGCCCGGCTACGGCCGGCTCTCGGGAAACACCCTCGATGCGCTGCGGGCCGGCCACCGCGGCGAGGTCGAGGGTGACAAGCGCGACCCGGCCGACTTCGCCCTCTGGAAGGCCGCCGGCGAGGGCCGGCTCCTGAAATGGCCGTCACCGCGCTGGGGTGACGGCTTCCCGGGCTGGCATCTCGAGTGCTCGGCGATGGCGATGCGCCACCTGGGCGAGCGGTTCGACATCCACACCGGGGGCGAGGACAACGTCTTCCCCCACCACGAGGACGAGATCGCCCAGTCGGGGCCGCTCGTCGGCGGCCCGCCGGCCGATCTCTGGGTCCACGGCGCGTTCCTCCTGACCTCGGGCCGGAAGATGGCCAAGTCGGCCGGCAACTTCCAGCGGATCACAGAGCTGGCCGACGACGGGGTCGAGGCGCTCGCCCTCCGCTACCTGTTCCTGACGGCCCGCTACTCGCGGCGCCTCGACTACTCCGACGAGTCCCTGACGGCCGCGGCCTCGGCCCTCACGACCCTGCGGTCGCGGCTCCGCGCCCTCGGACCCGCGCCCGACGACGGGCCGTGGTCGGCGCCGCCGGTCCTGGCCGCCGGACGCGCGCCGGACCGGCCGGTCGGTGACGCCGCGGGGATCCGCGGTCATGCCGCCCCGGACGGCTCGGCGGACCCGGAGCTCGCCGATCGCGCGAGCCTCCCCGTGGCGCCGCTGTCGGCGGCCGGGCGGGAGCTCCACGAGCGGTTCGTGGCCGCCGTCGACGACGACCTGGACCTGCCGGCCGCGATCGCCACGATCCACGCCACCCTCCGCTCAGACCTGCCGGCCGACGAGCGGCGCTGGCTCGTCCTCGATGCCGACGCCGTCCTGGGCCTCGACCTCCACGCCGTGTGGGAGGTCGCGGAGTCGCCGGCCGCCGTGTCCGGGGAGGCGGAGCGCCTCCTGGCCGAGCGGACCGCGGCCCGGGCGGCCCGCGACTGGGCCGCCGCGGATCGGCTCAGGGATTGCCTCCGCGAGCTCGGCCTGGAGCCGGTGGACCGAGCCGACGGGACGAGCGAGCTGCACCCGCTCGAGCGCCGCTGACTCGCTAAGGGACGGCGAGGTCGCGGCGGTCGCGGAAGCGGTCGAGGACGCGGTAGAAGTTGCGCTTCGAGAGGCGGGCGCGATCCGCCTCCGGGGTGGATGCCCAACCGCGGTGCTCGTGGCGGAGGAGCGGCAGCCCGCTCACGACGGCCGCACGGCGGGGCACGCTCCCCTCCCCCCGGTCGCGGAGGACGAGGCTCCACCAGATGTCGAGGTTGCGGTAGAAGCGGAAGCCCTCGTCGAGCGGACCGGCGGCCGCGGCGTCAGTCCGCCGGACGGCAAGCAGGTAGCCCTCGATCGCGGCCGCCTCGCCGTCCATTGTCTCCTCGAAGCGGCGCAGGTCCGCCGAGCGGAGACCGAACGGGCCGGCGACGGCGGCGTCCTCGTCCGCCGCGAGGGACGCCGCGAGGGGCGTGACGACGTCGCCGGTCGGCTCGATGCTCGTGTCCATCACGACGACGATCTCCCCTGCCGCTCGGCGCAGCCCGATGTTGAGGGCCGCCGCCCAGCCGAGGCGGGCGCTCGTCCGGACGATCTCGAGCTCCGGGCCATCGCCGCCAGCCGGGACCGGGTCGGGCAACCGGGCGGCCTGGGCCGCATCCGGGCCATCGGCGACGACGACGAGCTGCGTCCCCCCGGGCACGGTCCGGCGGAGCGCCGCGATCGCCCGATCCAGATCGTCGGGCTGGTTCGTGGCGACGAGGACAACAGTCACCGGGCAGGTCGAGGGGTCGCCCAGCCGGCTCGGGACGGCCCCGCTCCGGCCGTACCGGAGCCCTGCGTCGTCGGCGAGGTCCGGCGGGTGGAGGGGCTCGAGCCGGAAATCGGTCCCCCGGTCCACGACCCGCCAGCCGGCGGCCTCGATCTCGGCCCGCAGGCGGTCGGCTTCCGGCCAGTCCCGGGCCGCCCGCGCCGCGGCGCGAGCGTGGGCAGCGTCGAGAACGGGCTGCGGGACGTACGGCCGGCTCACTCCGCCGCGGAGCCCCGGTAGGGCGCCCGCCGGTCGATGTCCCCGACGTACTCCGGGCGGTTCGGGTGGTCGAGCAGCTGGCGGATGGCGAGGATCTCGCCGGTGTGGAACCAGTAGTGGTAGGTGACGCGGAGAATCGCCGTGCCCAGTTGGCGCGGCGGCGAGCCCGGGAGGCGGGTCCGCATCGCCGCCTCGTCGAGGGCATCGAGGCCCGGATCGGCCGCGGCCGTGACCGTCTTCCAGGCCCGGAGCATCGCCCTGAGCGATGGTGTCGTCATCGGGCCGCCGCTGGCGGCGACCTCGTTGAGGATCGGGATCGGGGTCTCACCGGCCATCCGGGTGAGCCAGTAGCGCTGCTCGTGCCAGGCCATGTGGCCGACGATCCAGCCGATCGAGTTCATCGGCTCGAAGCGGCGGAACCCGTCCGCCTCGGGGACGCCGCGGAGCCCTCGGCGCCATTCGTGCCGGGCGAAGCGAAGCTGCTCCACGAGCGGGTGGGTCATCGTTCGACCTCCAGGCGGCGAAGGGCGTCAACGACGGCCGCGACGACGGCCTCCATCGACGTCCAGGCGAGGTCGACGCGGAACGTCGCCGCCTGGGTGAGCATCGGGTTGTAGCCGGAGCCGCCGCTGCCCTCGATGCGCCGGATGTCGGTCCGGACGGCGACGACCGGCTTCTTCGACCCGTAGGCGTAGCCGACCTCCCAGGCCGTGCCCGAATCCGGGTCCGGGCCGTCCATGATCGCGACGAGGGCGTCGGCCCAGTCGATGCCGCCCACGTCGTGGGCGAAGACGCCGGCCGCCGTCTTGCCCTTCTCCTGCTCCTGGGGCAGGAAGACCTCGTGGCCGGCCGCCCGGAGCGCCGCCGCGAGCTCGCGATTCCAGGCCTGCTCGGCGGCCGAGAAGAGCGGCCCCGCGAAGTAGAGCTTCATGCGCTGAGTATCGCCGCTCCGTGATGGCGCCGGCGATTCGCGTCCGCGGCGTCGGACCGATAGCGTGACGCCGTGACGCTCACGACCAGCCCGACGAGCGACAGCCCCGGCGACCGCCCCGAGCGCCGACCCGCCGTCCCGCGCCACCGCTGGGCCCCCCAGCAGCACGGCGCGTGGGCGATGCTCCTCCTGCCGCTCCTCCTCGGCGTGGCCGCGAGCCGGCCGGATCCGTGGCAGGTGGTCCTCGGCGCCGCCGCGCTGAGCGGGTACCTCGCGTCGGCCGTTGGCCAGGCCTGGTTCCGCGCCCGCCGACCCCCGGCTCTGCGGGCTCCCTTCGCCATCTATGGCAGCACCTTCGCGGTTCTGGGGCTGGCCCTCGCGACCGCGTTTCCGGCGCTCCTCCTCGCCATCCTCGTCATCGGCCCGGCCGCCGTGGTCGTCCTCGGCGGCGCCCGACCGGGGACCCGGCGCGACCTCGCCAACAGCCTCGCCCAGGTCGCCCAGGCCCTCGTCCTCGTGCCGGCCGCGGCGTACGTCTCGGGGACGTTCGAGGCCGAGCGCGTGGTCACCGCCACGGCGATCGCCGCCGGCTACCTCGTCGGGACGGTCCTCGTCGTGCGATCCGTCCTCCGCGAGCGGGGCAACGCGATCTTCGCCGGCCTCTCGGTCGGCTTCCACGCGGCCCTGATCGTCCTCGCCGTCGTTTGGCTGCCACCCGCCTATGCCCTCCTTGCCGCGGCCCTCACGGTTCGCGCGGCCGGCCTGCCGTGGCTCCAGCGCCGCCTCGCCGGCGGCGCGCGGCCGCTTCGCCCGATCCACGTCGGGCTCGTGGAGATCGCAGCCTCCGTCGCCGTCGTCGCAGTTGCGTTCCTCGTGCCGCCCTGATCCCCCGCGGCTCACCTGATCGGGCCGTCGCAGGCTCATGGCAAAGACAACCTGATCGTTTCGTCACCCGGGACGGTAGAGCAGGTATCCGCCGGTCGAGCCGTCTGCCCCCCTCGAAACCTCTCGGGCTCGCGCTCAGCCAGGCAGGTTCGGTCACTTCTCAAGCGCCTCGGCGACTGGGAAGTTGGTCTCGTCGTCCCCCCACGACGATCAGGGCAGATTGCGTCCCCGTGACACGCCTCAGCGGGCGGTGCAGGAGGGCCCTACGCCGCGCCCCCGAGGCCCATCCGCTCGGCCAGGAGCCGGGCGTCCCGAGGCACGCCGAAGAGCGTCGCCGAGGCCTGGTCGTGTTGCCACAGCGAGCCGATCACGTACAGGCCCGGAATCTCCGTCACGCCTCGAACCTGCCGGGGGAAGCCCATGTCGCCGGTGATCGACGGCTCGATCCAGCCCAGGTCCTGGCGGTAGCCCGTCGTCCAGAGGACGGACGTGATCCCCGCCCGGGCGAGGTCGAGCTCGTCGAGGGGCTCGGGCTCGAAGTCGACGGGCGGGACGGGCTCGGCCGGCGGCGCGTCGATACCGGCGGCCTCGATGAAGCGGTCGAAGAGCGGGCGGAACCGCTCGTCGAAGAAGCGGTCGGCCGCGGCGAGGTTGGCCTCGAGATCCGGCGCGAGAGAGACCCGTTCGCCGTCGATGGCGCTCAACCGGCCGACGAGCCGCACGCCGTCGCGCCCGAACTGGCGCAAGTTCGTGTCGTGACCGCCACCGTGGCCCGAGAGGTGGGGGTTGCCGGCGAGGCGCCGGCGAGGATCGGGCAGCGTCTCGGCCGTCGGCAACGGCACGCCGAGCTCGGCCCCGCGTTCGACCACCAGGGCAATCCAGGCGAAGCTGTCCCGACCCCGGTAGCGGCGCGGCAACCGGCCCGCCGAGCCGACCGACAGGTACACCTCGCGGCCGTCGGCGTGGAGCTCCTCCGTCAGCTGGACGCCGGTCTGGGCCGATCCGACGACGAGGACGGCCCCGGGCGGCAAGTCCGTGGGCCGGCGGTAGGCGGACGCGTGGAGGCTCAGGACCCGCCGCGACAGCGACGCGGCGAGACCCGGGACGTTGGGAACGTGGAAGCAACCGGTGGCGATGACCACGGCCTTCGCCTCGAGGCGGCCCTGGCTCGTGTCGAGCTGGAACCCGCCCCCGGACCGCGCCCGAAGGCGCTCGACGGCGCACTCCAGGACCAGCGGGGCACCGATCGTCGATGCGTACCGGGCCACCCGGCCCGCGATCTCGTCGCGGGGCATGAAGCCGTCGGGGTCGACGCCGTCATAGGGCGCGCCCGGGAACGACGCCGACCAGTTGGGCGTGACGAGGCGGAACGCGTCCCAGCGATCCTGCCAGCCTCCGCCGAGGGTGGCCCGCCGCTCGAGGACGACGTGCTCGCGGCCGGCCCGCCCGAGATGCCAGCTCATCGCCAGGCCGGCCTGCCCGGCCCCGATCACGACCGTCTCGACGCGGCGGGGCAGGGACGTCATGGGGGAGTCACCTGGAACCGCCAACGCGCTCTCGATCAGGGCTTGACGACGACGACACTCGAGGCGACGTTCGACGACGCAGCGTAGATCCACCCATCGGCGCTCAGGTTCGTCACCGTGAAGAGGACGCTCGCCGTCTTCTTGTTGAGGGCCGCACTCGTGATCGAGCAGGTCCCGGTGTCGCTCGTCACGCAGCTCGTCGCCCCGGATCCGGCCGACCACACGCCCTCGACGATCACGCCAGGAACCGGCGCGCCGGCCTCGCCGATAACACCCACCGTCACGGTCGCGGTCCACGTCCGGCGGCTCGACGTGGCCGACCCATCGAGGCTGCCGACCGACATGACGCCCTCCGGTGGCGGTGGCGAGGCGCTCCAGGCATAGCCCGCGGCCCAGCTCACCGCGGCGAGCTTGGCCTGGCCGGCGACCGAGGGGTGGAAGTAGTCGCCCGAGACGTCGCTCTTCGCGAACTGGGTGTTGAAGACGGCGTTGCCGTCGAAGTGACAGCTCGAGGGGTACGAGGCGCAGACCTCTGCGAGCTGGGTGTTGAAGTCAATGTTCCGTTGCCGGACGGTCTGCCGGCGCTGGACGTCGACCTCCTGGGTGGAGGTCGGATTGGCGAGGAGCGACTGGCAGATGTCCCCGGCCGACCAGATGAACCGCGCCCAGAAGTTGCCCTTGAACAACGACCACAGCTGGTACACGTCGGGGATGCTGACGACGTAGACGGAGGTGTCCGGCGAGCCCGCGGTGAGCGTCGCCATCGCGGTCTCGAACTGGGCCCGGAACGTGGCGACCGACGTCATCTCGGCGACCGTGTCGGTGCAGATGTCGTTGCCGCCGATGAGGACCGTCAGGTAGTCCGGATCGATCGCGGCGGCGTTGGCCAACTGGGCGTTGAGATCGGCCATCTTCGCGCCGCTGACCGAGAGGTTGTGGTTCTCCCCGCTGATCGGGGCGCCGAGGTCCAGGAGCCGCAGGTAGTGGCTGTTGACCGTGGCACTCGTGCCCGTGGACCAGGAGTTCTGGGGGTAGTCGACGCCGAGCGATCCACCCGTGCTCGCGGCCTGGGTGATCGAGTCGCCGACAGCGGCCATCGACGTCGGGAGAGCCAGGGTCGGGCCGGTCGCCGATGCGCCGGTGGAGATCAGGCCGCTCAGGACGAGTGCCGCGAGAACCGCGGTGAGCGTGACGCGTCGGGTCATTCGGGGGAGCCCTCCAGCCGCACCGTTGTCGCCGAACGCACGATACCGGCCCGACTCGGCCCCAACAAGGCTCGTCGGCGCAGTGTGTCGGGCGGCGTGGCACGATGGCTGGCGCGGTGCTCGCGAGTCGCCCGCGCGCCACGCATTCCACAGACCGATGGCGAGACCCGTCGTCGCCCGCCCCGCGCCCGAAGGAGAGCTGCTCCGTGAACGAGTCGCTGTACCCCCCCGCCGTGACCCTGGACCCCGGATGGACGGCCGACACCGTCGCCGTGCAGGCCGGCCGGCCCGCCCGCGTGCCCGGCGCCGCGATGAACCCGCCCGTCCCGATGAGCACGACGTACGTCCACGACTCCGCGATCGAATACGGGCGCGACGGCAACGCGGGATGGGGCGCGCTCGAGGCGGCGCTCGGCGCGCTCGAGGGTGGCCGCGCCGTGACGTTCGCAACGGGCCTCGCGGCGGCCACCGCCATCGCCGACCTCGTGCCCGTCGGGGGCACCGTGGTCCTGTCCACGGTCACCTACTATGGCGTCAGGAACATCTTCGAGCGGCTGCAGGCGAGCGGGCGCCTTCACCTCCGGATGGTTCCAGCGGACGACACGGCGGAGATCCTCCTCGCGGCCGACAACGCCGCCATGGTCTGGGTGGAGTCGATCGCCAACCCCCTCCTGGTCGTCGCCGACATCCCCGCGATCGCCGCCGGCGCGCGCGAGCGCGGCGCGCTCGCCGTGGTGGACGCGACGTTCGCCACGCCGCTCCGCCAGCGGCCGCTCGACCTCGGCGCCGACATCGTCCTGCACTCGGCGACGAAGCTCATCGGCGGCCACTCGGACCTGCTGCTCGGCGCGGCGGTGTGCCGGGACGACGCGCACGCCGAGTTCCTGGCGACCCACCGCCACGATCACGGGTCGATCCCCGGGTCACTCGAGACCTTCCTCGCGCTGCGCGGGCTCCGCACGCTCGCTGTTCGGCTCGACCGGGCCGAGGCATCGGCGGCGGAGCTCGCCCGACGCCTCGCGTCGCACCCCCATGTTGCGAGGGTCTACTACCCGGGGCTCGTCGGGGACTCACAGCACGAGCGTGCGGTGCGCGTCCTGCCGAACGGGTCGGGGTCGATGCTGTCCTTCGACGTCGACGGCGACGTCGAGCAGACCGAGGCGTTCCTGGCCCGGCTGCGGCTCCTGACCCATGCAACCAGCCTCGGGGGTGTCGAGTCGCTGATCGAGCGCCGCGCGCGATACCCGGGCGACGCCGCCATCGTCGGCCCAACGCTCTGCCGGATGTCGGTCGGCATCGAGAATGTCGAGGATCTCTGGGCCGATCTCGACGGAGCGCTGCGCGCCGCGCTGGGCTGAGTCCCGGCTCTGTGGCGCCCCCGGACGGATTCGAACCGCCGACGCCAGCCTTAGGACGGCTGCGCTCTATCCACTGAGCTACGGGGGCGTTGGGTCATCGTAGCGCACGCCTCGGTCGACGCCGGAACCGGCGGGGTGGTCTGAGCGTCGCCCGGAGTACGATGCCGCTCGTGAGCACTCCCCTGCCCGACCTCGTCCTGTATTCGCGGCCCGGATGCCACCTCTGCGACGCGACGCGGGTGGCCATCGAGCTCCTGCTGGCCGAGCGACGTGCGGACGGCCTGCCCGTCCCGACCCTCGTGGACCGGGACATCGAGGTCGACCCGGAGCTCCACCGCCGATACCTCGAGCGGATCCCGGTCGTCGAGCTCGGCACGGCCCGGCTCGAGCTGGCGACGAGCGTCGCCCGGCTTCGACGCCTCCTGGCCGACATCCTCGACGGCGTCGACGCGCCGGCGCCCGCCTGACCATGGGCGAGAACCTCACGATCGCGGTCGCCGTCGGGGCGGGGCTCCTGAGCTTCCTCTCGCCGTGCGTGCTGCCGCTCGTGCCGGCCTACATCGGCCAGCTCTCGGCGGTCGCCGTGGTTGGCCGAGCCTCCGGCGAGATGAGCCGCTGGCTGGCGGTCCGACACGCCCTCGCCTACGTCGCCGGGTTCGGCGCGGTCTTCACGCTCCTCGGCGTCACCGCGACGTATGTCGCCGGCCCGCTGGTCGACGTCCTGCCGCTCCTTCGCCAGGTCGGCGGTGTGGTCCTCATCCTCCTCGGCCTGAACCTGGCCGGAATCCTCAGGATTCCGGCCCTGGACCGGAGCTGGCGGCCGCTCGACGCCGGGGTCGCGGGCTCGCTCGCGACGGCGACCGGCACCCTGGCGCTCGCTTCCCCTGGCGGGTCCGGCGATGGTCCCGGCCTCGGCGAGCGGCTGGGGGGCCGACTCGTCGGCGCACGGGGCGGCTGGCTCGCCTCGTTCGGGCTGGGGGCGATCTTCGCGATCGGCTGGACGCCCTGCATCGGGATCATCCTGGGCGGCATTCTCACGATGGCCGCCACGAGCTCGAGCGCCGCCCAGGGCACGATCCTCCTCGTCGCCTACACCGCCGGGCTCGGCGTCCCGTTCCTCGTCATCGCCGCCGCCTATGACCGGGCGCCCGGGCTCATCCGGCCGCTGCTCCGACACGGCCGCTCGGTCTCATTCGTGGGCGGACTTCTGGTGGCCCTCATCGGGGTCGCGATGCTCATGGACTGGCTGGCCCTGCTGCCGCGATTCGTGCCCTTCAACTCGGCGATCTGACCGATCAGGTGGAACGGATCCAGGATTCGAGCCGGACGGTCCGGCGGCGGCGCGGCGTGGGCCCGTTCAGCCTTCGCCAGGTCGCCGGCGCGCTCGGTGTCGTCGTGGTCGCGGCGGTCGTCCTGACCGTGGCCACCGCGCCCCTCGGCTCCACGACGCCGGGCCTGCCGAACCCCGCCGCGTCGGCCTACCTCCTCCGCTCCCCGATCCCGGGGCTCCGGGTCGGTGACCTGGCGCCCGAGTTGGCGGGCACGGCCGGCGATGGCTCGGCCTTCGTCCTGGCGGACCTCGAGGACCGTCCGATCCGCCTGGCCGACCTCCGCGGCCGGGCGGTCTGGGTCAACTTCTGGGCCAGCTGGTGCCCGCCCTGCCAGGCCGAGACGCCGGTCCTCCGGGAGATGGACGAGGCGTACCGCGACCGCGGCCTGACCCTCATCGCCGTCCAGGTCCAGCAGACGGTAGATGACGGGCTCGCCTACGCCGAGCGCTACGGCCTCGAATACACGATCGGGGCCGACGTCAGCGCCGCGGTCTTCCACACCTACCGCGTCTTCGCCCTGCCCACCCAGTTCTTCATCGATCCCAACGGCGTCATCCGAGCCGTCGTCAACGGCCCCGTCGATCGAGCCGCCGCGCGCGCCTACGTCGCGGCGATCCTGCCGGCCGCGGGAAGCTCGCCCTCGCCGACACGCTAGGCTCATCTGGCCGAAGCCGCTCCCACCCGACCCTCAACCGGGTCGTGATGCTCCCACCATCAAATCGAGGGGATCGGGGGTCGTAGAGCGCCCACCGTCGCGGCGAACGCAGCGTGACCGTGTCGTCGTGCTCGCCCCGGGCCCTGTCGCCCCAGCCGGGAGCTGCTATGCCCCGCCAGGTACCGAGTTGATGCTGCCAGCATCATCGGCTGGGCCAACCCCTCGCCCGAGTGCGCCCCCAGCCCCTTCAGATCGCCTGGAAGGCGTACCGATCCCGATCCCGATCCCGCACGAGGTGGCCCACCGGGGTCAGCGGCTCGTGTGACAGGACGACGAGCCAGCGCTCGTCGGCGGCGCGGGCGAAGAGCTCGCCCTTGACCTCGACCGAGTCGAGCGGGAAGTCGTCGAAGGCCGTCACCCAGCGCGGGTTGGCGCTCCACGGCCGCATGCAGAGGTCACCGAAGAAGGCCAGCGTCCGGCCGGCCGCTCCCCCACCCCTGACGACGATGGACTGGTGGCCCTTCGAATGACCCCCGGTCGGCACGACCGAGACACCCGGCAGGACCTCGATCTCGCCGTCGGCCCAGCCGGCCGCGCCCCAGTCGCGGACGAGGCGGATCTCGGGCTGGTCGTACGACGCGACGATCCGGCTGTTGTCGTCGAGGGCGATCTCCCACTCGGCCCGCTGGGCCACGATCCGGGCCCGCGGGAAGGCCCTCGAGCCGTCGGCTCGGAGGAGGCCCCCGGCGTGGTCGAAGTGGAGGTGGCTCATCGCGACGATGTCAACCGAGCCCGGCTCGAAGCCGGCGGCCTCGAGGGCGGGCGCGATCGGCGAACCCTCGTACGCCCGCAGCTCGCGGACCTTGTCGCTGACCCGCTCGCCGATGCCGGTCTCGATGAGGACGCGCCCGGCCGGCGTCTCGACGAGGAGGCAGTTGAGGGCCTGGCGGAGCCGGTGATCGTGATCGATCTCCTCGGTCACGAGGCGATCCCACAGGATCCGCGGCACCGGCCCGAACAGCGCCCCGGCGTCGGACCGGAAGGTGCCGGCCTGGATCAGCGCGACCCGGGTGCCGCCGCCGAGCTGGGCCGCCCAGTGGACGGCGTCGTTGATCGCCACCGGGTCAGCCTTTCGGCTTGGGGCCGTTGGCGAAGTCCCGGTAGTAGGCCGAGGCGGTGGGCTCGGACTGGCCCTGGTAGCGCGACCGGAGCTCGGGGCTGCCGTACGGCCGCTCGACCGCGCTCGACATCCGGAAGAAGCTGATCTGGCCGATCCGCATCCCGGCGTACAGCGCGATCGGCAGGTTGGCGACGTTCGACAGCTCGAGCGTCAGGTTGCCCTTCCAGCCGGGATCGACGTAACCCGCGGTGGAGTGGATGAGGAGCCCCAGCCGGCCCAGGCTCGAGCGGCCTTCCAGGCGCGCCACCAGGTCGTCCGGCAATTCCACCCATTCGAGGGTCTGGCCCAGGACGAACTCGCCGGGGTGGAGGATGAATGGCTCGTCGTCCTCGACCCGCAGCAGCTCGGTCAGGTCCGGCTGGGGCTGGCGGACGTCGATGTAGGCGTAGCGGTTGTTGCGAAAGACGCGGAATGCGCGGTCGAGGTGGAGATCGACCGACGACGGCTGGAGATCGACCGGGTCGTAGGGCCGGATGAGGACGTCGCCCGACTCGATCGCCGCGCGGATGTCGCGGTCGGAGAGGACGCTCACCGGACGTCCTTGGCGGCCTTGGGCCGCCGGTAGTCCATGGCCATCGATTCCCGCTCTCCGAACAGGGCGTCCACCTCGCGCTTCAGGGCCTCCAGGTCGTCGAAGCTCTGGTAGACGCTGGCAAAGCGGATGTAGGCGATGTGATCGAGCTCGCGGAGCCTGGCCATGGCCATCTGGCCGATCCGCGACGAGGGCACCTCCGTCATGCCCTCGGACCGGAGGACGGCCTCGATCGCATCGGCCGCCTGGTCGGCCGCCGAGTCCGGCACCGGCCGCCGGGTGAGCGCCTTGCGGAGGCCCGAGGCGAGCTTGTCGCGGTCGAATTCCTGCCGCGTCCCGTCGCGCTTGACGACGACGAGGCGGGCGGCCTCGATCCGTTCGTAGGTCGTGAAGCGGAGGCTGCAGTTGCCGCACTCGCGGCGGCGGCGGATGGTCGCGGCGTCGTCCAGGTCCCGCGAATCGACGACCCGGGACTCCCGCACGCCGCACTGGGGACAGCGCATCGAACCTCCTCGCCACCACTAGGGGTTGTGGTGTGCGATGAGGATACCACTACATGGTGTGGCCCTCGTGGTCGTTCAGGCGCCCCGGGCGGTTCAGGCGTTGCGGCGCTGAATCCGGCGAACCGGCGAGGCGTCCTCGGCCCGCTCCACGGCGAGCTTGGCCTGCTCGACGATGCTCTCGCGGGCATGGATGAGGTTGAGGTAGCCGCGCTTCACCGCGGTGTCCGCCTCCGTGCCCCGCTCGAGCCGCCGGCCGGTGCCGTAGAGGATGCAGCCGTGGTTCACGAGCTCGAGAGCGCGGCCCGCGCGTTCCAGCTCGTAGACGATCGCGTCGCGGTGCGGGACGGCGATGTGCGGGGCCGCCAGCTCGCGAGCCTCCTCCGCGTAGCGCTCCACGGCGTCACGGGCGGCGGCCAGGCTGTCACGGATCGTGTCGGGCTCGGCGTCCCGGCGACGGACGCCGTCGATGAGGACGGAGACGTCGCCGAGCGAGGTCTCGACCCGGCGGGCGAGATCGGCGACCCCGCCGCGGAAGCCCTCCGCCTCGCGCGTCCGGCTGAGGATCGAGCCGGTCCGGCGGGCACCCAGGGCGACGCCGATCGCGACGAACAGGAAGGCGACGAGGGCGACGACCTGTGCGGTCTCCACGTACCCCCTCTCCCCGTGCCTACCTTGAGCGCGCTGCCCGAAGGCTAGCCGCTCCGTTCGCGGAGCGCCACCAGCAGCGCGCGGCCGACCTCGAACAGGTCGCCCACGACGAGCAGGTCGGCGAACTCCGCGATCGGCGCGTCTGGGTCGCGATTGACGGCCACGATCGTCTCCGCGGTCTGCATCCCGACCTTGTGCTGGATCGCGCCGCTGATCCCGAGGGCCAGGTACAGCTGGGGCTTGACGATCTTGCCGGTCTGGCCGATCTGTTGGCTGTACGGGACCCAGCCCGAATCAACCGCCGCCCGGGTCGCCCCGACCGCGCCGCCGAGCTCGGCGGCGAGCTCGCCGACGAGCTGGAAGCCCTCCGGTCCGCCGACGCCGCGCCCGCCCGAGACGATGATCCGGGCCTCCTCGATCGGCGCCACGGCGCCGGCCTCCTCGACCTGCTCGACAATCGCGACCCGGGGCAGGGCCGCGCTCCCGGCTGGGGCCTGCGCCTCGACGACGCCGGGGGTGGGCAGCGGCTCGGCCGTGACCATGTTCGGCCGGATCGTCACCATGCCACCCGGCGTCGTGAAGCCCGAGCTCGTGACGAGCTTGCCGCCGAAGGCCCCCATCTCGACCACAAGCCGACCGTCCCAGCGAACGGCCGTCGCGTTGGCGAGGACGCCTCGCCCGGTGAGCGCGGCGAGGGTCCCGGCGAGGTCGCGACCGTCCGGGCCGGCGCCCAGCATGACGAAGCCGCCGGCATCGGGATCGGCGCCGAGCACGCCGGCCACCCGTTCCGCGGCCGGGACGGACCAGGCGTGGCCGGCCAGGCCAGGGTCGGCAACGGCGATGACCCGGGGCAGGAAGGCTGCGAGCTCGGCGGCCGCGCGCCCCGGATCCGTTCCCACGACGATCCCGACGGCGTCGCCGCCGGCCGCGTCCGCGAGCGACCGGGCGAGCGTCGCGACCTCCGTCGAGAGCTTCGAGATGGAGCCGTCGGCGTTGGGCTCGCCGACGACCCAGAAGCGGGCCATCAGATGAGCCTCCGCGTCGTGAGCAGCGCCACGATCGCCGCGGCGCCTTCCGCGGCCGAGCCCCGAACGACCGTGGTGGCGCCGCGGGCCGGCGGCCTGCGGCTGTCGAGGACCTCGGTCGTGGCCGCCGCCCCACCGACCGTCGCGCCATCGAGGCCCAGGTCGGCCAGCGAGCGGCTGGCGATCTCCTTCGAGCGGGCCGACATGATCCCCTTGAGCGACGGGTAGCGCGGCTCGCCGAGGACCTGGGTGCAGACGACCAGCGCCGGCATCGGCGCCTCGAGCAGGTCGTGGCCGGCGGGGGTGATCCGCCGCACCCGGACCCGTCCGGCGGCCGGATCGGGCTCGATCTTCGCCGCGTTCGAGAGGTACGGCAGGCCGAGCCGGGCGGCGATGGCCGCCCCCACGACGCCGGCGTTGCCGTCGGATGTGTCGAAGCCGCTGAACACGAGATCGAAGGTCAGCTCCCGGAGGGCGGCGGCGAGGACCTCGTCGGTCGAGCGGACGCATGAGCCGGCGAGGGCCGGGTCGGTCACGAGGACGCCCCGGGTAGCGCCCATCGCCAGGGCCTTGCGCATCGTGTCGGCACCGCTCGGCGGCGCCATCGTCAGGAGGGTGACCTCGCCGCCGTGGGCCTCGACGAGCTTGAGGGCCGCCTCGAGGGCGTACTCGTCGTTGCCGTTGACGACCGCCGGCGAGGCCGCCCGGTCGAGCCGCAGGTCCGGGCCCAGCCGCTCGGCGGCCGCGGCAGGATCGGGCACGGGCTTGGTCAGGACGACGATGTGCACGCGGCTGCGAACCTCCGAGGATCGGGCGAGGGCCGGGGCGTTGCCTCAGTCGCGCCCGCGACCGAGCAGGGCCCGCGCGATGACGAGGCGCTGGATCTGCTGCGTCCCCTCGTAGAGCTGGGTGATCTTGGCGTCACGCATCATCCGCTCGACCGGGAACTCATCGACGTAGCCATAGCCACCGAAAACCTGGACGGCGTCGGTGGTGACGCGCATGGCCGTGTCGCCGGCGACGAGTTTACACATCGCCGCCCAGCGGGCCGCATCGGGGGCGCCGGATTCGATGACCTCGCAGGCGGTGTAGAGGAGCTGCCGGGCGGCCTCCACCTGGGCGTCCATGTCGGCCAGCATGGATGCCACCATCTGGAAGTCGCCGATCCGCTGGCCGAACTGCTTGCGCTCGCGGGCATAGGCGCTGGCCGCCTCGAGGGCGCCCTGGGCGATGCCGACGGCCTGGGCCGCGATCCCCGGCCGGGACCGCTCGAACGTCCGCATGGCGAGGTCCCAGCCGTCGCCCTCGTCGCCGATCCGGTTGGCGGCCGGGACCCGGACGCTGGTCAGCTCGAGCTCGGCCGTGGGGCTGCCCCGGATGCCCATCTTGTGCTCCAGGCGGGCGACCCGGAAGCCCTGGGTCGGGACCTCCACGATGAAGCACGACAGCCGCCGGTGCCTCGGCGCCTCGGGGTTCGTGACCGCGAAGATCGTCACGAGCCCGGCGACGCTGCCGTTGGTGATGAATCGCTTCGTCCCGCTGACGAGGTAGTCGTCGCCGTCGCGGACTGCCGTCGTCCGGAGGGCCGCGGCGTCGGAGCCCGCCTCCGGCTCGGTCAGGCCGAAGCAGATGAGCGTCTCGCCCGAGGCGAGCCGCGGGACCCAGCGCGCCAGCTGGTCCTCCGACCCGCCGAGCCGGAGCGGCAGCGAGCCGAGGTCCTGGACGGCCAGGATGAGACTGCTCGTCGTGCAGGCCCGCGCGATCTGCTCGATCGCCAGGCAGACCGTGAGCAGGTCGCCGCCCACGCCGCCGTGCTCGGCCGGGAACGGCAGCCCCAGGACGTCGTGCTGGGCGAGGAGCCGTCGGATGTCCTCTGGAAACTCGCCGGACCGGTCGATGTCGGCGGCTCGCGGCGCAATCCGGGCGTCGGCCAGCTCCCGCAGCGTGTCGCGGAGGAGGATCTGCTCCTCGGTCAGGCGATGACCGGACGGCGGAGTGCTCACCAGGCCAATCGTAGCGCCCGACCGGTTCCCGGATTGGCCTGCCCGTCGTACCCTGTGCCCGGGAGCACCGGTCCGCCTCGGGGGTTCGGGCCGGCGATGCCAGAGGGTGCCTCGATGGATCAGCTGCTCATCCTGGCCGCAGGCCTGGCGGGAATCGCCGGGATCCTCGCCTCGCTGGCGATCGTGCGCCGCAATCGAATCCCGAAGGAAAACCCGTTCGCGGTCTCGACCGAGGGCGAGAAGCGCTGCCCGAGCTGCGGCATGGGCAACCAGTGGACCGACAGCCGCTGCATCAGCTGCGGCGCGGACCTCCCCGGCTGAGGTTCTGCTCGGACAGCCGGGTCACGGTCCATTCCCGAAGCGGCTGTCCGTGGCGGCGCTCGCGCTGCTGGCGGTCGTCGTGATTGGACCTGGACGCGGCCGCGGAGCCGTCCCTCGGTGCCCGCGAGGACGATCCGGCTGGCGACCGGCCCGCTACTGAAGAACCGGCAGCTCCCGACCGGTGAGGCGCGCCGGCTGGATCGGATCGAGCGACTCGGCCAGGAGCTCGGCGATGTCGATCGCCCGAACGGTGCCGCCGGGGTTCGTGGCCGCCGCCTCCAGGCCATCCTTCATCATCGTCATGCAGAACGGGCACTCGGTCGCGACGGTGCCTGCCCCGGTGGCGAGCGCCTGGTCCGTCCGCGATGCGTTGATCCGCGTCCCGCGCGTCTCCTCCATCCACATCCGGCCGCCGCCGGCGCCGCAGCAGAACGTGGCCCGGCCGTGCTTCTCCATCTCGACCAGATCGAGGCCCGGGACGGCGCCGAGCACGTCCCGCGGCTCGGCGACGACGCCGCTGTAGCGGGCCATGTAGCAGGAGTCGTGGAGGGTGACGCTGCGCCGCGGACCGCCGTCGCCGTCCACGACACTGAGGCGGCCGCCAGCCAGGAGCTCCTTGAGGAACGCCGAGTGGTGGACCACCCGGAAACGACCGCCGAGCTGGGCGTACTCCACGCCGATCGAGTTGAAGCAGTGGGGACAGGCGGTGACGATCGTCTTCTCGCCCATCCGGTAGCGATTCAACGTCTCGACGTTGGTGGTCGCCAGCATCTGGTAGACGTAGTCGTTGCCCATTCGCCGGGCCGGGTCGCCGGTGCACGACTCCTCCTGGCCCAGGACGGCGAAGCGGATCCCGGCCGCATCGAGGCAGGTCGCGAAGGCCCGGGCGACCTTCCGGTTCCGCTCGTCGAAGGCGGCGGCGCAGCCGACCCAGTACAGGACGTCGAGCTCGCCGAGCTCGCCGCGAGCGGCGACGTCGGCAACGAGCGGCACCTCGAACGGCAGGCCCTTCGTCCAGTCGAGCCGCGAGGCCGGTGGCTGGCCCCACGGGTTGCCCACGCCCTCCATGTTCCGGAACGCGCCGTTGAGCTCGGCCGGGAAGCGCGAATCCTCGAGGACGAGGTTCCGGCGCAGCCCGACGATCTTGTCGACGTGCTCGATGAGGACGGGACAGGCCTCCACGCAGGCGCCGCAGGTCACGCAGTCCCAGACGGCATCGAACGGGATCGCGTCGTCGACGATCGGCTTCGAAAGGCGGTCGGCGTGGACCGTGTCGTCGAGGCCGTACGTCTCGCGGACGAGGGGCGAGTTCGGGATGAGGTTCAGGCCATGCTCGGCCTCGACCGACATCTCCCGGATGCCCATGATGAAGTGCTTGGGGTTGAGCGGCTTGCCCGTGTTCCAGGCGGGGCAGGCCTCCTGACATCGACCGCACTCGGTGCAGGTGAAGCCGTCGAGCATGTCCTTCCAGCCGAGGTCGGCGAGGGTCCGGAGGCCGAACGTCGCGTCCTCGGCCTCCAGGTCCATCGGCGGCAGCTCGCCCCGCGGCTGGAGCTTCCGGAAGTAGATGTTGAAGAAGCTCGTGGCGATGTGGAGGTGCTTGCTCCCCGGCAGGTGGACGAGGAACGCCGCGACGATCAGCTTGTGCGTCCACCACAGGACACCGAAGGCGGCAGCCAGGACGTCATGGTCCAGGCCCCGGAGCGGCGCTGCCAGGAACGACGCGATGAATGCCCCGGGCACGTCGTGGAAGGCCGCGATCTCGAAAACCTGGGCGAACAGCTCGGCCGCGACGAGGCCGCCGATCATCGCCAGGATGAGGAGGCCGTCGCGGCTGTAGGTCAGCCGCGCGGGCTTCGAGATCAGTCGACGCTCGAAGGCCCAGGCGATCGCCCCCAGGACGCCCACGGCCACGACGTTCTGCATCGCCGAGATCGCCGTCCAGATGAGACCGTCGAAGGGGGCCGAGAGGATCGCCTGGATGATCCCGCCGGTCACGGCGTTGGCCGTCCCGATCGTGAGCAGGACGAAGCCCCAGAAGATACCGAAGTGCATGAGCCCCGCCCGGGGGTCCTTGAACATCTTCGTCTGGACGAACGCGTAGCGGATGAGGCCGAGGGTCCGGGCCGGGATGTCCGTGAGGGGGCTCGGTCCGGCAGCTCGGGCCGCGGCGAAGATCCGGAGATGGCGGGCCATGGCCAGGCCGAAGAAGGCCGCGGAACCCCAGAAGACGGCGAAGACGAGGGGGTAGGCCGGAACCTCGGCGAAGGCCGGGAACATCAGTCGGCGTCCTCCTCCTCGAGGCCGGGGGTGGGCCGAGGCGACGCTGGTGTCGACGCTGGTGACGACGCAGCCGGCCGGCCGTGGTCGTGCGGTCCGGCGACCGTCTCGAGGGCATGGCCCAGAAGCGGCTCGATCGCGGCCAGGGACTCGACGGCGCCGCGCGGGCTGCCGGGCACGCAGACGACGAGGCTCCGGCCCACGATCCCGCCGAGGCTCCGCGACAGGTCGGCCAGGGGTGTCGCCGCTCGGCCGGCGGCGCGCATCGCCTCGCCGAGGCCGGGGATCTCCAGGTCGAGGATCGGGCGGACTGCCTGGGGCGTGACGTCGCGCGGGGTCAGCCCGGTCCCCCCGGTCGAGACGATAAGGGCATGCGTGGCCGCTCCGGCACGGATCCGGGCGGCGATGCGGGCCGGCTCGTCGGGCACGACGTCACGCTCCACGGTGGCCCCCAGGGCCCGGAGCCGGTCGGCCAGGGCGGCCCCCGACTCGTCGACCCGGCCGCCACTCGCCACGCCGTCGCTGATCGTGAGGACCAGGGCCGGGACGCCGCCGAGGGGTGCGCCACCCACGCTCAACCCCGGCGACGGATGCGGCCGGCGGTTCGTTCGCCGGGCTTGCGGCCGGGACGCGGACCGCCCTGGGTGGCGGCCGAGCCAACCTCGCGCCGCCACTCGCCACTGCGGCCGCCCGACTTGGCGACGAGCCGCAGGCCGCCGATCTCGACGCCCCGCTCGACGCCCTTGACCATGTCGTAGACCGTCAGGGCGGCGACCGACGCCGCGGTCAGCGCCTCCATCTCGACCCCGGTCGGCCCCGTCGTGGCCGCCTCGGCCCGGATCCGGAGCCCGCCCGCGGCGCGATCGGGGATGACCGACACGACGAGATCCGTCAGGGCGATCGGGTGGCAGAGGGGGATGAGCTCGGCGGTCCGCTTGCCGCCCATGACTCCGGCCAGCTCGGCGACGCCGAGGACGTCGCCCTTCTCGGCGCCGCCATCGATGACGAGGCTGAGCGTCTCGGGGGAGAGCGCGACGAACGCCTCGGCGACGGCCCGTCGGGCCGTCGCCGGCTTGTCGCTGACATCCACCATCCGCGGCCGCCCTGCCCGGTCAACGTGGGTCAGGCGGCGGCGCTCGGCACGCGGGGCGGGGCCTCGGTCCATCGGTCCTCCTGTCACGCGCGATGATGCACGACCCGGCAACGGCCGTGGGCCGCTCGGGGGCTCAATCCCGGTCGAGCCACCACAGCTCGACCTCGCCGCCGGCGGGATGGACACCGACGTCCTCGGGAATGACCGCCAGGGCGTCGGCCACGGCGAGGGCGGAGAGGACGTGGCTCCCCTGCCCGGCCGTGCCGCCGGCGAGGCTCACCCGTAGTCGACCCTGGTCGTCACGGACCGGCAGCCCGGTCGCGTCCCGCTCGAGCGTGACCCTGACGAAGGCACGGCGGGCGGCGCCCTTGGGCGTCCGGTCGAGGAGCACAGCCCGGTCCCGGGGCCGGTGAAGCCGCTCGAGGCCGAGGAGGCGCCGAAGCGCCGGGCGGACGAAGAGCTCGAAGGTCACGAACGTGGACACCGGGTTGCCGGGCAGGCCGAAGAGCAGCACCGGCGGCCCGCCCCCCGGCCGCTCCGCCGTCCCGAACGCGAAGGGCTTGCCGGGCTGGACGGCGACCCGCCACAGGTCGACGGTGCCATGGGCCTCGAATCCGGCCCGTACATGGTCGTATGGGCCGACCGAGACGCCACCGGACACGATCAGCGCGTCCGCGCCCTCCATGAGCCCGTCCCGGACGCGGGCCTTGACGTCCTCGAGGCTGTCCTTCGCGATGCCGAGGTTCCGCGGGTCGCCACCGGCGCCGGCGACGAGGGCCATGAGCGCCGGCCCGTTGGCGTCCGGAATCCCGGCATCGCCGAGCGGTCGGCCCGGCTCGCGGAGCTCGTCGCCGGTCGCGAGGACCCCCACGACGGGGCGCCGCCGAACCTGGAGATGCTCGATCCCGGCGCCGGCGGCCACGGCGACGCCGGCCGGCCCGACGGTGGTCCCTGCGGGAAGGACGGCGGTGCCCCGACGGAGATCGCTGCCGGCGGCCCGGATGGAGCCTCCCGGCCCGACCGGACCGTGGACGAGGCAGCGGGCCGGCAGCGGGCCGGCAGCATCCCGACCTCGCGGACCGACCGGCGCGCCCGCGACGTCCGCGGGCGTCGTCAGCTCGACCGGGACGACCGCATCGGCGCCTGGCGGGATCGGGGCCCCGGTCGCGATCCGGGCGGCGGTCCCGCGCCGAACCTCGACCTCGGGCGGCCTGCCGGCCGGCGCCTCGCCGACGACCTCGAGCGCCACCGGCGCCGTCTCGGTCGCGGTCGCGACATCGGCCGCCCGGATCGCGTAGCCGTCCATCGCCGAGTTGTCCCAGGGCGGCAGGTCGGTCGTGGCCCGGGCGTCCTCGGCGAGGACCCGGCCCAGGGCGTCGTGGATCCCGCAGCTCTCGGCCGCGACCGGGCCCTCGATCGCCGCGAGGACGGTCGCGAGCGCCTCCTCGACCGTCAGGAGCCGGTCGCCGGTCACCGGTCGGTGGCGGGCGGGTCGTCGCCCGGTGCGTCCCCGGCGCCCCCGGCGTCACCGCGACCCCCGGGACCCGTGGCACCCGGGGCACCCCCGGGACCCGTGGCACCCGGGGCGTCCGCCGAGCCCTCGGCACCCGCGGGCCCCGCTGACCCCGGACCAGCGCCAGTGCGAGCCTGGACGGCGAGGCCGATCGAGCGCCGGGTGAGGACGCCGACAAGCCGGCCGCGATCGACGACCGGGAGACCGTCGAGGCCGGAGCGCTGGAGGCGCTCGACGGCCCCGACGAGTCCATCCGACGACCCGACGATGGGCAACCTCGGCGGCCGCGCCATGACGTCCTCGACCCGCTTCTGGGCCAGCTCGGCCGGGCGGAGCCGCTGGACCTGGCGAACCCCCAGGATCCCGACGACCTCGTCGTCGTGGATGACCGCGATCGCGGTGGTGGGCACGCTGCCGTCCAGCAGCTGCGCGGCGAACGTGTCGACCGTCAGGCCCGGGTGGACGGTGGGCCCGTCGACCTCCATGACGTCGCCGACCGCGAGGTCGCCGATCAGCTCGTCGACCCTGACGCGCTCGCGAATCGCCCGGGCCGAGAGGACCAGGAACCAGCCGCTCAGCACGATCATCGCCCCGTTCGTGATGTCGCCCACGACGACGACGCCGAGCCCGAGGGCGATCACGACCAGGCCCACGACCCGGCCGACCGTCCCGGCCGCGCGCCAGCCGTCCTTCTCCCGACCGGTTCGGCCCCAGGCGATCGCCCGCACGATCCGGCCACCGTCGAGCGGGTAGGCCGGGACGATGTTCACCGCCCCGAGGATGAGGTTGAGCACGGCCAGGACGACGAGCACCTGGGACGCGACATCGGCCGCGGAGCCGCCCGTGGCCGCGACGGCCACCGCCCCGAGGGCGAGGGCCGCGCCGAGGCCCAGGCTCACAATCGGGCCCGCGATCGCGATCACCAGGTCGTCCCTGGGGTTCGGCGACGCCGGGTCGAGCGGCGTGGTCCCGCCGAAGAACGAGATCAGGATCGATCGCACCTCCACGCCTCGGCGCCGGGCGAGGATGGCGTGGCTGAGGTCGTGGATGAGGGCGCTCGCGAAGAAGCCGGCTGCGACGATCCCGCCGAGGAGCCACTGGAGGACCGGGTTCACGCTCGGATCCGCCGCCGACACCTGGATCGCCGCCAGCGCCGCGACGAGGGCCACGACGAGGACCCAGCCCAGCTGCAGCCTGACCTCGATGCCCAGGAGCCTGGCCACCGGCACCCCGATCACGGCACCGGCTCCGCCCCCGGGGCCGTGGCGAGGCCGGCCGCGTTGCCGTCGGCGGTCGGGCCGGCAACGCCGTGCCGCCCCAATCGGGCGAGGCGCCGCGAGCACTGCCAGGCCGTCAACCCGGCCAGGACCAGGATGGTGACCCCCACCGCAATCGTCGTCTCGAACCAGAAGTCGAACGGGAAGAGCTGGACGAGCCTGGACGTCCGGGGATCGAAGGCCCAGTTCCCGCCCGGGAAGAAGACCCGGTGGAAGACCTCGAACGCGACGTCGAACGCGACGGCCGCGACCGCCCCAACGGCCACCACCCCGAGGCCCAGCCCGATCGCCCCGCGGCGGACGCCACGCCACGCGTCGGTCCGGGTCCAACCCGATCCGCCGCGACGGGCGAGGGCGAACGCCGCCGCGATCGCGATCACGGCCAGCGTCGAGGCCCCGTAGAACGCCGCGAAGATGCTCCGGACGTCGCGCATGTGGGACCGTTCGTCGGGCGTCAGGACGGGCGTCCCAGCGAGGTCGACGTCGAAGTCGGGTGGGCCGAGGACGAGGTCGGCGAGGATCGCGTCGGTCACGGCGCGGAGCTCGACCGTCGAGAACCCCGTCCAGGCCGCGGCCTGGGCTCGATCCTGCTCGAATGCGATCCAGGCCGGGCTCAGGAACGGCACGATCGCCACGGCGACGAGGACGAGGGCGGTCGCGAGGCCCACCGCGATGCCGCCGATCCGGGTTGCGTTCACAACGGCCATGGTATCCCGGGGATCGGGCACGGCCGGCGGCGATCGGCCGCTACTCGTCCTCGAGCGTCCGAGCCTGCTCCCACCAGCCCTCGAGCGCGAGGTCGGACGGCGGCTCCAGGTTGAGCTCGCGGGCGCCTCGGGCGACGCCCGCCCGGAAGGTGTCGAGATCGACGGCCAGGATGTCCCGGAGGCCCTCGTAGCCCGCCTGGCTGAGCAGCCGGTGCTCGATCGGCCCGAAGCCGGCGAGATTGAGCATCAGGGCCTCGTCGCGCCAGGTCATGACGTCGTTCGTCGAGGCATCGACCTGGTCCGCGAGCGTCTGGCGCCGGGTGGGTGTCTCGCTGACCTCGAGCAGCAGGCCCGTGGTGAAGACGC
The DNA here is from genome assembly GCA_040752335.1 of Chloroflexota bacterium. GTDB lineage: Bacteria > Chloroflexota > Limnocylindria > Limnocylindrales > CSP1-4 > UBA5189. The sequence continues at coordinate 55,788 of JBFMEV010000020.1, forward strand.
CCTGGCGCTCGAGGCGCTCGAGGTGCACGGGCTCGATCCGGGAGAGCTCGTCGATCGGCGGCACGGGCGGTCTCAATCCTCGGGCGGGTGACGGCGGGCCTGATGATGCCACGGCTCGGGCGGCCCGCGCCGGAGCAGAGCACCGAGGGACGGCTTGTTTCATGGTCACGGGAACCGGCGGGCGAGGCTTCGTCACGGCGACCGGCGGCTCCTTCGGCACAGGGCCACGACTGTCCGTCATCGGGACCGGCCCTGCCAGCCGCGCTTCGTGGCTTCGAGCACGGTTCGGTGACTGGCGATCAAGGGTGACCGAGGCGCCATCGACAGGCGCACCGACCGGACGTCAGTCGAGCGCGGCCGCCTCCCGGCGGAGCAGCTCCCAGGCCCTCGCGACGTGGCGTTCCTCGCCTCGGAGGTGGCCGAGCGCGATTCGGATCGTGAAGCGGCCGCCCAGGCGGGTGTGCGACAGGAAGACCTCGCCGGTCCGGTTGACCGCGTCCATCAGCCGGGCGTTGAGATCGTCGAGGCGGGCGGCGACGTGCGGCTCCGCCTCGCGGCCGGCGAGCGCCCGCGGCCGGAAGCGGAGGCAGACCGTGGAGAACGGAACCGGTGCCAGGCGCTCGAAGTCGGCGTCGGCGTCCACCCACCCGGCCAGGGCCTGCGCCAGCTCCAGGTGGTGACCGATCCGGCGCCGCAAGCCATCGAGGCCGAACCAGCGGACCATCAGCCACAGCTTGAGGGCCCGGAAGCGCCGGCCGAGGACGGGCGTGTACTCGTTGACGTCGCGAACCGGCGTCGAGCGGTCGAGCGTCCGGAGGTACTCCGGGCTGAGCGAGAACGCGGCGCGCAGGACCTCCATCCGTCGCGTCAGGAGAAGCGACGCGTCGAGCGGAGCGAAGAGCCACTTGTGGGGGTTGACGACGATCGAATCGGCACGCTCCCAGCCGCTGAACGGCCCACGACGTTCCGGGAGCAGGGCGACCGCGCCGCCGTAGGCGGCGTCGACGTGGAGCCACAGCCCGTGGGCCGACGTGACCTCGGCGATGGCGGCCACCGGATCGATTGCGGTCGACGAGGTCGTCCCGATCGTGGCCACGACGGCGATTGGCCGGCGGCCGGCGGCGACGTCGTCCCGGATGGCGGACGCGAGGGCGTCCGGACGCATGGCGTACGCCTCGTCGGTCGGGATCTTCACCAGGCCGTTCCGCCCCAGGCCAAGCGTCATGCAGGCCTTCTCGATCGAGGAGTGGGCCTCGGCCGAGGTGTAGACGCGGGGTCGCCCGGCGCCGGCCTCGGCCGCTCCGGGTGCCGGCCCCGCGACCCCGTCGCCGGCCGAGACGTACCCGGCGGCGTCGCGGGCGCCGGCGAGGGCGACGAGCGACGAGGTCGAGGCCGTGTCGGTGATGAAGCCGTCGAACTCGACGGGCAGGCCCAGGCCCTGCCGGAGCCAGCCCACGACGACCGCCTCGAGCTCCGTCCCGATCGGCGACGTCCGCCACAGCATGGTGTTCTGGCCGAGCGACGCCATGAGCATCTCGCCGAGGATCCCGGCCGCCGACGCCGGTGTCGCGAAGTAGGCCATGAACCCCGGATGGCCCCAGTGCGTCGCGTTCGGTTCGATCAGGGTTCGATAGTCGTCCAGGATCTGGTTCAGCGGGGCGGGCCCGTCGGGAGGCTCCCGCGGGAACAACGCCGCCAGGGTGCCCGGCTCCACCGGCGGGAAGACCGGGTACGACTCCACCGCGGCGGCGTAGTCGGCCATCACGTCGGCGACGGCATGGAGGGCGGCGCGGAAGGCCTCCGGGTCGAGGTCGGTCAGGCCGTCGACTTGCTGGCGATCGAGGTCGGTCACCTGCGGAGTCTAGCCCGGCGCCGCCGGTCGCCCCGGAGCCGGCCGACACCGCTACGCTTCGCTGGCATGGACGATCGGGAGGCCCTCGAGGTGGCGCTGGACGAGGCCCGAATCGGGCGAGCGGAGGGCGGTGTCCCGATCGGCGCCGCCCTCGTCATCGATGGCCGGGTCGTGGGGGCCGGCCACAACCGGCGGGTCCAGCTCGGGAGCGCCATCCGCCACGGTGAGACCGACGCCCTCGAGAATGCCGGCCGGCTGCCGGCCTCGGCCTACCGTCGGGCGACGATGGTGACGACGCTATCGCCGTGTGACATGTGCACCGGCGCCATCCTGCTCTACGGCATCCCGCGGGTGGTGATCGGCGAGAACCGGACGTTTCTCGGCGGCGAGGATCTCCTGCGGTCGCGTGGGGTCGAGGTCGTCAACCTGGACTCGAGCGAATGCTATGAGTTGCTCCGGGGCTTCATCGCGGAGCATCCCGAGATCTGGAACGAGGACATCGGCGAGGACTGACGCCGTCGGCGGGCCAGGTTCCCTGCGGAGCTCCGCCACCTCGCCGTGACGCGCTGGACGCCAGCGGCCCCCCCCACCCGGCGGGGGCCGCCGCCGGGAAGCCAGACCCACCAGGTCACGCCGGGGGGGCCTGGC
>JBFMEV010000021.1:0-58096 GCA_040752335.1 Chloroflexota bacterium
CACGCCGGCCACGCCGGCCCGGGCCGCGCCGGCCCGGGCCACGCCGGCCACGCCGGCCACGCCGGCCCGAGCCACCCCAGGAGGACCCCGATGACCGCCCCGCCGAGCACGTTCCTCCGGTCCGGCAAGGTCCGCGACCTCTACGCCATCGGCGAGGATCGGCTCCTGCTCGTCGCCTCGGACCGGCTGTCGGCCTTCGACGTCGTGCTCCCGACGCCGATTCCCGACAAGGGCCGGCTGCTCACCGGCCTGTCGCGGTACTGGTTCGACGCGTCCCGTGACCTCGTCCCGAACCATGTCCTCGGCACGGATCCGGCCGATGTCCCGGCCGGGACGGCGCCTCCGGAGGTGGCCGCGGACCTTCGCGGCCGGATGCTGCTGTGCCGCCGGGCGGCCGTCCTGCCGGTCGAGGTGGTCGTCCGCGGCTATCTCTCGGGCTCGGGCTGGAAGGAGTACCTCGCCTCGGGCGCGGTCTGCGGCGTGGCCCTGCCCGGCGGGCTGCGCGAGAGCGACCGCCTCCCAGAGCCGATCCTGACCCCCGCGACCAAGGCCGAGGCCGGCGAGCACGACCTGAACATCGACCTGGAATCGATGATCCGGCTCCTCGCCGACTGGCCGCCCGGCGGCGACGACTGGCTGGGCGAGGCTGCGGCCCGGGCCCTGGCCGGCCGGGTCCGGGACGTTGCGATCCGGCTCTACGAGCTGGGGGCGGCCCGCTGTGCCGAGGCCGGGATCATCCTGGCCGACACGAAGTTCGAGATGGGCCTGGTCGACGGCGAGCTGATCCTGGTCGACGAGGTCCTGACCCCCGATTCGTCGCGCTTCTGGGATGCCGCGACGTACGCGCCGGGCAGGCCCCAGGCGAGCTTCGACAAGCAGTTCGTCCGGGACTGGCTCGAGCACCAGCCGTGGGCCAAGACGGCGCCCGGGCCGGAGCTCCCGAACGAGGTGGTCGCGGGGACCCGGGCCCGCTACGTCCAGGCCTACGAGCGGATCACCGGGGCCAGCTTCGAGCGCTATCTCGAGGAGGACCTGATCGCGCCGTGACCGCCGAGTACCGCTTCGCCGTCAACGTCACCCCGAAGCCCGGGATCCTCGACCCCCAGGGCCGGGCGGTCGAGGGCAGCCTGGACCACCTCGGGATCGCGGGGGTGTCCGCGGTCCGGGTCGGACGGCGGGTCGAGCTCAGCGTGGCCGCGGCCGACGAGGCGGCCGCGCGGGCGGTCGTCGAGCGCCTCGCAGCGGAGCTCCTGTCAAACCCGCTCATCGAGGCCTTTGGGGTCGAGCTCCTTCAGGCGACGAGCTCGACGACCTCGGACGCCAGGGCCGGGACCGCCGAGGCGGGCGCCCGATGACGGTCCGGATCGGGGTCGTCGTCTTCCCGGGCTCGAACTGCGATCGCGACACGCTCCACGCCCTCGATCTGGCCGGCGCCGAGCCCCTGGAGCTGTGGCACGAGCAGGCGTCCCTCGATGGTGTCGCCGGGGTGATCCTGCCCGGCGGCTTCGCCTATGGCGACTACCTCCGAGCCGGCGTCATCGCCCGCTTCAGCCCGGTCATGCGGTCGGTGGCCGCGTTCGCGAACGACGGCGGTCTCGTCCTGGGCGTGTGCAACGGCTTCCAGGTCCTGGCCGAGGCCGGGCTCGTGCCGGGAGCGCTGCTCCGGAACCGCGGACTCCGGTTCCTGGGCCGGGACATCCGGATCGCGGTTGAGCAGCCGGACACGCCGTTCACCCACCTCGCCGGGCCGCGGCGCCCGCTCCGGTTGCCGGTCGCCCATGGCGAGGGCTGCTTTTTCGCCGACCCGGCGACCCTCGACGGCCTCGAGCGCGACGGGCAGGTCCTGTTCCGGTACGTCCGCGAGGACGGCACCGTGGCCGCCGAGACCGACGACCCCGCCAACCCCAACGGTTCGCTCCGGGCGATCGCCGGGGTCCGCAACGCGGCCGGGAACGTGGCCGGGCTGATGCCCCATCCCGAGCGGGCGTCGGAGGCGGTCCTTGGCTCGGATGATGGCTTCGGGCTGATCCGCTCGTTCGTCGCCAGCGCCGAGGCGGGCGCGCGCAGCGACGCCGGGCGTGGGCTCGAGGTCATCGCTCGATGACCGTGGCCGAGCATCCCGGCGAACCCCTTGCCCCGGCCGCGCCCCGGCCGCTTCACCGGGCCCTGGGCCTGACCGACGACGAGCTCGACGCGATCCGCGAGCGCCTGGGCCGCGAACCGAACGACGTCGAGCTGGCGATGTTCAGCGTGATGTGGAGCGAGCACTGCTCGTACAAGAGCTCCAGGCCGCTGCTGCGGACCCTGCCGACCGGCAGCGCCGCCGACGGCGTCGTCGCGGGACCCGGAGAGAATGCCGGGGTCATCTCGATCGGCGACGGCCTGGCGGTCGCGTTCAAGATCGAATCTCACAACCACCCCAGCGCGGTCGAGCCGTACCAGGGGGCGGCGACCGGTGTCGGCGGCATCCTCCGCGACATCTTCACGATGGGCGCCCGGCCGATCGCCGTCCTCGATGCCCTCCGCTTCGGCGATCCGTCGGACGCGCGGACGCGGCACCTCGTCGACGGTGTCGTCCGGGGCGTCGGCGGCTACGGCAACTGCGTCGGCGTGCCGACGGTCGGCGGCGAGCTCGTCTTCGACCCGTCGTACCAGGGCAACCCGCTCGTCAACGTCATGGCGATCGGGCTCCTGGAGGAGCGCCTCCTGACGCTGGCCCAGGCCCCCGGGCCCGGCAACCTCGTGGTCCTCTTCGGCTCGGCGACCGGGCGCGACGGCATCGGCGGGGCATCCGTGCTCGCCTCGGCCACGTTCACCCACGACGACCCATCGAAGCGACCGAGCGTCCAGGTGGGCGACCCGTTTGCCGAGAAGCTCCTCATCGAGGCCTCGCTCGAGCTCATCGAGCGGGGGCTCATCGAGGGCCTCCAGGACCTCGGCGCCGGCGGCATCACCTGCGCGTCGTCCGAGACGGCCGACCGGGCCGGCACGGGCATGGCCATCGATCTCGACGCGGTTCCACGGCGCGAGCCCGGGATGGCGGCCTTCGAGGTCCTCATCTCCGAGTCTCAGGAGCGGATGCTCGCCGTCGCCAGGCCGGAGCGCGAGGTCGACGTCCGCGAGGTCTGCGCCCGCTGGGGCATCCCGTGCGCGACGATCGGGCGGGTGACCGGTGACGGCGACATCGCGGTGACGGAGGCCGGTCGCGAGATCGTCCGCGTCCCGGCCCGGGCCCTGACCTCGGACGCGATCGTCCACCAGCGGCTCGCGACGCCGCCGGCGCGCCGCCGGCCCGCCCCGGCGCCGGGCGTCGCGGCGCCGGCCGGTCCCGACGGTCGCGACCGCCTGCCCGAACGTGGCATGGACCCGGGGGCGGTCCTGGCGGCCCTCCTGGGCTCGGCGAATCTCGCCTCGCGCCGGCCGGTCTTCGAACAGTACGACTCCACTGTCCAGGTCAATACCGTCGTCGGGCCGGGGCACGGGGCGGCCGTGCTGCGGGTCAAGGGCACGACGAAGGCCCTCGTCGCGACGACCGACGCCAACGCCCCGGTCGGCGCGCTCGATCCGTGGCTGGGGGCGGCCCTGAGCGTCGCCGAGGCGACGCGGAACGTGTCGATCACCGGCGCCCGGCCGCTCGGCGTCACGAATTGCCTGAACTACGGCGATCCCACCCGGCCGGAGGCGTTCTGGCAACTCAGCGAGGCCGTCCGCGGCCTCGCTGACGCCTGCCGCGCCCTGGGCCTGCCGGTGACCGGCGGAAACGTCTCGCTGTACAACGAATCGCCGGCCGGGGCGATCCTGCCGACCCCCGAGATCGGGGTGGTGGGACTCCTCCACGACGTGGCCGGCCTCGTCGGTCCGGCCTTCGCCGCCGACGGCGACGCCGTCCTCCTCGTCGGCGAGGCGAGCCCCGGGCTGGCGGGGTCGGAGTACGCCCGGCTGGCCGGGTCGGCTGCGGAGGACGGCCCGCCGGCGCTCGACCTGGACCGTGAAGCCCGGCTCCAGGCCTTCGCCCGCGAGGCGGCGGCGCGCGGCCTGGCCGCGTCCATGCAGGACGTCTCGGGCGGCGGCCTCGCCGTGGCCCTGGCCGAGGCAGCGATCTGGGGCCGCCGCGGGGCCAACGTCCGGATCGCGGTCGCCCACTCCCCGGCGGTCGATCTCTTCGGCGAGAGCCCCAGCCGGCTCGTCGCCACGGCCCGGCCGCGGCACGCGGCGGCACTCGAGCTCCTCGGTCGCCAGCACGGCCTGCCGGTCGAGCGGCTCGGAACGGTCGGCGGCGACCGCCTCGTGGTCGAGCTCCACGGTGCCGGAGCGACCGGGGCCGCCGAGGAGCGAGGCAGCCGCGTCGCCGACCCGATCGATCTCGCCGTCGCCGACCTGGAGCACACCTGGGAGCACGGCCTCGCCCGGGCCCTCGACTGGGAGGCGCCGGCCGCGGCGCCAGAGGGCCGCTGATCGTGTGCGGCGTGTTCGGGGCTGCGTTGCCCCGGGGCTCCGGCACGGAAGCCGCGAACGTCGCGGCGCTCGGCCTCTTCGCCCTGCAGCACCGGGGCCAGGAATCGGCCGGCCTGGCCGTCTCGGACGGCTCCGAGCTGTTCCTGTACAAGGACCTCGGGATGATCTCGTCGGTCCTCGACGAGCGCCGCCTGCCGTCATTCCACGGTGACCTCGCGATTGCCCACTGCCGCTACTCGACGACCGGCTCGACGGTCTGGGAGAACGCCCAGCCGACGCTTCGGCTGGGGCCGCGGCGGGCCGTGGCGATCGGCCACAACGGCAACCTCGTCAACACCCGCGAGCTCCTCGGCCAGCTCCGCGGCGGCCGCGGCCGGCTGCCGGCCTCGACCGACACGGAGCTCCTGACGGCGCTCCTGGCCGACGAGCCGGGCGAGGACACGGTCCAGGCCCTCCGGAGCCTTCTGCCCCGGGTCCGGGGCGCGTACACCCTCGTCATCCTCGACCGCGACCGGATCATCGGCGTTCGTGATCCGCACGGCTTCCGGCCCCTGTCCATCGGGCGGATCCCGGACGTCGCCGAGCCGGCCCCCGCGCCGGCCGGCCTGTGGGGCGACGAGGAGGCGGGCGGCGGACCCCGCCACGCGTGGGTCCTGTCGTCGGAGACGACCGGCCTCGACATCGTCGGCGCGGAGTTCGTCCGGGATGTCGAGCCGGGTGAGATCGTCGTCCTGGAGGCCGGGCGCGAGCCTCGCTCGGTCCGGTTCGCCGAGGCCACGCCGGCCCTGTGCGTCTTCGAGCTCATCTACTTCGCTCGCCCGGACTCGTACCTCGAGGGTCGGTCGCTGTACGAGGCTCGCCGCCGGATGGGCATCCAGCTGGCCATGGAGCACCCGGCCGACACGGACCTCGTCATGCCCGTCCCGGACACCGGCGCTCCAGCCGCGGCGGGCTTCGCCGAGGCCGCGGCGATCCCGTACCGCGAGGGCCTCGTCCGCAACCGCTACACCGGCCGGACGTTCATCCAGCCGTCCCAGACGCTCCGCCACCGGGGTGTGACGATGAAGCTGAATCCCCTGCGCGACGTCGTCCGCGGCCAGCGCCTGACGGTCGTCGACGATTCGATCGTCCGGGGCACCACGACGAAGCAGATCGTGGCCCTCCTGCGGCGGGCCGGGGCGGCCGAGGTCCACGTCCGGATCAGCGCGCCGCCGATCTACCACCCCTGCTTCTACGGCATTGACACCCAGGTCGAGACGGAGCTCATCGCGGCGACCCACTCGGTCGAGGAGATCCGCGAGTTCATCGGCGCGGATTCGCTCGGCTACCTCTCGATCGGGGGCGTCCTCGCCGCCCTCGACCTGCCGTACGAGCAGTTCTGCTTCGCCTGCTTCGACGGCCGCTACCCGGAGCCGGTGCCCTACGACGTCGAGCGCCGCAAGTTCCTGCTCGAGGAGGCCGTGCCGGCGCGATGACCAAGGGCGTGGCTCCCCGGACTGCCTACACCCGGGCGGGCGTGAACGTGGCCGCCGGCGATCGGGCGGTCGAGCTGATGCGGGCGGCGGTCGAATCGACCCGGCGGGTCGAGGTCGTCGGCGGGCTCGGGAGCTTTGGCGGAGCGATCGGGATCCCGGCCGGGTATCGCGAGCCGCTCATCGTCTCCTCGACCGACGGCGTCGGGACGAAGACGGCCCTTGCAACGGCGCTGGGTCGATGGGACACGATCGGGATCGACCTCGTCGCGATGTGCGCCGACGACGTCGTCTGCAGCGGCGCCGAGCCGCTGGCGTTCCTCGACTACGTCGCCGTCGGGCGACTCGACCCGGACGCGGTCGCCGCGCTCGTCGGCGGTGTGGCCGACGGCTGCCGCCAGGCCGGCTGTGCGCTCGTCGGCGGCGAGACGGCCGAGCACCCGGGGCTCATGGAACCTGGCACGTTCGACCTGGCCGGGACGTGCATCGGGATCGTGGAGCGGGCCGACATCCTCGACGGGACCGCCGCCCGGGCGGGCGACGTCATCCTCGGCCTGCCGGCCTCGGGCCTCCACTCGAATGGCTTCTCGCTCGTCCGGACGCTCCTCGCCGAGTGGGACATCCCGCTGGAACGGCCGTACCAGGAGCAGCTCGCCCGGACGCTCGGTGACACCGCCCGCGACGCGGCCCTGGCGGCGGAACCGGGGCATGCGCTCGCGACGGTGGGCGATGTCCTGCTCACGCCGACCCGGATCTACGCCGGCGGGGTCCTCAACTCGCGCCGTGCCCTCCGGAGCGCGGGCTTCGACCTCCGGGGCGTCGCCCACGTCACCGGCGGCGGCCTGCCGGGGAATGTTCCCCGGGCGCTGCCCGAGGAGCTCGGGGCGCGGATCGACCCCTCGCGCTGGACGATGCCCTCGGTCATGCGCCTGCTCGGCGCCCTCGGCGGCCTCGACGACGCCGAGCTCCGGGCGACGTTCAACGGCGGCATCGGGATGGTGCTCGTCGTCGCCCCCCGGGCGGTCGAGGTCGCCGTCGCGGCGCTGCCCGACACCGTGGTGATCGGCCTCGTGGCGCCCGTGGCCGAGCTCGGGTCGCGCTACGTCGAGGCCGACACGTGAGCGGCAGGATCGCGGTCGGCGTCTCGGGAACCGGCTCGAACCTGCGGGCCCTCGCGGCGGCCGCGAGTCGCGGCGATCTCGGCGCCGAGCTTGCCCTCGTCTTCGCGGATCGTCCCTGCGCCGCCCTCGACTGGGCGGCGGAGCAGGGGATCGAGACTGCGCTCGTCCCGGGTGGGGCGGACGGGGTGATCGCCGAGACGCTCGAAGCCGGCGGCATCGACGTCGTCGTTCTCGCCGGCTACATGCGGATCGTCGGGCCGGCGACGCTCGCCGCATTCGCCGGGCGGATCGTGAACACCCATCCCTCGCTCCTGCCGTCGTTCCCGGGCGCCCACGCCGTCCGCGACGCGCTCGCGGCCGGGGTCCGGGTCACCGGGTGCACGATCCACGTCGTGACCGAGGTCCTCGACGGCGGCCCGATCCTGGCCCAGGAGGCCGTGCCGGTCCTGCCCGGCGACGACGAGGCGACGCTCCACGAGAGGATCAAGGCCGTCGAGCACCGATTGCTGCCGGCGGTCATCGCCAGGCTCGTCGCCGAGCGGACCGGCGCGAAGCCGCCGACGCCCCGCCGGGCCCTCCTCTCGGTCAGCGACAAGACCGGTCTGGTCGAGCTCGCGCGGGGCCTCGTCGGGCTCGGCTTCGAGCTCGTCTCGACCGGGGGCACGGCTCGGACCCTTCGCGAGGCGGGTCTGCCGGTAACGGACGTCGCCGCCGTCACCGGCTTCCCGGAGATGCTCGATGGCCGGGTGAAGACGCTCCATCCCCGGATCCACGCCGGGATCCTCGCCGACCGCCGGCTCGCGGCGCATCGCGAGGCCCTCACCGCCGCAGCAATCGCCCCCTTCGAGCTCGTCGTCGTCAACCTCTATCCGTTCGCCGCCGCCGCCGAGCGCGAGGGGATCACGCTCGACGAGCTCGTCGAGGAGATCGACATCGGCGGGCCGTCGATGGTCCGCGCCGCCGCCAAGAACCACGCCTCGGTCGCGATCGTGACCTCACCGGCCCGCTACGACGAGGTCCTCGAGGCGCTCCGGGCCGGCGGCGGCGAGCTGCTCTCCGACGGGGTCCGCGCGGCCCTCGCGGTCGAGGCCTTCCGCCACACCGCCGCCTACGACGCGCGGATCTCCGCCGAGCTGCCCGAGCGGATGGCCGACGCCGGCGTGGAGCTGCCCGACTGGCCCGGCCTGCCAGGCGCGTCGGACCCGTACCCGCCGACGCTGACCGTGGGGCTCGAGAAGGTCGAGACGCTCCGCTACGGCGAGAATCCCCATCAGCCGGCGGCCCGCTATCGACGGCCGGGGCCGGACGCGGAGCCGGGACCCTTTGCCTCGAGCGAGCCGCCGCTCCAGGGCAAGGCGCTGTCCCACAACAACGTCCTCGATGCCGCGGCGGCTGCCGGCGTCGCCCGCCAGCTCCGAGGTCCCGCCTGCGTCATCGTCAAGCACACCAACGCCTGCGGCGCCGCCGAAGGCCAGACCCTCCTCGAGGCCTGGGAGGCGGCGCTCGCCGGCGATCCGGTGTCGGCCTTCGGCGGCGTCGTGGCCCTCACGCGCGAGGTGGATCGGGCGGTCGCGGAGCGCCTGATCTCGATCTTCCTCGAGGTCGTCGTGGCGCCCGGCTTTTCGGCCGAGGCCCGGGAGGTCCTCGCCGCGAAGGCGAGTCTCCGCCTGATCGTCGACGCGTCGCTCAGTCCGCCATCGCCGGCGTCGGCGGCCGGGCGCCCCTCACCGCGGGCCAGCCTCCGGACCGCTGGGGGCGCGGTCCTCGTCACCGAGCCCGACATCGAGGCCGACGATCCCTCGGGCTGGACCGTCGCGTCGAATCGCGCCCCGACGGACGCCGAGCGAGCGGATCTCGACCTCGCCTGGCGACTCGCACGCGGCGTTTCCTCGAATGCGATCGTCCTCGTGAAGGGTGGCGCGCTCATCGGGATGGGCTCGGGCCAGGTCTCGCGGGTCGATGCCGCCCGCCAGGCGGTCGAGAAGGCCCGCCGCTTCGCAGGCGAGGCTGTCCTCAACGGTGCGGCCTGCGGGTCGGACGCGTTCTACCCGTTCCCCGATGCGGTGGAGGTCTGCCTCGAGGCCGGCGTGACCGCCTTCGCCCAGCCCGGCGGCTCGGTCCGGGACGCCGAGATCATCGCCGCCGTCGACGCCGCTGGTGCCGCGATGGTCGTCACCGGAACACGGCACTTCCGGCACTGACCCCTTTCCCGGGCTCGCATCCGAGAGTAGGCTCGGCGCCGCCGCCCTGGTGGTGCCTCGCAGGCACAGGCTGATGCTTCGTCAGCCAGGTCCGGATGGGTTCGCCGACAGCCAGGTATGGATCGGCGAGTCCAAGCCCCGATCCACATCTCCACCCTGGAGACGCAGGGCGACGCCGGGCACGGCGCAGCCGCGCCGTGCCCGGAGGCGCTCCAGTCTGACGTTGAGGTAGGGAGTGGGACCGAAGCGCAGACCGTTGCCGACGGCAGATCGGTCGGAGGATCCAGATGGCGCGACCATCGCGTACGTCTTCGCTGCGCTCGTCATCGTCATCGCGCTTCCCGGTCTCATCGACGCCGGGGTGGCGCTTTCCATGGGCGATGCCGTCGAGGCGGTGCTGCTGCTCGTCGGCTGGCTCGCGGGACTCGCGCTCTGGTTGGTCGGTCGTGCCCTCAAGGAGCCCGCCACGTCCAGGTTGTCGGGCCGCCGGCGTTGGGGCGGCGTCCTGCTCCTCGCACTGGCGCTCGTCGTCGCTCGCCCGACCGCCAGCAGCCCAGCCTCCGTCATGGCGTGGACCGCGTGGTCTATCGCCGCGCTCGTCGCCTTCGCCGAGGTTCGCGGGGCGATCGCGGCGCGAGGGCTGGGGCGATCCCCCGAAGTCGCGGGGCCAACGGCCGCGGGGCGAGCGCCCACGATGCGAGGTCGGTCGCGGTCAGCGTGGCGGCCGTCGCGTTACGGAGTCGCCGACCTCTCCCGATGGCTTGGGCTCGGCGAAACGGAGCTGCTGACGGCCACGCCGACGTACGCCACCTTCCTGATTCCCAAGCGCCGCCGGGCGGCCGGGTCGCGCACGATCCGCGCCCCGGACCAGCGGACCAAGGCGCTTCAACGCCTGATCCTTCGTCGCGTCCTGGCGCGCCTGCCGGCCCACGTTGCGGTCCACGGCTTCGAGCACGCGCGCTCCATCGCGACGAACGCGCGGGAGCACACCGGGCGCGACGTCGTCGTCTCGATCGACCTCCGCGAGTTCTTCGCGACCACGTCGGAACGGCGAGTTCGACGCTTCTTCCGGGTCGTGGGCTGGGACCGCGAGTCCGCTCACGTCCTCTCGCGACTCACGACGCTCGGCGGTGGCCTGCCGCAGGGCGCGCCGACGAGCCCGCGGCTCGCGAACCTCGTAAACATCGGCCTCGACACGCGCCTGGAGCGGCTGGCCCAACGCGGCGGCGCGACGTACACGAGATACGCCGACGACCTCACGTTCTCCTGGCCGACCGATGATCCGCGTGCCGTTCGTCGCATCATCGGCGGCGTCCGCCGTGTCGTCGCCAGGGACGGCTACGAGCTCAACGATCGGAAGGTCCGGGTCATGCGCCGGCACCAGCGCCAGCTGGTGACGGGGCTCGTCGTCAACGAGCACCCGCAGCTGCCCCGGGGCCGGCGCCGATGGCTCCGCGCGGTCGAGAACCACCTTCGCACCGGCCGCCCAGCCACGCTCACGCCGGACCAGCTTCGCGGGTGGCAGGGCCTCGGGGTGATGATTAGCAGCCAGGCCGCCGCCTTCGCCCCGGGAGGCGCCCGGCCGCCGAAGGAGCGGAAGCGGCTATGATCGCGGTCATGGCGCGCCGGAGCTCGATGAGGATGCCGGGGCGGCCACGGACGACGGCCTCCGCCTAGGCGCCCCGCGCGGCGCCCGCGGCGCGCCGGCAGCCGGCGGCCGCCGAGCCTCGCTCTGTCCTTCCTGCCGATCGGCCGATCGGCCTCGCCCGCCGCCCATCCGCGGCCCCCGAGGACCCCAACGATGCCCGACCGACCCAGCTACTACCTGACGACCGCCATCGCCTACGCCAACCACAAGCCCGGCCTCCACACGCTGTACGAGGTCATCGGGGCTGACGTCATTGCCCGTTGGCACCGCCTCAAGGGCGACGACACAAGGTTCCTCACCGGCACCGACGAACACTCGGTGAACATCGCCATCCGCGCCGCCGAGGAGGGCCTGGAACCAAAGGCCTTCGTCGACGCCCGGGTGAGCGAGTTCATCGAGGCCGAAACCGCCCTCGGGATCTCGCCCGACCGCTTCATCCGGACGACCGATCCGGACCACGTCGCGGCCGCCCAGGAGATGGTCCGCCGGGCGTACGCCAACGGCGACATCTACCTCGGGACATACGAGGGCTGGTACTGCCCGAACGAGGGCTTCAAGGCCGCCAGCGACCTCCACGAGACGGCCGCCGGGTGGCACTGCCCCAACCACCCCGACGTGCCCCTCCAGTGGCTGGCCGAGCGGAACTGGTTCTTCCGGCTGTCGGCCTACCAGGAGCGCCTGGAGCGCTGGTTCCTCGAGAACCCGGGCGCGGTCCAGCCCGACTTCCGGCGCAACGAGATGCTCGGCTTCATCCGGGGCGGCCTGGAGGACTTCTCGATTTCGCGGGCGGGCGCGTCGTGGGGCATCCCGTTCCCGATCGGAGAGGACGGCCGGACAGCCCAACGCGAGGACGGCTCCTGGGATTCCGAGGCCGGCACGATCTACGTCTGGTACGACGCCCTCATCAACTACATCACCGGGGCGGGCTTCCCCGGCGATCCGGCCGCGTTCGAGGCGTGGTGGCCGGCCGATCTCCACGTCATCGGCAAGGACATCGCCAGGTTCCACACGATCTTCTGGCCGGCGATGCTCTGGAGCGCCGGCCTGGCAGCGCCCCGCAAGGTCTGGATCCACGGCTGGCTGCTGTCGCCCGGCGGCGAGCGGATGAGCAAGAGCCGGGGCAACGTCTTCGATCCCAACGACATGCTCGCCACCTTCGGCAGCGACGGGACCCGCTACGTCGCCCTCCGCGAGGTCCCGTTCGACCGCGATGCCGAAGTGTCCTGGGACGCCTTCGTCCGGCGCTACAACGCCGACCTCGCCAACGACTTCGGCAACCTCGTCAATCGGACCGTCTCGATGGCCGGGCGGTATCTCGACGGCGAGCGACCCGCGCCCCGGATGGCCGCCGGCACGTCGCCCCTGGCGCATGCCTGGTCGACGACCCTGCCGAGCTACGTCGAGCGGCTCGAGGGTTGCCTGCTCCACGACGCCCTGGCCGTGCTATGGGACTTCGTGGGCGAGGTCAACCGGTTCGTGGACACCGAGCAGCCGTGGGTCCTGGCCCGGGCCGCGAGGGCCGGCGACGAGGAGGCCACTGTCCGACTCCGCGACGCCCTCGGCGATCTTGTCGAGGCGTGCCGGGTCGTGGGTCTCGCCGCTGCGCCGTTCCTGCCGCGGACGGCGCCGCGCCTCCTCGCCCAGCTTGGCCACAGTTACGAGCACGGGCCGGACGGCAACGGCGGGCCACCGATCCTCGACGAGTTGGCCTGGGGCGCGCGCGCCGCGACGGCCGGGCGGCTGGGCAGCCCCGTGCCGCTGTTCCCGCGCCTCGATGTCGAATCGGCCGACGCCTGATCGTCGTATGGACGGACGGGCGAACGCCCTGCACCGAAGGAGGCTCCTGATGGCCCACGGCGAGATCAACCACGTCGAGTTCCCGGCCGACGACCCGCAGCGGGCGATGCGCTTCTACGAGGCCGTCGCCGGCTGGCAGTTCGGGACGATCGACGGCATGCCCGACTACTGGCTGTTCCGGACGAGCGAGGGCTACGGCGGCGCCGTGGGCCGGCGCGGGGTCACGGCCGGTGCGAGCCTCCGCGACTACATCGAGGTCGACTCGATCGAGGCCGCCATCGCCGCGTCGGACGGGGCCGGCGGGACGACGGTCGAGCCGAAGACCGAGATCCCCGGCCAGGGCTGGTACGCCGTGCTCCGCGATCCCGAGGGCACCGAGATCGGGCTGTTCGAGTCGGCCTCGCGAGGCTGACGCGAGCCCGCGTCCCGGCCGTCACAATCGGCCGCGATGCGGCTCATCGACTCGCACTGCCACCTCCAGGCCGACCGCTTCGACGCCGACCGTGACGCGGTCCTCGCCGCGGCCCGGGCCGCGGGTGTCGAGCGCCTCCTCGTCCCGGGCTGGAACGCCTGGTCGTCCGAGGCCGCCCTCGGGCTCGTCGATCGCCACCCCTGGCTGGATGCCGCGGTCGGGGTCCATCCCCACGACGCCGCGAAGGTCACGGAACGGGAGTGGGCACGGATCGCAGCCATCGGCGCCGATCCGAGGGTCGTCGCGATCGGCGAGACCGGCCTCGACTATGACCGGATGTTCTCGCCCATCCCGGACCAACATGCCAATCTCCAGCGCAACCTGGCCCTCGCCCTGGACACCGGTAAGCCGGCAATCCTGCACGTCCGTTCGCCGGCCGGACGCCGGGACGCGCAGGACGCGCTCCTCGAGGAGCTCCGAGGTGCCGGCTTCGGCGGGCCGGCGGTCGCCGCGGCCTTCGGCGCGCGGTCGCCGGCCGTCCTGCACTCCTTCTCGGGACCGGTCGACTTCGCCCGTGCCGCCCTCGATCTCGGCCTCGCGATCTCCGTCTCCGGGCTGGCCTTCCGGGCCGGCGAGGAACCGACCGCCCAGGTCGCCGCCCTCACGCCCCCGGGCCGACTGCTCGTCGAAACGGACTCGCCGTTCCTCTCGCCGCCGGGCGGCCCGCGCGGCCGGAACGCGCCCGAGTGGGTCCGCCTCACCGCGGCATGGCTCGCCGAGCGGCGCGGGGTCGATGCCGATGCGCTCGGGGCGGGGCTCGTCAGGGCCTACGACACGACGTTCGGTGTGCTCTCGGGGCGCGCGTAGGCCACTCCGCAGAACGCCCACTGCGGCGGCTGCCAATCACGCCGGTCTGGCAGTCCGGGATTCCGGCGTCGGCTGTCGTCGCTCGGTCTGAGAACCCGGAATGCGACCGGATTCGGCTCCCCGGTTGCGCGGCTCCGGCTCCCGGACCCAAACCGTGGCATGTCCGGTCTGAATCCCGGCGTGGGAGGCCGGCCGCCGCGTCCGGATCGAGGCTCTCCCCGGCAACGGGAGGCTCGCCCACCGGTTGGGCGTACCGGACGAGTACAGAAGGTTGACAGCCTTGGAACCGCCTGACTACACTTCTGGCACTCTCAACCCGAGAGTGCTAATCGATGCGGCAGATCGGTCCGACGGGGCGCTCCGAGGCACGGGATGAAGCGCCGGGACCGAAGCCCGTCGAGCAGCACCAGAAGATCGGCGTCGGTCGGTCGCGAGCGCGCCCAGGCGCCTCCCGGCCGGCCCCGGATCCAGGCTCGACGGCCCCGCGCCGTCACAGGAGGAAAGCACGTTGGCCAAAGCCACTGCCACGACCAAGCTCAGCCCGTTGGGCGATCGCGTCGTCGTCAAGCCGACCGCGCGGGAGGAGACGACCAAGAGCGGCATCGTCCTGCCGGACACTGCCAAGGAGAAGCCCCAGGAGGGCAGCATCCTCGCCGTCGGCCCCGGTCGCATCCTGGATGACGGCAAGCGCGAGCCGATGGACGTCAAGGTCGGCCAGAAGGTCCTCTACGGCAAGTACGCCGGGACCGAGTTCAAGGTCGACGGCGACGAGCTCCTGATCGTCAGCCAGAAGGACATTCTCGCCATCGTCGCGGACTGACGCCGGCGGACCCACCGCCGCGGCCCGCCCAATCCCGGTTCGCAGCCCACACCCCTGGAGGACCCACAGTTGGCCAAGCAGCTCATCTTCGACGAGACCGCCCGGCGGTCGCTCAAGCGGGGCATCGATCGCCTCGCCGACGCGGTCCGGGTCACGATCGGCCCCAAGGGCCGCAACGTCGTCCTCGACAAGAAGTTCGGGGCCCCCACGATCACCAATGACGGCGTCACGATCGCCCGTGACGTCGAGCTCGACGACCCCTTCGAGAACATGGGCGCCCAGCTCCTCAAGGAGGTCGCGACCAAGACCGACGACGTCGCCGGCGACGGCACCACGACCGCGGTCGTCCTCGGCCAGGCGATGGTCAGCGAGGGCCTCCGCGTCGTGACCGCGGGCGCCAACCCGATGGTCATCAAGTCCGGCATCGAGAAGGCCGTCGAGGCCGTGGTCGATGAGATCAAGCGGACCGCCCGCCCGGTCGACTCGCGCGAGCAGATCGCCGCGGTGGCCGCGATCAGCGCCGCGGATCCCGAGGTTGGCGAGATCATCGCCGAGGTGATGGACAAGGTCGGCAAGGACGGCGTCATCACCGTCGAGGAGGGCCAGAGCCTCGGCCTCGAGAAGGAATACACCGAGGGGATGCAGTTCGACCGCGGCTACATCTCGGCCTACTTCGTGACGAACGCGGACCGGATGGAGGCCGTCCTCGAGAACGCCTTCATCCTCATCACGGACAAGAAGATCTCGAGCATCCAGGACATGCTGCCGGCCCTCGAGAAGGCCGTCCAGCTGGGCAAGCCCGTCCTCATCATCGCCGAGGACGTCGACGGCGAGGCCCTCGCCACGCTCGTCGTGAACAAGCTCAAGGGCACGATCTCCGTGCTGGCCGTCAAGGCCCCTGGCTTCGGCGACCGGCGCAAGGAGATGCTTCGCGACATCGCCATCCTGACCGGCGGCACCGTCATCAGCGAGGAGGTCGGGCGCAAGCTCGACTCCGTCAGCGCCGATGACTTCGGCAAGGCCCGCCGCATCGTGGCGACCAAGGACGACACCACGATCGTCGACGGCGAGGGCTCGCCCGACCAGATCAAGGGTCGGATGGCCCAGATCAAGGCCCAGATCGAGGACACCACCTCGGACTACGACCGAGAAAAGCTCCAGGAGCGCCTCGCCAAGCTGTCCGGCGGGGTCGCGGTCATCAAGGTCGGCGCGGCCACCGAGGTCGAGCTGAAGGAGAAGAAGCACCGCATCGAGGACGCCCTCTCGACGACCCGCGCGGCGGTCGAGGAGGGGCTCGTGGCCGGCGGCGGGACGACCCTCCTCCAGGCCATCCCGGTCCTCGACAAGATCAAGCTGGACCCCGACGCCCAGGTTGGCGTCGACATCGTCCGGCGGGCCCTCGAGTCGCCGGCCAAGCAGATCGCCGAGAACGCCGGCGAGTCGGGCGAGGTCGTCGTCGCCAAGGTCAAGGGCATGAAGGCCGGCGAGGGCTACGACGCCCTCAAGGACGAGTACGGCGACATGTTCAAGAAGGGCATCGTCGACGCGGCCAAGGTAACCCGCTCGGCGCTCCAGAACGCGGCTTCGATCGCGGCGATGGTCCTCACGACCGAGACGCTCGTGACCGACATCCCGGAGAAGAAGGACAACAGCGCCGGCGGCCACGGCCACGGCGGCCCCGGCGACATGGATTTCTAGTCCGCCACCGCGGACTCGCGAACGCTCGAACGCCCGGGCCGGCGACGGCCCGGGCGTTTTGGATTCCCGGCCGGCGAGGTGGTCCGGGCGATCTGCCGCCCGACGGCCGATCTCGACACTTCGCGCGGATGCCGGTCGCCTGACGCGGCGATTCGTGCCGACGGGCGGCAACATCCGACTGGTCCGGTCCATCCGTGCCGTGGGCAGACGCCCCTCTGACGCGCGGACGCCCGCGACGCCGCCGTCGATGTTGAGATCGACCGCCCGATGGCACACCGAGCTCGTCCGTGCCACGGGCGGCAGGAAGCGACGCGACGGGGACCATCGGGACCTTCGGCTCCTTGACAGGGGGACCGGCCCCGGCGACCCTGTCGCCGCGTCTTCGCACTGCCGGAGGGATCCCATGCACCGCCGCCTCCCCGCGCTCAGCTCGCTGCTCGTCGTCGTCGCCCTCGTGGCCGGCGCCTGCGGTGGCTCGACGCCCGCGCTGTCCGATCCCAGCGAGATCCTGACCAAGGCCGTCGAGGCCCTCCAGAAGGTGAAGACCGTCCACATCGAGGCGACCGTGGAGGGCACCGTCAAGGCCGACCTGAGCGGGACCGGCACGGCCGGGGACATCACCCTCACCGGCACCAAGCTGGCCATGGACATCGACGTCGAGGACAGCAGCGCGACGCTCAGCCTTGAGGTGCCAGCCCTGCTCGGGATGACTGTCGACGCGATCATGATCGGCGACGAGACATATACCCGGGTATCGCTCATCGGCGACAAGTACCAGAAGGACACCACCGGGTCGTCCGGCGTCCCGGTGGACGCCAGCGACCCGGAGCAGAGCCTCCAGGACCTCGAGGAGTGGCTCAAGAATCCCGAGGTCGATCCGACAAAGGAGGCCGACGCCTCGTGCGGCTCGAAGACGTGCTACCAGGTCAAGATCGACCTCACCCCCGGCGAGCTCCAGGCGCTGATCCCCGAGGCGTCCGACATCGGCGATGCCGCAATCGTCCTGACCGTGCTGGTGGAGAAGGACACCCTTCGCCCGGCGAGCCTGACCCTGGAGGCGAGCTCGAGCGAGATGGGCAACCTGACCCTCAGCATGAGCCTGTCGAAATGGGACGAGAGCCTCGACATCACCGCGCCGCCGGCCGACCAGATCGAGTAGCCGAGGCCGCTGCCGGACGACCAGGCGCCCGATGATCGGGGGATAAGGGCCCGACCTACAATGGCGGGGTGAGTCCCACCCGCCCCGGAGACGGGCGTCGCCGCGCCGCCGAATCGCGCCGGGCGACCGCGCTCGACCCGCCGGACGAGCTCGCCGGGACCCAGTTCGTCGACCTGTCGGACGAGGCGTCTCGCCCGCCCACGGCCGAGGAGCCGGCCTGGCTGGCGGAGGCCGCCGCGGCCGCCGGCGCCGGGCTCCGCGATCCCGAGACAGCCCCGGATCCGGACGCCGCCCGCCACCGCGCCGAGGCCCGGGCTTCGCGGGAACGGGAGATCCTCGCCCGCCTCAACCCCGAGCAGGCCCGGGCCGTCACGACGACGGACGGCCCCGTCCTCATCCTCGCGGGCGCCGGCTCGGGCAAGACGCGGGTCCTCGCCCACCGTGTCGCATACCTCATCGGGGTCAAGGGCGTCCCACCCTTCCGGATCCTCGCCGTGACGTTCACCAACCGGGCCGCGGCCGAGCTCCGCGAGCGGATCGTCCGGCTCGTCGGTGACCGGGGTCGCGAGGTCGAGGCGGGCACCTTCCACTCTCTCTGCGCTCGGGTTCTCCGTCGCGACGGCGAGGCCATCGGCGTCGATCGCCGCTTCCTCATCTACGACACCGATGACCAGGCCGCCCTGATGAAGCAGATCCTCCGCGAGGAGGGCCTCGATGCGAAAGGCGAGACCCGCCCCCAGTCGATCCTCGGGGCGATCAGCCGGGCCAAGAACGACATGGTCGACCCGACCGAGATCCCGCCCCTCCGGATCGCGACCGGCGCTCTCGTCGAGATCGCCCGCCTCGCCCGCCGCTACCGGGACGCCCTGAAGCGGGCCAACGCCCTCGACTTCGACGACCTCCTGCTCGATGCGGTCCGGCTCTTCGAGGAGTCCCCGGCGGCCCTCAAGAAGTACCAGGAGCGCTGGCGCTACCTCCACGTCGACGAATACCAGGACACGAACCGGCCGCAGTACCTGTGGGTCAAGGCCCTCGCCACCGCACATCGCAACCTGGCCGTCGTCGGCGACGACGACCAGTCGATCTACGGCTGGCGGGGCGCCGACATCCGGAACATCCTCGACTTCGAGCATGACTGGCCCGATGCGACCGTCGTCAAGCTCGAGCAGAACTACCGCTCGACCCAGCTGATCCTCGATGCCGCCCACGCGGTTGTCTCGAAGAACGAGGCCCGGACCGACAAGAAGCTCTGGACCCAGAACGACCGGGGCCGCCTCATCGACCGCTTCGAGGCCTACAACGAGGAGGAGGAGGCCGAGTGGATCGCCCGCCGGGTCGAGGAGCTGACCGGGGGGCGGGGCTCTGTCCTGACGCGCCGGGCGGACGACGGCGGGGCGTACACGCTCCGCGACATCGCGGTCCTCTACCGAACGAATGCCCAGTCCCGCTCGATCGAGGAGGCGTGCCTCCGATACGGCATTCGCTACCAGGTCGTCGGCGGGACCCGGTTCTATGCCCGCAAGGAGGTCAAGGACGCCCTGGCCTACCTTCGGATCCTCCGCTCCGACGCCGACTCGGTGAGCTTCGAGCGGGTCATCAACGTCCCGGCCCGCTCCATTGGGGACAAGACGATCGAGGTCGTCCGGGCGGTGGCGGCGCGCGAGGACGTGCCGTACTGGCTGGCCCTGGAGCGGGTTGTCGAGGGTGGCGCGTCACCGGAGCTGGCGGCCCGCTCACGGACGTCGGTGGCCGACTTCGTCGGCCTGGTCGGCCAGCTCCGGACACGGGCCGGGGTCGTGCCCCTGCCGGAGCTCCTCGACCTGGTCCTCGAACGGTCCGGCTACCGGGCGATGCTCGCCGACGGCACCGAGGAGGGCGAGGACCGCTGGGCCAACCTCCTCGAGCTGCGCGAGGTCACGACCCGCTACGACGACCTGCCGCCGGACGACGCCCTCGACCGCCTCCTCGAAGAGACCGCCCTCGTCGCCGACCAGGATGCCTACTCGGCCGACGCCGATCTCCTGTCGCTCATCACCCTCCACGCCGCCAAGGGCCTCGAGTTCCCGGTCGTCTTCATCGCCGGCCTCGAGGAGGGGTTGTTCCCGACAAGCCGCGCCCTGGACGCGGAGTCCGGCTTCAATCCGAATCCGGCGCCGATGGAGGAGGAGCGACGACTGGCGTACGTCGGGATGACGAGGGCCAGGGACCGCCTCTACCTCTCCCACGCCTGGCAGCGGGCGACCCGGCGGGGGAGCGGCGGCTCCTGGATGGCGGAGCCCTCGCGGTTCCTCCTCGAGATCCCTTCCGAGCTCATGAGCGGGCCTCGGCTGGCGCGCGCGGCCGGTGAGGGGCTGGACGACGCCGACGCGCCTGATGACCTGAACCTCGTCTTCGGCCGCGGCGCGACCCGGTTCGGGACGCCGATCCGGACCGGGGGCGGTGCCTTCCGCGAGGGGAGCGGCCGGCCGGGCGGGCCTCGTCCCGGAGAGTCGTTCCGCCCGTCGCGCGACCTCGCCGCCAAGCGCGAGGCCTTTGCCGGGGGCGCGAAGTCGGGCACCTTCGGGCGGCGCGCGGAGGCCTGGGATGACGAGGCCCCGGACGTCGAGCCGGCCGCGCCGGCGGCCCGTCTCACCTCCGAGCCTCGCCCGGTGATCCCCGGCGAGCGCCGTTACCGGGACGGCGACCGCGTTCGACACGCCCGCTGGGGCGACGGGATCGTCATCACCTCGAAGCTCACCCGGACTGACGAGGAGGTCACGGTCGCGTTCAAGGACGTCCAGGTCGGCCGCAAGACGGTCCTCGCCTCGCTTGCCGGCCTCGACCTGGTCGGCTGAGATGATGCGATGATGCGCCAAACACTGATGCTATGATGCAGTCATGAGGACGACCGTCACGCTCGATCCTGACACCGACGCCATCGTGCGGAAGCTGATGCGCGAACGGAAGCTGACCTTCAAGCAGGCGGTGAACGCCGCGATCCGCGCGGGCGCCGTACGACCGCCGACGAGGCCGGTCCAGTACACCTTCCCGAAGAGCATGGGCCCACCGCTCGTCGATCTCGACAAGGCCTCCCACATCGCCGCCCAGCTCGAGGACGAGGAGATCATCCGCAAGCTCAAGCTTGGCAAGTAGCCGTGTGGCTCGTTGACTCGAACGTCCTGCTCTACGCGGTCGATCGCCGGTCCCCTCACCATGCGGCAAGCCGCGCGTGGCTCCAGCGATCGCTGGCAGGGCCCGAGTCCGTCGGGATCGCCTGGTCATCAGTCCACGCCTTCCTGCGCCTCTCCACGAGCGCATCGATGTTCACGACGCCGCTCTCCGCAGAGGAGGCATGCCGGCAGATCCGCTCGTGGCTGGACGCCCCGGCAGCGCTGCTCGTCGAGCCCTCAGCGCGCCACGCCGACGTTCTCTGCGGGCTTCTCGACGCGACGGGGACGGCCGGGAACCTGGTCGCCGACGCTCACCTCGCCGCGATCGCGACCGAGCACGCGGCAACGATCGTGACGTTCGACGCGGACTTCCTTCGATTCCCGGGCGTCCGATCGCAGCGCCCGACTGGCTGATGGCCGCCGCGCTCGGACCGGACGAGCTCGCGGCGATCGTCAACCTTGCCGAGTTCGAGGCGCCCGGAAAGGCCCGGATGCGGGGTCCGGCCTGGGACTACGTCGCCGGCGGGTCGTGGGACGAGGTCACTCTGGCCGAGAACGACGCCGCCTGGCTCGATTGGCGGTTCGTGCCCCGAGTCCTGACCGACATCCGCTCGGTCGACGTCTCGGGGTCGTTCCTCGGGCGGCGCTCCGCGCTGCCGATCGCGATCGCGCCGATGGCGGTCATGGCGATGGCCCATCCCGACGCCGAGGGCGCCGTCGCCCGTGCGGCGGCAGAAGCAGGGATGCCGTACTGCGTCTCGACGTCGGCCTCGACCTCGATCGAGGGCGTGGCGGCGGCGGCGCCGGGTGCCGACCTGCTGTTCCAGCTCTACCTCAGCCGCGACCTCGAGTACACGCGTTCGCTCGTCAATCGTGCGGTCGCGGCCGGCTACCGGGCGATCGTCCTGACGGTCGACCTGCCGGTCCTCGGCTACCGCGAGCGGGATCGCCGGTCCGGCTTCGCCCTGCCGTCCATGCCGAACGTCGAGCCGGCGGCCGGGGCGGCCCGCGGCCGCTACGCCGGCCTCGAGGATCAGCGAGCCATCGGCCTGACCTGGGCCGACATCGAGGCGATCCGAGCGTGGAGCCCGCTGCCGCTCGTCCTGAAGGGGATCGTGGCGCCGGACGATGCCCGTCGTGCCGTCGAGCACGGTGTTGACGGGATCTGCGTCTCGAACCACGGCGCCCGCCAGCTCGACCGGACGATCGCCACCGCGCACGCCCTGCCAGCGATCGTCGAGGCGGTCGCGGGCCGGCTCGAGGTCTGGGTCGACGGCGGCATCCGTCGCGGCCTGGATGTCGCGATCGCCCTGGCCCTCGGAGCGACCGGCGTCCTCGTGGGCCGCCCGATCTACTGGGCGCTTGCCGCCGGCGGCCAGGCCGGTGTGGAGCGGGCGATCGCGATCCTCCGCGAGGAGCTCGAGTTGACGCTACCGCTCCTCGGCTGCGCGTCGGTGGGGGACGTCAACAGCGCGCTCATCCGGCGGTCACTCGGCGTCTGATGACATCACACCGAGCGACCCCGCCGGGTCCTCGATCCTGGTCGTGCGTTCGGGGCTGACCACAGCTAAGGGTCGATTGCAGGCCGGGCGCCGTCGAGGGGTCGCGTTACAGGTTCTCGGGTCACACCGTCGAAATAGGAGTCCAGAAGAAGCCGGCCGCAGCTCCCCGGGCCAGCGAAGTATGGGGTGTGACGTGCACAGGCTCCAACTGGCCTTTGTTGCCGGGATCGTCGGGACGCTAGCTCTCGTTTCCGCTGTGGCCGCCGCCGATCCGCTGCAGGTCAGTGGGCGGCTCGCGCCGCACGTCGAGAATCCCTTGGCCGATCCTGACGGGCACGGTGTCGCGGCGCTCACGATCAGCGCCGACCGCACCACATTGACGTACCGGATCACCTACGCGGACGTCGGAGTCCCGATCACCGCGGTGTACTTCTGCGCGGGCTCGATCCCGCGTGAGGATCCCATCTCGATCACCTGCGCGTTTGCGATCCCCGCGGCCCCAGGGGGGCCGAGCCCGATCACCGGGTCCACCTCGATCGTGGCCGCCCAAGCCGACGTCCTCGCGTCGGGCTTCGCCGTGATTCAGCTCGATTCGGTTGCCGGACCACAGCTGGCCGGGTACATCGAGATCGGGCCGCCACCGCCCGACACCTCGACCGCGGCGAGCCCGGTGGCGGGAGCCCTCGACGACGGCTCGATCCTGCCCGCCTTGCCTGCCCTGATCACCTTCGCTTTCGTTCTCCGAGTGCGTTCGGCGCGCCGTGCCGGCGAGCTGGAGACGGCAGCCCTGAGCTGAAGCTCCTGGCAGACGATCCGGCAACTTGCGAGCCAGGCTCCCTGAGCCCGAGGGCGCACCGAGAGCTTCGGAGCGGGGAACCGGGCTGCCTTCGTAGACTTGGCGGCGATGACCGAGACCGTCGACCAGCTCCCCGTCGACCAGGCCCGCGTCGATGCCGCGGCCGCGCTCAGCCCCGATGCCGCGGCCGCACGCCACGCCGAGCTGTCCGAGGTCCTCCACCGGGCCAACCGCCTCTACTACGAGGAGGACGCCCCGGAGCTGAGCGACGACGAGTACGACCAGCGGATGCGCGAGCTTGTCGCCCTCGAGACCGCATTCCCGACGCTCGTCACCCCGGAATCGCCGACCCAGCGCGTGGGCGCGACGCTCGGCGGCACGTTCTCCGAGGTCCGCCACTCGCGGCCGATGCTCTCGCTCGGCAACGCCTTCTCCCACGATGAGCTGCGGGCCTTCGATGCCCGCGTCCGCCGCGGCCTGGGCCTGCCGCCGGCGCCGGAGGACGCCCCGGACCTCCGCTATGTCGCTGAGCTGAAGATCGACGGACTGGCGATCTCGCTGACCTACGAGCGCGGTCGCTTCGTCCGGGGCGCGACCCGCGGCGACGGGACGACCGGCGAGGACGTGACCGCGAACCTCCGGACCATCTCCGTCATTCCTCACCGCCTGAAGGACAACGTCACGGCCGATGTTCGGGGCGAGGTCTTCATGCCCAAGGCCGAGTTTGCCCGGATCAACGAGGAGCGCGAGGCGGCCGGCCTGCCCCTCTATGCCAACCCCCGCAACTCCGGCGCCGGCTCGCTCCGGCAGATCGACCCGTCCGTGACGGCGAGCCGGAAGCTCTCGGCCTGGTTCTACCAGCTCCTCGAGGAGAGCCGGGCAGCGCAGGCCAGCCTCGGCCTCGATGTCGGGGAGGCGGGCACCGCCGAGGGCGCCGACTCGGCCGCGCCCGGCCTGACCACCCAGGCCGGGGCCCTCGACCGCCTGGGGGCCCTCGGGCTGCCGGTCAACCCCGAGCGGGCGACGGGCCTCGACATCGACGGCGTCATCGCCTTCACCGAGCGCTGGCGCGAGGCGCGCCACCACCTGCCCTACGAGACCGACGGCGTCGTCGTGAAGGTCGACCGCTTCGACCAGCAGGAGCGCCTCGGGATGGTGTCCCGCGCGCCGCGCTGGGCGATCGCCTTCAAGTTCCCGCCGGAGCAGGTCGAGGCATTCCTCGAGGACATCGTCCCGTATGTCGGCCGGACCGGGACGCTGACACCCGTCGCCTGGCTGACGCCCGTGAAGGTCGCCGGATCGACCGTCGCCCGGGCCACCCTCCATAACCTCGACGAGATCCGGCGCAAGGACATCCGGATCGGCGACTGGGTGGTCCTCCAGAAGGCCGGCGACGTCATCCCCGAGGTCGTGCGGCCGCTCCTCGACCGGCGCGACGGCGACGAGCGCGAGTTCGAGATGCCGCCAACCTGCCCGGTCTGCGGCACGACGATCGTCCAGGACGAGGGCGCGGTCCGCCACTACTGCCCCAACCTCGCCTGCCCGGCCCGGGTCTCCCAGGAGTTCGGCCACTTCGCCGGGACGATGGACATCGAGGGCACCGGCTGGAAGACGCTCGAGCAGCTCCTCCAGACCGGGCTGGTGAAGTCGCGCGGC
This sequence comes from Chloroflexota bacterium, assembly GCA_040752335.1. GTDB lineage: Bacteria > Chloroflexota > Limnocylindria > Limnocylindrales > CSP1-4 > UBA5189. The sequence goes on from JBFMEV010000021.1 coordinate 24,754, forward strand.
GACTTCTTCCGGGTCACGGTCGAGGACCTCGAGGGCCTCGAGCGCTACGGCCGGAAGAGCGCCGAGAACCTCCACGCCGCGATCCAGAAGGCGCGGCGGCGGCCGCTCGAGCGGGTCATCGCGGCCCTCGGCATCCCCCAGGTCGGCTGGACGACGGCGATCGAGCTCGCCCGCTGGCTTGCGGCCGAGGTTCCCGCCGGTGACGACTGGCTCCCGCGGGCGGCCTCGTTCCTCGAGCGGGTCGCGACCGACGAGCCGGCCCGGTTCGAGGAGATCGAGGGCGTCGGCCCGGCGGTCTCGGCCGCGCTCGCGGCCTGGTTCGCCGCGGCCGGCCCGGGCCGGGCGGTCCTCGAAGACCTCGCCGACGCCGGCGTCGAGGTCGAGCTGCCGGCCCCACGGCCGGCCGGAGGCGGGGCCGCCGCAGCGGGCCCGTTGGCCGGCAAGGCCGTGGTCGTCACGGGCTCGATCGAGGGCTTCAGCCGTGAAGAAGCCGAGCAGGCCGTTCGAGACGCGGGCGGAAAGCCTGTCGGATCCGTGTCGAAGAAGACGGACTATGTCGTGGCGGGCCCAGGCGCCGGCTCGAAGCTCGCCAAGGCGGAGGAGCTCGGGCTCCCGATCCTCGATGCCGACGGGTTCCGGAAGCTCCTGGCAGGAGAGATCGAATGATGAGTCCAGGTTCCAGCCCGACGCCGGACCCGGTCCGGCCGGCCGAGGCCTACCGCCAGAGCCTCCTCGCCGCACTCGGCGACGACGACCCGGCGGTCGCCCAGGCCCAGGCACCGGCCGCGCTCCGGGCGCTCGTCCGCGAGACCGGCCCGCGGCTGCGGGCCCGCCCCGAGCCCGGCGAATGGTCCGCTCTCGAGTGCATCGGGCATATCGTCGATGGCGAGCTCGTCGTCGCCGGTCGTTACCGCTGGATCCTGGCCCACGACGAGCCGGAGATCATCGGCTACGACCAGGCGCTGTAGGTCGAGCGGCTGCGCCACCAGGACGACGACGTCGAGCGCCTGCTCGACCTGCTCGAGGCCCTCCGGGCGTAGAACCTCGAGCTCTGAGCCCGACTCTCAGCGGCGCACCGGGCGCGGGTCGGCCATCACAACGGGCGTGGCCGAGAGTGCATCGATCTCACCGGCTCGAGGCCGGCCACGACCGCGTCCATCTCGCTCAGGCTCGATCGGCGCTCGGGGCGGCTCACCACTGACGCCTCGCTCGTCGTGAAGTCGCGTGAGTTACCGGGCCGCCCTTGACGACAGTTTCCACGTGGGCTAATCTTTAGCTAATCGGCTAAGTGATGGCCGGTCAGCCAGGAGAAACGGCAATGGAAATATTCAAGGGCAAGGTGGCACTCGTCACGGGTGGGGGTCAGGGCATTGGACGCGGGATCGCGCTCGCCTTGGCAGCCGAGGGGGCGTCGGTCGCGGTCGTCGGCCGCACCCCGTCCAAGTTGGACGATACGGTGCGCGAGATCGCGCGGCGCGGTGGGCAGGCGGCGGCATATCCCGGCGACGTCAGCGACGAGAGCGCCGTCGATGCGATCGTCGGACGCGTGGTCGAGGACCTGGGTCCGCTCAAGATCCTGGTCAATGCCGCCCAGGAGTATTCGTTCGGCTCGATCACGGAGATGAACCTGGACGGGCTCGAATCCGGATGGCGATCAGGGGCCGTCGGAACCTTGCACCTGATGCGCGCGGCATATCCGCATCTCATCGGTGGCGGCGTCGTCATCAATCTCTCATCCGGCGCGGCGTCGGAAACAAACCCGCAGGGACTTGGCGGCTACGCGGCCGTGAAGGCCGCCATCGACTCCCTGAGCCGCGCGGCAGCCATCGAGTGGGCGCCGGACAGCATCCGCGTCGTCACGCTCATCCCGTTCGCGAGGACGCCGGCCGTCGCCTCCGTCCTTGATGCCAACCCGGGCATGGAGGAGATGATCCTCTCGACGGTGCCGCTCAAGCGGTTCGCCGATCTGGAGACCGAGATTGGGCGGGCGGCGGTGTTCCTCGCATCAACCGACGCCGCGTTCATCACCGGCTCCTCGCTCGTGGTGGATGGCGGATCGACCTACCTCCGCTAGGGACGGCCGATTCGGCCATGAACGTCTCCGACGGGTCCAAGCCCAGGGGCGGCTTCGGCCGCCTCTGGGCAGCCGGCGCGATCTCGAATCTCGGCGACGGCATGCTCCTCGCTGCCATCCCGCTTCTGGTCTCGACGTTGACCCGCGAGCCCCTGCTCGTGGCCGGCGCCACGGTCGCGGGACAGTTGCCGTGGCTCCTACTGGCACTGCCCGCGGGCGCGCTCGTGGATCGCTGGGATCGACGAGACGTGATGCTCGCGGCCGACGGATTCCGCGCGGTCGTGGTTCTGGCACTCGCCGGAGTCGCCGTCGGAGCCGGCGCTCCGTTCGGCGTCCTGGCCGTGTACCTGATCGCTTTCCTGCTGGCCAGCGCCGAAACCTTCTTCGATCCGGCCTCGGAAGCAGTGATCGCGACCATCGTCCGGCCGGACCGGCTTGCTAGCGCCAATGGCAGGCTCCAGACGAGTACCTGGCTAACCAACATCTTCCTGGGGCCTGCCATCGGTGCGTTCCTGTTCGGCCTCGGCGCCGGCTGGCCGTTTGTCGCCGACGCAGCCAGCTTCGTGATTGCGGTCCTCATCGTTGCCACGCTGCACGGGTCGTACCGAGCGACGGCCGAAGCCTCCGCGCCGCCGCGCCTTCGAGCTCCGCTACGGGTGGAAATCGCGGAGGGACTTCGCTGGCTTGCCCGGCATCGTCTCCTCCGTTCACTCGCGATTGCGGCCGGACTCATCAATCTCGCCACGTTCGGAGTCATCGCGATCTTTGTCATCTACGCGCGGGACGTGCTCGGGGTGTCCGGCACGGCCTACGGGGCGCTGCTCTCGGCGGTCGGTCTCGGCGGCCTCATCGGCGCGACGATCGCTCCGAGGGCAATCTGGATTCTCGGACCAGGCGGCGCCATTCGCTTGGGCCTCGGGCTCGGCGCGGTGGCGGCACTGGTGATGAGCACGGCCGTTAGCGTTCCCGTGGTCGCGATCGCCAGCCTTGGATTCGGGGTCATGCTCACCTTCTGGAACGTGGCGGTGATTACGATTCGCCAGAGGCTGGTCCCGGACGAGCTGCGCGGTCGCGTGATGAGCGCCTACCGACTGCTGTCCTGGGGCTCCCAACCGATCGGGGCAGTGGCCGGCGGCGTGACCGCTTCGCTAGTGTCGCTTCAGGCAGTCTTCGTGACGGCGGCCGTGACGTACGCCGTCATGGCACTGGTGTCCTTCGGAATCCTTCGGGGTCGCGCGATGCCCGAGCGCAAGTCGCGGCCGGAGGCTGCCTCGACGCACGAAATGCCGGCCGTCGCCGCCGCTGAATCGGCCTCGACGTGAGTTCTCCGAATGGGGAACTACTGGCCGACCAACCAACTGTCCGAGGTTCATCTTGCCCGCCTCGTTGAACCAGGCGGGCGCCTCGGCCGGCCTTGACATAGCTTGCCGGCATAGATAACTATTAGCCGCCCTAGCAACCAATTGGAGGCTCCGTCAGGATCGATGCAGGAACCCACCAGGCTCGACGACGTGTTCGGAGCCCTTGCCGACCCGAGCCGGCGCGCCATCCTGGCCAGACTGGCCCAGGGGGAAGCCACGGTCGGGGAGGTCGCGGCGCCCTTGAATATGGCGCTGCCCAGCGTGAGCAAGCACGTCCGGATCCTGGAGCGCTCTGGACTGATCCAGCGCCGCGTCGATGGCCGTCGTCACTGGCTTAGGCTGCGGCCCGACGGCCTCCGAGCCGCTGGTGAGCTGCTCGACTTCTATCGCCCGTTCTGGGAGGCGAGCATCGATCGCCTGGCGACGCTGACCGACGAACTCGCGCAGGGAGGTCCATCGGACCGGCACGCGGCATTGGAGGAGCGCGCATGAACCCCGGAGTCGGCCAACTGGGCCTCGTCATCGATCGCCGCATCCCGGGTACTCCGACGCTGGTATTCCGGGCGCTCACGGACCCGGGTCTGTATGCCCGATGGATGGGCCCGGACGGTTCGGAGACGGTCGTTGACGAGATGGATGTCCGGCCCGGCGGTGCGCTCAAGTTCCGCGTCCGGTTCCCGGGGGGGCCTGAATTCGCGCTCGGGGGTACATATCGGGAGGTCGATCCGCCGCGGCGGCTCGTTCACACGTGGGCGCTTGTCGGCGATCCGGCGGAGACAACCGTCACTTTTGAACTGAGCGAGGAGCTCGGCCAGACGCGGATCCTCCTGACCCACGTTGGGTTCGCGGATCGCGATGACATGGGCCAGAACGATGCCGGCTGGCAGCATCAACTCGACCGCCTCGAGAGCCTGCTCGTGTCGATCGATGCCGAGGAAGTACATGCGTGAACGGCACGAGGACCCGGTCGACGGGTTTCGTGGCTAACCCCGCTGGTCGCCTTCGCGCGCCCGGAGGGCGATGGACCCGCGATGGCAACCTACAGAATCCCGATCGAGGGCCTTTGGGACCCGATGTCTGCTAGAGCGATCGCCGGACACACTATCCACGTCGATGAACTTGGCGCGGGCATGCCCGTGCTTTTCATCCATGGCATTCCGACGGACCATCCTCGTCTTCGTGCCACTTTGGACCCCGTGATCGCCTCGTATGGTGTACCGACGGATCCACATCGATTCGCCGGGATTCGGGGCATCACCCGCTGAGCCGTTCGTCCATGGCAGCGACGGCATGCTGAGAGTCGTATCGGATGTGGTCGAGGAGATGATCGGCGGCGAGCGCTTTGCGATCGTGGGCGAGTCGTGAGGTGCCTACCTCGCTCGCGGCGTCATCGCCGGACGCCCCGAGCAAGTGGCCGGCGCGGCGCTTCTGTGCCCGGTAGTGATCGCCAACCGATCAGATCGTGACCTACCGGCCCACCGCGTTCTCCAGGAGCAGGCGCACGTGCTCGATGGAGTGCCCACGGAACTTGCCGAGAAGTTCCGGTCGGTTGCCGTGGTCGTGGACGCGGCAAAGTGGGAGCAGTTCGCGTCTGTCGTCGGGCCGGCCGCCGTGGCCGCCGACCCGGCGACCATCGAGCGAATTCAGGCCGCCGACGAATTCACGGACGACGTCGACGGTGTCGGCGCACCAATCAAGGGCCCTTCGCTCATCGTCGTTGGTCGCCAAGACTCCATCGTCGGTTTTCGCGATGCACTGCGCCTGTTGGATCGTTTCCCACGATCGACGTTTGCAGTCCTCGACGTGGCCGGGCACCTGTTGGTCTCGGAGCGTCCCGGCGTGCTCGCGACTCTTGTAGGCGACTGGCTCGATCGGATGGGATCACAGGCCCATGACTGACAGCCTCGTGCGTGCGCTGGGGACGGTACGGGAACTTGCGTCAGCTTCCGAGCTCGGGCGGCTTTGTGTCGCCGGAGTCCGACGGACGGGGCATGAGGTCGGTAGCATGGCAGCAGGCCCCACGCGCCTCGCCGTTGACGAAGCCGCGTGGCGACGATCCTGCCCGACAGCCCGACCCGGCGCGGCCGGCGCCCTCGCTCAGTGGCGCGCGCGGTGAACCCGCGACCGGTGGTAGCGCTCGAGGAGCTCGCTGACGGCGTCGCGGGCGGCCCGCCACTCGGGCTGGTCGCCGAGGATGACCGCACCCGGTCCGAAGCGGGCCAGCTGGGTCATCGCGGTCACGATCAGGTCGTGCTCGTACTGGCGTCGCCGGCCGCCGTCGAGGGCGCCCGTGACGAGGTAGCGGCGGACGAGGTCGAATGGCGCGGTCCAGCGCCCGATCCGCACGCGCGTGCCCTCGCGGAGCGTCTCGAGGTAGTCGTCGTCACCGACCGGGTGCTGGTCATGCTCCGCGACGTGGCGACGCAGGTCGAGGCGGAGGCCCGGCAGGGCCGCACTCGGGAATCGACCATCGTCGTCCGAGGCCCGGTAGCAGACCGGGCAGACCGGCAGCTCCACGTGGGCCGGTGGGGGAGCGCCGAAGGGCAGACCGCAGCGGCCACAGAACGCGCTGTTGGCGGATCGCGCGGGCGTGCCGCACGAGAGACAGGCCGTGAGGATCGTCACCGGAGCCTCGGGGATCGAACGGATGCGGGGCCGACCTCGATAGGATCGAGGCCGACGCCGCGCGGCACCATCACCCGGCCGGTGCGGGCGGGCAGGACTTTCGTTGCCGTCGAGGTGTGAGATTCGCAACAGCTCGTCCGGTGACGCCGTTCGCGCGCGCCTTACCCCATCGCGTGGTTGAACTGGCCCCAGATCCAGTCGGGGCGCCAGTCGAGGGGATTGCCGCGGATGAGCCGCGGGGCGGACCAGACGGGCGTCAGCCCCGCCGCCTCGAGGGCGGCAAGCCCGGCGGTGTTCTCCTCGACGAGGCCGACCCGCACCCGGCCGCCGCGTCCGCTCGCGCGTCGACGGGTGTCGAGGATGCGGATGGCGTCGGCGGTCTCGGCCGCGACGGTCGCGCCGCCACCCCACGGCGCCCGGATGACGAACCCCCGGACGCTGCCATCGATGTCGAGGACCCTCGCCGCCGCGGGCGATGCGAAGCGGCGGATCGCGTGCACGCGGTCCTCGCCCGTGGCGGTGCGGTCGAGGTCGACGATCGCCGCCAGGTCCGCGGGGGTGAACGCGCGGACCGCGGGATCGGGGGTTGTGGTCGCCGGGTCGAGGCCCGGGGCCTCCAGGATTCGGTAGCGGGTCTGAAGCTCGAAGCCCATCCGCTCGTAGAGCGGCAGCCCCTGGTCCGTGGCGACGAGCACGAGAGTCCGGCAGCCGCCGGCCTCGAGACCGTCGATGACCGCCTGGGTCAGCGCGCGACCGAGACCCGCGCCACGATGTCCGGGGTCCACCCAGATCGTGCCGACCCAGCCGACGCGGCCATTCAGCGTGCCCACGCCGGTGCCGGCGAGCCGGCCGTCGATCTCGGCGACGACCGGGCGGCACTCGGGCTGCGAGGTCGCGAACTCGAACCACGTCCGCCGGTCGCCCCAGCTCGCTCGGAGGATGGCCTCGGATGCCGGGTCGACGTCGGTGGCCAGCATGGGCCGGATCGTGGAGCGCGCGGCCAGGGTGGTCACCGTCGCATCGTAGCGGCGGAGGCGCCGGCGGCGTCGGAGGCGGCCGTGGCGGCCGGACCGCATGCCTCGGCTATCATCGATCGATGGCCGGCCTCTCCCGCTCCGATGTCGAGCATGTCGCGCACCTCGCACGTCTCGGCATGACGGCCGAGGAGCTCGATCGCCTCGAGGGCCAGCTCAACCACATCCTCGAGCAGTACATGAAGCTGGCCGAGCTCGACACGGACGCGATCCCGCCGACGGCCCAGACGATCGAGCTCGAGAACATCCTTCGCGACGATGTCGCGACCCCGTCCCTGCCGCAGGCCGCCGTCCTCGGGAACGCGCCCGCCCGGGAGGGCGAATTCGTCATCGTGCCGCCGATCCTCGGCGGGGACGCCGGCTGAGCCGCGCCCTCCCCGGACGAGCCACCACCCCATGAGCGCAGACCTGACCCGCCTCCTCGCACGCGAGATGGCCGCGCTCCTGCGAAGGGGCGAGACGACCTCTCGCGCACTGACCGAGGCGCACGTGGAGCTCGCCGAGCGCCAGAACCACGCCCTCAACGCCTGGCTCGTCATCGACCGCGAAGGGGCGCTCCTCCGGGCCGACGCCGCCGACGCCGCGCTCGCGAGCGCCCGGCGTGACGGCCCGGCGGCGATCGGGGCGCTCCACCCGCTGCACGGAATCCCGGTCGGCCTGAAGGACCTCATCAGCGTCGAGGGCATGCAGTGCACGGCCGGCTCGCGAATCCTCGTCGGCTACCGGGCCCCATACGACGCCCACATCGTGGAGCGGCTGCGGGCCGTCGGGGCGGTGTTCCTCGGCAAGACGAACATGGACGAGTTCGCAATGGGCTCGTCGAACGAGTACTCGGCCTACGGCCCGGTCAGCAACCCCTGGGACCTCGACACCGTCCCGGGCGGCTCGTCCGGTGGGTCGGCGGCGGTCGTGGCGGCCCACCACGTGCCGCTGTCGCTGGGCACGGACACGGGCGGCTCGATCCGCCAGCCTGCCGCCCTGTGCGGCATCGTGGGGATGAAGCCGACCTACGGCCGGGTGAGCCGCTACGGGATCGTCGCCTTCGCCAGCTCGCTCGACCAGATCGGGCCCCTCGCCCGCGACGTTCGCGATGCCGCAGCGCTCCTCCACGCCGTGGCCGGCCGCGATCCCCGCGATTCCACGTCGGCGCCCGTGCCCGTCGAGGACGAGCTCCTCCACCTGCCGGACTCGGACGACGAGGCGGTGGCCTGGCTGCGGGGCCGGCGCTTCGGGCTCCCCCGCGAGTACTTCGTCGCCGGCATGGATCCCGACGTCGAGCGCCGGATCCACGAGAGCGTCGCCTTCCTCGTCGACGCCGGGGCGCGAGTCGAGGACGTCAGCCTGCCCCACACGGACTACGGCCTCGCGGCGTACTACATCGTCGCCCCGGCCGAGGCATCGGCCAACCTGGCCCGTTACGACGGCGTTCGCTACGGCCACTCCCGGCGCCTCGAGGGCGGCGACTTCATCGCGGACTACCTCGCCACCCGGGGCGAGGGATTTGGCGCCGAGGTGAAGCGCCGGATCATGCTCGGCACGTACGCCCTCTCGGCCGGCTACTACGACGCCTTCTATCTCAAGGCCCAGAAGGTCCGGACGCTCATCAAGCGCGACTTCGACGATGTCTTCGCCTCCGGGATCGATGCCCTCGTCGCGCCGACATCGCCGTCGGTCGCGTTCCGGTTCGGGGCCCGGATGACCGACCCGGTGGCGATGTACCTGTCCGACGCCTGCACCCTGCCGGTGAACATGGCCGGCCTCCCCGGGGTATCGATCCCGTGCGGGCTGTCCGAGGGCCTGCCGGTCGGGCTCCAGCTCATCGGCCCGGCCTGGAGCGAGCTGATGCTCTTCCGGGCGGCTCGTGCCTTCGAGGGGCTGACGGCGGCGGCGCCCTGGCGCGGCCTCGAGCCGCCGGCGCTCGCGGCGGCGGACGATCCGTCAGGCCCGACCCCGGTCGAGCGTGCCGCTGTCCTGGCTGGATCGCGGTAGGTCAGCGGCGAGCTGGTCGGCCGGGATCGGCCCGTCCGCCGAGAAGGGGCGGGTCGGCCCTGTCCGTGGCAGCCCGGACGGTTCACGATGGGCGGTCGGAGGTGTTCCATGTTCAAGCGAATCGTCGTCGGATCGGCGATCGCGGCGGCCGGCTGGGCCGGCTACGTCGCCGCGAGGCAGTGGTACAGGACGTGGGGGATCGATCCTGTCGAGGCCGAGAGGATTCTGCCGGGCGATGACCTGGTCACGGACCCGAGCGCGTGCGACACGCGTGGAATCACGATCGAGGCGCCGCCAGAGGCGGTCTGGCCGTGGCTCGTCCAGATGGGCTACGGGCGCGGCGGCTGGTACAGCTACGACGCCATCGATATGAAGGGCGCGAGCTCCGACGCGATCTTGCCCGAGCACCAGTCGCTCGCCGTGGGCGACATCGTCCCGACCGATCCCGGCGGCGGCTTCATCGTGAAGGTCGTCGAGCCTGAGCGGGCGCTCGTCCTCTACATCGACCCGGAGGTCCTCGCCACCCGGAAGGATGCGCCGGTGCCCGCGGCCCAGGCGCCCGGCCTGGCGGTCTCGGGACGGTTCCTCGAGACGGCGACGCCGCCCCAGTTCACCGCCGCCTGGATCTTCGCCCTCGAGCCGCTTGACGGCGGTCGGACCCGGCTCATCGAGCGCTTCCGCGTCCGGATGGACGAGGACACGCCGGCGTCGCGCTTCCTGGCCCCGGTCCTCGGCTTCGGCGTCTTCGTGATGACCCAGCGCCAGATGCAGGGCCTCAAGTCCAGGGCCGAGAAGCTCGCCCGCGATCGGGTGGCGCTTCATCGCGACGTCGATGCCGTCGTCGAGGGGGCGCTCGCGACCGACGCGACACTGGCGGGCTGACCGCCGCGCGCAAGGAGGGTTCCCGATGGCACAACCCCCGGCGATCCGGCACCGAACACTGATCGATCGCGCGATGGCACTGCCGCGGTGGCTCTGGCGCGAGCTCATCGAGATCGCCGAGATGTTCTCGGACGTGGGCCACGGCCCGCGGCGGTGGCGCGAGAGCAGCCCGGTCCAGGACCCGTACGCCGGTTCAGGGCCGGATGCCCCGCCGGGCACGCTGAACGACGACGCGCCCGCTGGGACTCGGACGAGCGAGGAGTGATGCCGTAGGCTTCGGGCCGATGACCACGACGCGCCCGGAAGACCACCTCGCACACGACATTCTGGGGTCGGCACGGCCCGCCCGCCCGCCGCTCGCCGAGCGGGCCCTATCCGCGCGCGTCCGATCCGTTCCGCCGTCCGGCATTCGGAAGTTCTTCGACATCCTGGCGACGATGAGCGACGTCATCAGCCTGGGCGTCGGGGAGCCCGACTTCGACACGCCACGCCACATCATCGAGGCAGGCGTGGAGTCGCTCCGCGAGGGGCGGACCCACTACACGTCCAACTACGGGACCGTCGAGCTCCGCCAGGCGCTCCACCGCCACCTCGATCGCCGCTACGGCATTCGCTACGACCCGGCGCGGGAGCTCCTCATCACCGTCGGCGCCTCGGAGGCCGTCGACCTCGCCCTGCGCGCCACATGTGACCCCGGTGACGAGATCATTCTCCACGAGCCGTCGTACGTCGCCTACGTCCCGGCGATCGTCTTCGCCGGCGGCACGGCCGTCCACGTCCCGACCCGCTTCGAGGACGATTTCGCGATCGACCCGGCGGCCGTCGAGGCAGCGATCACGCCGCGGACGAAGGCCCTCTTCCTGGGCTATCCCTGCAACCCGACTGGCGCCGTCCTGCCGCCCTCGGTCCAGGACGAGCTGGCGGCCATCGCCGTCCGCCACGACCTCCTCGTCTACAGCGATGAGATCTACGACCGCCTGGCGTATGGCAGCTACACCCACCGGGCGATGTCGTCGCTGCCGGGGATGCGCGACCGGACGATCCTCATGGGCGGCTTCTCGAAGGCCTACGCGATGACCGGCTGGCGAGTCGGCTGGCTGGCGGCCCCGGCCGGGATCCTGGAGGGGATCGTGAAGGTCCACCAGTACGGCATCATGTCCGCCCCGACGGTCGCGCAGGACGCCGCGCTCATCGCTCTCCAGGACGGCGAGCCCGACGTTCAGCGGATGCTCACCGAGTACGACCGCCGCCGCCGTCTCGTCGTCGACGGCCTCAACGCCATCGGCCTCGAGACGTTCGAGCCGCGGGGTGCCTTCTATGCCTTCCCCCGGATCACCTCCACGGGCCTGGATTCCGAGACGTTCGCCGAGCGGCTGCTCGAGGAGGAGCACGTCGCGGTCGTCCCGGGCGGCGCCTTCGGGCCGTCGGGCGAGGGCCACGTCCGGGCCTGTTACGCGACGAGCTACGAGCAGCTCGAGGAGGCGCTCCGCCGGATCGGCCGGTTCGTCGCGCATTGCCGGGCGGCGTGAGCGCGACCGCGGCGGCTCCCGACCGCCTGGCGGGGATCCTCGAGCGCTGGGAGCCGGTCATCGGGATCGAGGTCCACTCGCAGCTCAGGACGGCATCGAAGATGTTCTGCGGCTGCTCGACGGCATACGACGGGGCCGCCCCGAACACCCACACCTGTCCGGTCTGCCTGGGCCTGCCGGGGGCGCTCCCGGTCATCAACCGCCGCGCCGTGGAGCTCGTCCTCGCGACCGGGGCGGCCATCGACGCCCGGACGCCGGAGCACACGCGCTGGGATCGCAAGAACTACTTCTATCCGGACCTCCCCAAGGGCTACCAGATCAGCCAGTACGACCTGCCCCTGGCCGCCGCCGGCACGCTGACGATCGACACGTCCGACGGCCCGTTCACGATCCGGATCACCCGGGCCCATCTCGAGGAGGACACCGCCAAGCTCGTCCACGCCCCGGGCCCGGGCGGCGAGCGGATCAGCCTCGTCGACTTCAACCGCTCCGGCGTGCCGCTCATGGAGATCGTCACCGAGCCCGACGTCCGGACGGCCGAGCAGGCCCGTCGCTACGCCGAGGAGCTCCAGCTCCTGCTCCGGACGATCGGCGCGTCCGATGCCGACATGGAGCGGGGCCAGCTGCGGGTCGAGGCCAATGTCTCGCTCCGGCGGCCGGGAACGGCGGCCTACGGGACACGGGTCGAGGTCAAGAACATGAACTCGTTCCGCTCGGTCGAGCGGGCGATCAACTTCGAGATCGAGCGCCAGGCGGCGGCGCTGGATGCGGGCGAGCCTCTCGTCCAGGAGACGCGCGGCTGGTCCGACGAGCGCGGCGAGACCTACCGGATGCGCGTCAAGGAGACCTCCGACGACTACCGTTACTTCCCGGAGCCGGACCTGCCGCCGCTGCGGGTCGACGCCGCGTGGCTGGCGGAGATCCGGTCATCTCTGCCCGAGCTGCCGGCCGCCCGCCGGACACGGTACCGGCAGCTGGGTCTTTCGCCTGTGGTCGCGTCGACCATCGCTGGTAGCCACGACTTGATTGCCGGCTTCGACCGTCCACTTGACGTGGACGCGACTCTGCCCATCGTCGAACTTGGTCGACTCGTGACCCAGGAATACGCGGCCGCATCGAACACTCGGCTCGAGCGCGGCCCGACAGGCCTGGTCGGCCGGGCGACCCCGACTGGCATCGCCGACATCGTCCGGGCATCGGGCACGGGGACTCTCACACGCGCAAACGCCAAGGAAGTACTCAACGAACACATCGAGACCGGGGCCGAGCCCCGTTCGATCGTCGAATCCCGCGGGTACCACCGAATCTCGGATGCCGTTGCGCTCGGCGAGATCGTCGACGGCGTCATCGCGGCGAACCCCGCGGCGGTTGCGGACGTTCGCGCCGGCAAGGCCCAGGCGATCGGCTTCCTCGTCGGCGCGGTCATGAAGCAGACGCGCGGACAGGCGAATGCCGCCGTCGTGCAGGCGGCGCTCCGGCAACGCCTCGGGGCAGGGGAGGGAGGCTGATGGGGACCCTCAACGTCGTCCTCTGGATCGCCGGCGTCGCCCTGATCGGCGTCGGCTACCTCCGGGCCCGTGAGCCGTGGCGGCGCTACCGGGCGCTCAAGGAGCAGGATGCGAACGTCGCCCGCTACGAAGCCTGGCGGGGTGGCCTTCGGGACAGCGGGCCGACAGGTGCGTCGGTCGCGATGGACGTGCTCCGGCGCCAGGCCCGCAACGGGGCGATCATCGCCGGGATCGGCTTCGTTCTCGTCTTCGCCGGCTTCGCGCTCCCCTGATGCCCCGCGAACGAACGGACGGGCGCGGCTTCGCCACCCGGGCCATCCACGCCGGCGAGCGCCCCGACCCCGTGACCCGGGCCCACAAGCCGCCGATCTTCGCAACATCGACCTTCTCGTTCGACACCGCGGCCGAGAAGGAGGAGGCGGTCGATCGGGCGCTCGCCTGGGAGCCCGGGGCGTATTTCTACTCGCGGACCGGCAACCCCACGAACCGGGCCCTCGAGGAGAAGGTCGCGGCGCTCGAGGGGGCCGAGGACTCGATCGTGTCCTCGTCCGGCATGGCTGCCGTGTCATCGACGCTCCTGACCCATCTCGAGGCCGGTGACCACGTCGTCGTCGGCGACGAGCTGTTCGTGATCACGGAGGTCCTCCTCGGCGACGACTTCCCGCGTCGCGGCATCGACGTCAGCCGGGTCGACATGACCGATCTCGCCGCCGTCGAGGCGGCGATCACGCCGGCGACGAAGGTCCTCTTCTTCGAGACCTCGACCAACCCCCGCCTCCGGGTCCCCGACATCGATGCCCTGGCCGAGCTCGGCCACCGCCATGGGCTCATCGTCATCGCCGACAACACCTTCCTCGGGCCGGCCCTCCTCCGCCCGATCGAGCACGGCGCCGACATGGTGGTCCACGCCGCCACGAAGTACCTCTCCGGCCACGGCGACGCGGTGTCGGGGGTCGTGTCCGGTCCCAAGGCCCTCCTCGACCCGATCCGGAAGCTGACCGACGCCCTCGGCCAGGCGGCCAGCCCGTTCGCCAGCTTCCTCGTCATGCGCGGCATCCGGACCCTGCCGCTTCGGTCGCGGGCCGCCTCCTTCAACGCCGTCCAGCTGGCGACCTGGCTGGAGGCCCAGACCGCCGTGGACTGGGTCCGTTACCCGGGCCTCGCCTCGCACCCGGACCACGACGTCGCGGCGCGGCTCATCGAGGGGCCCGGCGGCGCGATGCTGACCTTCCAGCCGCGCGGCGGGATCACCGGGATGGCCGCCTTCACCGACCACCTCCGCCTCTGCGACATCGGGGTCAGCCTGGGCGACATCTGCACCCTCGTCTACCCTCGGCCCAAGCAGGGCGGCATGGTCCGTATCTCGGTCGGCTGCGAGGACGTCGACGACCTCCTCGAAGACTTCGCCCTCGGCCTCTCGCACGTGCGGTAGGCGCTGAGCCGCGTTGCGAGATCAGCCGGCGGCGCGGCCCAGCTCGGCGGCGGCGGCGATGGCCGCCCCGATGGTGAGGTCGACGCGCCGGGTGACCTCGTCCTCGGGCGGACGGAACCACGCCTCGCGGCCCACCGCTGCCTCGGCGTCGGGCGCGAGATCCCGGATGACATCGGAGACGGTCAGGATGCAGCCCGCTCGGACGGGCCGGCCCTTCGCTCGTTCGCGCATCGCGAGCAGGTACAGGGCTGCGGTCTCCATCTCCGCCGAGAGGTAGCCGCGCCGGCCCCAGCGGCCGGATCCGCCGGGCGTGGGATCGTAGAAATAGTCGCCCGTCACGATGGGCCCGACGTGGCAGGTCAGCCCGGCCGCCCGGGCGGCGGCGACGAGCGCCAGGACGACGTCGAAGTCGGCGGTCGGCGCGGTGGCCTCGCCACCCCCGAGGACCTGTCCGACGCCGGTGTTCGCAGCCGCGGCCAGGGCAACCACCGCGTCACCGATGGCGGTGCCCGGATAGCCGCCCGTCGTGCCAACGCGGATGAACGTCGTGGCGCCGAGCATGAGCAGCTCCTCGACGACGATCGAGGTCGTGGGTGTGCCCATCATGGTCGTCTGGACGCTGACCGGGACCCCTTCGACCGTCCCCGTGTAGCCGAGCAGGCCGCGGTGCGAGGTCACGAGTCGCGACGCCTCCAGGCCGCCGTCGAAGCGGGCGGCGATCCGGGTTGCCCGGTTGGGATCCCCGGGCAGGAGCACGACCGGGGCGTAGTCGCCGGGCTCGGCGTGGAGGTGGATCTGGGGCATCGGGCGTCTCCTTCAGGGGTTCGGAGCGAGGGGGCCGGGGATCGTCGCGGCGAGAGTGGGGTAGGCCTCGTCGGGGAGGGGCCGGAACGAGCGGGTGGCCGCGGCGCCACCGAGCCGGCCGCGTTCCACGGCGCGGTCAAGGTCGCCGCTGCGCCACAGCTCGTCGAGGAACCAGGCGATGAACGCGTCCCCGCAGCCGAGGGTCGTGCCCTCGACGTCGACGGGCATGACCGCGAACCGGCGGTCCGCCCGTTCGGTGCGGCCGTCGAAGACCCGGATGGCTCGCGAACCCATCGTGACGACCAGCAGGCGACCGAGGTCGAAGGCGACGTCGCGCATCCCCCGGACCTCGGGTGCCTCGATGTCGCCGGGCCAGCCGATGAAGCCGACGTCCACGTGGCCCATCGTCCGCGCGAGACGTTCGATGGTGTAGTGGCGGAAGCCAAGGAAGTCGGCCGCGACCTCGAGGTGCGCAAGAACACCCTCCGCGGCGAGCCGCCCGAGCTCGGCGATCGCACCCTCGGTGAGGACGGTGTGAAGGCGGCGGGCGGCCACCAGGGCTGCCCGCTCGGCGGGAGTCGCCCGGAACCCGTCCCACGTTCCCGCCTCGAAGTCCTGCATGTCCGGCTGGCGATCGGCCTGGATCGTGATGTCGATCGAGGACGACCGGCCGGGGGCGAGGACCGCATCGCCGACGGTACGGATGGTGTGGCGGTCCATGAACTCGAGGATCGGCCCCCCGTCCTCGCGACCCACCCGGGTCACGACCTCGAACGGCCGGCCCAGCGTCCGCCAGTGCCAGGCCATGTTGAGGATGCCGCCCCCGGGCAGCACGACCTCCGTGCCCAGGTAGCGGTCCAGGCTGATCGTGCCGAGGAGCAGCGTCTCTGGCCCAGCCCGGGCCGAGATGGCGGCCGTGGCGATGGTCACAGGCCGGCGAGCGGCTCGGCCCGGCCGGGCCCGAGCGCCAGGAACCGGTCGTAGCGGACCTCAACGACCTTGCTCATCTGCCAGAACGCCTCGACCGAGAGGTGGGCGCAGCCCTCGAGGTGGTACCACTCGCGGCGAGCGGGCAGGGTCGTGATGAGGGCCGGGTCGTGGACCGGCACGACCGCCGGGCTCAGGGCGTAGCCCGGCGAGTCTGGCTCTCGGATCTGGAGCAGGTGGCCACCCCGGAAGCCATAGGCCCGCGGCACCCGGTGGACCTGCCCGGTCCCCAGATCGACGAGATCGGCATCGCCCGGCGAGGTCGGCGTCACCTCGGGCCAGGCGGGATCGTCGGCGAGCTCGCCGCCGCCCCGCCCGGCGGCCCCCGCCGGGGGGGGGGTGGGGGGGGGGTCCCCACGACCCGCCGGACGGCCACGTCCTGGTAGTGGTTGGAGGGGGTGTCGGGCTGGTCATAGGTGTCAGAGAAGACGTTCTCGACTCGGTCGTCGTAGACGTTGCCGCAGGTCGCGGCGAGGAACGCCACGAGCGCCCGCCGGTCGCGGAGGAAGACCCGGTATGACGCCTCGTACTCGACGATCGCCTCGGCCGGGCCCACGATCCGGCCCCGGACGACGTGACCCAGGCGCCAGCCGTCTGGCCCGAAGCGGCCGTCGAGCAGATCTCGCCAGCGGGCCTTCTCCAAGCCGGCGAATCCGGGTGCCCCGACGGGGATCCACGTCTGCCCGAGGGCGTCGAACGCAGTCCGCGGCAGCGCCATCCACCAGTCGGACCGATCCATCGCCCTCACCACCTCCGCGCCGGACGTGTCACGACGCCGGTCCCCACCGGACGGCCTCGACCGCCAGGCAGCGATCCATGACGACGGCGAGCCCGCCCGCGGCCGCGATCTCGCCGGCCTCGCGGCTGGCGATCCCGAGCTGGAGCCACAGGCAGCGCGCCCCGACCGCGACCGCCTCGCGGGCGTGGCCCGGACAGGCCTCGACTCGCCGGAAGACGTCCACCAGGTCGACAGGTCCCGTCGCCTCGACCGCCGAGGCCAGGGTTGGATGGCAGGCGAGGCCCTCGATGACCGTCTCCGCCGGATTGACCGGCACGACCTCGAAGCCGAGCCCGACAAGGTCGCGAAGGACGCCGTTCGACGGCCGGGCCGGATTGGAAGAGGCGCCGACGACGGCGATTCGGGGGCGCGTCGCGAGGAGGGCCCCGATGCCCGCGTCGTCGAGCATCGGGACGCCGATCCGCCCCTCGTGAAGGTCGAGCAGGTCGGCCACGCGGCGCTTGTCGTGGAGATCGAACGTCATCGCGGCAAGGGTCCTCCAACACGTGCCAGGGCGGCTTCCCGCGGGGCCGCCAACGGTGCAAGATAGCGATCCGCAGGGCCCGTCCGGAGCGTCGACGCACCGGCACCGGGTAGCGTATCCTGCGCCGGACGACCGGCATCTCGTGAACTGTCGTGCCGGTACTGACCAGGAGGAGGAGTACGTTGCGCATCTCCACGCGGCTGCTCGCGCTCGGCGCGATTGCAGCCCTCGCCTTCGCGGCGTGTGGGCCGGGGGCGAGCCCGTCCGCGACCGGAACCACCCCGACCGCGACGCCCGCGGTGTCCGAGGCTCCCGAACCGACTGACGAGCCGACGGCCATGACCACCGTGGCCTGCGTCGCCTTCGACACCGGCGGTCTCGGCGACCGCAACTTCAACGACCTCGCCAAGAAGGGCCTCGATGACGCGGCTGCCGAGGGCTTCACCACCCACTTCAGCGAGGCCCAGGGCGCGACCGACTACGCGGCCAACATCACCCGCCTCATCGACCAGGGTTGCACGGCGGTCGTGACCGTCGGCTTCCTCCAGGGCGAGGCGACGGCCGCCGCGACCGCGCTGTACCCCGACGTCGCGTTCGCCCAGGTGGACACGGCCTGGAACCTGTGCGGACCGGACTTCACCTGCGGTAACGACGACGACACCCCGCATCCGGACAACTTCACCGGTCTCGATTACCACATCGACCAGGCGGCGATGCTCGCCGGCTACCTGGCGGCCGGGTTCACCGAGACCGGCAAGATCGGCACCTACGGCGGCCAGCAGTTCCCCGGCGTCACCCGCTTCATGGACGGCATGTACGCCGGCATCGCCCGCTACAACGAGGTCCACAGCACCAGCGTTGAGCTGCTGGGCTGGGACGGCGACTCGAGCGGCACGTTCGTCGGCGGCGACAACCCGTGGAACGATCCGGCCAAGGGCGAGCAGCTCGCCCAGGCGCTGATCGACCAGGGCGTCGACATCGTCCATCCCGTCGCCGGCGCCACGGGCAACGGCTCGATCAAGGCGATGCACGACAACGGCCTGTGGGCGATCGGCGTCGACACCGACCAGTACATCAGCCTCGGCGAGCCGACGAACGGGGCGCTCCTGACGTCGGCCCAGAAGGCCATCGACGTCTCTGTCCTAGACTTCTTCCACAAGGTCGAGGGCGGCTACCTTGGCGGTACGGACTACGCCGGTATCCTCGCCAACGACGGCGTCCTGCTGTCGCCGTTCCACGATTACGAGAGCGAGATCTCTGCCGAGCTCAAGGCCGAGATCGAAGCCCTCCGGGAGTCCATCATCAAGGGCGAGATCTCGGTCTGCGAGTACCTCGCCCGCGGCTGCTGACTCCGAGTCGCAGCAACGGCGTCCCATCATCGCCCCCGGCCCGCGCGCGCGGGCCGGGGGCGGGTTCCATCCCCGACACGAGGGCATCGCCGCGATGCGGCTCGAACTTCGCGAGATCTCGAAGCGGTTCCCGGGCGTCCTGGCCAACGACAAGATCTCGATCTCGGTTGACAAGGGCCAGGTCCTGGGCCTGCTCGGTGAGAACGGCGCCGGCAAGACGACGCTGATGAACATCCTGTCCGGCCTGTACAAGCCGGACTCGGGCGAGATCGTCATCGACGACCAGGTGCGGGTCTTCGGTGACCCCCACGCCGCGATCGCGGCCGGCGTCGGGATGGTTCATCAACACTTCATGCTCGTCCCGGTCTTCGACGTCGTCGAGGCCGTCGCCCTCGGTGCGGAACCGGTCAGCGGCCCCTTCCGGGCCTTCGATCGGGCCGCTGCGCGGAACCGGATCGTCGAGCTGTCCGAGCAGTACAAGTTGAACGTCAATCCCGACGCCAAGATCGAGAACCTGCCGGTCGGAGTCCGGCAGCGGGTCGAAATCCTCAAGGCCCTCTACCGCAAGAGCGACATCCTCGTCCTCGACGAGCCCTCCGCGGTCCTGACCCCGAGCGAGACCGAGGAGCTCTTCGGGATCATCCGGTCGCTCGCGGCCACTGGCACCACGATCATCTTCATCACCCACAAGCTCAACGAGGTCATCGAGGTCGCGGACAAGATCGTTGTCCTTCGACGCGGCCGGGTCGCTGGGACGGCGGACCCCAAGACCACGACGCGCCAGGCGCTTGCGAACCTGATGGTCGGCCGCGACGTCGAGCTGATCGTCCCGAAGGGACCCGCCAAGCCGGGCGAGGTCGTCCTCGGTATCAAGGACCTGGTCGTCCGGGACGATCGCCTGGAGCTGGCCGTCCAGGGGGTCGACCTGGAGGTCCGGGCCGGCGAGATCCTCGTCATCGCCGGCGTCCAGGGCAACGGCCAGACGGAGCTCGTGGAAGCGATCACCGGGCTCCGCACGATCGACTCGGGCGAGATCACGATCGGCGGTCACCACGTGGAGCGGGCCTCACCCCGCCAGGTCTCCGATCTCGGTGTTGCCCACATCCCGGAGGACCGTGGCCGGGACGGCCTCATCGCCTTCATGACCGTCGCCGAGAACTACATCCTCGACACCTACCATCGCGAGCCGTACAGCCGCCGCGGCATCTTCAACCTCAAGGCCGTCAGCGAACGCGCGACCCAGGGGGTCAAGGACTTTGACATCCGGACACCGTCGATCCAGACGCTGGCGACGGCGCTGTCCGGCGGCAACCAGCAGAAGGTCGTCGTGGCCCGCGAGTTCTCGGTTCCCGTCCAGCTGGTCATCGCGGCCCAGCCGACGCGGGGCCTGGACGTCGGCTCGATCGAATACATTCATCGCCGGATCGTCGAGCAGCGCGACGCCGGGGCAGCGATCGTCATCGTCAGCACGGAGCTCGACGAGGTCCTGGCGGTTGGCGATCGGATCGCGGTCATGTACGACGGCCGGATCGTCGGCATCCTGGCCGGCGACGACGCGACCCTCGAGAACCTCGGCCTGCTCATGGGCGGCGCGATCTTCGGCGAGGGGACGGCGGCATGAGGGCGCTCGCGGGCCTGGCCCGGCGCGCCCTCGTCCCGGGCCTGGCGGTGCTGACCGCGCTGATCCTCGGCGCCGTGGTGATCATCCTCACCGACTTCGAGAACCTGGCGCAGATCGGCAGCGACCCGGCCGGCGCCCTCGGCGCGGCGGTCGGCGGGGTGTTCAACGGCTACGGCGCGATGCTCACCGGCGCGTTCGGCGACCCGGAGCGGATCCGGCTGGCGTTCGAGGACCCCAACGACCGCACGATCGCCACGGCGATCCGCCCGATCACCGAGACCCTCGTTGCAGCGACCCCGCTGATCTTCGTCGGCCTCGCGGTCGCCATCTCGTTCCGGACGGGCATGTTCAACATCGGCGGCGACGGCCAGCTGATCGTGGGCGCCCTTGGCGCGACGATCGTCGGTGTTGGCCTCCAGACCTCGGGCCTGCCGTCGCTCGTGATCCTCGCCCTCGCGATCGCTGCGGCCATCCTGTTCGGTGGCTTCTGGGGCTTCATCCCCGGCTTCCTCAAGGCGCGGACGGGCGCCCACGAGGTCATCACCACGATCATGCTCAACTACATCGGGGCCCAGGTCGTGCTCTTCGCCCTGCTCGGCCCGTCGCTTCGCGCCGCCGGCAGCTCCCAGCCGATCTCCAAGAACATGTCGGCATGGGTCGACGTCCCCTCGATCATCAGCCTCCCGGCGATCCGGCTCGACTACGGTTTCGTGGCCTCCCTGGTCATGGCGGCCGCGGTGTCGTGGCTGCTGTTCCGGACGACGAAGGGCTACGAGCTCCGGGCGGCGGGTTTCAACCCCACGGCGGCCCGCTATGCCGGCATGAGCGCGGGCGGCTCGATGATGCTCGGGATGGCCCTGTCCGGCGGGCTCGCCGGGATGGGCGGCGGGTTCCTCGTCATCGGTGCCACCGGCCAGCTGACGAACGACCTGTCCGGCGGAATCGGCTTCAACGCCATCGCCCTTGCCCTGCTCGCGGGCCTGCGTCCTAGTGGCGTCGTCGCCGCCGGGCTGCTGTTCGGAGCCCTGACGACCGGGGGTAAGGTCATGGGCATCCAGTCGGGGATCCCGTTCGACCTGCTGTTCTTCATCATGGCCATGGTCATCATGTTCGTGGCGGCGCCGGGCCTGATTCGAACGATCTGGCGGGTCAAGGTCGCCAAGCCCGCGCCCGAGATCGCGTCCGTGGCGCCGACCGCGCCGGCGGAGCCGGTGTGAGCGCCGCCGTCGCAACCGCCCTGCCCCACGGTGAAGGGTTGGCCGCCCGGCGCGCTCTGCGCGATGCGCGGATCAGGGGCGCGACGCTCCTGGCCCTCGGCGTCCTCTCGTTCTACTTCGCGTCGAGCGCCTTCTCCACGCCGGCGATCTTCCTCTTCCGGATCTACAACACCGGGCAGGATCGGTTCGAGGTCGCGACGAGCGTGGGCCTGCTGTGGGTGATCGCCGGGCTGGCGGCGGCGCTCGTCGGGGCCCTCCAGCTGTGGCGGGGGGCGACGTTCCGCTGGCGGCCGTGGCTGCTCGTCCTCCTCGTGCCGTACGTGGCGGTCATCCTCGGCGCGTTGCTCGACGGCACCATCGCGAACCTCAGCCGCGTCCTGAGCGGCAGCTTCGAGCTGGCGACACCGCTCACGCTCGGGGCGCTGGCCGGGATCCTGTCTGAGCGGAGCGGGATGCTCAACATCGCCCTCGAGGGCAAGATGCTCGTCGGCGCCTGCGTCTCGGTGGTCGTGGGCAGCGTCGTCCTTGGCGCGACCGGGAACATGTTCGCGGCGACGGTCGCCGGCGTCTCGGCGGCGATGGTCGTGAGCGGGCTCCTCGGCCTCCTCCTCGCCTGGCTCGGCATCCGGCACAGGGTCGACCAGATCATTGCCGGGACGGTCATCAACATCGGGGCGGTCGGGATCACGAACTTCTTGTTCCTGCGCGTCCTCGGCAGCAGTCCCGAGCTCAACACCCCGCCGAATGTGGCCGCGATGCAGCTGCCGTTCCTGTCCGACATCCCGGTCCTGGGACCCCTCCTGTTCTCACTGCGGCCATATGTCTACCTCAGCATCATCCTCGTCATCGTCCTGACCTACCTCATCTTCCGGACGCGCTGGGGACTGCGTCTTCGGGCCTCCGGCGAGAAGCCGGCCGCGGCCGGGACGGTCGGGATCAACGTCCTCCAGATCCGCTATCGGGCGCTCTTCTTCGCCGGCCTGATCTGCGGTCTCGCCGGGTCGTACCTGCCGCTCGCGACGGCCGGCAGCTTCCAGATGCAGATGACCGCAGGGAAAGGGTTCATCGCCCTGGCCGCGATGATCTTCGGGGCCTGGCACCCGATCGGCGCGTTCGCCGCTGCGTTGGTGTTCGGCTTCGCCGATTCCGCCCAGGCCCTGCTGTCCATCCTCGGCGTCCAGGTTCCGCCGCAGCTCCTTAACAGCGTCCCGTACATCATCACGATCGTCGTGGTGGCCGGCGTCGTGGGACGCGTCCGTGGACCGGCCTCGGCCGGCCAGCCATACGAGCAGGGCTGACGGGGACGTGCCCGGCCGGACCGACGGCCCCACGATCATCGCCAGCCCGACCTTCTACCCGGCGCCGGCGGTGCCGCGCTCGGCGCCCCTGGGCACCCCCGAGCGGCCGCTGCCGCTCATCATCGACAGCGATCCAGGCCTCGACGACGCACTGGCCATCGGCCTGGCGATCGCCCGCCCGGAGCTCGAGCTGCTGGCGGTCACGACCGTCGGTGGTAATGCCGACGTCCGGCATTGCACCGAGAACGCCCTCCGGCTCCTGAGCCGCTACGGCCGGCCGGACATCCCGGTGGCCGAAGGCGCCCCGGGCGCGCTCACCGGCGAGATCGTCCGGGCGACAGAGATCCACGGGGCCTCGGGGATCGGTCGGACGACCCTGCCGGCCTCGACCGCCTCTCCCCGGCCGGAGGGCGCGGTCGAGCTCATCGCCCGGCTGCTCCGCGAATCGCCGCTGCCGGTGGCGATCGCGCCGATCGGCCCGCTCACGAACATCGCCCTGCTGCTGCGGGTCCACCCGGGCCTCACCGAGCGGATCGCCCATCTCTCGATCATGGGTGGCTCGATCGGCGAGGGGAACACGACGGTCGCGGCCGAGTTCAACATCCTCGCCGATCCCGAGGCGGCCGACATCGTCTTCCGATCCGGCCTGCCGATCACGATGATGGGCCTCGACGTCACCCATCAGGCGACGCTCGACGCGGCCGCCGCGGCTCGCCTCCGGGCGGCCGGCACGGCCTCGGCGCGGGTCGCCGCGGAGCTCGTCGAGTTCGCCATCGAGCGCGTCGCCCAGTGGTACGGCGGGACGACCACGGCGATCCACGACGCGGTCGCCGTGGCGCACCTCGCGATCGAGGATCTCGTCGCCGTCGCCCGGTACAACGTTCGCGTCGATACGACCGACGGCCCGGCCCGCGGCCGCACGGTCTGCGAGGGCCTGGCCCGGCGGATGGCCCGCCGCGGCCTGGAGCCGAACGCGGACGTCGGGATCCGGATCGAGCGCGAGCGGTTCGAGGACGTCCTCGTCGACGCCTTCGGGCGGCTGCCCTGAGCTCGTGCGCCGTCGTGGCGTCGCCCACCTGGCCCTCCTGGTGGGCCTCTCCCTGGCAGGCTGTGGCTCCCCCGACCGATCCCGGGATCCCACCTCGGGTCCGGCCGCCGGGTCGGGGACTGCGAGCCCGGCAGTGACCGGGGTTGCCCTTCGCTTCGTCGCCCTTGGCGACTCGTACACGATCGGGACCTCGGTCGGAGTCGAGGAGCGCTGGCCGGACCAGCTCGTCGCGGCCCTCGGGTCGGAGCCGCCGACGCTCGAGCTCGTCGCCAACCTGGCGGTGAACGGCTTCACGTCCCGCGACGTCCTCGACGTCGAGATGCCGCGTCTGGAGGCCCTTGAACCGCAGTTCGTGAGCCTGCTCATCGGCGTGAACGACGTCGTCCAGGGCGTTCCGGAGGCGACCTACCGCCGAAACGTCGAGCGGATCCTCGACGACCTCGTGGCCCGCGTCGGGGCGGATCGGATCGTCGTCGTGACCACACCCGACTACACGGTGACCCCGGCCGGCGCCGACTACGGCGACCAGAACGCGAACGCGGCCGGGATCCGTGCCGCCAACGCCGTGATCTCGGATGCGGCCAGGGTCCGGACCATCGCCGTCGCCGACATCCATGACGTCTCGCTTCGGGCGGCCACCGACCGCTCGCTCGTCGCCCGCGACGGCCTCCACCCCAGCGGCGCCCAATACGCGCTGTGGATCGGGCGGATCCTGCCGGTCGTGGCGGAGCTCCTCGCCCGCTGACGTCGAACGCCCCGGTCGAGATCGACCGGTCAGGACTGGGTGGGCCCCGCCCCGCGCGCCGACGCGAGCAGCTGGTCGACGATCAGCCCGACCGCAGCAACCCCCAGCGACAGGTGGCCGTGCTCGTCGGACAGGTGTGGCACCGCGGTCGGGATGTGGCTCGCCAGCCACTCGCCATGGGCGTACGGCACCATTCGGTCGTGCCGCCCCTGCCAGACGTGGACGGGGACCCGGATCGTCTCGAGCGCGAAGCCCCAGGGTCGGACGAAGGCCATGTCGTCGTCGAACCAGCCCCAGTAGCCCTCGCGCAGCGCCTCCCGGATGGAGCTCGCCTGCCAGTCTGCGAACTCTCCGCTGAGGGCGCCTCGGTCGACCTCGTCGATCAGGTCGCCGAAGGCCGCGGCGACGTCGCCGGCCGTCACGGAGCGGAAGATCGGCCAGTTGCGCTCCTTGAACACGATGAGGGCCTCGGGACTCTCGAGGGCCGCGCCGAACTCCTCGATGTTCTCGGCCCCCATCCCGGCGAGGAAATCCAGGCCCTCCGCCGGATAGGGCGCCACGCCGGCGATCAGCGCGGCGGCGGCGATCCGGTCGGGCAGCAGGGCGGCGCAGGCCAGGGCATGGGGGCCGCCGCCGGACCAGCCGACCGTGACCGCGGTGGCCGCGCCGACGTGATCGAGGACTGTCCGGGCATCGTCGACGACGTCGACGACCGAGCGCCCGGGTCGCCGCGTCGACGAGCCGTAGCCCGGGCGGCTGAACGCGACGTACCGCAACCCGCGCTCGGCCAGCGCCCGGACCGTCGGCTCGAACGGGATCGGGGCCGACGGCGTTCCGGTGTGGAACAGCAGGACGTCGCCGCCGGCCGGCCCCGCCAGGTGGAGATCCAGGCGTCGGCCATCGGGCGTCGCGAGCCGGTGCGTCGAGGCAATGGGATCGGACATGGACCGCATGGTAGTCCCGTCACCGGGCCTGCAGTCGAGCGGCGGCCCCGACCGACCGCCGGGGCTACCATTGACCTCCCGATGACCATCGCCGCGAACGACTTCGTCCACCTCCACAGCCACTCGGAGTTCAGCCTTCTCGACGGCCTCGGGCGCATCTCGGAGATGGTCGACGAAGCCGGCGCCCAGGGCTTCGACAGCCTGGCTCTGACCGACCACGGGGCCCTGTACGGGGCGGTCGCCTTCCACCAGGCCGCCCGGAAGGCGGGCATCCGCCCGATCATCGGGGTCGAGACCTACGTCGCCCGCCGGTCGATGACCGACAAGGAGGGCAAGGCCGATGCCCAGCCCTTCCACCTCGTGCTCCTGGCCTCCGATCTCGTCGGCTACCGGAACCTCTGTCGCCTCGTCAGCGACGCCCACATCGACGGCTACTACTACAAGCCCCGGATCGACCGCGAGCATCTCGCCCGCCACAGCCAGGGGCTCGTCGGCCTGTCGGCCTGTCTCAACGGCGAGATCGCTCGGGCCCTCGAGGTGGAGGACTGGGACCTGGCGCGCAGCGTCGCCGGGAACTACCGTGACATTCTGGGACCGGACCGCTTCTACCTCGAGCTCCAGGACCACGGCCTGCCGGAGCAGCGCCGCCTTAACGAGCAGCTCCTCCGCCTCGCGCCCGAGGTCGGCCTGCCGCTCGTCGTGACCAACGACCTCCATTACGTCCACCGCCGCCAGGCGCCGGCCCAGGACGTCCTGCTGTGCATCGGGACCGGCAACAACCTCGACACGCCGGGCCGCCTCAAGTTCGAGTCGGACACGTTCTACCTGAAGTCGGCGGCCGAGATGGCGGCCCTCTTCCCGGACCAGCGCGAGGCGATCCTCAACACCCGCCGGATCGCCGAGATGTGCGACGTCGCGCTGCCGCTGGGCCAGCTCCGGATCCCGCACTTCCCGGTGCCCGACGGAGAGACCGTCGAGTCGTGGCTCCGCAAGGAGTGCGAGCGGGGCCTCGCCTGGCGCTACGGCGAGGCCGATGCGGCCCTCCGTGAGCGGCTCGACTACGAGCTCGGCGTGATCATCTCGATGGGCTACGCCGGCTACTTCCTGATCGTCGCCGATTTCATCCGGTTCGCCCGGGAGCAGGGCATCCAGACGACCTGCCGGGGCAGCGCGCCGGGCTCGATCGTGACCTACACCCTCGGCATCACGCCGGTCGACCCGATCGCCTACGACCTGCCGTTCGAGCGGTTCCTCAACCCCGACCGGGTGACGATGCCCGACATCGACGTCGACTTCCAGGACGACCGCCGCGACGAAGTCATCGCCTACGTCGCCCGGAAGTACGGCCAGGACCACGTCGCCCAGATCATCACCTTCGGCACCATGCTCGCCCGGGCCGCGATCCGCGACGTCGGCCGGGTCCTGGGCCACGGCTACGGCGACGTCGACCGGATCGCCAAGGCCGTCCCAAACCAGCTCGGGATCCGGCTCGAGGAAGCCCTCGAGATCAGCCCCGCGCTGCGCGAGCTCCACGACGCCGACGATGGCGTGAAGCGGATCATCGACTTCGCCCGCCAGCTCGAGGGCGTCGCCCGGAATGCCTCGACCCACGCCGCCGGGGTCGTCATCTCGCGTGAGCCGCTGACGGAGCTCATGCCGCTCCAGAAGGCGACGAACTCGGACTCGCTGATGACCCAGTACGAGATGCACGCGATCGAGGCCCTCGGCCTCTTGAAGTTCGACTTCCTGGGCCTGTCCAACCTGACGATCCTCAAGAACGCCGTCGACCAGGTGAAGGCCCACCGCGGCATCGACATCGACCTCGACCACATCCCGCTCGATGACACGGCGACGTTCGACCTGCTGAGCACCGGCGAGACGACGGGCATCTTCCAGCTCGAGTCGGCGGGCATGCGGCGCTACGTCCGGGACCTGCGCCCGACCTCGGTCTTCGACCTCGCGGCGATGGTCGCCCTGTACCGGCCAGGTCCGATGGACAACATCCCGGCCTACATCCGCCGGAAGCACGGCCAGGAGGCGGTCACCTACCTCCACCCGCTCCTCGAGCCGTTCCTCGCGCGGACCTACGGGATCTTCGTCTACCAGGAGGACATCATGGCCGCCGCGATCGCCCTCGGCGGCTTCACCGGCCCAGAGGCCGACACCCTCGGCTACGCGATCCGGAAGAAGAAGTCCTCGGTCCTGCGGGCCCAGAAGGAGAAGTTCGTCGGCCAGGCCGCCGAGCGTGGTGTCCAGCCCCAGGTCATCGACGCCGTGTTCAAGGCCTTCGAGCCGTTCGAGCGCTACGGCTTCAACAAGGCCCACGCGACCTGCTACGGGCTCATTGCCTACCAGACGGCGTACCTCAAGGCCAACTACACCGTCGAGTACATGACCTCGGTCCTGTCGGCCTTCCGGAGCTCCGAGGAGAAGGTCGCCGCGGCCGTCGCCGAGTGCCGCCGCCTTGGGATCGAGGTCCGGCCACCGGACATCCACCGGAGCCAGCTCGAGTTCACGGTCGAGGGCGAGGCCATCCGGTTCGGCCTCCTGGCGGTCAAGAACGTCGGCCAGGGGGCGATCGAATCGATCATCGCCGCCCGCGACGCCGAGGGCCCATTCCGGTCGCTCACCGACTTCTGCACCCGGATCGACCTCCGGCTGACGAACCGCAAGGTCCTCGAATCGCTGGCCCGGGTCGGGGCACTCAACGCCTTCGGCCACCCGGCCCAGGTGCTCCTCGGGCTCGATGATGCGGTCGCGGCGGCCCAGGCGACCCAGCGCGACCGGGTCACCGGCCAGGTCTCGCTGTTCGACATGGGCGCCGCCGACGCCGCGATCCTCGAGCGG
This sequence comes from Chloroflexota bacterium, assembly GCA_040752335.1. Taxonomy (GTDB): domain Bacteria; phylum Chloroflexota; class Limnocylindria; order Limnocylindrales; family CSP1-4; genus UBA5189. The sequence continues at coordinate 53,310 of JBFMEV010000021.1, forward strand.
CCGCTGCCGACGACGCCGGAGGCGCCGGCCCGGGAGCGGCTGCGGTGGGAGAAGGAGCTCCTCGGGCTGTACCTCTCGGAGCACCCGATGGGCGAGGTCGCCGATCGGGTCGGGGACTTCGTGACCGCGTACTCGGGCGATCTCAAGTCGGACGAGTCGCTCGATGGCCAGCGGCTCGTGATCTGCGGGATCGTCGTCGGGTCGCGGACCGTCGTCACCCGGGCCCGCTCGACGATGGCCGTCGTGACCCTCGAGGACCTTCAGGGCTCGATCGAGGTCGTCGTCTTCCCGAAACTGTACGAGCAGACCGGCCCAACCTGGGCCGAGGGCGCGATTCTCCTGGTGGCCGGCCGCGTGGACCATCGGGGCGAGGACGTCTCGCTCCTGGCCGACCTCGTGATCCCGTGGGACGAGGCCATCGGGCGCGGCGCCGAGGCGTTTGCCCGGGATGTCGCGGCCGGGGATCGGGGCTCGTTCCGGCGCCGGCCGGTGGGATCCGGCGGCGGCGACGGTGGCGGGAACGGGGCCGGCCCGCGGGGCAACGGTCACGGCGGTCCCGGAGCCCCGGTGGCGGTCGGCCCGGGCGTCGCTGCGGGAGCCGCTCAATCCGGTCAGGCGCCGGTGAGCGCCGGCTCGATCGGCTCGAGCGCCGCGGTCACCACGATCGCCACGGTCGGCGTGGCCGGGGCCGGCCCTGGCCTGCCCAGCCGACGGGTCGATGTCCCGTATGTGTCGCCCCTCCGGCCCGAGGCCCGGCCATCGTCGCCCGTCGCCGGGTCGCCGGCGGTCGCTCTGCCGCCGATCGCCCCGGCCGAGCCGGTGCCGACGTACGCCCCGCCGCCGGCCGACGCCGGGGCCTCGCGGCCGGATCGCGACGACGAGCCAGCCCTTCCGGACGAAGCCCGGACGCGGGCCGCAGCCGCGGCGACCGCGGCGACCGCGCCGCTCGAGACGGTTGGCCCGGACCGGGTCCTCCACGTCAGGTTCGGGGACGCGCCGGCGGACCGGCTCGTCCGGGCGATGGAGCAGTTCCGGCAGCTCGTCCGGGAGCGGCCCGGCGAGACCCGGGTCGTCGTTCACGTCCCGGCCCCGGGCGGCTCGGCCCTGCCGATGGAGCTGAAACAGGCCGTCGCTTACGACGCCGAGCTGCTCGCCGAGGTCCAGCGCCGGCTCGGGGAGGGGCTCGTCCGACTGTCGCTGGCCTAACCGCTCGGCCCGCGCGCCAGGCGCCGGGAGGCGCGGATGGCAGAGAAGCGATCGACGTAGGCCTCGCGGGCCCGATTGAGGGCGTCGCGATCGATCCAGAGCTCCTTCGCGATCTGGTTGATCACCTGGGCCTCGTCGTTCGTGATCTCGTCGTCGGCCGCACCGACGGCGAAGCAGGCCCGGAGGACCGCGAGCTTCTCCTCGTCCGTCGCGAGGCCGGCGAACTCGCGGGTCACGAGGTAATCCTCGGTCCCGAACTTCGTCCGCGACTGGAGCTTCGCGAGCTCGACGACGATCACCGCCTGGGCCGTGTCGAGGCCTCCGACGTCGACGAGCGCGTCCTCCATGACCCGCGTCTCGGCGTCACTGATGTGGAGGTCGGCATGGGCGGCCCGGGCCAGGATGTAGGCATAGCCGGCGAGGAACCGGGCCCGAGCCGCCGGCAGGGCGTCCAGGCGGGCGACGATCCGGCGGACGGTGTCGGTCTCGCCGGACGTGGTGTCGGCGTCCAACCTGCGCGCAGGGTCGTCGGCGCCGGCTCGGGCGCCAGGTGGCCGGTCCGCGAGCGGGTCGCTCTCCGGGGCTCGCCGCAGTCGGTCGAGGAAGCTCATCTGCGCCATCGATCGTACGCGGGATGGCCCGGCCGCACCGCCACGAACGACCCGCGAGCAGTCGCCGTGGTCGTCCCATCGGGCGCCTGGGCACTGGCCTCGACCGTCGCCCGGCGGCCGGTGACCTCCACGACCCGCGAGACGAGCCGGATCGGGCCGTCGCGGGTCGGGGTCGGAGCGTGGAACCGGACGGCCAGGTCGGCGGTCACACAGCCGGGGGCGACCTCGCCGAGCGCCGCCGCGAGGCCCATGACCGCGGCCCAGTTCGCATGGCAGTCGAGGAGGGTGCTCGCGATGCCGCCGTTGAGCGCGCCGTCGAAGGCCTCGAACCGGGGCTCGGGTTGCCATGTTGCGACGATCGAGCCGTCGTCGGCCTCGAAGCTCCTGAGCCGGAGCCCGTCGGCGTTCGCCGGCCCGCAGCCGAAGCAGCGGCCGCCGGGGGCGTATCGTTCCTGAAGCGACGGCCCGTCCACGGTCCCATCGTACGGGGACGCGGCCGTCAGGGTCGGTTCGGGCGCCACGAGGTGCGGGATGAAGGAAGCCACCTGCCTCTGCGGCTGGCAGGTCCGGGGGACGGAGGACGAGGTCATCGCCCAGGTCATCGCCCACGGTCGGGAGGTCCACGGCATCGAGACCACCCGCGAGGAGGTCCTGGCGATCGCGGTCGATGTCACCGTCCCCGGCCGCGCCGCGGATGTCCGGCCCGGCTGAACCGCGGATGTCCGGCGGGGCTGAGCCGCCGGCGCCGTCCGCCCTGCCGGTCGTCGCGCCGATCGTCGAGGCACCCTGGTCGGCCGACTTCGTCGCCCAGACGCTGGAGGTCCTTCTCGTCGGCCGCGGCGACGATGGGCTCCAGAACCTGCGCCCTGTCCACGCCGAGAGCCTCCAGCTCCCGATGGCGGTCGATCGGGAGCCGGCCGGGGTCGTCCTGGCCGCTGTCGGCCGATACGACCTGCGGCCGCTGGTCGTCCACTCGACCTCGTGGCGGGCCGAGCCCGGCCGGATCGTCCTGACGTACGTCGCCGCGGTCGAGCTGCCCGCTGTGATCAGCCCGTTCCTCGTCACCGAGTCGATCGGTCGGGCCGACCTCGCCCGCGGCGAAGCCACGGCGGCCCCCGCCTCGATCGGGACGCCTCAGGTCCTCGAGCACGCGCTCCGCCACCTGTCGTGGCTGGTCCGCGACGACCCCGCCGTACGGAATGTCCTGGCCGGCTGGGGGTCGGACCTCGAGGCCTACGTCCCGGAGCCGTTCCGGAACCTGTAGGGTCGGGCCGGACGACGCCGGCTTCCTCGATCAGCGGCGTGTCGGCCAGACGACAGCCCCCGAGTCGTGCTCTCGATCACGACGGGCGGTCCGGCCGCGCCAGACTCGCGGTGGGTGCCCGTCCGCGTCGCCAGAATCCGTTCCCCCGGCGGGTCGGTGTCACGGCGGGCATCCGCCACGCCCGCCTCGGGCCCGCGAAGGGGTGGTGCCGGAGGTGGGATTCGAACCCACAAGAGGTTGCCCTCAGCAGTGTTTGAGACTGCAGCGTATGCCGTTCCGCCACTCCGGCCGTCGCGAGTGTACCGTCCCCACGGCGAGGGCCCGTCGATCACGGACCGCGACGGCGGTTGCTACGATCGGGCCGCGATGGAGCGCTCGCCCGAGATCCGGACCTTGATCTTCGGGATCTACGACGTGCTGGTCGGCAAGCCCGGCCCGCACGACTTCGTCCTCGATGACCCGCAGGTGCACGGAATCGGGTCCGATCCGTCGGAGTGGTGGGACGGCCCGCGTCTTGGCGAGATCCTGACCGAGCAGGGCGCGGCGCTCGCCGGTGCAGAGATCCTCGGTGCCGACCCGCAGGCTTTCGCCGAGCACGGGGTCGGCTGGGCGTACGACCGGTTCGTCTACCGCACGCCCGATGGGGTCGAGACGCCGTTCCGCGTCACGGCCGCGTTCGTCCGGCGTGGGAATGCCTGGAAGCTCGTCCTGTGGCACGACGCCGTGCCGATTGCGAACGAAGACGCCATCGGGGTGACGATCCCGACCTGACATCGTGGAACCCCCGGCAGGGGCTCCGCGTCCTCCCGGCGACCGATGCTAGACTCGCGCCGCCTCAGTATCGCCGTCCGGAGGACCCCCCTGGCCGTGGAGGATCGTCGCCCGAGCACGGTGTCCGATGACCCCGTCCAGCGACGCGACCTCATCCTCCTGGAGCAGGCGCGGGCCGGGGACCTCGACGCCTTCAACGACCTCGTCCTGTGCTACCAGGACCTGCTCTATGCCCTCGTCGTCCGGATGGTGCCCGACCGCGATCAGGCCTCCGACGCCGTCCAGGAGGCGTTCTTCTCGGCCTATCGCAACATGGCCTCGTTCCGTGGCGGCTCCGTCCGGTCGTGGCTCAGCCGGATCGCGATCAACGCGGCGATGGACGCCCAGCGCCTCCGCAAGCGGCGACCGGCCGATCACTACCCTGAGCTCGAGGACGACAGCTGGCAACCGCCGGCGACCGAAGCGGACGATCCCGTGACGACCTCCCTCCGCTCGGAGCGCCACCGGGCCCTCAACGACGCCCTCGCCCGGATCACCGACGACCAGCGGGCGGCGATCGTCCTGTTCGACGTCGAGGGCTACGACTATGCCGAGATCGCCCAGATGACGGGCGTCTCGCTCGGGACGGTCAAGTCCCGGATCCACAGGGGCCGACTGGCCCTGCGCGACCGCCTCGCCGACCGCATGGACCTGTTCCGTGACTGACCGCCGAGCCGTCGACCACGGGTCCCACGACCTCGTGCTCGTGGCCCGCGCGGCGGCGGGCGATCTGGAGGCCGGTGAGACGATGGCCGCCCGGGACCGCCTCGCGACCTGCGCTGCGTGCGCCGCCCTGGCCGCCGACCTGGCCGCGATCGCGGCCGCGACCCGGGCGCTCGGGTCGAGCCCCCGCCGCGCCGGCGCGGCCGCTGCGGGGCGGCGATGGGCGCGGGACA